>JBBDIR010000060.1:28104-70299 GCA_040880325.1 Pseudohongiellaceae bacterium
CTTCTCTATCGCCTTCTTGTTGTAACGGCTACTCATCCGGAAAGTATCTAACCATGTAGCCTTCAAAGTTCACGGTGCTCAGGCGCAGGTCGATATAGTACCTGCTATTGTTTGTCGCTCTGGAGAACACGACTTCGGTGAACATCGGGTCTTGTTCTAACCGTTGTAATATGGCCTGAGGCTCATTGCTACTACCCTGTATCTTCATCAGACCGTCCGAGACCTCGAGCGAGGTCAGCGTGTCGGGCCTTAAAATATTCTGTAATGTAAACATGGCGTCACCGATTCTCTGTTCGGGAAAATCGCTTACCAGCCCCCATTCATTCTCGAAACTGACAACGGCGGCCTGATCCTGACGTGCATCACTCGCCATCGCTCTTTGCATCTGCAAGGTGGATGCAAGTGATCTGAATTCTATTGATTGTGCAATGAAGGGCAGCGCGGCCAGAAGGAGCAGCGCGGCTACAGCAGCGGCGGCTGCAATATATTGTTTCCCTTGCGCCGTTCTTCGCGAGGCATTGAGTGCGCCACGGGGGAAGAAACAATAATCCTGGTTTGCCTGAGCCGCCAGGCTGGAGGAATAATCGGTCTGGTCATTGAGCTCAACAACGCTAGCTGACGATTCTTCTGCCAGCTTTTCTTGCCACTGCTTTAGAAAGACTTCCTGCTGTAGATCTTCTTTTGGAACATGAAGCAGGGACTTCAGGATATTGTTTTCAATCACCGCGCAGGTTTCAGTGCTCGCATCGATATCGAGGATTCTTGTGCTCTCGGTACTAGCCTGCTCGGCGTGTCCGTTGAGGAAGCGCGGCTTTATCGCAGCGAGGAAGATTCCTTGCTCTGCAAAGGCGTCGAAAAATTCCGATAGCTTCGCTTGGGCCATCCACAGGGCGAGATGTTCTTCGCCCTCGTTTGCCGATTGTGGGTTTATAGCCACGGCGAGGCTCGCCTCGAGGCTCGGCAGGATGCTATCTGCCTGAATTTTTAGTGCAGCAACGAGATTATCTTTCGCAACTCCTGGCATGGTCGTCTTCGTCGCTACGAAGAAATTCGCTGGCAGCAGGAGTAACGCGGAACTCTCTTTGCGCTGCTCTGCCGAGAGCGCGGCGAGTAACTGCGCACAAGCCGTCCCTATGGCGCGCGCATCAAGCCCTTCCAGTTTCTCAGACTTGTTGCTCTCCAGATGGATAATTTTGTCATTCAGAAGCAGAAAGGTGGTATCGACCTTCTTCAGCAGATCGCGCCCGGACGCGCCCAGCATCAAGGTTCGCAGCGGCGCCGGAAGATAGGCAGTAAGCTGTTCTCGCCACTGCGAGTTGTCGATTGCAAAGCTGGACATAGTGCTTTTACTTTCCAGAAGGTTTTATCCGTCGAATTGCTGTTGTTGCGGGGCACTTACTTCGCGCACTGATTCCGCGGCTAAACTATTGCTAAACTATTGCTAAACTATTGAATAACTTCAAATCTCTGAGGTAAGACTCCTGTATCGGCAAAATAGTTTTACAGCATAGCTCGCCGGATATCAGGCATCGCTGGGCTTGGGGGCGGGCTGCAGAATAGACACAGAATTCGGCTATTCGGCAGGGGTGCGGGTTGTGCTAAAAAGCAGCCATAAAAAAGGCCACCCTGAGCTAGCCCAGATGGCCTTCTATTACCTTCTAGCGCGGCCTTATTCGCCGGCGCTTGAGAGCTGCTGCCGTTCTTTTTCTACAAGAAAATCAACAACTTCGAGCATATCTGCCTGAGTACGTACACTCTCACCGGTGGTGATGAGGTATTTGCCGTTAACGATCATATTCGGTGTACTGCGAATCTCGTAGGCCTGCATGCGCTGCTTCGCCTGATTCACCTTGGTGCGAACCGAGAATGAGTTAAAGGCTTTCTTGAACTCCTCTTCGTTGACGCCTTGCTTGGCAAATAGGGCACCGATCTGCGCTTCGTTCTGCAGCCGGTTTCCCTCGAGGTTGATCGCGTTGAAGACAGGTTCGTGCACTCTATCGAGTACGTCCATGGCCTCAGCCGCGTAGTAAACCTGGGCATGCACTTCCATCAGACCGTTCCACATGGCTGGAAAGCGCCCAAAATCAACGTCTGCGGGCATAGTCGCTTCCCAATTGGCGATAAGTGGCTCAAATCTGAAACAGTGGGAGCAGCCGTACCAGAACACCTCCAGAACCTCGACCTTGCTGGGGTCATTGGTGTTAACCGGCGCCTTTAGTTCAGTGTAATGCGTGCCCGCTACGAACCTTTCGATCTGAGCAAAGCTGGCAAATGCCAGTGGCATTAGCAGAACAAAGGTTAAAACCTGCATTGATCGCTTCATCATTTAACTCCGTCTCTTCGACTTTCAATTCGTTCAAATAGGACCGCTTTAGCCGTGTAGGGCCCTGGCTAGCGGGAAATTCTCTAACAGCGAGCTCTCTAACAGCGAACTAACAGCGAACTAACAGCGAACTAACAGCGAAACCCTAGTGGCCTTGAAAACAGTATCATAGCGCCTTTAGTCCCGCCATCGCATTGGTAGCAATAGTTGACCGGTTTAGCGCATTCTTTAATGCAGCGCCTTAATAGCGCCTTAATTAAGGCCAGAAACGTAGCTGGCCAGCGCCTCTAGCTCCTTGTCTGTGAGGCGCTCAACGACTGTGCGCATCATCGCGCTGCCGTCATTTGCCCGCACTCCGGACCTGAAATCCTTCAATTGCTGCAGTGTATATTCCGGGTGCTGACCGCTAAGTGCCGGAAACCCGGCCGGCGCATTGCCTTGCCCTGTGGGTGAGTGGCAGGCTGAACAAGCCGCTACCGAAATCTCTGAATTACCGGCACGGTACAATCTTTCGGCTAATTCGATTGCCTCAGGGTCCGCACCTAGCAGCGTAGGTTCCTGCGAGGCGTACCACGCCGCGATGTCTTCCATATCCTGCTCGCTTAGCGAGAGCACCATGGCAGCCATAGTTACGCCAGCTCGGGCACCAGATTTGAAATCCTGCAGCTGCTTAACCATATAGCTCGCATTCTGACCCGCCAGCTTCGGATTTATAGCCAGCTGGCTGTTGCCATCTGCACCGTGACAAGTAGCGCACAGGGCTGACTTGGTCTGGCCTGCGGCGGCATCGCCCTGGGCCAGAACCAGATTGGGTAGTAGGCCTACAAAAGCGGCTGAAAGTACTGCTATTACAATTTTCTTCATGGGTTTTCCCGGTCACTTCCTACAAATTCAGATAAACTAGCGATCCCAACCAGTGTCCTCACCGCGGCCATTCTCGTCTCATCTGCTCCGATGCGCCGCTATGGCAGCTCGCTGCCTAGGACAGCTGAAGCGATTCGGGCAATCGGGTCAATAAATCGCGGCCGCGAATTATAACGTAATTTGTGCAGCGACTCTATTTATCCTCGATTTCAACGATAGGACGATTGGGCGATAGTAGGGCGAAAGTAGGAAGATAGGGCGAAAGTAGGACGATAGAAAGCCGACTCACGTCAGATCCCCAGCCCGGCCAGTGAGACAGAGGACTTTTGAGGCAATGCCAGACCATGAATTTTAATCAGGCCCAATTCGTAACAAGTGCCGCCACGCTGAAGGCATGCCCAGATGATAGCATCGCTGAAGTCGCCTTTGCCGGCCGCTCGAATGCGGGGAAATCCAGCGCCATCAACACCATCACCGGCCAGTCTCGCCTCGCTCGCATCAGCAAGACGCCGGGACGAACACAGCTCATCAATTTCTTCGCCCTCGGCGAGGATCGACACCTGGTAGACCTGCCTGGTTATGGCTTCGCCAAGGTGCCGCTTAAGGTAAAGGATAAATGGCAGCGCGAACTGGAGCTGTACCTGCGTGAGCGCGAGGCGCTGGTTGGCTTGATCCTGTTAAGTGACATCCGCCATCCGCTGAAGGAATTCGATCGCATGATGATCGACTGGGCAGTGCTGTCCGATCTTCCCCTGCATATCCTGTTGACCAAGTCGGACAAGCTAACGCGAGGAGCGGCGCAGAACACACTCTTGGCTGTGCGCAAGGAGCTTGCCGAGATGAGCAATTTGTCGGCGCAATTGTTTTCCTCAACGAAGAACGTGGGCGTTGACGAGGCAAGAAATAAACTCAGCGACTGGTTAGCGGCCTCAGATACTGTCGATGACTCAGAGCTTGAAATCGCTGAGGAAACTCCTGGCGAGTAGCTCGAAGAGCGTGTTATCCAGCGTAGACAGTGCCATTCCTACCTTAGTATTGACATATCATATTTAGTATATATACTAAATATGATATGTGGACTATCTACGAACATAAACGAGTTTCGAAAAGTCTATCTTCAGCGCCTGTTGATGTATTAAAGCGCTACGAAAAATGGAAAGATATCGTTGCGATTTCTGGACCAATTGGGCTCCGTACGATTAAGGGGTTCCACGATGAGTCCTTGTCTGGGAAGTGGAAAGGCTCTCGATCCTCAAGACTAAATATTCAGTATCGAGTCATCTACAAGGTCGAGAAGGATAGAGTCTTAGTTCAGGTAGAGCACGTTACACCCCATGATTATCGGAGGAAGTAACATGAATGACTATAGAGTCGCAAAGAGTAATATTGAAGTTTCTGTTGGAGAATCTGTAAAGGTTTTACGAGAGCTTCAAGAGTTGAGCCAGAATGAACTGGCTAATCTTTCTGGAATACCCCAGTCGACCATCTCGGCAATCGAGAACGACAGAGTTAAGCTTGGCGTTGAGCGTGCTAAGGTCTTAGCTAGAGCGCTTCGCTGTCATCCAGCAGTGCTGGTATTTCCAAGCTGGGAAATCGAGCATGAATCTGCTGCATAACGAACAAATCAAAAAGGAAGCAGGTCGCTACATTCCAGCTTGTGAATGGCCTGCGGTCATTTTTTCACACGCTTAGGTTTCGCAACCTGCTCATATTATTACGTGCGTTGGTTGCCGATCACTGCAGCATCGAGCCTGTCCAACAGCTCCAAGCCGCGTTTGGCATCACCTGAAGCGGCAAGGGTTCGGAATCGGGTTTCACTGTCAAACTCGGCAAGGGTCTGAGTGGAAATTTCTTCGATGAGTTTATTGACGCTCATCTTTTTGCGACGAGCCAGCGCCTTCAATCGATTATGCTTATCGTCGGGTAGCCTGATCGTTAATGTGGCCATGGAATCATCCTCTTAAAAATTGTTCTGGTGTCATTACGCGCAAGTCAGGAAACAGCAGCTCAGATCTCCTGAGATCTTTGACGTTGTTGGTAACGACACAATAGGCATTACCAGCGACGGCGAGCTCTATCAAAAAATTGTCGCCCTCATCAAGCAAGTTAGGACGCCACAAATAGTAAATGGGTATCCATTCACAAGCACTGTAATATGCATTTAACAGCTCTCGTAGCTCGCTTGGTGCTAACGAGCATTGATCAAGGATATGGGGCCGGTTTGTAACATCCTCATATTCCAGGAACAAAGTATTACTAATCAGAAGGTTGTAGTGCCTTTGGAGGCATCGGCGGATCAACTCTCTGGCCGGGCCTGCAGGTCCAAGCACAGCATTGATCAGCACGCTGGTATCTACAACAATGAAATTGTTCATTTGGCAAATGGTTGCATATATGCTATCACTTCGCAACACCGAAAAACCGACTAACAATCACAACAACTGCGCGCCTACGGCGCCGGATGCGGCAAGCCTAGTGTTGATACACCTCCTGGAACACTAAACGCCATTTTGAAACAGTCAGGATTGAAAAATTGAGGACTCAAACATGAAATACGCAGTTGTAATAGAGCAAGGTGCTCAGAGCTTCGGAGCACATGTGCCAGATTTGCCAGGGTGTATTGCCGCTGGCGAATCCAGAGAAGAAGTAATCCAGTTAATCCGAGAAGCCATTGAGTTTCATATAGAGTTTACGAGACAACGGAGAGGAAGTCCCAGCAGCCTCCTAGTGTCGAGTTCATAGACGTTGCTGCATAACGAACAAGTAAATAAAGGACACAGACTGCGCCCATTACTACTGGCTAGTGCGCCTCGTCCCAATTGTCTCCGACGCCAATATCGACAACGAGGGGCACATCGAGCGCCGCCGCCGATGTCATGCGAAACTTTACTCCCTCTGCCAGCAGCGCCAGATCTTTCTCACTCACCTCGAAGACCAGCTCATCGTGAACCTGTAAAAGCATTCGCGCGTCGAGTTCGCCCATCGCGAGCCAATGATCGATGTCGATCATCGCGCGCTTGATAATATCGGCCGCCGTGCCCTGCATCGGCGCATTGATCGCCGTTCGCTGCGCCGCCTTGCGGAGCATGCCGTTGCCTGCATGAATGTCCGGCAGATAGAGACGTCGGCCGAACAGCGTTTCTACATAACCCTTCTCATCGGCCAACGCCTGCGTCTCATCCATGTACTTTCTGACGCCGGGGTATTTCTCGAAGTAGCGCTCGACATACCTGGCGGCCTCACCGCGACTGATGTTCAACTGGTTCGCGAGTCCGAAAGCCGACATGCCATAGATCAATCCAAAATTAATTGCCTTCGCGCTGCGGCGTTGCTCTGGACTCACAGCGTCCAGGGCGACACCAAATACATCGGCCGCCGTCGCTCGGTGGACATCTTCGGCACTGGAGAATGCGCTGAGCAAACCTGCGTCCTGCGACAGATGCGCCATTATTCGCAGCTCAACCTGAGAATAGTCTGCGGCCAGGAGTTTATTACCCGGGTCGCAGATGAATGCCTGTCTGACTCGGCGTCCCTGCGCCGTGCGGATGGGAATATTCTGTAGATTGGGGTCGGTAGAGGACAGTCGACCGGTGGCAGCGACTGCCTGCTGGAATGAGGAATGGATTCTTCCTGTATGCTTGTTTATCTCTAAGGGCAGTTTATCCGTGTAAGTGGATTTCAACTTACTCAATGAGCGTTGTTCCAGAATGAGTCGCGGCAGCTCAAATTCTTGCGCCAGCTCCTGCAAGACTGGCTCGGCGGTTGAAGGCTGTCCTGTTTTGGTTTTCTTCAATACCGGCAAGGCCAGCTTTTCATAGAATATTGTTTGCAGCTGTTTCGGTGAACCTATGTTGAATTCCTCACCGGCGATCTCGAATACCTGCAGCTTTAATTTTTCTAATTGCTTGCCAAGTTGCTTGCTTTGTTTCGCGAGCGTCGTTGCATCTACTCGTATGCCGTTTCTCTCCACCGTGCACAATACTTCGATCAGCGGCAATTCATAGTACTGATACAACCCTAGCAGGTGGCCATTGCTGCGTAGAGTCTGTTCGAGTAGCGCTGATAAACGCAGTATGTGATCCGCCTTCTGTGCCGCATAAGCCGCAAAATCACCGAGTGCCACCTGATCCTTGCTCAGCTTGTTGCGGCCTTTACCGAGTAGGCTGTCGATGTCGATAGGCGCCAGGGCGAGATAATTTCGAGCGATATCGGGCAGCTGATGTTTGGTGGCAATCGAATTGGCGACATAAGAGGCGAGATGCACGTCATTCTTTAGCGGGCGAAGATCGATACCGTAATTCTTAAGTACATGGCTCACATGTTTTAAATCGAAGCCTACCTTGGTAACCAACGGGTTCTGCAGAATTGGTTTCAGCTTCGCAAGGCATTCTGAAACATCGAGCTGTGAGGGAACGTCGTCATAGCAATGAAGAAAAGGTATGTAGGCAGCTTTACCCTTCTCGACACAGACTGCGACTCCCAGAATTTTCTGGTCGAGGAAATGATCGCCAAGCGTTTCCAGTGAAATGCTGAATTGCGGCGCCGCAAAAATCATCTCGAGCAGGCTATCGAAGTCTTTGCTACTAGTAACTAACTGATAGTCTATGTCTTTATCGGCGACTGAAACATCGACCTCTTTGTCGCCCTCATCTTTGCCCGCATCCTTTTGGGTTTTCGGCGAGCCAGTGACGCCTTGTTCTTCCAACTCTTTAATCCATGACTTGAACTCCATTTCACAGAACAGTTCATGTAACTTCTGTTGGTCCTCTTCTCCGGCTACTAGTTCGGCTATTTTGACGTCGAGCTCGACATCCATTTTAATCGTCGCCAGCTCATAAGACAGCCGCAATTGGTCTATGTTTTCGCGCAGTTTCTCGCCAATTTTGCCGCCTACTGTGTCGGCATTTTCGATGATGCCTTCCATAGAGCCATGTTCCTGCAGCCACTTTACCGCCGTCTTCGGGCCGACGCTGGGCACTCCTGGAATATTGTCCGACTTGTCTCCCATCAATGCGAGATAGTCGATGATTCTATCTGGAGCCACACCGAATTTGTTTACCACGGACTCAGTGTCGAGTACCTCGTTCGTCATGGTGTTGATGAGTGTGACTTTATCGTTAACCAATTGCGCGAGGTCTTTATCACCGGTGGAGATTAGCGTGGATATGCCCTGCTCGGTCGCTTGTTGCGCTAGCGTACCGATAACATCATCCGCCTCTACGTCGCTGACTATGAGAAGTGGCAGCCCCATGGCTGCAACTATCTGGTGTATCGGTTCGATCTGCGAGCGCAGCTCATCTGGCATAGGAGGGCGAGTTGCCTTGTACTCTTTGTAGATTTCACTGCGAAAGGTTTTGCCCTTGGCATCGAACACGATCGCGATGTTGCTATCCTCATAGTTCTTGATCAGGCTGCGAATCATATTGATTACACCCTTAACCGCTCCCGTTGGCTGGCCCTTGCTGCTGACCAGTGGCGGCAGGGCGTGAAATGCCCGGAACAGATAGGACGATCCATCGACGAGAATGAGTTGTTTGACTTCGGCCAACTTTCTTTCCTTCTATACTATTTTTTTAATCCACCTTTTTATCGCGCTTGCTATTGGTAGAGACAGCGATAAAAATCATCGGCAAGGTTGGTAATGAACTCGGCATAGCCGTTCTCTGCTGAATTAATACTGCTTCCTAACAAATCCACTGTAATCAAGTTAGGCTTGCGACCATTCAGAACGGTGTTAAGCAATTCTCGGCTCGAATCAAATTCCAGTAGCAGGCAGCCCGGCTCCAGTTTTTCTATTTGATTCCGCAGCTGTACGATCTGGCGAATACTGGGCTGTACTTCCGGGTCTTGCAATATGGCCATATCATGCGCGAGGCCAAACTGACGCTCGAAATATTGATAGGCGTTATGATAAACCCCGTAGCGCGTATTCGGGGGTTGTCGGAATCGCTGCGCTGTCTGCGTATCTATCAATGCAATCTGTGCACTGAAGTCGTCCAGGTTTCTGCGATACTCCGCCGCGTTAGCTGGGTCCAGTTCCACCACACGCTCCATTACGGCAGCGGCGATGCTCACAGCGTTTGCGCTATTCAGCCACAGATGCGCATCCAATTGGCCACCTTCAAGATTATGCAATTGCAGATTGGGGGTGTCGATAACGGTTATCGTCTTTGCCTTGATGGCTGTCTGCCGGATAAAATCTGCAAGAAAAGTTTCGAGTAGCGGCCCGACCCACATTGCCATGTCGGCTTGCGCGAGCGCAATGCGATCAGATGGCGACATCGTGAAGTGGTGCGGGGATTGGCGCGGATCCAGGATCGCAGAAACACGGCCATGATCGCGGACCACTGCCTGAGCGATCAACTGCAGGGGTTTGATGGTGGTGACGATATCGACATCTGCTCGGCTCGCGGAGCTAAGCAGGGCAACAAATAGCACTGTCAGAATAGATTTAAGCATTGGACTAATTAAAGCGGACCTAGAGAGTTCAGAAGGCCTCGCGGCCCGTGGAAAGTTTGACAACGATGCTATGATATACCATTGTCCTGCCTCCTCCTAAGCGCCTAAGCACGTAGCTGCTAGCAGAGCGGGAAGGCAACATCGTCTTTTAGTGAGATAGCAGGGGCTGCTAGCAGTCATTCGAATGAACATAGCCGATACCGACAGCAAGTCAGCCAATAGCTCCTGTGCTAATGAAGATTCTTCGCGAGTTTTATTGGCGCTGAAGTCGATCGATAAAAACTTCCTGGATAAAAACATCCTCGAGCACATAAGTCTGACCATTGAAGAGGGGCAGATCGTCACTCTGATCGGCCCTAATGGCGCGGGAAAGACCACTCTGGTGCGGATAGCGCTCGGCTTGCTGCAAGCGGACGCTGGCACTATCTATCACCGGTCTGCCTTGCGCATTGGCTATATGCCGCAGCGAGTACACGTCGAACCGACTTTGCCGCTGACGGTTAATCGTTTTCTCAAGCTAGCCAATCGCCGCGATCGCGGGCTTCTGTCCGCCACTCTGGAACAGCTGAAGATAGCCCACCTCGGGCAGCAGCAACTGGCGGAAATCTCCGGCGGCGAGTTACAGCGAGTCTTGCTGGCCCGCGCTCTGCTGCGGGAGCCGGAATTGCTGATTCTCGACGAGCCGGCCCAGGGCGTAGATCTGGCGGGTCAGGCGGAACTCTATCGGCTCATCAGTGAGATTAGCGACCGGCAGGGCTGTGGCGTATTGATGATCTCCCACGACCTGCATCTGGTCATGTCTTCCACCGATGAAGTGATCTGTCTGAACCACCACATCTGCTGCCACGGCAAACCCGAGCACGTGAGTAATGACCCGGCCTATCTGAGCCTGTTTGGTGTCAGCGCCGCTCAGGATCTCGCCGTGTATACCCATCATCACGACCATGAGCACAACATAGGCGGCGATGTACAAGAGCATCACCATGATTGAATCGATGGCGCTTTTCCTCACCACGGATTTTGTACTCTACGCACTGGCGGCGGGTATTTCTTTGGCGCTTATAGCCGGGCCTCTAGGCTCATTTATCGTATGGCGCCGGATGTCTTATTTCGGTGATACGCTCGCACACTCGGCCTTACTCGGAATCGCATTGGGATTGATTAGCGGCAGCAATCCACAACTGAGTATCATCATTAGTTGTCTGCTTTTTGCCTTTATTCTGACCATTCTCGATCGTCGCCCCTCGGTTTCTACCGACGCTCTATTGGGCATACTTGCACACAGCAGTCTCGCGCTTGGTGTCGTGGTATTAGCATTAGCCGATTCTGTCAGGGTCGACCTGGAGGCTTATCTGTTCGGCGCTTTACTCACAATAGGCAACGCCGATTTGATCTGGATACTTCTCGTTGTAGCGTTAGTCTCGATAGTGCTTTTCTGGTTTTGGAACGATTTTGTATCAATCACTGTTCACGCGGAAATAGCGGAAATTGAAGGCGCAAACGTAAATCGCTTGAACCTGATACTCGTTATGCTCATTGCATTGACTATCGCCGTTTCGATGAAGATCGTCGGTGTATTGTTGATCACCTCCTTGCTTATTATCCCTCCCGCTGCTGCGCGCTCCATGGCGACTACCCCTGAGCAAATGGCGGTTAAAGCGAGCTTGATCGGAGTAGTTTCAGTGATACTGGGGCTTGTTTCGGCGTTCTATTTCGATGTGCCGGTGGGCCCGTCGATTGTCGTTGTAGCAACACTTATCTTTCTGGCTTTCTATTTTTATCCGGGCATTCTAAAAACTAGAGTCTAGACGCGCTCTATCTTGCCAATTTACGATAGGCCGTCGTCAAGTCCCGATCACGGTGCGGGGCTCGCATTACGGCATAGTAGTCGCCCTGCGGATTTATTACAGCGATATGGCCGCTGTGTTGTATCAAGTAGGGCTCATCGGCGGCAGGGCTCTCGACTGGCGAAGTCTCATGATCGTGAGACATCACATTCTGCGTTTCGCTGGTGGTTTCGCTATAAGTCACATACAGCTCCGAGGCCAACTGCGCTATCTGAGCCGGGTCTCCACTCAATCCGATAAAATCTGCATGGTAGTTCTGCAGATAAGCTGCCATCGACTCAGGGTTGTCTCGGCGTGGGTCCACGGTTACCAGAAAGACTCGAGGTTTTTCGACTTGATCAAAATCCAGACCCTCATAGAACTGTCTCAGTTCAGCCATGGTGAGAGGACAGATGTCGGGGCAATGGGTGAAGCCGAAGAAGACGAGGTTCCAATGCCCTTGAAAATCAGATTTAGTAAAAAACTCTCCGTCCTGATCGAGCAAGCGAAAATCACTCAGGCCTCTGGCTTCGGGGTAGATGGTAACCCCAATCTCACGCAACTGTGCTTCGCTCTGACGGTCGCCGCGCAGCTGAAAAAGGATAACCAGAACAACGACGATGAGTGCATCAACGGCCAGGAAGGCAATCAGAGCCGACTTTCTAATCCCGGTTATTTGCATGTCGCGAGCTGAATTAAATCAGGTAGTGATCTACCACCAGAGCGATAAACAGCAGCGCCAGGTAGATGATCGAATAGCGGAAGGTATCCATTGCGGTGCTGGGCTTGGGCTTAAACATCAGCAACCCCGACCAGACGATAAAACCAGCGCCAAGAGCCAGCGCCGAGAGCAGGTAGAGCAAGCCGCTCATCCCGGAAAAGAATGGGAAGACACTCACTACGACCAGCATCAGCGTATAAACGATGATGTGTATCTTGGTTACGTGCTCACCGTGAGTGACTGGCAACATGGGGACGCCGGATTTCGCGTATTCATCCTTGCGGTGAATAGCCAGAGCCCAGAAATGGGGAGGGGTCCAGGCGAAGATGATCAGAACGAGGATTAGCGCACCAGCATCGATGCTGCCGGTCACAGCCGACCATCCGAGCAGAGGTGGCATCGCTCCGGAGAGCCCGCCAATTACGATGTTCTGGGGTGTCGCGTGCTTCAGGTAGCCGGTGTAGATGAAGGCGTAGCCAACGAATGAGGCCAGTGTTAGCCAGGCACTCAATGGATTGACCCACAACAGCAGTATTGCCATGCCTGCGACACCGATTACGATCGCAAAGACCGCGGCCTGCTTCGGTTCCACACGACCCTGCGCCACCGGTCGGTTATGGGTGCGCTTCATAATAATGTCGATCTTGCGGTCGATCAGGTGGTTTACCACCGCGCCGGATGCCGCCACCAGGGCAATGCCCAGATTACCTAATAGTAGAATGTCGAGTGGAACCATGCCGGGTACAGCGAGGAACATGCCGACCAGAGAAGTCAGAATCATCAGCATGACGACACGAGGCTTACACATCTCGTAGAAATCACGCCAGCTACTGCTAGTAAGTTTTGAAGCTATTTCGTTCACGGGTCAACTTTCGCGTTATTGAATGGGTCTGGGGGCAGACTATAACAGATACTTTGTTGCATTCTTCAGCCCCTCGTTCGGAGCGCGGGCATTCAACCATGTTTAGCGGTTAATCTCAAGACGATTGCCGCCTCCTCCGGCTGCTGTTTGTGCAATATTTTATGCAATATTTAGATAGAAACAGGACAAATGGCCGCTGTAGTTTCGACACTGACAGGAAGGTGTCAAAAATGCTTGATATTGCGCAGGTTTTAGGGCGTTTTAGGCCCTGTTTGACTTGCAGTGAATACCAATATTCTATAGCATTCCGGTGCGCGTGAGGTGTGCGAAAAATCTTTGAAATCCGGGTTATTTCCGAGGCTTCAAGATAGGAAACTGCCCCATCCAGATAATAATAATTTTCAAGGATAGCAGCGAGTCAGAACTTTCCTTCGGGATTGCACAATGAGACCACTCATTGTCCAGGCCCGCCTAAAAAGTTCTGGCAATATCTAGCTTCAATCCTTGTGCCTCTGGAGCGCATGAACACTAAAACTAATTTCCCCTAACGTTGGGCAGCTTTTTTCTGTCACGCGGCTTGGGTTACGTTTGTAATTTTTTAGAAGGAAGGCGGGTTTATGGCTTTAGCGGTCGTTATTTTCTTGCTGGTAATTGGATCTATCATTTTCCATTTTGCCAGCCCTTGGTGGTTTACTGATATTGCAGCGGACTGGGGATCAATAGATTTCACAATCAATGTTACTTTCTGGGTAACCGGCTTTGCATTTATCGTCTTGAACCTGTTCCTGGCCTACTGCGTGTACAAATTCCGGCAGAAAGATGGCCACAAAGCCGTTTATGAACCTGAAAACCATAAGCTTGAAGTGTGGCTTTCGGCGATCACAACGGTCGGTGTTATCGCGATGCTCGCACCGGGCCTGTTTGTATGGGCCAGCTTCGTCACCGTCCCCGATGATGCTACCGAGTTCGAAGCCATGGGCCAGCAATGGCAGTGGGCGTTCCGCTATCCCGGTGCCGACGGCATCATGGGTACAGCCGACACGCAGCTGGTAACCGAATCCAATCCGTTTGGCGTAAATGCCGCCGATCCGAATGGTCAGGACGACATCATCGTTCTTGCGCCCGAGATGCACCTGCCCTTGGACAAGCCTGTGAAAGCCTTGCTGCGCTCCAACGACGTGCTGCACAACTTCACGGTTCCGCAATTCCGCGTCAAGATGGACCTGGTTCCCGGTCTCGTTTCTTACCTCTGGTTCGAGCCAAACAAGGCCGGCCGCTACGACATCATGTGTGAAGAACTCTGTGGCATTGGCCACTTCATCATGCGCGGCGCCGTTGTCATTGAGACGCAAGCCGAATATGACGCCTGGCTTGCGGCACAGCCTACCTTCGCAGAAACTCAGAATATGGTCGCTGCAAACCCAGCCGCCGGACAGGCACAGTATGCAGTTTGTGCCGCTTGCCACGGCGCCCAGGGCGAGGGCAACCAGGCACTGAACGGGCCCAAGTTGGCCGGGCAGCAGGATTGGTACATCGAAAGACAACTGAAGTATTTCAAAACCGGCGTTCGCGGCGGTGAAGGCGACACGGCTGGCCAGGCAATGGCGCCGATGGCGAATATGCTCGCTGACGACACTGCCATACGTAATATGGCTGCCTATATCGCATCCTTGCCTGACACGCCTGCCACACCCACTGTGACTGGTGATGTAGCGAACGGCTACGACATTTACGATCGCAACTGCGCCGCCTGTCACCTCGATAACGGCGACGGCACCTGGTACACAGATGCACCTAAGCTTGCCGGTATGAGCGATTGGTATTTCGTTACCCAGATCAGCAATTTCCGAGCGGGTATCCGCGGCTTGCATCCAAATGATTACTACGGTGAGCAGATGGTTGGTATGGCTACTGCCATGTCGGGTCTCGAGGAAATTGAAGACGTGGCGGCTTATATCAATACATTGAGATAGCCCGCTACAAAAAAATTAGATTAGATAGTTCACGAATTTAGCCATAGCTGGCTGATACAAGATTATAGAGTTAGGAGGTTTTAATGGCTTACGTACCATTAGCTGATCAAGATTCCGAATTGGAAATGCATCACCCACATAGTTGGGTTACTAAATATGTTTGGAGTCAAGATCACAAGGTTATTGCCATTCAGTACGGTGGCCTTGCCATCGCTGTAGGTGTTGTTGCATTGGTGCTCTCGCTACTGATGCGTATGCAGTTGGGTTTTCCAGAAACTTTCGATCTGATCGACCCGAACTCTTACTACCAGTCAGTCACTATGCACGGCATGATCATGGTTGTTTACATGCTCACGGCCTTGCTACTCGGCGGCTTTGGAAACTACCTGGTTCCGCTTATGTGCGGCGCTCGAGACATGGTGTTCCCATTCCTGAACATGCTAAGTGTCTGGGTTTACGCGCTGTCGGTGGTGATTCTCATGGCGAGCTTCTTCGTAGGTGGCGGGCCCACCGGAGCTGGCTGGACGCTGTATCCACCGCAGACCGCAATGGCTGGCACACCTGGCCATGACATGGGCATCGTCTTGATGCTGGTGTCACTCGCCGTATTCATCGTCGCATTCACCATGGGTGGCCTGAACTACGTGACTACAATCTTGCAGTCTCGCTGCCGCGGCCTGACCATGATGCGCCTTCCTCTCTCGGTCTGGGGGATCTTCATCGCTACAATTCTTGGTCTGTTCGCATTCCCGGCACTGCTGGTGTCCGCGATCATGATGCTGTTCGATACGCTTCTCGGCACTAGCTTTTTCATGCCGGCGGTTATCGAAGCAGGCACACCACTGGATCATAATGGCGGTAGCCCAATCCTGTTCCAGCATTTGTTCTGGTTCTTCGGTCACCCTGAGGTGTACATCGTGGCGCTTCCGGCATTCGGCCTGGTATCCGATGTGCTTTCTACTCACGCGCGCAAGAACATCTTCGGCTATCGCATGATGGTGTGGGCGATCATCGCCATCGGCGGCTTGAGCTTCATTGTTTGGGCGCACCACATGTACGTCAGTGGCATGCACCCCTACTTCGGCTTCTTCTTCGCCACCACCACGTTGATCATCGCGGTGCCGACAGCACTGAAGGTATACAACTGGGTGCTTACGCTTTGGGAAGGCGACATCCGCCTGAACGCACCAATGTACTTCGCCATCGGATTTATCTTCACCTTTATCCATGGCGGACTGACTGGTCTGTTCCTGGGTAACGTGGTTATCGACTTGCCACTTTCCGACACCTACTTTGTGGTAGCTCACTTCCATATGGTAATGGGCGTATCCCCGGTTCTGGTTATCTTCGCGGCACTGTATCACTGGTTTCCGAAGGTTTCTGGTCGCATGTACCACGAGGGCATGGCCAAGGTTCATTTCTGGTGTACATTCTTGGGTACCTACGCGATCTATCTGCCAATGCATTATCTCGGCTTCCTGGGTGTTCCACGTCGTTACTACGCACTGGGTACTACAGACTTTATTCCAGAGTCTGCACAGGATCTGAACACAGTGATTACCTATGCGGCTCTGTTCGTGGGCGCAACGCAGTTATTGTTCTTCATCAACATCTTCTGGAGCCTGCGTAATGGAGAGAAAGCCGGTCCAAACCCTTGGGGCTCAGCTTCATTGGAATGGCAAACGCCAGATACTCCACCTGTACATGGCAACTGGGGCCCTGAGCTACCGACTGTTTACCGCTGGGCCTACGACTATAGCGTGCCAGGTGCACACGAAGACTTCATCCCGCAGAATGTGCCTGAGAGTGTTGAGCCGACTGCAGATGAGCAACACTTCGATCCCGATCACGACACATCAAAGGCCAATGTATGAGCGTATTTAAGCAACTCACCGAAAAGTCCTGGGAACGAAAGGGCCTAATCGGCGGACTGAACCCGGAGGGAGCTTTCGAGTCTCCTCCGGAGCGCGTCGCTTTAGGTTTCTTCCTGACGATTGCCTCGGTAATATTTTCACTGCTGGCTGTTAGCTATGTCATTCGGATGTCTTTGCCGGATTGGACCCCGCTGGCCGAGCCGTCTCAACTGTGGTTAAACACAGGCCTGCTAGTGATCAGCAGTGGCCTGTTTCAATGGGCCAGAAACACAGCAAACGCAGGGAAACAGAAAAACCTGAGCATCGCCTTCATCGGTGGTGGCGTGTTTGCCTTGCTATTCATCGCAGGACAGATACTTACGTGGGAAAGTCTGCAGGCGGCTGGTTATTTCATGACTTCCAACCCGGCTAATTCTTTCTTCTATCTACTCACCGGTTTGCATATCGTTCACCTGTTGGGCGGACTTTGGGTATGGAGTAAGAGTTCGATACGGTTGTTGTCGGGTGGCAAGCCTGAAGACGTGCGCCTGAGCATTGAGTTGTGCACGTTGTATTGGCACTTCTTGCTTATTGTATGGTTGGTTATGTTTGCAATTCTTTCCAACACCTAGTGATTAGGCATTAGAATAAATCGAATTTAATTAGAACGTTAATAGGAAATAAGAATGAGTGATGCAGCAGTAAGCGAATCGGGCGCATTGCCTGGAGTTGACGGTTTAGTCGACGATTGGAGCGCTGATAAACAGGCCTATCATGTACCTTGGGGCAAGGCCATGATGTGGATCTTCCTCGTGAGTGATACTTTTATCTTCACTTGCTTTCTCACAGGCTATCTCAACGTTCGGTTGACTACCACGGAGCCATGGCCGTTACAGAGTGAGATTTTTGCGCTTTCATTTGGCGGTGATCCAATCCCGCTGATACTAATTGCGATCATGACCTTTATATTGATTACCAGTTCGGGCACCATGGCGCTGGCGGTGAATTTTGGTTATCGCAGAGATAAGGTCAAGACCTTCTGGTTTATGGTTGCGACCGCTGCGTTCGGTGCCTCCTTCGTCGGCATGCAGGCCTTCGAGTGGAGCAAGCTTATCCTCGAGGAGGGTGTGCGTCCCTGGGGTAACCCCTTTGGCGCGGCTCAGTTTGGTTCAGTATTTTTTATGATCACCGGCTTCCACGGTTTGCACGTAAGCGCTGGTGTTATTTACTTGTTAGTCGTTGCCTTTAAGGTGAAGAAGGGCCACTACGACAAGAAAGGTTATGAGATTGTGGAGATCGCCGGTTTGTATTGGCACTTTGTGGATCTTGTTTGGGTATTCATTTTCGCATTTTTCTACTTATTGTAAGAGGGGACAGAGATGTCATCTGAAGCAGGTCAACAACATCCTCTAGGGATTTACTACAAAATTTGGATTCTTCTGTTCGTGCTGAGTTCTTTCTCGTACGCGGTCGACTACTTTAATGTGCAGGGCGGTATGCGCTGGAGTCTGGTTATACTCTTCATGATATTGAAGGCTGGCTTTATCGTTGCAATCTTCATGCACGTTGTCTGGGAGAGGATGGCGCTAGTCTTTACTATTCTCGGGCCACCCATTGTGCTGCTGCTGTTGATCGGCTTTATGTCGGTCGAAGGCTTCTATACATCGGGCACGCGCTATCAGTACATGGGGCACGATCGCGATGCGGTGGCGCTCACCCCGAGTGATCTACACGGCGAAGCAGGGGAGGCACACTAGCTTCCTTCTACTTTGATAAAAAAGCCGCTTTATGCGGCTTTTTTTTGTCCTGAGAAAAGTGAGACATTCTCACTTTCTTAGCTCGGCAATTACAGGAGCCGTATCGGGTCGAACGCCGCGCCACAGAGCGAAGGCCTCGGCAGCCTGTTCTACTAACATACCCAAGCCATCGATACTCAATCTGGCCCCGCTGCGTTTGGCCCATTGCACAAACGGCGTGTCGCCTGCTGCGTACATCAGGTCATAGCAGCAACAATTATCGGCCAGAAGTTTCGAATCCAGAGACGGCATCTCACCTTGTAGACTGGATGAAGTCCCATTGATGATCAGATCGTAGTTTCGACCTTTGTCTGCGGCTGTCTGCAGTGCATCAAATGACAGTGTCTCGATTGCTGCCATCGACCGAAATTCTTGCGCCAGAAGCTCTGCCTTGGCGACGGTTCGGTTGACTACTGTTAGCGCTGCCGTATTCTCGTGGACAAGCGCAGCCAAGACACCACGCACCGCCCCACCGGCACCCAGGATCAGGACTCTCTTGCCCCGTAGCGCTAGCGCATTGTTTTGTTGGATGTCTGTTACCAGCCCAACGCCATCGGTGTTGTCTCCGCAGATGTTGTTCTGATCATCCAGAAATAGCGTATTTACCGCTTTCGCAAGCTCGGCCCGCGGCGAGCAGCTCGCTGCCATCGCGAAGGCGAGCTGTTTAAACGGCACCGTCACATTCAGTCCTTTACCACCCTGGTCGAAGAAATCCCGCACAAACGTCTCGAACTCGCTTTCTCCGACAGCTATGGCCTCATAGCTCATGTCCTGGCCAGTCTGCTTGGCAAACAGTGCGTGAATCTGTGGCGACTTGCTATGGCTAATGGGGTTGCCAAGGACGGCGTATTTGGACACGGTTGGAATTTCTCTGCTAACTGTTGTGTGACTGCTTTTTTTAAAGACTACACCCATTCCCGGGGTTTCAGAAACTCGGTAGTAAGCTTTTCTTCTTCGCTGCCTGGCTGTGGCTGCCAATCGTAGATCCATCGAGCGACTGGAGGCAATGACATGAGTATCGACTCAATCCTGCCAACGCCAGATTGAAGACCGAACAGTGTGCCTCTGTCGTAGACCAGATTGAATTCGGCATAGCGCCCGCGGCGATATTCCTGAAATTGTTTATGCCGGTCTGTATAGGGGCTGTCTTTGCGCTTTTGTACTATAGGGAGGTAGGCTTGGAGGTAACTATTGGCCATTGATCTAACAAACTCGAAACTCTTGTCGAATCCGAGTTCGTTGAAATCATCATAGAACAGGCCGCCTATTCCCCGTGGTTCTTGTCGATGTTTGATCTGAAAATACTCATCGCACTGCTGCTTGAACCGTGGGTAGTATTCTTCGCCGAAGGGCTGACAGGCGTTCTTCGCCTGTTGGTGCCAGTGAACGCAATCTTCTTCGATTCCATAGTAAGGTGTTAGATCGTAACCGCCGCCAAACCACCATGCCGATTCCTCGCCTTCCTTGTCGGCGACAAACATGCGGAAGTTCGCATGGGAGGTCGGCACAAAAGGATTGCGTGGGTGAATTACCAGAGACACCCCCATCGCCTGCCAAGCCCTGCCCGCTAGCTCGGGTCTGGTAGCGGTGGCGGATGCTGGCATGGCATCACCAAACACATGGGAAAAATTTACACCGCCCTTTTCAAAGACTTCGCCTTCGCTGATGACGCGGCTGATTCCAGATCCGCCTTCTTCCCTATCCCAACTATCGGTCTGAAAGTCGGCAGCTGAATCGAGCGCCTCCAGTGAGCTGCAAATAGTGGATTGCAGCTGAAGTAGAAATTCTTTAACGCTGTTTGCTTGTATCGTGCTCAAAGTTATTCCCTC
The DNA here is from genome assembly GCA_040880325.1 of Pseudohongiellaceae bacterium. GTDB lineage: Bacteria > Pseudomonadota > Gammaproteobacteria > Pseudomonadales > Pseudohongiellaceae > UBA9145. The sequence continues at coordinate 48,611 of JBBDIR010000060.1, forward strand.
TTGCGATCATTGCCTGACTACGTCTCAACGGATGGTCGCGCCGGTGAGCAAGTCTCTCATCTGCGACGGTTTGGCTGCCTGCCCAAGCTCACCATCGACGATGTAATCAATACTAGCTGCAAATTTCTGTTCGAGTATTAATCTAGATCTAATTTCTTCTTCGCCAGCCTCGTTCGCCGAGGTGGAGACTAGCGGGCCATCAAACGCCGCGCATAGCTGTTGCACCGCGGGATGCGCGCTCACTCTGATCGCGACTGATTGATGATTGCCTTTGATCCAGGCCGGGATGAGCTGCTCGGGGTCTGGCACCAACCAGGTAATATGGCCCGGCCACGAAGCTTCAAGGGTGTTTCTCTGGGTATTGCTTAAATTACTGAGGAGCGCTTCAAATTGATTGATTTGCCCAGCGACCAGGATCAATCCCTTCTCTACCGGGCGCTTCTTCAGAGCAAGAATCTTGTTTACGGCGGCCTCCTTTTGCGGATCGCAGCCGAGGCCCCACACCGCCTCGGTAGGATAGGCGATGACATTACCTCGCCCCAAATGCTGACAAGCTAGTTGGATGTTTAGCTTCGTCACAGCTCAATCTCAATCACCGGACGAGCGAGGAGCGCCCGTTCTATATAATAGCCCTTAACTGAGAGAGTCCTGCAATGCCTTGTCTTGTGCCTGCACTTTCTCGCTGTTCGCAACGCGTTCTGCCTTTACTCTGTTCGCCAGCTCCGTATCGCTCAGGGCCAAGATCTGTGCGGCAAGATAGGCCGCGTTCTTGGCGCCTGTTTTGCCGATCGCTACGGTTGCCACGGGAATGCCCGCTGGCATCTGCACGGTGGAAAGCAATGCGTCCAAGCCACTGAGTGGGCCCGAATCGATCGGCACACCGATGACCGGAACCGTCGTGTGTGCCGCGGTAGCCCCTGCCAAGTGCGCCGCCAGGCCGGCGCCTGAAATAAACACCTTACAGCCTCGCTCCTGTGCATCGGTGATGTACGCTTGAGTAACACTGGGAGTTCGGTGAGCGGAGGTAATTTTTATTTCATAATTAATCTGCAGTTGCTTCAAGACATCTGCTGCAGATTGCATGATGGTCAGGTCGTTTTCTGACCCCATTAGAATGGCTACGAACGTACTGCTCATGATGATTAAACCCTAGAAATTAGCGAAAGGGGAAACTACCCTAGACCGTAACTCTATGCAAGAAATCGAGCGCGCATCTGCACAATTCTCTTGGACGCAGTAAACGTTACTGGTCTCGTTTTCCATCGCCAGCCATGACGCCATAGCTACTTGCTCGGCAGGCCAAGCTAACCCATTCGCCAATGCTAGCCCTGTCTGAAGTAGCGTCCTCCCTGTTGGTGAATTAACCCGTCGGCCTCGAGCTTTATCAGCTGGGAACTGAGCTCCTGGGTTTCCAGCCTGCACTCTTGCAGAATCGACTGAAATAGACAGCCCTGTCGATCTACAGCCTCTAAAACTGCGGACCTCAGGCTGCTCTCGCTACTGGGTATTGGTTTGTCTTTGGTTTTGCTGTCTTCATGCTCGGTGCAACCATCGCCGATTCCGAGCTCGTCGAGAATATCCCGTGGCTGTTCCACCAGTTTGGCGCCCTGCTTGATTAGATGGTGACAGCCACGGCTGCCACTGCTGCCAATGGCTCCCGGCAGAGCAAATACGTCTCGATTTTGTTCCATCGCCAGGCGAGCCGTGATCAACGAGCCGCTCTTGATAGTTGCCTCTACCACCAGGGTGCCCTCAGCCATGCCACTGATAAGCCGGTTTCTTCTGGGGAAGTTGCTCGCATAAGGGGGCGTGCCAAGGGGAAACTCTGAGACCAGAGCGCCATTGTCGGCTATACGGTCAGCGAGCTGCTTATTGCCAGCTGGGTAGGAACGATCTATTCCCGTACCTATCACCGCGATGGTGCGACCGCCACTGCTCAGCGCTCCCTCATGGGCCTTGGTGTCAATGCCCCCGGCCAGGCCACTGGTGATCATTAAGCCCGCCTTACTCAGCTCCTGCGCCATCCAATAGGCATTTCTCTTGCCATAGATCGAAGCGCTACGGCTGCCTACCATAGCGAACTGCCTCTCACTTAGAGCAGCGAGTGAGCCACGGACGAACAATAGTGGCGGCGCAGAGTCGATCTCGCGAAGAATACCGGGATAGTGTTTCGACTCAAAACAGAGTAAATGATGCTGATCGGATACTGACCATTCCAACGCCTTATCCACCTGCGGTTTTGAATCTATCTCGGCGCTCGGATTTTGCAACACATCGATCTGATCATCAGCAAAGCCCAAGGTTTGTAAGCGCGTCTTCGGCAGTGTAATTAACGCGTCCACCGTTGCGAATTCGGCAAGCAGACGGGAAAAGATATACACGGGTATTTTTCTACTGTGCAGCAGGTGGAGGTAATGCAGACAGATAACGGGATCCATAGTTCATCCGTGAGCAATGGAGTGGGTGCAAGAAACATTGAGAGCCTGAACGGGGTCGGAATAAGGGGCTAGTTAAGGCTACCGGACTGCTTATGCTCTCTTAAATACGTGCCCGCCTACACAATCTAGTCTAGTAGAAACAAGGCAGCTTCGCGCAATTTTACGGGTTAACGACTTCGTTATTGAGCTCAACCGGTTCGGTGCCGGAAAGGATAACCGCATAGCTAAGCTTGTCGAAGGTTTTGTAAACCAGCAACGTGCCGACGCCTTCACCTGGAATTAGCAGATTGTCCCGATCGAACAGGGTCCACATTCTCTCGCGGAAAGTCAGCTTATTGCGCGCAATCTCATCGGTCATGGAAGTGCCTTCCTTCTGAATTGACAATATATCACCGATTTTAATATTGTCCGCCAGGCCCAGATCTATTACCACCGTATCCAGCTGCGAGGCGAGGGTTTCGTCGCCGAGAAAGGCGATGATCCGGCCCGACACTTCGGCATCCGGCTCGGTTGGGAATATAGTTGCATTGATGCTGGATTCTTCTCTGATAAGTAAGCGGTCACCAGCGCGTATCTCCTTGGTTCCATTGTTCACAAGAAGTTTTCTCATATCTGGCGCAATATTCTCGCTGATGCTCGCGAAGCCCAGATATTCGAGCTCAACACCAAGTACTTCTTCGTCAATGCCGTTGATCAGGCCAAAGACCCGCTTCCTCGGAATGCCATCACCGTAATAAGTGCGACCCAGACGATAGATCTCGTATGAAGTTCTACCAATCTGGAACGACCCACGGACATAGATCTCGTCCCCGGTACCGATGACCAAATTGCCCCCGACATTCCCAACGATATACGGGGCAGTCTCGTATTCGGCGGCGTTTACGATGCGGTTGCGCGTAAAACTGTTCTCTATAACCTCAAGCGGGATCGCCGGAATTGCGCTTTGCAGAGCCATTTCCCGAACCCGTGGCGATACGCGAGCCACATCTCTGTCGCCGCGTTGCACGAAAACCCGAGGCGTTCCGCCCAATAGGCTCAGTTTCAGGGTATCGCCCGGGTAGATCAGATCAGGGTTGTCGAGGTATTCATCAGGCTGCCATATTTCCGGCCAACGTTCCGGATCTCGCAGAAACTGGCTGGCAATTTCCCATAACGTGTCGCTTTCTTGCACGATATAGCTGCTGGGATAGTCTTCAACGAGCATGCCTGGTTGCGCACTTGCAGACATCAAGGTGCCCAAGGCCACGATGCCTAAGGCCAAGGCAGCGAACAGTTGTCTGATTCCGGGATTTCTCATTCTTGGTATTCCGCGCTAAAAAGCGTTGAGTTGATATGTTAGCAATACGCTATAATTATCACTAGAAGCAGTTCACATACTGCGCATTACATTTACAGCAGGCCTTCCCGACTATGTCAATTTTGCAAATTCTGGAATTTCCCGATCCCAGACTAAGAAAAATAGCCGAACCCGTTACTGTTTTCGACGAAAAGCTCGAAGTCTTGATCGAAGATATGCTCGAAACGATGTACGAAGCTCAGGGCATAGGGCTTGCCGCTACCCAGGTTAACGTCCATAAACGCCTCTTGGTCATGGATGTATCGGAAAATCGCGATGCACCTCAAGTATTTATTAACCCCGATTTCAAAATAATTGAAGATGAGCTCTGTGAATACGACGAGGGCTGCCTCTCCGTGCCTGGCTTTTATGAGACAGTTTCCCGCCCGCGAAAAGTGAGGATTAGCGCTCAGGGCGCAACCGGGGAGAGCTTCGAGGCGGCTGCCGAAGGCCTGCTCGCAACCTGTATTCAGCATGAAATAGACCACCTCAACGGTAAACTGTTTGTCGACTACCTGAGCACTCTTAAGAGAGAGAGGATACGCAGTAAGCTCGAGAAAGAACACAAGAAGTCTGCCTGAGCCAATGGATAAATTGCGCCTTTGTTTTGCAGGGACCCCTGCTTTCGCTGCTGCGCAACTGCAGGCCTTATTGGCTGCAGGCCATCATGTCGTTGCCGTGTATACGCAGCCAGATCGGCCTGCTGGACGCGGCAAGAAACTACAAGCCAGCCCAGTTAAGGAAATTGCACTGGAGAACAGGCTTCTCGTTTTCCAGCCTTCAAGCCTCAAGCCAATCGAAGAGAGCGAAGCACTGGCTGCGCTAGATATCGATTTACTGATAGTGGTCGCTTATGGGCTTATCCTTCCAAAATCGATACTCGAAATTCCCAAGCTGGGTTGTCTTAATGTGCACGCCTCTCTACTGCCACGTTGGCGCGGTGCAGCACCGATCGAACGCGCGCTATTAGCCGGCGATAAGGTGACGGGTGTCACCATTATGCAGATGGACGAAGGTCTAGATACCGGAGCTATGTTAGATAAGGAACCGGTGCCGATTTTGGACTCTGATAACCGTATCGATTTGGAGAAAAAGCTACTAATAGCCGGCCAAACGGCCTTGTTGCGCACACTGGATCAGTTAGCGGCGTATCAAGAGAACGCCACTGCCCAGAACGATGCCCACAGCTGCTACGCCGCTAAGCTGGCGAAGTCGGAGGCGTTCATCGATTGGAATAGCAGCGCCAACGCAATCGATCGACAGATTCGAACGGGAATTGGCAGAAGCCCCGCCTATACTCTTCTCGGCGAACAGCGCCTGCGCATACTTCAAGCGTTGGTATCTTCCGAAACGCACCGTGCTCCAGTCGGGCAGATAGTTAGCAGGAACAAAGACGGGTTTATTGTGAGCTGTCAATCCGGGGCACTAGAAATACGTCAGGTACAGCTGCCAGGAAAGAAACCCGCGTCGGTGCGAGACATAAATAATTCCCGCCCTGATCTGTTTGCGGTAGGCGCGCAATTTTCTTCAGACCAGTCGCGGCAACAATGAGCAATAGCAGGGCGATAGTCGCCAAAATTCTCAGTGCGCTGCTTAACGATCGCGGCTCCCTCTCTACCCAATTAAACAAGCACAAGGATCATCCAGAATTTGCTCTAATTCAGGAAAGCAGTTATGGCTGCTGCCGTTGGTTCTTCGCCCTGGAAGCGTTACTCAACGCTCTGTTAAACAAGCCACTCAAGAAGCAGGAGCTTGATATCAAGTGTCTGATGATTTGCGCCCTGTACCAACTACGTGAGCTCGAAGTAGCCGAATACGCCGTGATCAATGAGACGGTATCCGCCGTAACGATTTTCAAAAAGCCTTGGGCAAAAGGTTTGGTGAACGCCGTGCTACGTGGCTATCAACGGCGCAGGGAAGAATTGGAGCGAGAGCTAGAAGTCGAGCATAGCAACACGGCCTTCGCCTTTCCCGCCTGGCTAGAATCCGAAATCAGCGAACAGTGGCCTGAGCAGGCGCGGGAAATATTTCACAACAGCAATCAGAGGCCACCAATGTCGCTGCGGACTAACCTCGCCAGGGGAACGCGGGCGCAATACCTTGAGAAATTGCAGGCTGCTGGATTCGATGCCACGGCGGGCGAATTGACAGACTCGGCCCTGTATTTGCACAAACCGACAGCCGTCATCGATCTACCTGGCTTCGATGAAGGTCTGGTAAGCGTGCAGGATGAGGCGTCTCAACTCGTGCCTGCATTGTTGCAACTGGCGCCAGAGCTCCGTGTTCTCGACGCCTGTGCCGCGCCCGGGGGAAAGACCTGTCATTTGCTTGAAAGTGAGCGCTTGCTAACTCCGCTTACCGCTATCGATATAAGCCAGGCCAAACTCGACCGGATTCGAGAGAACCTGGAAAGGCTGCAGCTCGGCGCCCATTTATTGGCTGCCGATGCCAGCGATATCAATACCTGGTGGGACGGGACTCCGTTCGATCGCATCCTGCTTGATGCGCCTTGTTCAGCCACGGGTGTAATTCGACGACACCCTGATGTCAAGCTACTAAGAACAGCCAATCAGATTGATGCGCTCACCACTGTTCAGCACAGACTACTTTCGAGGCTCTGGACTTGCCTGAAACCCGGAGGCCTGTTGCTCTATACGACTTGTTCTCTGCTGCGGCAGGAGAATGAGGAGACCATCAGACACTTTCTCGAATCTACGGATAGCGCTAAACATGAAGCCATAACAGCCGATTGGGGAGTAGAATGTGCATTCGGAAGGCAGCTTCTGCCCGGCTCAAGTTTAGGCCCCGATGGTTTCTTCTACTCATTATTACGAAAAGAGCTTGGGTAGAATTTCGAGAATCGTACGTCCGATTAATAGTGTAAGGCCAGCATGAAAATTATAATCCTCGGCGCCAATCAAGTTGGCAGCACTCTAGCCGAAACTTTGGCGAATGAGGCCAACGACATAACGGTGGTCGATGCAGACTCCGAGAAACTCCGTGAACTAAAAGACCATATCGATATTGGCACCGTAGTCGGCCATCCATCATTGCCTGATGTTCTGGAGAGGGCGGGGGGTCAAGATGCGGACATGATCATCGCAGTCACCGAAAGCGATGAGATAAATATGGTCGCCTGTCGCGTCGCCTACTCACTATTCCAAACACCGAAGAAGATCTGCCGCATACGCGCCTCCTCCTATCTGGAAACTGACAAGCTGTTCGGCCAACACGGGATTGCCGTAGACACCGTCATCAGTCCCGAACTAATCGTCTCCAGCGATATCGAGCGCCTGCTGGACCTTCCCGGCTCACTACAGGTGTTAGATTTCGCCGACGGCAAGGTGCAACTGGTGGCAGTAAAAGCTTACTATGGTGGCCCATTGGTTGGTCAGGAAATTCGGCTGTTGCGCCAACACATGCCATCGGTAGACACTCGCGTTGCTGCCATCTTCCGTAAAGACCGACCGATAATTCCGGAAGGGTCCACCGTAATCGAAGCAGACGATGAGGTCTTTTTTGTGGCCGCTCAGAAAGACATTCGGGCCTGCATGAGCGAACTGCGGCGTATGGATAGACCGTACAAGCGATTAATTATCGCTGGCGGTGGCAATATCGGCATGCGTCTGGCACAAAGCGTGGAGAGTCGTTATCAGGTGAAAATTATCGAGAGAGATCCGCAGCGCTGCACCTTCATTTCGGAAAATCTGAATCACGCGATTGTGTTAAACGGTGAAGCCTCACAGCGCGACCTTCTAATAGAAGAAAACATCGCCGACACCGATGTGTTCCTGGCACTGACTAACGATGATGAGGCGAACATTATGTCGTCACTACTAGCGAAGCGACTCGGTGCGAAAAAAGTCATGGCGCTAATAAACAATTCGGCCTACGTGGACCTCGTACAAGGCGGCGACATAGATATCGCTATCTCGCCACAGCAAGCAACCATCGGCAGCCTGCTAGCTCATGTCAGGCGTGGCGATGTGGTCAACGTTCATTCCCTGCGCAGAGGAGCGGCCGAGGCGATGGAAGCGATCGCGCACGGTGATGAGTCCTCCTCTAAAGTTGTAGGCCAGGCAATACGTGACATCGACCTACCTCAAGGTACGACCATTGGCGCTATTGTCAGAAACGATGAAGTACTGATTGCCCATGACAACACCGTTGTTGAAACGGACGATCACGTTATCTTGTTCCTGGTCGATCGCAAACGAATTCCCGAGGTTGAACGCTTGTTCCAGGTTGGCTTCAGCTTTTTCTAAAAGCAGAAAACTATGCACGCCTCTATCGTCGTAAAAATTCTTGGCATCTTGCTAATGCTATTCAGCGTATTAGCTAACCTGCCACCGCTTATCGTTTCGTTTCTTTACGATGATGGCATGTCCCCTGTGTTTTTAAATTCCTTCTTCATCATTTTTGGCATTGGTTTGCTAATGTGGTTATCGACTATTCGATCGCGCACCGAGCTCGGTCTTCGCGATGGGTTCCTGGTGGTTACCCTGTTCTGGGCGGTATTAGGCAGCGCTGGTTCCTTGCCATTTATGTTCTCATCGGCGGTAGAGCTATCCATTACCGATGCGGTGTTTGAATCTCTTTCCGGCCTGACAACTACTGGTGCTACGGTGATTTCGGGCCTGGATACACTCCCGAAATCCATTCTATTCTATCGACAGCAGCTACAGTGGCTCGGTGGCATGGGTATCATCGTGCTAGCCATGGCCTTGTTGCCAATGCTGGGCATCGGCGGCATGCAGCTCTACCGCGCTGAGAGCCCTGGCCCGGTGAAAGACAATAAACTGGTGCCGCGCCTGGCCGAGACGGCGAAAGCCCTCTGGTATATTTATCTATCTCTAACGGTTGTCTGCGCGCTTGCCTATTGGATCGTTGGCATGGACCTGTTTGATGCAATTAGCCATAGCTTCACTACGGTCGCCATCGGCGGCTTCTCCACCCATGATCTGAGCCTGGGCTATTTTGACAATCCGGCGATCGAGGTCGTCGCTATCATCTTCATGTTTATTGCCGGTGTAAATTTTGCTCTGCACTTCACCGCCTGGCAGAAAAGGAAAATCAGCCACTATCTGAATGATCCAGAATTTCAGTTCTACTCATTCATTTTAGTTAGTGTGTCCATAGTAACGGTTTCTGTCTTATACTTTTCCGATGTGTACTCCAGCCTGTTTGAGTCGGCGATAAAGGGCGTCTTTCAAGTCGTATCCATGGCAACGACTACCGGCTTCGCGACTGCCGATTTTAATTCCTGGCCGCTATTTCTGCCTTATATGCTTCTCTATGCCGCCATCATTGGCGCCTGTGCCGGTTCTACCGGCGGCGGCATGAAGGTCATTCGCATACTGTTGATTTTTAAACAAGGCATCAGGGAAGTGCAGCGCCTTATTCATCCTCGCGCTGTTATACCAATCAAACTGGGCGGGCGACCAGTCTCCGATCGCATCGTAGAATCTGTCTGGGGTTTCTTCGCAGTCTATGTCATGGCCTTTATGGTCATGTTGCTTGCTCTGCTCGCAACCGGGCTCGATATCATTACCGCCTTCAGTGCTGTAGGCGCCTGCATAAACAATCTCGGGCCTGGCCTTGCCAATGTAGCGGTAACTTACGGTGAGCTTCCTGTGACGGCAAAATGGATACTGTGTTTTGCGATGCTGTTGGGGCGATTGGAGATTTTTACGCTATTGGTTTTGTTTACGCCGATGTTCTGGAAGCGATGAGCCTGTTCTGCCCAAGCTTTCGCGTGGCTATTAACAATCAGGCGCGGTGAAATCTACCGCGCTCTAGGTCTAATAGAACTTCAGACCATCCGGTCGTCGGCGAAAGCGTTTGTATTCCCACTGATACTGTTCAACAGCCATGCCTACGAACTCTTCAATGGTCTTGTTCAATCCACGCAGCGATTTAGAGAGGTCTTCATCGTAGATGGACTGATCTGCCTCTCGAATAATCAACTTAAACCCTCCACCTTTGGGCAGACGTTGGGCGATGCCGCAGAAGACCTTCGCCTTCGTGCGCGCGGCTAGCTTGCTTACCAGCGTCATCGTCAATGCAGGTTCGCCAAAGAATTCGGCGAACTCTCCACCTTCATCACTTGGCACCTGATCCGGCAGCATCCCTACCAGCTCGCCTTTTTGTAATGCCTCAAAGACTTGTGAGACACCTTTGCGGTTCGTGGGTGCCATCTTCAGCCCTCCGCGAGATCGAGTTTGCAGTATCAAGCGATTCAGGGCAGGCAACTTTGGCGGCTGATACATGAACGTCGATTCGGTATTCTGGCTCGCATACAGCCCGAATATCTCCCAGTTCCCCAGATGGGGGGCCAATAAGATGATGCCCTGCGGCGCCTCTACTGCCCGCTGAAATTCCGCCATGCCCTCGGTCTGCGCAATAAGGGAAAAGGTCGCATCGAGCGGCAGCATCCATGACTTGCCCATCTCCATCGCCGAGCTCGCCGTGCTAATAAGGCTGCTTCGCGCGAGCCTGGATATTTCTGCATCTCTCAATTGAGGGAAACAGGCGTGCAGGTTCTTGAGCGTTGTATCTCTAGCCCTGTTGGGTATCAGGAAGAGTATCGTTCCCCAGGCCGCGGCCAGCCAATACAGAAGGCGCAAAGGCATCCTCGCCGTGACAGTAAGGAAGCAGAGCAGAAGATAGTACTGAAACGTAGCGATTATTATTTCTCTTTTATGTCGGATAAGGGGCGTAAGTCGATCGGAAATGGAAGCATATATTGTTAGCCGACACAATCGATCTGCTAGCGTCAGTTAAGACAATGGCATTCATATCCAGCGTGCTGGTAGATTAGTTCCGGATAATCGAGGATAATTGCAAGCCTTTGACTTCATAGTCATTTAATTACATGACCATTCTCTTCTATCCAAGCAAATTGGCCAAAGCGTGAACAAGAATCCGGACAGTAGCACCTTTCAGGGACTTATTTTTGCCCTTCAGCAATTTTGGGCGGATCAGGGCTGTGTCATTATGCAGCCGCTCGATATGGAAGTGGGTGCAGGAACCTTTCATCCGGCAACATTTCTTCGTGCCATCGGGCCCGAGTCATGGAATACAGCCTATGTACAGCCTTGTCGCCGGCCTACTGACGGTCGTTATGGCGAGAACCCCAATCGCCTGCAGCATTATTATCAGTTTCAAGTCATCTTAAAACCCTCTCCAAAGAACATCCAGGAGTTGTACCTGGACTCTCTACGCTCTCTGGGTATCGACATGGCGATACACGATATACGGTTCGTGGAAGATAACTGGGAGTCCCCAACGCTGGGGGCCTGGGGCTTGGGTTGGGAGGTTTGGCTGAATGGCATGGAAGTCACTCAATTTACCTATTTTCAACAGGTGGGCGGTCTCGAGTGTTATCCGGTGAGCGGCGAAATCACCTACGGGATCGAACGAATCGCTATGTACCTGCAGGGCGTAGACAGTATCTATGACATCGTCTGGACAGACGGTCCAAATGGTGTAGTCACCTACGGTGATGTCTTCAAACAGAATGAAGTAGAAATGTCCGCCTTTAATTTCGAACATGCTGATACTGACACACTGTTTCGCAATTTCGATGACTGCGAAAAGCAGTGCGAGCTACTTATAGAGACTCAACTAGCGCTCCCGGCCTACGAGCAAGTGCTTAAGGCTTCTCACTATTTCAATTTACTCGACGCCCGCAATGCCATCTCGGTTACGGAGCGGCAACGCTTTATTCTACGCGTTCGCACGCTGGCGCGATCGGTTGCCGAGGCCTATTTCGAGAGTCGTAAACAGCTAGGTTTTCCTCTGGCGAGCGAAGCCATCCGTCAGGAAGTTCTGGGAAAATAGTCATGTCAAAACAAGATTTTCTGGTCGAACTAGGTACCGAAGAGTTGCCTCCCAAGGCTTTGCTCACGCTGTCGAATTCATTTCTTGCGGCTGTCGTGGACGGGCTGAAGAAAGAATCTCTCAATCATGGGGAGGTGAAGTCATTCGCCACGCCACGACGATTGGCTGTTCTCGTCTCCGGGCTTGATACGAAACAGGCTGACAGGTTCACCGAGAGGTTTGGTCCTGCCGTAGAAACAGCCTTCGATAAACAAGGCAATCCAACTCCAGCTGCGAGCGGTTTTGCCAGGTCTTGCGGTGTCGAGGTAGCTGATCTAAGCAAAGCTGAGAAAGAGGGAGTTCTAAAGCTCGCCTACTCTTCTACGCAGCCCGGAAATCAAACGCGCGAATTGTTGCCCGCGATTGTCAATACAGCACTCGCTAAGTTACCTATTCCAAAGAGAATGCGCTGGGGTGCATCGCGCTATGAATTCGTGCGGCCCGTTCACTGGCTGGTGTTGTTACTCGGCGATGAAGTCATCCCGTCGACTATCCTCGGAGTCGACTCCACAGCGGCGAGCCATGGACACCGATTTCACTACCCTGATCAGATCTTGATCAATAAACCGAGCGATTATGAGAAGCTGCTGGAGAACCCTGGCAATGTGATCGCGGATTTTTCCAGACGCAAGGAATTAATAAGAGCAGCCATCCTGGCCGAAGGGGAAAAACTCAACGCACGGACTGTTGTTGATGAAGCGCTTCTCGACGAAGTTACCAGCCTTGTCGAATTTCCTGTGGCGTTAACCGGTAGATTTGACGAAATTTTCCTGCAGGTGCCAGCGGAAGCATTAATTCTCGCGATGAAATCTCACCAGAAGTGCTTCTATCTTGTGGACAAGAATGAAAAGCTGCTGCCGTACTTTGTAACGGTTAGTAATATCCGTAGCACTGACCCGACTCAAGTTATTAAAGGGAATGAGAGGGTAATTCGTCCACGACTGGCGGATGCGAAATTTTTCTTTGAGACGGACCAGCAGACGACTTTGGAAAGTCGTCTGGATCAACTGAAGAAAGTTGTGTTTCAGGAGAAGCTGGGGACGGTGTTCGAGCGCAGCTTGCGAGTCGCTAAACTGGCTAGATTTATTGCCGCACGCACAGGTCAGGACGAAGAACTAAGCGAACGGGCAGCTATGCTATCCAAGTGCGACTTGGTAACGAGCATGGTTGGCGAATTCGCTGACTTACAAGGCCTGATGGGATCCTACTATGCCAAAAATGATGGCGAGCCAGAACAGGTGGCGACGTCGATTAACGAACAGTACATGCCACGGTACGCCGGAGATAAGCTGCCCTCCAGCGAGATCGGCAGTATTCTGGCGGTTGCTGACAAGCTCGACTCCATCGTTGGCCTGTTCGCCATAGGACAGCCCCCCACTGGCTCCAGGGATCCGTTCGCGCTTCGGCGCTCAGCACTGGGTGTGTTGCGTATCCTCGTTGAGAATCGACTCGACCTGGATCTCATGGCTTGTATAGAGGCGTCCTTGGAGGGCTTCGATAGCATTGATGTCGCTACTGGGACAGCGGATAGCATATTTGAATTTATGTTAGAACGCTTTAGAAGCTGGTATTCCGATGAAGGCGTTTCCAGCAGCGTCTTTCAGTCTGTTATGGAGCTTAAGCCGCGTCGACCTCTCGATTTTGCGAAACGTGTACAGGCGGTCTCCAATTTCGCGAAGCTGGACGAGTCCGCTGCCTTGGCCGCGGCAAATAAACGCGTCTCCAATTTGCTGGACAAGGTCGATGGATCAGCACTTTCCGCAGAAATCGATGAGAAACTATTCGAGGAAGATGCCGAGAAACAATTATTTAAATTGCTTCGCGCTAAAGAGTTAAAGACGGCCCCTTTGTTTGAATCCGGGGATTACACTTCTGGCCTGGCCGAATTAGCCCAGCTCAAGGAATCGGTCGATAGGTTTTTTGATGAGGTGTTAGTTATGTGCGATGACATTGCTGTGCAGAACAACCGCCTGGCTCTTCTACAAAGCTTGCGTGCCATATTTCTTCGAGCCGCGGACATTTCTTACCTACACACTAGTTAGTTCTACCTAGGCAAAGCGAGCGATCATGAAGATTATAGTTCTCGATCGAGATGGCGTTATCAATCAAGACTCCGACGACTATATCAAATCTGTTGAAGAGTTTGTGCCAATCGCTGGAAGCATCGAGGCAATCGCCGAATTAACGGCTGCTGGATTCACCGTAGCTATCGCGACAAACCAATCCGGCATTGCGCGTGGGTACTTCGATGAAGAGCGATTGTCAGACATTCATCATTATCTTTGTTCTATGGTTGAACAGGCGGGGGGGAGTATCGATGGTATCTTTTATTGTCCTCATCACCCAGACGCAAACTGCTCGTGTAGAAAACCCAAGACTGGTTTATTACAGCAGATTGAAAAAGAATTTGCTTGCCTGCTTGGCGGAAGTTATTTCGCGGGTGATAGCTTAAAAGATATTCATGCGGCGTTGGCGCACGGCTGTCGGCCAATCCTGCTGCGCAGCGGCAAAGGCATGGCCACAGAGCAGTCCTTGTTAGCAGAGGATGCCACCGGTGTAGCAGTATTTGACGACTTGTCTGCGGCCGTATCCAGCATATTGAGTCGTGAGGAAGATTCCTAGCATGTTTCTGCGTGTTCGCTCTGCTTTATTTTATCTCGGCTATTATCTCGTTACGATTGTCCTTTCAGTTTTCTTCATATTATTTTTCCCTATCTTGCCTCCCAAGGGGCGCCATGTTTTTGCAGGGGTTTGGTGCGATTTTATTCTTGCTTGGTTATGGCTTTGCTGTGGTGTGAAATATACCATTATCGGTAGCGAGAATTTGCCCAAGAGCCCAGCCGTCGTTATAGCCAATCACCAAAGTAGCTGGGAGACTATCTTGTTCTATAAGCTGGTATTCCCTGTTTCTCCTATCCTCAAGAAGGAGCTTATCGATATACCTTTTTGGGGGTGGTCCATGCGACTGCTTAAGCCTATCGCAATCGATCGAAGTAAACCCAGGGAAGCGGGGAGGTCTCTTCTCACCCAGGGTGTCGAGAGGATTCGGTCTGGTAATTCAGTTATCGTGTTTCCTGAGGGTAGTCGCTCGGATCATGGCACTATTAAGCGTTTCTCGCGAGGCGCCGCGAAGCTTGCCATTGCTGCACAAGTGGGGATCGTTCCAATAGCTCATAACGCCGGTTATTGTTGGCCGGCACGAGAGTTTATCAAGCGGCCCGGGGTGATTACCGTTGTGATAGGCAAACGCATAGAGCTCGATGGTAGCGACGCTACCGATTTAACCACCGCCGTTGAGGGCTGGATTCGCGCAGCCGTTGAGAAAATGGATCGGCAAGCAGAATGAGTGCCGATCCATCTCTCTGACTATCTCTCTGACTATCTCTCTGACTATCTCTCTAAGCACAGGCAACTAGATATCCAAATTCTCCGCTGCGAGTGCGTTCTCTTCGATAAATTCTCTACGCGGTTCTACCTGGTCACCCATAAGGGTATTGAATAACTGATCGGCTCCGATAGCATCTTCGATCGTCACCTGTAGCATTCTTCGGGTCTCAGGATTCATCGTTGTGTCCCATAATTGATCAGGATTCATTTCACCAAGACCCTTATAGCGCTGTAAATAGCGGCCCTTCATGGCATCGTTCGTAAGCCACTCCATAGCCTCGGCGAAGGTCGAGACTTCCTCGGTCTTGTCGCCACGCTTTACATAAGCACCTGCTTCAAGCAGGCCCTCCAGGTTGTCACCGAGTTGAGTAATCGCTCTATATTCCCCTGAGTGAAAGAAGTCTCTACTGAATCCGAATGTCTTTACCAGCCCATGCAGCTTCAACATTGCCTCTGGCAAATACAGTTGTCGCTCCTCGTTTTTTACGATGGTAAGTGTATAGTTAGCGCTCACACTCGGGTGCATCTCAGCAAACTTTGCTGACAGCTCTTGTAACCAGTCGCTTACTTTTTCTTCTGACTTCAGATCGTCTTCTGGCAGTATCCTGGTAAAGATCATCGCCTCCAGAATCTCGGTAGGATAGAGTCTGGCGAGCCTGCTGATGATGGCGTAGCTCTCGTTGTATTTTCTGGCCAGTGTTTCCAAGGCATCGTCGGCAATACCTGGAGCTTCAGCATTAACATGGAGGCTTGCTCCTTCGAGTGCCACCTGAGTCTGATACTCCGCCAGCTCCATATCGTCTTTCAGGTATTGCTCCTGCTTACCCTTTCTAACCTTATAAAGCGGCGGTTGTGCGATATAGATATGACCGCGCTCAACCAGCTCACGCATCTGCCTAAAAAAGAATGTTAAGAGCAAGGTGCGGATATGTGAGCCATCGACATCGGCATCGGTCATGATGATGATGCTATGGTATCGAAGATTTGCCGGCTCGAATTCCTCGTTGCCGATTCCGCAACCTAGAGCCTTGATCATCGTGCCTATTTCCGCAGAGCTCAGCATCTTGTCGAAACGCGCCTTCTCTACGTTTAAAATTTTGCCTTTCAGCGGCAAAATAGCCTGGTTTTTGCGGTTTCTACCTTGTTTGGCAGAACCACCCGCTGAATCACCCTCCACGATATAGATTTCGGACAATGAAGGATCTTTCTCTTGGCAGTCAGCGAGTTTACCTGGAAGGCCGGCAATATCCAGTGCCCCTTTGCGCCGGGTCATTTCGCGTGCCTTGCGCGCCGCTTCGCGCGCCCTTGCCGCATCGATCATCTTTCCTACGATGAGCTTGGCGTCTTGCGGGTTCTCCAGTAAGTAGTCATTAAAATGGGATGCCATTTCCTGTTCAACCACGGTTTTCACCTCCGAGGAGACCAGTTTGTCCTTGGTCTGAGAGGAGAATTTAGGGTCTGGCACTTTTACCGAAATAACCGCCGTCAGGCCTTCTCTGGCATCATCACCGGATGTGACTACTTCTTTTCCCTTTTTATTTGCCAACTCCTTGTCAATATAGCTTTTCAGCACACGTGTTAGCGCACCCCTGAAGCCGGCCAGGTGAGTCCCGCCATCTTTCTGGGGAATATTGTTGGTATAGGGGAAGATATTCTCCTGGTAAGAATCGTTCCACTGCAGCGCGACCTCTACGGTGATGCCATCCTCTTCACGCTCGGAACTGAAGTAAAACGCCTTGTTTATGGTGACCTTGTTCTTGTTGAGGTAGTCCACAAAGGCTTTTAGGCCGCCCTCATACTTATAGAGGTCTTCTTTGCCGCTGCGCTCATCGATAAGACGAATAGCTACTCCCGCGTTAAGAAACGCTAACTCACGAAGCTTTTTTGCCAGGATATCGTAGTGGAACTCAACATTTGAGAATGTATCGGAGGATGGCTTAAAATGACACTCGGTTCCGGTTGCGGTGGTTTCGCCGACCACGGCAAGCGGGGCCTTTGGCACGCCATGAACATAGTCTTGCTCATGCACCTTGCCATCACGGCGAATCGTTAGCTTCAATTCTTCTGACAGGGCATTTACCACCGAAACACCCACGCCATGGAGTCCCCCGGACACTTTGTAGCTGTTGTCATCGAACTTGCCGCCAGCGTGCAGCACCGTCATGATGACCTCCGCTGCCGAAACGCCCTCATTGTGCATCTCTGTAGGAATGCCTCGACCGTTATCCGAAACCGTGACCGTTTCGCCGATGTGAATGACCACTTTCACTTCGTCGCAATGACCCGCTAGCGCCTCGTCCACGGAATTATCAACCAACTCAAACACCATATGATGCAGGCCCGTACCATCATCGGTATCACCTATGTACATTCCCGGTCTCTTACGCACAGCATCCAGGCCTTTCAAGACCTTAATGCTATCGGAATTATATGCGTTTTTGGGCTCTTCACTCATGCTTCTACTCCAGGGCGCTGTAAGCAGACACTACCGCCTACCTTCCCTTTAATATCGGATAATTTGACCAAAAATCAAGCTGTTATTGTACCACGTTCCACGTGGAACGTTGCCATATCGGGCTGCTCAGTGAGACTGTCCAGGATGGAGGAGATCTCAACACAGGTGACAAATACCTGCCCTCCCATGCTGATCAGTTGAGCCAGCACCGCGGCTCTATTCTCGTGATCCAGCTCGGCAGCCAAGTCATCAACGAGGAAAATACAGTTCCTGTCCAGAGCCTGGCTAAGCAACAAACCTTGCGCAATTTTCATTGAGCTAACCAAGATCTTCTGCTGGCCACGGGAGAAAATTTCCACCGCTTTGCTACGACCAATTCTGAACGAAAGATCTGCTCTATGGGGGCCGCTTTGAGTAGCCCCATAACGGGCATCAATTTCCCGGTTTTCGAGCAACACATCCTGCAGCTCTTTGTCTCTATCCCATCCCCTATCATAATCTATAATCAAGGAGTCGGACTGCACCCCCCTCATGTTCTCATAAACCTGCTTAAAGACCGGAATGAAAGCCTGAAAATACGCCTGTCTTGCAAGATCCACTTCTTTCGCCGATTGGCACAACTCAGAGTCCCACGCGGCAATTTGCTCCTGGTCCCTTTTGCGTTGCTTGAGCAAAAGGTTTCGATTGGCTAAAGACTTCTTGGTACGGCGCCAGTTCTCCACAAAACCCTGTTCCACGTGGAACACCCCCCAATCCAGAAACTGTCGCCTGGATTTTGGCCCCCCCTCTAACAACAGGAAGGAATTGGCATCCAAAATCTGTACCGGGAGCTCGCGCGCCACGTTTTCCCAGTTGCGCTGATTCTCCGCTCGAAATCGAAGCTGGTGATTCTGGCGACGAGACTTGCTAAGCCCAATTTCCTTTCCATCGGCTAAGCGGGCAAAGACTACCGATTCTTCCTGGCAATTATTAATCAAAGGATCCAGCTTGCTCGTGCGAAAAGACCTTCCGCTGGCGAGTAAGTGAATAGACTCGAGGATACTGGTCTTGCCAGAGCCATTCTCACCGTAAAGGATATTTATCGTGGACACCGGCTCGAAATCAAGACCCTGTATGTTTCGCACGGCAGAGACACTGAGTTTCACGATGACACTCATATCTGCTTAGGCTGCAAAGCTGTCTACAGGCGCATCGGCATCACAACGTACACTGCATCACTGCCTTGTTCGGCCTCGAGCAATGCACTGCTATTGGGATCCGACAGCGTGATTCGGGCTTTCTTGCTAGTTAAGGTCGAAAGAACATCGATCAAATAACTAACATTGAAACCGATCTCTAAAGAGTCACCCTCATAGTCCACCGAAACAATCTCTTCGGCTTCTTCCTGTTCGGGATTATTTGCCAGGATCTTCAATTCGCCAGTGGAAAGCAAGATACGAACACCCCGGTACTTTTCATTAGAAAGTATCGAGGCTCTTGAAAAAGCCTGTCGTAACTCCTGGCAATCACCAATAAGCACTTTATTGCCGCCCTTTGGTAAAACCCGGTTATAGTCCGGAAATCTGCCATCGACCAACTTTGAAGTGAAGGTAAATGCCGGGACGGTCGCGCGTATATGATTCTGCCCAAAGGTAAGTGATATTTCCCCGGATTCATCTGTTAAAAGCCGCGCCATTTCCATGATGCCCTTGCGCGGTAAAATCAATTGCTGTGGCTCGGATATCGGGTTGTCCATGCTAAGTGTTTCCATAGCAAGACGGTGGCCATCGGTCGCCACAACACGTAAATAGTCCCGCGCCACTTCAAAAAGCATACCGTTCAAATAGTAGCGAACGTCCTGCTGGGCCATGGCAAAACTGGTGCTATCGAGCAATTCTCGCAACTTTCTTTGTGCCATCGTGATAGAAAAGGTATCGGGCTCCTCGTCTACACCAGGAAATTCAGAAGCAGGCAAGGTAGTGAGTGTAAAACGACTACGGCCAGACTTAAGTGTGACCTTGCTCTCGACAAGAGAGAGTTCAATGATCGCCTCATCAGCCAGAGACTTGCAGATATCCAGGAGTTTTCGGGCGGGCACCGTAATTTCGCCTTCAGTATGAGCTTTATCTACCGCCACGCGGCCAACCAACTCAACTTCCAAATCCGTGCCTGTGAGTGATAGCTCACTGTCTTTCAGAACCAAAAGAACATTCGAGAGAACCGGCAATGTCTGCCGCCTTTCGACTACGCCGCTGACTAGCTGTAAGGGCTTTAAAAAAGCCTCCCTTGAAATCACAAAATGCATCTTTTTGCTTTCCTTATCTTTCTACGCCAGGCCATTGCCTCAAGCTCTAGCTCGACAGTGACCTGAGCAAGTTATTATAGTCTTCTTGTATGTCGATTGAGCTATGACGCAGTTTCTTAATCTGCTTACAAGCATGCAGCACGGTCGTGTGGTCTCTTCCGCCGAAGGCATCGCCTATCTCTGGCAGGCTGTGATTGGTCAACTCTTTGGAGAGGCTCATCGCGACCTGGCGCGGCCTTGCCACTGAGCGGTTACGACGTTTGGATAACATGTCCGCCATTTTGATTTTGTAGTATTCCGCCACAGAGCGCTGGATATTATCTATCGTCACCAACTTGTCTTGCAGTGCAAAAAGATCCCGTAGCGCTTCCTTTATCAAGTCCAGATCGATCTTCTGGCCGGTGAAGTTGGAGTGAGCGATCACTCGTTTCAGTGCGCCTTCCAGTTCGCGCACATTGGAGCGGAGCCGTTGCGCGATAAACATGGCAACATCGTTGGGTAATTCGATGTTACACAGCGCCGCCTTATTCATAAGAATCGCTGCGCGGGTCTCCAGCTCTGGTGGCTCGACCGCCACTGTTAGACCCCAGCCAAAGCGAGACTTCAGCCGTTCTTCGAGCCCGTTGATCTCCTTGTGATAGCGATCGCAGGTTAAGATGATTTGCTGGCCACCCTCAAGCAGCGCATTAAAGGTGTGAAAGAACTCCTCTTGTGACCTCTCCTTGCCCGCGAAAAACTGAATATCATCGATAAGCAAGGCATCTACCGAGCGATAGAAGCGTTTAAATTCGTTGATGGCATTGAGCTGAAGTGCCGTTACCATTGTGGCTACGAAAGTCTCCGAGTGGAGATAGACAACCTTCGCGGTTGGCTTCCTAGCCACCAAATAATTGCCAATCGCATGCATTAAGTGAGTCTTTCCCAACCCTACACCACCGTAGATGAATAAAGGGTTGTAGGCGTACCCCGGATTTTCGGCAACCTGAATGGCGGCCGCCCTGGCCAGTTGATTCGACTTGCCTTCGACGAAATTATCAAAGGTATTTTCGACATTAAGGGCACCACGGTGTCTTAGTTTTCCTTCGATAACCATGTCAACATTGCGCCTAGCAGACCCTGTCACACTGGCATTGGTATGGGTATTGGTATTACCAGAACCTACTACTATGGCGGGTTTTGACTGTGGCTGCTGACTTGGCGGCTTTTCAAGGCTCGCTGTCTGCGCCTTTGCTGCGTGTTGTACAGGGGCAACGCGCTCGGCAGGGTCGCCCGTGAATACTTCCAGCTGGATCTTGACCGACTCTTCGACGGCACCGCGGACAATTTCTTCTATCCTGGACAGGAACTTCCCTTTTACCCAGTCCAGGATAAATCGATTCGGTGCGAAGACGTATAAAACCGCCGCATTTAACTCGGCGTGCAGAGGTCTTATCCAAGTATTAAATTGCTGCGAGGGTAATTCTGCTCGTAAGCAGTCGATACATTCTTGCCAGATTGCTACAGCCACGTTTTGCTTGCCCACTAGAATTATTTTTTTTGTAAAACAGGCGGCAATTCTATAGCCCCTAGACAAAGTTATCCACTGACATCCAGCCCCAAATGAAGTTTTTTCTAATCAATTTATTCCTTTATTTATCAGATAGTTACATTATTTTTTCTTAAAATAACCGGTTAAAAAGCCACATCTATTCACAGCATATCGCGCCATCTGTTGATAACAAAGCTGTGGATAACTTGTTATTAAATTCTGGATGATCTTTATGGGTGTTTTTATGGGCCAGCAACGCGCGTCTGACAGACCCGAGCCGGCCTATTTTACCCCGCAGCCAGGCCCTTATTTATCGCGTCATGGCGAGTATTTTCCAATCCATAAATGAGTCTGAACAGGCAGGTAGCGTCAGCCGGTTT
>JBBDIR010000061.1:0-65847 GCA_040880325.1 Pseudohongiellaceae bacterium
TCGTTCAACAACAGGATAAGTCGCGGCTGACGCGCGACTTATCCTTGTCCGTTAAGCACCCCTTGATGCGCCGACGTCAAATATATTGATCTTGGAGGAACTTTGCTAAATTTTTTTCGTAAGTTTACGAAAAATTCACCTTGGTGCCAGATTCAATCTGTTGCAATTGCTACCTGCCAGGCAATGCACCGGTAAATAGCGGATAAATCAGATTAGGAAGATTGTCTGACTCGCAATCGCGGTCCCAGCTGACGGATAGAGAG
Organism: Pseudohongiellaceae bacterium; assembly: GCA_040880325.1. Taxonomy (GTDB): domain Bacteria; phylum Pseudomonadota; class Gammaproteobacteria; order Pseudomonadales; family Pseudohongiellaceae; genus UBA9145. Next base: position 264 of record JBBDIR010000061.1, read on the forward strand.
TAAGTTTATTCACCGCCTAAAAACTTGTCGATCTGAGCGGCCACGAGCCGCCCCTCATAGATGGCGCGCACGACCAACGATTGCCCCCGTCTACAGTCGCCAGCGGCGAAGATCTTCGCCTTGGACGTTTGAAAATCGCGGTATTGAGCCTTGTAGTTGGAGCGACCATCGAGTTCCAGCCCCAGAGCTTCGCTAAGATAATGCTCCGGCCCCAGGAACCCCATAGACAACAGGATCAAGTCAGCCTCCCAGAATTGTTCGCTGCCTGGCACTTCTTTAAATTTCTCATCGACGTGGACGGTGTTGATCCCTTTCAGCTTGCCGTCTGCGTCGCGCACGATCTCCTTCCCGGAGATGGAGTACACGCGAGGATCCCGACCAAACTTCTCGGCTGCTTCCTGATGGCCGTAGTCAACTCTGTAGATCTTTGGCCAGAGCGGCCATGGATTGTCGGCCGCTCTGTCCAGCGGAGGTATGGGCATGATCTCGAAATTCACCAAAGACTTGCAGCCGTGTCGCAGAGCAGTGCCTATGCAGTCGGTACCGGTATCGCCGCCGCCGATGACGATGACTTTCTTGTCCTTGGCACTCAGGTAGTTGGCGTCTTTAAGATCTGAATCCAGCAAGCTTTTGGTGTTTTTCTGCAAGAATTCCATGGCCAGATGAATGCCATCACCTGCACGATTAGGAATGTTCAAATCCCGCGCGGTAGTTGCACCGGTTGCGAGTAGCAACGCATCGTTGTCGGTCAGCAGTTGATTCACATCGACAGCATTCGCGCCGGTGCCGCCTACGTCGGCATTGACAACAAAGTTGACCCCTTCTTCTTTAAGCAGATTTACGCGACGATCGACAATGTCCTTCTCCAGCTTCATATTGGGAATACCGTACATCAGCAATCCGCCGATGCGGTCGTCTCGCTCATAGACGGTGACATTGTGGCCCGCCAGATTCAGCTGCGCTGCGGCCGCGAGACCCGCAGGCCCAGAACCGATAATGGCTACCTTCTTAGCGCTGCGCTGCTGGGGCGGGTTGGCGACGACCCAGCCATTCTCGAAACCCTTGTCGATAATTGCGCATTCAATGTTCTTGATCGTGACGGCTGGCTCATTGATACCGAGTACACAGGAACCTTCGCAGGGTGCGGGGCAGACACGGCCGGTGAATTCCGGGAAGTTGTTTGTCTTATGTAGGCGATCCAGCGCTTCTTCCCAGCGGTTCTTGTAGATCAGATCGTTCCACTCGGGAATCAAATTATAGACTGGGCAGCCTTCGTCAGATTGGCAGAATGGTACGCCACAGTCCATGCAGCGGGCACCCTGATTATTCAGCAGTTCGTCGTTATGGTTGGTATAAATCTCTTTATAGTCCAAGAGCCGGTCCATCGCATTGCGATAGGGCTCAGTCTGACGAGCATATTCCTTGAATCCAGTTGGCTTTCCCATGTAACTCTTTACCTTTAATCTTGCCGCTAGCAATTGGTCTCGGCTAATACAATGCCGCTGTCGCTAGCCGTTCTCTATTCGTTAGACGGCGTTCGCTAATACGCGCTTGTAGTCTGTTGGCATTACCTTGACGAACTCGGGCATGTGTTGTTGCCAGTTGTCGAGAATATTCTTCGCAACGGGAGACTGCGTGTACAAGAAATGTTTCTTGATCATCGCTTTCAATTCCAGAATATCGTCGATTGAAGTGAGCCCCTCGAGCTCATAGGTACCCGTATTGCACTGTTTTGGAAACGCACGATCAGGATCCCAGACATAGGCGATGCCGCCACTCATACCTGCACCGAAATTTCTTCCAGTCTTGCCCAGGATGACAACGCGACCTCCGGTCATGTATTCACAGCCGTGATCTCCGATACCTTCAACGACGGCTATGGCGCCGCTGTTTCGCACCGCGAAGCGTTCCGCGACGATGCCTCTGAAGTAGGCCTCGCCTCCGGTAGCGCCGTACAGGTTCACATTGCCTGCGATGACGCTCTCTTCGGCCTTGAAGCTTGAGTTCTTCGGCGGGTAAATGATGATCTTGCCACCAGACAGACCCTTGCCGACATAATCATTGGCATCGCCTTCTACCGTTAGCGTAATTCCCTTCGCCAGCCAGGCGCCCAGACTCTGTCCCGCCGAGCCATTCAGCTTAATGCGGATAGTGTCCTCGGGCAGCATGGCCTCCTTCCAGCGCTTGGCGACTTCGTTGGATAGCATGGTGCCGACGACTCGATTGGTGTTGATAATATCTTTTTCGATCTCGACCTTGTCTCCGGTTTCCAGTGCGAGCTTGGACAGACGAATCAATTCATTGTCCAGCGCTAATTCAAGACCGTGGTCCTGATCCATCGTCTTATAAAACTCAGTGCCTTCGAAAACAACTTGGGCAGGCTGTAATATCTTACTTAGATCGAGGCCGTCAGCCTTCCAGTGCTTGATTGCATCATTGGTCTTCAATAGATCTACACGGCCGATCATTTCATTGACCGTACGCATTCCTAACTCCGCCATGATGCCGCGCAGCTCTTCGGCGACCATGAACAGGTAGTTAACGACGTGCTCAGGTTTGCCTTTGAATTTCTTTCGCAGGTCGGGATCTTGAGTCGCGATTCCCACCGGGCAGGTATTGAGGTGACACTTGCGCATCATGATGCAGCCCAGTGTGATCAATGGAGCCGTAGCGAAACCGTATTCTTCTGCGCCGAGCAGCGCAGCGATAGCAATATCTCGTCCAGTCTTTAACTGACCGTCCGTTTGTAGCGTTACGCGAGAGCGCAGATTATTCATCACAAGTGTCTGATGGGTTTCTGCTACACCCAGCTCCCAGGGGAGCCCCGCATGCTTGATAGAAGTAAGAGGAGACGCGCCAGTACCGCCGTCATGCCCAGCGATTACCAGATGATCGGTCTTCGCCTTGGTTACGCCCGCCGCGATCGTGCCAACACCGACTTCGGCAACGAGCTTTACACTTATGCGCGCCTTGCGATTCGCATTCTTCAAATCGTGAATAAGCTGAGCGATATCCTCGATTGAATAAATATCATGATGAGGCGGAGGACTGATTAGCCCGACCCCGGGGGTTGAATGACGAATGCGTGCGATCTTCTCATCGACTTTTCCGCCAGGAAGTTCACCGCCTTCGCCGGGCTTGGCGCCCTGCGCGATCTTGATCTGCAACTCGTCGGCGTTTGTTAAATACCAGGCAGTCACCCCAAATCTTCCAGAGGCAACCTGTTTGATAGACGAGCGTTTGGAGTCGCCGTTTGGCATCACTTTGAAGCGTTCCGGATCTTCTCCACCTTCGCCGGTGTTTGACTTACCACCGATTCGGTTCATCGCGATGGCCAATGATTCGTGGCTCTCTTCAGAGATCGAACCAAAGCTCATCGCTCCGGTCGCGAATCGCTTTACGATCTCGCTGGCCGCTTCAACTTCACCGATGGATATGGCGTCGCCAGGCTTGCTGTTGAATTTAAGCAGGCCTCTGAATGTGCAACGTCTCGTCGCATCGTCGTTGGAAAACTTCGCAAATGCCGCATAGGCGTCGGCACTGTTTGTTCGCGCCGCCACTTGTAGATTGGAGATGGTATTGGGATTCCACATATGAGAATCACCACCGGAACGCCAGTGGAAATCACCCGGGTTAGGAAGCACCGGAATGCGTTCGCTTTCTCGCTTCGGGTAGCCGATCGCGTGGCGCCGCTTCGATTCCTCTACCAGTACGCCCAGGTTTACGCCCTGAACTCGCGAGGCCGTGCCGGTAAAGCAACGTTCGATGACATCATCGGCCAGGCCGACAGCCTCGAAGATTTGCGCGCCTTTATAGGAATGCAGCGTCGAGATACCCATCTTCGCCATAACCTTTAGCATGCCCTTGGCCACGCTCTTCTTGTAACCGGCGACCAGGGCATCTTCGTCGGAGAACATTGCTCCGAGGAAGCCTTCTTGTTGAGCCTGCCAGAGTGCTTCGAAGGCTAAATAGGGATTGATCGCATCGGCACCGTAGCCGGTTAGCAGGCAATGGTGATGCACTTCTCTCGCCTCACCGGTCTCAATGATTAGACCGATCTGGGTGCGCTTGAGGGCCTTGATTAAATGTTGGTGCACAGCACCGCAGGCGATCAGGGCGCTGAGCGGAATGCGTGAACTCGAAGTAAGGCGATCGGAAAGTATAACGAAGGAAAACCCCTCATCGATGGCCGCCTCGGATTCTGCGCAGATTCTGTCGAGGGCTTTCTCGAAGCCGTGCTTCGCGGTGCCGTCAAAGGTAGTATCGACCAGCTTAGTCTTCATGCCGCGATAATCCATGTCTCGAATATCAGACAGCTGCTGATTGGAGAGAATCGGATGGTCCAGGCTTAGTCGATGTGCCTGTTCCGGAGTCGTCTGTAGCAGGTTGCCCTCCGGCCCGATGAAGCAGCGCAGGGACATCACAATCTCTTCGCGAATCGAGTCGATGGCTGGGTTGGTAACTTGTGCAAACAGTTGTTTAAAGTAGTCGTAGATCATGCGTGGCTTGTCAGATAGGCAAGCGAGTGCCGAATCATTTCCCATTGAGCCTAGTGGATCACGAGACTCGGTAACCATGGGGATTAGCATGAACTGCATGGTTTCGGTTGTATAGCCGAATGCCTGCATACGTTGCATGATATTTTCGCCATCGAGTGAATGTGCGGCGCTACCGCTCTCGATATTCTCAAGCGTTACTTTTTGATCGTTCAGCCATTCGCCGTAAGGCTGTTTGCTGGCGATAGTGTGCTTAACTTCTTCGTCGGGGATCAAACGCCCTTCTTCGAAATCCAGCAGGAACATCTTTCCGGGCTGCAGACGCCCTTTCAGCTTCACATTCGCCGGGTCGACTTTAACGACCCCGACTTCGGACGCCATGATGACCTTGTCGTCATGGGTGACGTAGTAGCGGCTCGGGCGCAGTCCGTTTCGATCCAGCACGGCACCTATATAGTGGCCGTCAGAGAAAACGATGGAAGCCGGGCCATCCCAGGGCTCCATCAGGGCGGAATGGTATTCGTAGAATCCTTTCTTTATCTCATCCATGTTGACGTCAGATTGCCAGGCTTCCGGAATCATCATCATCACAGAGGCGGGCAGTGAGCGACCCGAGAGCAACATGAACTCCAGTACGGAATCGAAGCTACCCGAGTCAGAGCAGTCGTCATCGATAACGGGGAAAACGTCTTTAAGCTTGTCACCAAAAACCTCGGTCTTGGCTTTGCCCTGTCGCGCCAACATCGAGTTGACGTTGCCACGCAGCGTGTTGATCTCGCCATTGTGGCTCATGAATCGGTTTGGTTGCGCTCTGTCCCAGGAAGGGAAGGTATTGGTACTGAAGCGAGAATGCACCATCGCCATGTGAGTTTCGAAATCAGGATTTGTCAGATCGCCATAGAAAGGAAACAACTGCCCGGGCGTGAGCATACCCTTGTAAACGATAACTTTGGTGGAGAGACTGCAGGCATAGACCTGTTTCGCTTCTTCCAGTGAGGTGTCCAGCCGCAGGCGATGGGTAAATCGCTTGCGGATCACATACAGTTTTCTTTCGAATTGTTCCTGGCTCAAGCCTGCTTCGGCAGTGATGAATAGCTGCTCAATTTTCGGCTGCGCCATTAATGCGGCGGGGCCTACGTCGGCACCCTTGGCATCGATGGGTACTTCTCTCCAGCCGACCAGAGACTGGCCCTCCTCCGCGATTATCTGATTAATTGCTGCGCGGCACTTGTCTCTTTCTTCATCTATTTGTGGCAGGAAAATATTGCCGACCGCAAATTGGCCGGCAGCGGGTAGATCGATACCGAATTCGGCTTTTGCTATCTTATGAAAGAAGCTGTTCGGCAAGGCCATCAAGATGCCGGCGCCATCTCCGGTGTTCGCTTCGAAGCCGCAGCCGCCGCGGTGGTCCATGCGGGAATTCAGGTGATAGGCGTCCAGCATGATTTGATGGCTGGGTTGTCCTTTGATATTCGCAACGAATCCAACGCCGCAGGAATCTTTCTCCTGAGCTGGGTCATACAGGCCTGTCTTCGCAGGATACCCAAACTTCAGTGAGATTTGATTTGCCTTGCTCATAGTCACTTATTTCTCATGCAGTAGTCGCTATTTATCTCTTTTCTTGTTCCGCAACCTTCTCCCCCATCGAGACTGGGTCTCTCGGGTAGATGGGGTACTCCGCTGCTGAATTTGTCCGGGGCCTGACCATTCAATCAGTTCCCCTTCTTGCGGTTGCAGAGCAATGCTTGAGCATTGCAGAAAGGGCCGAATACAATACCATCGCCTAAGAATATGTCAAGATCGACGCGGCTGCTGCTGAAAGAAGTTGGCAATATGTTGTCGTAGTTCTTGAGCTTCTATTTTCAGGCTCTGATAGGCCCGCCAAACTCGCTTCAGATTCACTGAAAAAAAGCAGCGAACGGACAAATTTTGAGACCTGATAATTAACCGCCAGTTCAGCTACTGAAATTCCTTGGCGAACAATTGCAGAAACCGCTGCAGCGACCAAAATACATGTGTCTCAAGCCTTTGGGTTGCTTGATAAAAAGCAACAGGTGATTTACTCTAACCGACGCTAACTTCCCACAAGAAGAATAAAATTACGCGAACAGTTCTCATTTAGATTTAGAAGTCAAATAGATTTAGAAGTCAAATAGATTTAGAAGTCAAAAAATCAGAATTCCTGTCCATATCACGGAGGCGACGAAATCGTGAACCCAAAATTAACTCGTAGACGCTTCATCAAAGGGGTAATTGCCTCTGGTGCAGCGGCCACTTCAGCCACGATCTGGTATTCGGCCAACGGCCAATCCCGACCAGCTGGTTCAGTGGATCGCATGATAAGAATTAACATCAATGGCCAGATGCGCAGTGTCGACGTTGCTCCACAGGAGACTCTGGCATCGACGCTTCGCTACAAACTTGGCCTCACCGGCACCAAGCTTGGCTGTAACCGCGGCGAATGCGGTGCGTGTACGGTTCTTGTAAATGACACACCAAGCTATGCCTGCTCCATCTTGACGCACTCGGTAAAGAATATGCGCGTCGAAACAGTCGAAGGTTTGGAGTCAGCCAATGGCGATCTCCACCCCGTGCAACAGGCTTTCATCGAAGAGCTATCACCGCAGTGCGGTTATTGTACTCCCGGACAGGTCATGTCAGCGGTTGGCTTATTGCGAGCTAATCCAAATCCAACGAGAGAAGAAGCGCGACAGGGCTTGGCAGGAAATATCTGCCGCTGTGGTTCTTATGACTCTTACCTCAATGGCGTCATGCGCGCAGCAGAAATAGGATAATCATCATGGCATATATGCATATTGGTAAAGATTTTGTTCCACCCGATGTTGCCGGTAAGGTCACGGGTCGGATTAAGTATGCCGAAGACTATACCCGCGAAGGCATGGTCTACGCGCGTCTATTAACAAGCCCATTGCCTCACGCTCGTGTCGTCAGCATAGACGCCGCTGAGGCGCTGGCAATGGAAGGTGTCTTCGGTATATTAACGGCCGACGACGTTTACCCGGACGGTGAAGATAATAGTCCAGGCCTGAAGGTCTTGACCAACCAGCCTACATTGGTAGGCGAGCCCATCTTGGCGCTGGCGGCGGTCGATGAGAAAACCGCCGAGACGGCAATAGCCACTATTTCGGTTACCTTCGAGAGATTGCCCTTCGTGATGGATCCTCTGGACAGCCTCGCAGAGGGTGGCCCGGATGGTTATGACGGCGGCAACACATTTGTTTTCCGTGAGGGCGTCGCGTCAGAGAAGTGGAGCCGCGATGAAGTGGCCAGCTTCCGTGCCGGCAACGAGCCGACGGCAGAGCCGCAACAGTCCTGGGAGTACGGTGATCTAGCCGCCGCTTTTGCTGCCTCTGCCTACACCTATGAAGGCGGATTCACTACCGCGGGTTATCCGCACCAGTCCATGGAGCCACGTAGTGCCTTTGCCTACTGGGAAAATGGCAAATGTTACCTGCATGGAACTTCACAGAGTATGACGCCAGTCGCTGCCGGTATGGCGGACATAGTTGGCGTGCCGGTCGAAGACTTCGTGTTCATCAACGAGGCAACCGGTGGTGGTTTCGGGCAACGTGCTCGTCCTAACAGTATTCCCAGCATGGCGATTCCTGCCAAGCTGTCACAGAAGATCAATCGCCCGGTGATGATGCGTGTAACACGTGAAGAAGAATTCACCATCGGTGGCGCGCGTCAGGGCTTCCAGGGTTGGATAAAGTGCGGCTTTAAACAAGACGGCACGATGGCGGCTTTGGACATGTATATCATTTCTGACAACGGCGGCAAGGGCGGTGGCGGCGACGCATCATCCGCGGCCGACTGTATCAGCATCCTCTATCAGACCGAAGCAGTGCGCTTTCGCGGCACCTCGATCGCCAGTAACACTGGCCATCGTGGTGCGCAACGTGGCCCAGGGCAGAATCAGATCGCGCCGATCATTTCGCCAATTCTGGATAAGGCGGCGGAAGAACTCGGCATCGATCGGCTGGAAATTCGCAAACTCAATGCCGCTCAAAATGGCGATGTGGGTGGCCCGCGTCGTACACCACTGACAAGTGCGTACATGCCAGAAGCACTCGAAATGGGTGCGCAGCAATTTGGCTGGGAAGAGCGCAAGGGCCGTGCACGGCAGAAGAATGGCAGCAAGGTGCGCGGACTGGGTATCGGGCAGGGCTATCACAACGCTGGCCGCAGCGGCATGGACGGTATTGTCCGGCTGATGCCTGACGGCCGACTTGCAGTGCACAGTGGTGTCGGTAACCTAGGTACTTACTCATTCGCCTCAACTTCAAGAGCAGCCGCTGAGGTTTTGCAGATGCCTTGGGAGCGCGTGGATGTGATTGCTGGTCGTTCAGATCGACACCTGCCGATGACTTCACCGCAAGATGGCAGTAACTCGATCTTCACCAACACGCGCACAAACTATGGTGCAGCGCAGGATCTGCTGGCGAAGATGAAGGAAATCGTCGCCGCCGACCTTGGTGGCGAACCTGCTGACTATGAGCACGGTAACGAGCGTGTCTACCGCAGCTCCGACAATAGTGTCGGTATGACATTCGCTGAAATCGCCCAGCGCGGTCTTGAGCTCGGAGGCAAATACACCGGTGAGTCGGAAGTACCAGAGGACATGGACGACTTTTCAAAGCTGTCTGTCTCGCGTCTTGCTGGAACCGCGTTGATGGGTCTGTTCAAGGACCCTGCGCACAACAACAACCCCCCGGGTTTCACAGTTACCTTTACCGAGATCGAGCTCGATACCGAAACCGGTAAGTACGAAATACTCGACATGATCAGCATCGCTGAATGTGGCACCGTGGTGCATCCACAGGGTCTTGCTAACCAGCTACGCGGCGGTGCGGTTTGGGGAATCGGTCTTTCCGGTTATGAAAGACACTTATACGATCCGCAGAATGGAATACCGGCTAGTACAGGTTATTGGCAGAGCAAGGTTCCAACGCTGTTGGACACGCCCGCGAATATCGGTACCGGTTGGGTAGATCTTCCGGATCCAGAGAACCCGGTAGGCGCGCGCGGTGTCGGCGAGCCCTCCATGGGTGCTGTATCAGCCGCATTAACGGCTGCAATCTCCGACGCGCTTGATGGACACATCTTCAACGCCGCGCCAGTGACTGCAGACATGATCATTAACCACGTTGCCGGAATATCGTCAGAAGCGATTCCGCTAGCACAGAATAATTTCCGAGGTTGATATGGTAGCCACATCACATGACGTAATGCCCGATATTGAACTTTATCAGCCTACTGATGAAGCGAATGCGCTGGCATTGGCAAACACATTAGGCAGCGCCGGTTGGTTACTCGCCGGCGGTCAGGACACTTATGGATGGCTGAAAGATCGCAACAAGACGCCATCCGCAATGATCGAACTGACACAGATTGATGCCTGGAAAGGCGTTAAGGAAATCGCGGACGGTATCGAAATCGGCGCAGTTACAACGCTGACTGAGATCGCGAACAATCCATTAGTGCAATCGCGCTACGGCTTGCTCGCTAAAGCAGCCTCCGTAGTCGCCAGCCCGCAGATCCGCAATGTCGGCACCCTGGGTGGTAACCTGGTGCAGGACGCGCGCTGTTGGTACTACCGTCGCGGGCTCGATTGCTATCGCGCCGGCGGCAACATCTGTTACGCCGATTCGCCGGAAGGTTTGAATCGGGAGCACGCTCTCTTCGGTGCCAGTCGTTGTGTTGCGGTATCGCCTTCAGATACCGCACCAGCCTTGGTTGCGTTAGACGCCACTATGGTTGTTAGCAGCGAGGGTGGTCAGCGTTTGATTCCTGCACAGGACTTCTTCGTAGGGCCGGCACGGGATATCGTCAATATGACTGTATTGAATGAAGGTGAAATCTTAACCGCCGTTCGCATTCCCAGCACCTGGGCTAATGCCGAGTTCTACTTCGAGAAAGTTGCTGACAGAAATGTTTGGGATTTCGCTCTGGTAAACGTTGCCGCGGCGATTAAAGTCTCGGGTGGTTCTATCACAGATGCTCGCATCGTATGCGGCGCTGTCGAATGTATCCCGCGACGCCTGGAAGCTGTAGAGAATGCGATTCGAGGGCAGCAGCGTTCAGAGCAACTGGCCGATCAAGTTGCGGCCATAGCCACCGATGGCGCCAGACCTTTGAATTACAATCATTTCAAAATCCCATTGATGGAAAACTTGGTTAAGAGAGCGATCCGAGGTTAATCCTCGGGTCTTCCTGGATTAACTAACACAGATTAAGTAATAGCTACTTAATAATAAATAAGAACTAAAAGAGGGAAGTACAGTGGGAGAAATTGTACGCTATAAACGCGATGTTTGGGGTGAGGAAGTAATTCTCGGTGTTTCATGGGATCTGCTGTGGGTTGTTGCCGTTGCAGTGCTGGTGCTACTTGCAGCCCATGCAATTATCATGGCTGCTCTAGCCAATAAAAAGATGGAAAAGCCCTCGGCAGAGGGTCGACGGGTACTTCGTCATGAAACCATCGATCGCCTGTTTCATTGGGTAATGGCAGCGAGCATACTGGTTTTAATTGCTACTGGCATCGCTCCAATTATTGGTCTGCGCATAGCATGGTTGAATATTCATTGGATCGCCGGACTTTTGCTTACATTCGTGGTGGTATTTCATATTATCCGCTCTCTCTTCTGGCAAGACTTTAAGTCTATGATTCTTGGCCCGAAGGATTTCGGCGAGCCATTCGATTCAGCAAAGAAGCCGGGCAAATATACATTCGAGCAGAAGGGTATGCACTGGGCGGTAACAGTAGTCGTGCTCGCGGTTATTTTTACCGGTGTTCTATTATTCATGCAGATCGACACGCCATTTTGGGATCGTACCAATAGCATGCCTGAAGACCAGCTAGGATTAATGTTCCTTTTGCATGGCCTTTCTACTCTTGCGCTGATAGCTCTGGCGGCAACGCATATCTATTTCGCACTGAGACCGGAAAAGTTATTCTACACGCGTTCTATGGTATCTGGTTGGATTTCGGAAGATGAAATGACGGCTAACCATGACACGAGTCTATGGTCACCAAAAGAAGCCGACTAATACACTGTGCTGCCATTGAGTACAGAACCGAAAACGACTAACGAGTACACGCTGTGATAGAAGAAGATATAGAAGCCATCGAATCTGGCTACGAATTCCTGTTGGCATTTGCCGCTCAGGGACGACCTGCACAAAATGAAACCGGGCCCGGTCCACACGCTAGACCTACGATCGAAGGTATTGCAAGTGCGATGAAAAATATCGCAACTGCTTTTGCCGACAGCAAGGATGACTTCGAGCTAGTCATCGCCAACGATTGCAGGAATGCTGGGGCCGCTATTGGTTTCATCTTGAAGCAGGATAAGATTGGCTCGGAGATCGTGGACAATTTGAACGCGTCCATACATCTGCGAGCAGTGCTGACAGATTTGTTTCTGTACAGCGAAGCACTGAAGCCTCTCGACACTGGCGAGGCAGTTGCTGCCGGCAATGCGGGCGGTGTTCAGACTTACGACGCGACACAGAAGTAAGACTAAAAAGTTTGCAGCCCACACAGGGCTGTCAGACGGGTATAACGCATAAACGGAATCGGACTCGCTCTTGTTCCGTTTTTTGTTTTCCAGTTTTCGTTACTAAAGTCGGGACTACTCACGGAGCCGCGGATTAAATGATCGAATGGCCAGCAAGAATGAAGCTAGCACAGCTGCCCACGCCCATTACGAAACTGGAGAAATTTTCCCAGCAGTTTGAGCAGACAACTATCTGGGTCAAACGTGATGAACTTACAGGAACAGAAGTCTCGGGGAACAAGATTCGAAAACTGGAGTTCTGTATCGCCGAGGCGCAACGACAATCTTGTGACACCTTAATCACCTGTGGTGGGATTCAATCCAATCACTGCCGTGCAACAGCCGTGTTGGGTGCTCGCCTGGGGATGAAAGTGCATCTGGTATTGCGTGGTGAGAAGCCCGAGATGCCGGAAGGCAATTTATTGATGGACTATCTAAGCGGTGCAGAAATTACCTATCTGACACAACGCGATTGGCGTGGGCACGAGGACCTGGCTAGAGAGCTGCAGGCCTTCTATGCCAAAGAGGGGCGCAAGGCTTATTTTATCCCGGTGGGCGCCAGCGATGAAGTTGGCGTTTGGGGCTATATCAAGGCAGCCGAAGAGCTCAAACAGGATTTTCATGACATCGAAATGGAGCCTGAGTATATCGTCACCGCTACGGGTTCCGGGGGCACACAAGCCGGGCTAATCGTCGGCACCCAGTTGCTGGGTATGAGGAGTCAGGTGGTAGCATTTAACGTGAGTGACGATGCCGCCTACTTCGAGAAGAAGATCAACGAAGATGTGACACTCTGGCAACAACGATACAAGCAGCCTTTCGATCTGGAAAATATGCGCATCCAGACCGTCGAGGGATACTTGGGAGCCGGATATGGAATCGCTGGGCCCGAAATATTTGCAACCATCGCAGAACTTGCCGCCAGTGACGGCATTTTTCTAGACCCAGTCTATACAGGAAAAGCCTTTCATGGCATGGTAGCCGAGCTACAAAAGGGTGATGCGGGGCAGCTACCAGACGCTAGAAACGTGGTCTTCATTCATACTGGTGGCCTATTCGGCTTGTTTCCCCAGCAGCAGAATTTTCGCTTCGGCTAGGCCCTATCTAGCCGTGGCAGAATAGACTTCATTGATTTGAGAAAACTATTTAGATTGGATTTTAGATTGGATTTCGCTATGCACAAGTTCTCTAGAGTACAGCTGATCAAGGCGTTGATCGGGACAAGTTTGGTTTTCCCGGCTTATCTCGGTTTTACTGTGTTAGCTGCGCCGCAAGATGCCAACTCGCCCGATGGCGTTGCTGCTGCAACCTACTCAGCAGCAGAACCCGCGAACGATCTGATGGAGAGTGCGAATGAGAGTCTACTACTGTCCAATACCCACTTACTGATAGAGGGCAGTCTGCGTTCCGGGGAGGGCTATTTCAGTGCGGACGGCGAGAGATTCATTTATCAGAGTGAAACAGCAGGCGATAACCCCTTTTATCAAATCTATGTAATGAATCTGGCCGATGGCAGTTCACAGAAGGTCTCGCCCGGGATCGGGCTGACTACCTGTTCATGGATTCATCCTACGCAAGATCTGCTAATGTTTTCTTCCACCCACGAGGACCCGGATGCCAGAGCCAAGCAGGCGGAAGAGATAGCTATCCGGGCAAGTGGTGTCAGTCGTCCCTACGGCTGGGACTATGACCGCCACTACGATATCTATCAGGCGGACAGTTCTGGAGAAAATCTGGTCAATCTGACGAACAGCAACGGTTATGACGCCGAGGGTTCCTATTCCGCCGATGGCAGTCAGATTCTATTTGCCTCCAATCGAGAAGCCTACCAACGCACTCTTAGTCAGGCTGAACAGAAACTCTTTGAGGACGACGCCTCTTATTTCATGGACCTCTATCTGATGGATGCGGATGGCTCCAATGTTAGGCAGCTAACCCACTCGCCAGGGTATGACGGCGGGCCCTTCTTTAGCCCGGACAACAGCAAGGTGGTTTGGCGTCGATTCAATCCAGATGGCAATAGCGCCGAGATCTGGACTATGAATATTGACGGAACCGGCCAACGTCAACTAACGGCAGATGCCATGGTGTCGTGGGGGCCTTATTACCATCCGAGCGGCGACTACATCATCTACTCCAGCAATATTCTGGGCAACGCGAACTTCGAGTTGTTTATGATAGATCCTCAGGGCGCAAATGCTCCAGTTCGAGTTACCAACACTGCCGGTACCGATATTCTTCCTGTGTTCTCTCCAGATGGACACAAGCTTGCCTGGAGCACGACACGTACTCCGGACGGCACATCGCAGATTCACATGGGAGATTGGGATCACCAGCAGGCGCTGGAGCTATTGGGGCTGTAGTCTCGGGCACTACTTCCGACCCTAACGAGTAATGACAAAGTACAAATCCAAAGTACAAATCCAAAGTACAAACCAATGAAAGTATTGCTTCGAACAGTCATTAACAGTCTAAGCCTCGGATTGGCGTTCGCTCTGCCAGCTGCCTCGGTTATTGCACAGGATCAGGTGAGCGTTGAGAGCGATCCGCCTCTGGTTCATCATAGCCTCAAGGTGATTCTCGATCCGCAGAATCAGACGATCTCCGTGGAAGACACGATTACTGTGCCGGACACCATGCTCAATTCGCCTATGTATTTTTCCCTCAATAATAATCTCACTATCAGCAACAATTCTGGACGCCTTCGAACACTCTCCGTAGATCCAGCTATCGATCAACCGGGGATCAACAACACCGGTGGCTTGGCGGCGGCAACTACTTCTTACAGTATTAGCCGCCCGCGCAGAAATTCGAACCAGCTACTGCTTATCTATAGCGGCATGGTCTACGACAGTGCCGAGCAAACTAGTGCCGAGTATGCACAAAGCTTTGCCGAGAGTTCGGGCATCATCGGCGAGCAGGGTGTCTATCTGAACAAGGGCAGCGCCTGGGTTGCAGATTTTGGTGCCGATCTGATTACCTTCGATCTACACGTCGAGTTTGTCGATTCGGCGGACACCTGGACAGCGGTGAGTCAGGGCGATCGCCTGGGTGACAATGGCTGGAGTAGTGATCAGCCGATGGAAGAGGTCTATCTGATTGCGGCTGATTTCACTGAGTACTCACAGCGCTCGGATGATGTCGAGGTGCTCGCTTACCTGCGTAGCCCCGACCCTAATCTGGCCACTAAATACATGGATGCGACCGGACGTTATCTGGCGCTGTATGAACCCCTGCTCGGTGAATACCCCTATAGCAAGTTTGCATTGGTAGAGAATTTTTGGGAAACCGGCTACGGCATGCCGTCTTTCACTCTGTTAGGCGAACAAGTTATTCGTTTCCCTTTTATTCTTGAATCTTCTTATCCTCATGAGATTCTGCACAATTGGTGGGGAAACGGCGTCTATCCCGACTACGAGACAGGTAACTGGAGTGAAGGCTTAACGGCTTATCTTGCCGACCATCTCTTTAAGGAGATGGAGGGTTTAGGATTCGAGTACCGAAAAGAGATGCTGGCTAGATACAAGAATTATGTTGCCGACGCGGCAGACTTCCCGCTGTCAGAATTTACCTCGCGCAATTCCGCTGCTTCGCAAGCCGTGGGTTACGGCAAGACGCTTATGCTCTGGCACATGCTTCGAGTCCAGTTAGGAGATGAGCTCTTTATCGCTGGGCTGCGCCAATTCTATGAAGACTACAAGTTCAAGCGAGCGACGTTTGACGACATCGCTCTGCTTTTCTCTGGGTTAAGTGGTGTGGATCTCAGCGGCTTCTTCGCTCAATGGGTAGATCGTACGGGAGCGCCCGAACTTTCAATTTCCGTGGAGGAGGTCATAGGTAATCGCGCTCGAATCATGTTCGCGCAGATTCAGAGAGAGGCTCCATACTCATTAAAAGTGCCAGTTGCCCTTTATTACGCAGATAGCGATGTTCCTGAAATCTATGACATCGATATCAGCCAACGCTTAGAAGGAGTAATGGCAGACAATTACAGTCAGTTGCAGGCGGTGCTCGTCGATCCCTATTTCGATGTGTTTCGTACACTGGATCGAGAAGAAACTCCCCCGACTATAGGCGAGCTTTTTGGTGCCGAGCGGCTTAGTTTCGTAGTGACTCAAGCTAACCGGCAGCATTGGATGCAGATGGCCGAGAACTTCTCTGTCGGAGTAGAAGCAGAAATAATCTACGCCGAGGATATTACTGAACTGCCGCAAGACCGCTCTGTCTGGGTATTGGGGCGCGAGAACCCGTTCGCCCAATCGGTCATCGACGCGAGTGAGCTTTATGCTGTTGAGGACACTGCTCGCGGGCTGTATATGGCGGGTAGCGAAATAGAGTACAGCGATAGAAGCAGTGTGCTTGTGACTCGTCATCCAACAAACCCAGAGCTCGCGCTAGGCTTTATCCATGTTGATCAGATGGTCGCGATGCCAGGAATGATCGAGAAGCTGCCGCACTACGGGAAATATTCCTATCTTAGTTTCTTTGGCGCTGAACCGACGAACGATGTGAAGGGAACGTGGTCCAGCCCGGATTCTCCTTTGCAATGGGTAAAGCCGAATCTTCAGGCTGCGATCGATTTCGGCAAGCTGCCAGCCATTGAGCCGCTCACGCAGCTCCCTTCTAAATATATGCCGGGTCAATTGCGCGAACACGCTAGCAAATTGAGCTCAGCAGAGTTGCAGGGCAGAGGCCTGGGTACCAGCGGGATAGATAAGGCGGCTCAATACATTGCCGAGCAATTTCGAGAGGCAGGCCTGCAGACGCTGAATGGCACTTATATTCAAGAGTGGAGTCAAAGCGTTGCGGGAAGAGGAAGCGTGAAGATGGCGAACATCGTCGGCATGATACCGGGTGTAAATCGCTCGCTAAGCGGCCAGCCCTTGATTATCGGCGCGCACTACGATCACCTCGGTCTGGACCCGCAAACTGGTCGGCACTATCCGGGTGCGGATGACAATGCAGCAGGCATCGCGGCAATGATCGAGGTGGCGAGTCAGCTTGCGCGCGCGTTTAGTCCGCAGCGGCCGATCCTGTTTGTTGCCTTTAGCGGTGAAGAGTCTGGTTTATTGGGCTCGCAGTATTTTGTAGAAAACCCGCCTGCCGGCTTCAACACCAAAGATATATACGCCATGATCAACCTTGATGCTGTAGGGCGCCTCGAAGGGCGCGATCTTCAGGTGTTTGCAAGCGATAGTGCCTATGAGTGGCCTTTCATGGCGCAGGGCATTGGATTTACTATCGGTGTGAATTCCACTTTTCCAACAAACACAATTGCCAGCAGTGATCACGTCAATTTCTTGAATGCCGGCATTCCGGCTATACATCTATTCAGCGGGGCGCACAGTGACTATCACCGATTAAGCGATAGTGTCGACAAGCTCGATCTGGATGGGCTGTCCGACGTCGCGCTCTGGTTAGAAGAAGCGGCGGTCTATCTCGCCGATAACACACAGCCGCTGCGCGTGACCCTCGACGGGGCTCCTGTTGTGGTGCCTGCGAATGGCAGTGGAGCAAGGTCGGCAAGTCTCGGCACCGTGCCAGATTTTGCCTATTCGGGTAATGGCGTGCGTATAAGTGATGTCACGCCAGGAAGTGCCGCCGAGGCCGCTGGTCTGCAAGCGGGCGATATTCTGCTGAACTACAACGATCAGCCCATGTCTGATCTACAGACCTATTCCAATCTGTTGCGGCAGTCGGCGATAGAAGATGTGGTGCGCCTGGAAATACGTCGAGCCGAGCAGCGGCTGACCCTAGAGGCTGTTCTGCAAGCGCGGTAGCTCAGAATAGTTCTCGAAGCTTAACGCAGCGCACTAAACAGAAAGGCTGCGACGAGGCACAGCAGTGACACAGTAACGAGGTGACGGCTCATGCCTGACTTCTTCTCAGCCCATTTATAGGTCTCTTCTTCCACAAATAAACAATGTTGAGCCTTCTTAAACAGTTTCACGGTGACTCCTTAAGGATTGATAAGGTCTTAAGGTGTATTACACCGCAGTATTCTGACAAGCGATGGCCTGAATAAAGACGAAAACTCGGTCAATTATGATGAATCATGGCAGAGGCGGCCAGCACCGCCCGATAAAGCTGAAGAGTCCAGGGATCCAGCTCGACGCGTATTTGTAACTATTTGTTTCTAATTGGTATTTACGAAATTAAGATAAGTTATAGTAAAAAGTTAGAGTCCGGTCTGCCTGAGGATATGTAGGCCTCTGTGATTAATGAGCCACGTCAGAGTACTATCTATGTCTACAATCGGTCAGCGCGTTTTCCTCTGTTTTTTGCTTTCCCTGCTTTCTGTGTCTGTACTGGCGCAGACATCCATACCGCAGATGGTCCGAATCGAAGAGAGAGATGCCAACATCAATCTGGACGGTTTCGTCGACGAAGCAGTGTGGGAAAATTTGCCGGTCATCGATGGCATGAAAGTCATCAATCCAGATACATTGGAAGACGCCATCTACGAGACCCATATTCGAATGTTCTATACCGAACAGGGTATCTATATTTCTGCGATTAATTACCAACCCGCTGATACCCTGGTCGCGCGCATGACTTCCAGAGACACGCAGCTCGACCGTGATGGCTTCGTGGTAGGTATTGATGCATCCGGTGGAGGTCTTTACGGATATTTCTTGCGCATCAATCTCGGCGACTCATTGACCGATGCTTCGTTACTGCCGGAGCGTCAAATGAATATGCAGTGGGATGGGTCGTGGAACGGTCGAACTCAGGCATTGGACGATGGCTGGAGCGTGGAGTACTTTGTGCCTTGGGCGATGATGCCGCTGCCTCAGGTTGAAGGCGCCAGACAAATCGGATTCTATTTCGAACGGCAGGTGGGGCATCTCAGTGGCGAGGCGTGGTCCAATCCTCCGCTGCCACGTACCGTAAATCAGTATCTGTCCGCCTTCCAAAAGTACGAACTCAGGGACATCGAGCCGCGCCGGCAGCTTACTTACTATCCTTTCGTATCGACTGTTGTCGACAATATTTCTAATGTGACAGAATTCAAAGTCGGGTCGGAGATATTCTGGCGGCCAACAACCAATACGCTGTTATCGGCCACACTAAACCCGGATTTCGGCAACGTTGAGTCGGACGATGTGGTGGTCAATCTGACAGCGTTTGAAGTATTTTTTCCAGAGAGGCGATCCTTTTTCCTTGAAGGACAGGACATCTTCAACACATCACCGCGCACCTCGGGTGGCGGCGGCCCCGGTGGGCCTATATCTTTATTAAACACACGGCGCATCGGTGCGGCGGCTATGTATGATGTGCCTGGCAATGTGACCGTGCGGCCTACAGACCTGAGCAGAAACACCGAGCTGCTGGGCGCTGTCAAACTGGCTGGCCAGAATGGCAGCTGGCGCTATGGTTCCTTGATCGCCTCGGAAGACGATAGTGAAGTTCGAGGAACTCTTGCCGACGGTACCAGAGTGAAATTGCAGGCCGAGGGTCGCGATTTCGCCATAGCTAGAGTGTTATATGAAGATACCAGCGCCGGTGGTCGCAGGGCATTGGGATGGATGGGCACGGATGTTATACATTCCGATATCGAAGCCACTGTAAATTCGATCGATGCTCATTATTTTTCTGCAGATAGTCGCTGGGTAGTCGACGGCCAATTGATGCACAGTGATGTGCAGGGTATTACCGGAACCGGTGGTTTTGCCGACGTAAACTTTCGTCCGCGCAGAGGTGTACAGCATACTCTTCGTTCCACCTATATTGACGACACACTGGATATCACCGATCTCGGATTTATGTCGCGAAACGATCAGGTGAATATGGACTATAACTATTCGCTAACCGAGTCCGATATTCCAAAGCTGCGCCAGAAAACCACCAGCGTTTTCCTAACCAATCAATGGAACACGTCAGGACAGCCTGTGCGAATGGGCCTGTTCCTCAATCGCGGCTATAACTTCCTCAATAATAATAATCTGGACTTCAGTCTGCGTTACTTTCCCAAGCGCATCGATGACAGACTGGGGCGAGGCACCGGGGATTTTCGCCTACCCGAAAGATGGGGCCTAAATCTCGGGTATAGCACGAATCGCGCGGAGTCGATCTCCTACAACCTGAATCTGAACATCGGAACGGATGAGCTGGGGCCTGCTAATATAGAAGGCAGAGCAGGTATCGTCTGGCGCCCCGACGATCGATTCTCCACCGACCTCAGTCTGAACTATACCGATAGGGAGGCGCTGCTAGTTCACCGCGGAGCTGGCAATTACACCAGCTTCGAGGCTCACCAATGGGCTCCACAATTGGAGATGAATTATTTCATCACCGCCTTTCAGCAACTCAGGTTTACCGCACAATGGACCGCGCTCAAGGCGTTTGAAGATCGTTTCTGGCAGGTAAATCCCAATTCACTTGATTTCTTGCAGCCTGTTCCGAACCCTGACATGACGCCAGACGATTTCGTTATCAGCCGCCTTACCTTTCAGGCTAGATATCGCTGGCAGATCGCTCCGCTGTCTGATTTGTTCGTGGTCTACACCCGCGGCAGCAATCTCCCCTCGAATAGCTTCGAAACATTTCAAGACCTGCTGGAGCGCTCCTGGAACGACAGGATAGTTGATACCGTAGCCATCAAACTACGTTACCGACTGGGCTCCTAGATAGCCTGGCAGTCTTGCTAGCTGCGACTAGTTTTTCGATGCGCTTTGTAATATAAACGACATGGTTAGTCGCTTAGACTGACAATCGTCCATATATCGTCTAGAGAGCAACAAAATTCTCCAGCAGGCATCGAGGTAACTTTAATGTATGCTCCGCGATTCAGACTACATGTCGCTAAGGCTATTGGTGTACTACTCATGGCGCTAACATTGCATTCGCAGGCACAGGCACAGCCACAGCCACAAAAAGTCGTCATCGCCCACCGTGGTGCCAGCGGTTACCTGCCAGAACACACGCTGGAGTCTAAGGCCATGGCTTATGCCATGGGCGCCGATTACATAGAGCAAGACGTGGTCATGACGCTTGATGATCAACTCATCGTCCTACATGATATTACGCTGGATAGAACCACCGATGTTGCCGAGAAATTCCCGAATCGTGTTAGAGGCGATGGCCGTTTCTATGCGATCGACTTCACCCTTGCGGAGATCCGGCAGCTAAAGGCGAGCGAAGGCTTCGAGATTGCAGACACAGAGAAGCGGCAGGGCTTCGCCAACCGCTTCCCGATGGGAGCCTCTAATTTCAGCGTGCCGACTTTTGCTGAGGAAATCGAACTAATACAGGGTCTAAACAAATCGACTGGCAAGAATATCGGAATTTACCCTGAGGTTAAATCACCCGAGTTTCACCGCGAAGCGGGCAAAGACATCAGCACGGCCGTGGTGAAGATGCTGAAGGAATACGGTTACACCAGCAAGCAGGATAAAGTCTTTCTGCAAACCTTCAGTTTCGAAGAGCTTCGAATAATTTTCGAAGAGATTCTGCCAGCTGAGGGCGTCGAGTTGAATCTTGTACAGCTGATCGCCGCAAGCGCTTCCTACCCGTGGATGTTTGCAGAAGATGGGATGGAAAAGCTATCGGCCTTTGCCGACGGCGTAGGGCCGGAGAAGGGGCTTGTGGTAGAGCGCGACTCACAGAGGGCGAATATTCGGGTGACTGATTTAGTTCAGCGAGCTCACAGCGCCGGGATGCAAGTCCACCCTTACACCTATCGTCTGGATCCGGGTCAGGTACCTTCGTATGCAGAGAGCTTCGAAGACCTGCTGGAAATCCATTTCTTTCGGGCTGAGGTAGACGGTGTATTCACAGACTTTCCCGACCGCGCCGTGAACTACCTGCGCAGTAAGTAGTGTCTAGCAGACTCGGCTAGAAGTTGTAGCGCAGTCCAAGGAATGTTGCCCGAGGTGCGCCCGCACCTAAGAATACCGGATTGCTGAGATCTTCGATGATCGGAACTTCTAACTCGCCGGGTTCCTCTCCGAGCAGCCCAAAGCTCTCGTATTCGATGTCCAGTAGATTGTCCACTTTTGCGAATATTTCCAATTGATCATTGATGCCATAGCGCGCACGCAGGCTTACCGTGGTATAGCCCGAGACTTCATCTAGTTGGTTAGACTCGTCGCCGCGCAAGATCTGCCCACCATTACTGAGGACATCGAGGCCGAGGCTAAGGCCATTAGTGAAGCGGTAATCGCTCGAGACCTTGAACTGATGCTGGGGTATGCCTGGAATTCGATCGCCTGCACTCACTGTGACCTTCCCCTCATCGTCTGCAAACGCGTGGTTCGGACTGCGCACCTGGAAATTATCCTCGAATGTCGCATCGATATAGCTGTAGGCTGCCAGCCAGCTATACGCGCCCCAGCTTCCCTGTAGGCTAGATTCTATGCCGGCTCTGCGCGTCTCATCGACGTTGGCGAACAGGCCGGTAGAGCGACCCGTGGTCTGGAACAAGATGTCGTCTTTGTTCACCGTATGAAACAGGCCGACTGTGTAGGCGATTTCGTTCAGGAAGCCGCGCGAACCTACCTCGAAGCTCTTGGCAATCACATCATCAAGTGGCGGGTCGGCGAGAAATGCATTGGGCAGGCGGCATTCAAGATCGACATCTTCCGGGTCTTCACCGGCTTCGATAGCGAAGGCTACGGCGAGATCGAAAACGCCCTCATTACACGCTAGTTCGATCGGAGTGGGAGCGCGCGATGATTCGCTGTAGGAGGCAAACAGACTATGGTTATCGCTTGCCTGCCACGTTAGGCCGAGTGAAGGATTGACTCTGGAATAGTTGTGGCTGCCATTCAGTTCAGGGCGTACTCCTGATTTATCACGCAAGGTAACATCGGTATAGTTTCCACGGGCTGAGAGCGTCAATGCCACGGTAGAGCTCAGGTCCATCGTATTGGTTAGATAAAGGCTGCTGGATTCTGTTTCGGTATTTATCGAGGTAGCTTGCGTGTCAACGAACGAACCAGTACCAAGCCCTGAGGTAAGTCTTCTTATTGGGTCGATTCCTGCGAGTTCCAGGATCGAGTTAAAATCGGACTCGCCCTGGTAGTAAGCAGCCCCCACAATAAGCTGTGATGTATAGCCAAGAAAATTGCCCCTAAGTGTCCATTGGAAATCGGCGCCGACACTCTTCTGGTTTCTATCACTGAGATTATTAATCGCCTCATCAGAGAGAATTCCTGAACCGGAAACCTCATCCGTTAGATTCTCCAAATTGAATACGTCATCTGAACCCATCGTTAAGGCCGTCTGATTGAGGAACTGCTCGAGCAGGTCACTATTGGCAAATTGATTGTTACAGATGGCGTCGTCATCAAGCCCAATCTCTTCGAGATCATCTTTCTCAATGCCCTCCAGAAGCTGCGGTAATCCGCCAAGTCCACACACGGCAAACTCGGAACCGTCGCCGTTGAAAGAGTCTGTCTTGTTTTTCCTATAGAAAAGATTACCGCCGAAACTAATATTTGCATTCACGTCATGTTCGTAGTCGAAGCTGAGCATCTGCATGTTGTTCTCAGTGATATCTGGCCCAGTGAATATCGCTTCTCTATTGAGTGCTAGCAACTCAACCGGCGCGGCACCGTTTCCTACTAGCTCCGATTCGCCATGTTGATAATTAAAGTTAAGCTGGGTCGCATCGGAGTGCCAACCGACACTGCCATAGAAATTCAACGCATCGGACTGTGAGTCGTCGCGCCAGCCGTCTTCCTGAAAACTTTCCACATTCGCGTAGTAGGCGATGGAGCCATCGTTGCCGCCGAATTCAATGTTCGCCGTTGTGCGTCCGAAAGACCCCGAACTAATCTCAATGCGGCTACCTGGCGAGCTAAATCCATCTTTCATATCGACCACCAAAGAGCCACCCAAGCTGTTCAATCCAAATAACGGATTCGCGCCACCTGAGAGTGTGATGCCCTCTATAGCAGACTGGGGTAGCAGGTCCCAGTTAACGGCATCACCGAGCGGTTCATTGATGCGAGCACCATTCTGATAAACTGCTAGCCCCTGCGCGAGGCCAAGTAGCGGCGAGGCCGTGAAACCCCGATACTGTAGATCGGGTTGCATGGGGTTATTTTGGGCATCGTTCAGTGACACGCTTGTGAAGCTCTGACGTAGGAAGTCAGCGATGTTCAGTGGGTTCGCGTTTTCCAGGTCAGCAGCATTGCGAGTCTGTACCGGAAAGGGGATCTTGCTCTTGTCCAGTCCAGCACCTGTGGGTACTACTCCGACGACTATGACTTCCTCTGCATTTTGGGCAAACGCCAATGAATATACAGCCTGTAGAGCAGCGAACAGGGTGAGTGAAATTACCTGGTTGCAGTGCATACTGTGGTCCTTTTTGCCTTAGCCATGATCGTATTGATTCGACTTTTTCAGACAGTGGAGTATAGCTTAAGCTAGCCATCCTATTAAGCCCCCCGGCGCTACTTAGACATCTATAGATTTGATAGACTTCAAATAAACTAGAAAGGATTAGGTGCACAGAACATGACCAATGTATTAATTACCGGAACGAACCGCGGCATCGGCCTGGAATTCACAGCACAGTGTCTGGCTCGTGGCGATCACGTTATCGCGACTTGCCGAAACATTGCGGCGGCAGAGGAGCTGCAGCGCATGAAGGCTGAGTATAAGAGTTTGGATATCCGACAACTGGATGTGGCATCTCTCGAGTCGATGCAGGATTTCGTGCAGCACTTAGATGGTACAGCTATCGATGTGTTTATTAACAATGCAGGCGTCTATGGTCCGTCCAATGTGAAGTTTGGCGAGGTCGAGGCGCAGGCATGGATGTCCGTTCTCCAGGTAAACTCTGTTTCTCCATTGATACTGACGCAATTGCTCATGCCCAATTTACGCCAGGGAAGTGATAAGAAGTTGGTCTATCTTACCTCGAAGATGGGTTCGATCGAAGACAATGGCGGGGGAGGGTCCTATATCTATAGAAGCTCGAAGGCGGCATTGAACTCGGTGGTCAAGAGTCTGGCAATCGATCTGTCGGCGGAGGGTTTCAAAGCCCTGCTATTGCATCCGGGCTGGGTATTAACAGATATGGGTGGGCCCAACGCTCTGATCGATACAAAGACCAGCGTGGCCGGTATGATGAAAGTCATCGACGAACTGGGGGCGCCGCAATCCGGTGGCTTCTATAGTTACGATGGTAGCGCCATCCCCTGGTAACTTGATGCATTGCGCTTAGCGCCTGGCTGCCAAACATGCTATGGTTAGCACCCTTTTTTCAGTTTTTCAGTCTCCATTTGAGCCGCCAGAATCCTGCCGGCGACGTATTATCAATGAATCTTCATAAGCTTCGAAAATTATTCCAGGCAGTGTTACTGCTTGCCACTTTACTGTCGAGCAACTATGCCGCAGCTCATGGCGGTGTTGCGTTTGAAGATGATCTTTGTGTTATTAACATAGATTTTCTGCGGGCTCATTTCACTGTGTTCCAACCGGAAACCAGAGAGTCCGATGAGTTTTGTGAAGACATACCCGATGTGGCCCGTTCGGTATTTGTCATGGAGTATCTACATAGCCTGCTGCCTCAGATGTATATAGATTTTCGCATCATTCGCGATGTGAACGAGGTAGGCAGGTATGCGACTCTGGATGATGTGCTCGCCATCGAAGATCTCGAGGCGGCTACGGTCTACTATGAGCCCCCACGAATTGAGCCAGGTGGTTTCTATACCGCAAGCCACGAATTCGACACGAAGGGGACTTATATTGGTATGGTTACAGCAGACCATCCAACCGAAGACAGGTACTACACGGCGGTATTTTATTTTCAGGTTGGGGGGCCAGATTTTGGCACGCTGCCACTCTTCCTTGCGCTTGGGGTGCTCCTACAAACTGCTTATTGGCTAAGCAATGGAGGATGGGCGAGACGTAAGCAGCGCCTTGCCGCCGAGAAGCAGAGAGCGTCCTAACATTCTTGTTCCGTGCCATCGCATGTAGTATTTCAGAGTCCTGATATTGCGCCGATAAAAAGAAGGTGTAGACTCTAGACCGTAGTTCCTAGTTGTAGTCGATTACCGTAGGGTGATTCTGCGTGAATGCTAAGATTCTAAGGTTAAACAAGGCGGGGGTACCAGTAAGCTGGCTTACCCGCGAAGAGACGGCGACAATGCTCGTTAAAGAGCTCGTAGTCTGGTCTCTCGGCAGCACCGTGTTCGAGATGCGCGGCGGCTACAATCGCAGTGGCCGGCAATCCGTCCTGCGTCTACCAAGCATCGTCGCCTGCGATGGCAAAGTTCACAAAGACCGGTTCAATCCGCCGCTGGAGAATAAGTTTCTATTTCGGCGCGACAAGAATATCTGCCTCTACTGTGGAGGCCAGTTCCCACTAAGCGATCTCTCCAGAGACCATGTACAGCCTCTCTCCAAAGGCGGCATCGACGTTTGGACGAACGTCGTGACCTCCTGCCGACGTTGCAACAATCGAAAGGCCGATCGCTCGCCAGAACAGGCTAATATGGAGTTGTTAGCTATACCTTTCGTCCCCAACCAGTATGAGTTTCTCTACCTGTCGAATCACAACGTGCTGGCCGACCAGATGGAATTCCTCAGTGCGCGCTTCTCCGGTCAGCTACAGCTTTCCTGACCCGACACTTCAATTGCAGAATTAATCGCAGCGGGATTAGTGATTGATTTAGCATGGCAATAGCATTAAGTTTTCAAGTAAAGATAGAATCGTTTTTTCACGTGGGACTCTTTCTATGCAACGACGCCGCATCCTGAAATACCCGAATCAACTGAGACTGGTAGTGACCTTTTGTCTGCTGCTCTCAAATTGTCAGTCGGTGGATGCTCAGCGTGGCTTCGTAGACTTCGAGAAGTTTACTCTCGATGGCAATTTTACAGGTGGCTACGGGATAGAGCTGGCAGACATTGATGGAGACTCGCTGCTGGATGTTGTAGCGCTCTCGACGAATCCTGCAAGCCTTGTGTGGTACAAAAATCCGAGTTGGGAAAGATACACTATCAGCATAGCTACGACAGGCAATATAGATGTCGCCGCGAATGACATAGATGGAGATGGTGATACCGATCTTGTTCTAGCAAGCGCATTCAATCTGAGTGAATCCACCGAGGGTGGTCTGGTGCACTGGTTGGAAAATCCTGGGAATCCAATGGAGAATCAGGAATGGGAGATGCATCCGATCGATCAGATACCGACCACGCATCGAATTAGCTGGGCGGATATAAACGGCGATGGCAAGGACGAGCTCTTGAGCTTGCCTATTATCGGAGTCGGTGCAGCTGCTCCGGAGTATGCCGTCAATCTCGAACTTCGCGCCTATGAGGTACCTCGAAACCTGAATCGGGAGCGGTGGCCGAGCGTCGTGTTGGATAATTCATTACAATTGTCTCATGGTCTGGGTATTACGGACTGGAATGAGGATGGCAGGGAAGACATTCTTACGACTAGCTTCTATGGCGTACACCTTTTTCAATTGGCGACTCGCGGGCAGATGGTTTCCAAGCAATATCTGGCCATGGGTAATCAGGATGGTGAGCGGCCCTCGATTGGGTCGAGCGAAGTAGCGGTTGGCAATATCACCTCAGAAAGCTCAGCTCCCTACAGTCTTGAGGACAATCGCTTTATCGCAACCATCGAGCCCTGGCATGGTAATGAAGTCGTGGTGTACACCCCGGGACAGAACCGAGATGCCCTGTGGGAGCGGGAGGTAATCGCCGATGATTACGCCAATGGCCATGGATTAGTTATTGCCGATCTAGACAACGACGGCAACGATGAGATTATAGCCGGCGGCCGCTGTGAACCATTCCAGTTGTCAATTCATCGCTACGATGATGCCGAGCAGAACTGGAAGACTCTGGTGTTGGACGCCGGAGGCGTGGCGGTTTCCGGCTTAGCGGTGGCCGATCTCAATGGAGACGGCTACCAGGATATAGTGGCAATCGGGGCAAGCACGCAGAACGTGGTCTACTATCAGAATTCTGGAAAATAGCCGATGCATCGATAGCCGCAAATAAATCTCTGCGCAACAACTACCCTGGTTTACAATTCACTGACCCCGTTAGGCTTGACTCCCAAGGCCTGGATTTTACTCATGCACAGTCCAATGATAAGGCATACGGCAGGATTCTTCCTGTCTCTGGTAGCGGCCATGCTTTGGGGCATGCTCCCTGTTGCCCTGAAGGAGTTGCTCGCCGGAATGGATGCTGCAACTATAGTGTGGTATCGATTTCTCGTAGCGGGTCTCGTCCTGCTGGCGTGGCTCACATTTCACAAGAACCTACCCAAGGTGTTGCTGCAGACCGCTCAGATTAAATGGTTCCTCCTGTTTGCAGCGGTTGGCCTGTGTATTAATTATTTTCTGTTCTCCTATAGTTTGAATTTCGTTAATGGCGAAACCAGCGAAGCGGTGATTCAACTAACCACGCTGTTTCTTATTCTGGGGGGCGTGTTCGTCTATAAAGAGCCCTTCTTCGCAGTTCAGAAGTTCGGCACGTTGTTGATCGTGTTTGGCTTACTGCTGTTCTTCAACGAGCGCCTGCTGGAATTGTTCAGCGTGGGTAGTCGCGAAACTGTCGGCGTAATCATCGTAGTGTTTGCCGCGATAGCATGGAGCATCTATGCCCTGTTGCAGAAGCAGTTGCTGAGTACTTTTTCCTCGGTCCAGATTCTATTTCTGATCTACGTATTCGCAGTCTTTGTGTTGCTTCCCCTCGTTTCTCCCCTGAGTCTGTTCGAGCTCTCGCGCGCTCAAATCTTTTTATTGTTGTTCTGCTGTGCAAATACCATCGTGGCCTACGGTTGTTTCGCCGAGGCGTTGAACTGCTGGGACGCATCCAAGGTCAGCGCAGTCCTGGCTCTGGCTCCTCTATTCACTATAGCTTCACTTAAGCTGGTCGTGTTCATACAGCCCGATTATGCCTTCTCTGATCGACTAGGCGTCCTGTCTCTGTTTGGAGCTCTGCTTCTCGTCGTGGGCTCCATGTTGACCGCCCTGATGCCGGTGTTGCAACAGCACCGCGCAAGGAAGAGAGCCCCGCTGATAGAGCCGGCCTAAGCCTGCCGGCAGCCGTTGACTCGGCCCCTGAAATGTTAAAGACTCTGTACTTCGCTGTTTTCAGTTATATTGGCTACGCCAGATGAACTCACAATAAAAACGGATAACATCATGAAGCTATTCAAATTTCTTTCCATCTATGCTGCCGTGCTGCTCTGGTTTCCTGCGCTAGCGGAAATCAACCGCATCGAGATCACCGAACGTGAGACGCTGTCCGATGCGCGTGTCGATTTCGACTACCAGTCTATTACTGGCGTAATCTACTTCACTCTCGATCCAGCCGTTGCGGGGAATGCAGCGATTACCGATATCGCCTATGCGCCAGTGAATAGTGATGGCCTTGTTGAGTATGCCGCGGATTTTCGTGTGCTGGTTCCGTCCGAGTCGATCGCCAACGGCGGCCTGCTCTATAACGTAAACAATCGCGGCGGCACTGTGTTCCCGCCGGAGAGATCGCTGCAACACCCGCTGAGCGGCATGGGCTTTACCTATTTGGCGACCGGTTGGATCAATGAATTATCCCCTCGCGAGGGGCGACTGCGCCTGCACGCACCGATTGTTGGTTCCGCCGAGCAAGCCATCACCGGGCTGGTTCGTTACGAAGTAAGTGTGGGAGCTGCTGAGCAGAAGGTGAACATAGCAGGTGCAGGGCATCTGGCCTATGAGCCCACGGCTACTGGCCTGCGTGAGGCGCGTCTAAGCGAAAGACTTTATCAGAACGATGCGCGTATTCCCCTCGAGCGATCTCAGTTTCAGCTTGAAGTGTTGGCGGAGGAAAATAGCAATCAGCCCATCGTCAACCTAAGCGTCAATGGGGGTTTTCAACCGGGCACACTGTATGAGCTTATCTACGAGGCAAGAAATCCGGTTCTGGCCGGTGCCGGAATGGCAGCCATTCGCGATCTGGTCTCGGCCATTCGTTTTGGCGACGACGGCGCCGATCAGCTTCGTCAGTTGGGCTTGTCAAATATTGAAAACACCGTCGCATGGGGAAACTCACAAAGCGGACGGCTGCTGCGTCAGTACGTCTATGACGGCTTCAACGAAGACTTGAAAGGACGCAAGGTATTCGACGGAGTCATCCCGGTAATCGCTGGCAGCGGCTATGGCATGTTCAACAATCGATTCGCGATGCCAACCCGAACCAATGGCCAGCATTCGAATCATCTCTATCCAAATGATCTATTCCCGTTTACCTACGACGAGAGCACCGACCCCTTCACCGGACGCACCGATAGTATTCTTGGCAAGGCCCGTGCCAGTAACACCGTGCCGAAGGTCATGCATATTCAGACCTCGAACGAATACTGGGTGCGCGGTGGCTCGCTGCCGCACACCAATCCACAGGGAACACAGGATGCGGTGTTGCCCGATGAAGTGCGTTTCTATTCCATAGGAGGGTCGCAGCACGGCTCTGGCAATGGCATGCCACGGGCTGCAACCTCCGGACAGCTGCCCCCTAATCCCAATATGTGGGCGCCAATCGCCGATTCCCTACTCGTCGCCATGCATGACTGGGTAGCCAACAACGAGGAACCGCCTGCATCCAGATATCCCAGGATTGCGGACGGCAGTCTGGTTCCGTCACATACCGATGGCCGCATAAACCCTGACGCGTGGAATCCATTGAATGGCGTCAATCATCCGGCGGCCAACTATACCCCAGGGTTTGCTGACTATGGCGATCGCTGGGATAGCGAGCGCATCATCGATCGACATCCGCTGACCGCAGCCAGCTATTACACAGCGCTAGTGCCAGCGGTGAATAAAGACAACAACGACTCGGCCGAGACGACCATATTGCCACCGCTTACGCAGGTCCCACTGGCAACGTTTGTGCCCTGGAATCTCCGCGCCGAAAGTACCGGTGCCGAGAGGTCTTTGGCGAGGCTCTCGGGCGGCTACATTCCGTTGCCGGCAAGTAGAGCGATGGCGGAGCAGGCCCGCGATCCACGTACTCCGATCACGGCGCTCTATACATCCTTCGATGACTACCTGGCTCAGTACGAAGCGGCAACCGATAGCCTGATCGGTGAGGGCTATCTATTGCCGGGCTTCAAGCAAACCTACATGGATATTGCACGCAGCAACCGCGCGTTAATGGAATAGTTTCGCGCGCGCCAACATTCGAAAGCAGGCTTCGAAGCTGCCTTCGAATGCAGTTTGCTGTAGTCCCGGGCTTTCTCTGTCCGGGATTCACTCCCTTTCATTATTGTACTCTCCATCCTGTGCATCCTGTGCATCCTGTGCAGCTCTAGCGCGCTCGGTTCGCGCAATATGTTTGCGGATGTAGCGCATCAACATGATCGCCTTCTCTTCAGAATTGATAGTCGCCGAGCCAGCATCCGAAATCGGAACCGAGAACTGAAAGCCGTTGTCAGTCTCATAGAACAAGGACTGATCTCGATAGAATACGAAATGCGCATTTTGGTTCACCGGGCGCCTCTATTAACTGGGAGTGGCCTCTGCGCGACCTGACAGGCGCCAGCTTAAGACGGCTTGCACAGCGTAAGGCTGGTTGCTCTTTCCCAGTAAGGCAACGCTGCGCTGGTGCCTGTCAGGTCGCGCCCTTCTGGGCACTCAGGCGAGACCACACTCTGCGTTGCAACTTCTCGACAGGCCACCAGCATGCCTTCAAAGTTGCGCCTTGATTGTGGTCTCGCCTGAACGCCAGAGGCTACTCCCAGTTAATAGAGGCGCCCGTTACAATTTCTTTAATGTTCATACTTTGCTCCTTCTCAGAAACGAAAAAAACCCCGGGAACTGATGAGTTGCCGGAGTTTTTGTAATGAAGACTCAATTTAAATCGTCATAAGATTCCACGCAGCAACAGACCCACTTGTTCCAGTGAGTCGAGCTTGTTGAGTTTGTTCTTGTGAAAATTCATTGCGCGCATCCTGCTCGATTCTTGAACGGCTGTTTAGATTTAGCTCAGTCATCGCCTGGAATGTCGAAGGTGATGCTCGGCAGTCGTTCCAGGGTACAAGCATGTTGTGAGGAATCGTAGGAAACGTCGTTGGGATCGAGGCCGCCCTTGAGGTTCATAAAACTAACGGTACTGTTCTCGCCAAGGCAGATAATATTTTCGTCGTCGCCGCCGGGTTTAACCAGACCACCCCATACAATATTCGGCGAGTTCAATCCACTGACCGCATGCCAGGCTTTCAGAGCAGCATGGCCGGGAACGGTGCCGCCGCCGCTGTACTCGTTGTCGTGTATATAGATCTGCTCCGGGTAGGGATCGTAATTCGAATCCTCAATGGTGCGCCCGCCCAAGGCGAAGCTATACACCATGATGTTCACACTCTTGTTGTCTCGAAACCGATTCCCGAAGACTTCGATGTTGTCGTTGGCTAGAATTAAAAGGCCAGTGCCAGGTGGCACATTGCCTACGATATTTCCCTCGGGTGCGAAATTATCGGTGTTGTTCTCATAGATGTCATTGTTAAAGACACGGGTCGCCTGGCCACCCTGAACAGGAAGATTAGGTAGATCGAAGACCAGAATGCCCCCGGTGTTATTGGTGGCAATATTGTCGTAAACATCGGCGTAGGTGGAGTTCTCGATCTCTATGCCCGCGACATTGAATTCAGCGCGAGAATTTCGCACGATTATCTGGCTGGATTGGCCAACATAGATGCCGGCATCCGCGGCACCAATAGCAACAGAACCTTCGATCAGTACATTGCTGGATTGCACCGGATAGATGCCGTAGGCGCCGTTTTCGGTGTTGGCGCCGCGAGTCCATTCGGTGCGCACGCGACGTACAGTAACGTTCCTGCTCTCATTGATCTTCAAGGCATCGCCGACGGTGTCTTCTATCGCTATGTCCTGAATGATGAAATCATCGGCGCTGACCAGCAGGCCTTCGGCGCCCTGTGCCTGGCTCTTGAACGACAGTATCGACGCATCCATCCCGGCACCCTGAATGGTAACTCCCGGAACGGTTAGTGAGAGACTGCGGGTGAACTGATGAACCCCGGCCGGGACTTCAATAACATCGCCGGGTTGGGCCTCGATGAGTTGGGTCTGAAATGATTCTGCGAAACTCAGTTCAGGGGCCGGCTCAATGACTTCTGATTCGTTGCAGGCCGTGAGAGCCAGCGTTAATGTGGCGAGGAGAAATACGCGGCGTGAAGTTAGCTTAGCTGTCATGAAATTGACTCCAGTGGTGATTCTGTATCAGGGACAACTTTTGTTTTTATAATGACACGAATCGATTGTTCTCAACATCTTTTCTTACTTTGTCATGATCGAAAATGATACCGTTCATTGCGATGTAGACACCGGCGGGCTTGGTCTGAGCTGCAGTCAGGGCGGCGCCAATATTGAACATCGCATCGGAATTCTTGAACAGAGCAGGGCTAAGCGCTCCGGTTAACACGATTGTCTTTTCGGGTATCGTCTTCAATACTTCGGCGGTGGCGACCATGGTGTCGGTGCCGTGGGTAATCACGATCAGATTCTCCGGAGCCTCGCTTACTGCTCGTCGAACCGTCTCGCGATCTTCATCTGTCATTTCCAGAGAGTCCTTCTGCATCAGTGACACCACCTCGTAGTCAAGATTCAGACAGAGGCTGGAGAGGACTTCCGTGATGTTCGGTGGGCCTACTTCATAGCTGCTCTTGGCATCGAAGTAAATTTTATCTATGGTTCCCCCGACGGTGAAGATCTTGATCAAGCTCATTCATGCCTCAATATTTTTCTAACGTACTTAATGAAACTGGCTTAGCGATCCACAACTTCATACATCCAGTTATAGCCACTCGTCACGGAGTCGGCGCTCGCGGCCTCGCCGCTGCCGTACTTGCGACTAAACTCGTTGAGAACCGGCACCACTTCCGGGCCGCTCATAATACGTTGCAGCCGCTGTTCATAGAGCTTGTCGTCTATGCGAAGAATCACCCTATCGTCGGCCTCCAGGTAATGTGGCCATTGTTTCCAAATGGCTCCGTAGTTCGTGGTCATATAGCCACTTATGATGAAGAGACGCTGGTCGAAGGTTGCGAGCCAGACTGTGCGCGACTGTGCTGGATCCATGGTTTGGAATTCGATGGTCGAGCGCTCTGCAAGGAAGCTCCAATCGTTGGGTGCTTCAGTGAGCGTGCCGGTCTTGAAAGGCCCGCCGGAGAAGATCTCCAGTGGACCGTCATGGAAACGCATGCTGGTGAACAAGGCGGCAATCCCAAGGGCCAACACCGCAGCTATGATGCCAATCCACTTCAGTATTTTCTTCATGTGAAGCCTCGACGTTCTAGTTTTCCATTACGTTACGGGGTTTGTGAAGCAATGGTGATCCAGACAGCAAATACAGTCGTACAAGTTTATAGCCTAAGTGCTTTATACAGCTTAACGGCTCTTGAAGCGCGGCTCTTTGTGTTGTCCCGCGTCGGCTTCTCCCAAAAGGCCGACGTTTTCCAGACTGTCTATGACCATTTCGATCTAGACAGTCTTTTTTTTGCCCCCG
This sequence comes from Pseudohongiellaceae bacterium, assembly GCA_040880325.1. GTDB lineage: Bacteria > Pseudomonadota > Gammaproteobacteria > Pseudomonadales > Pseudohongiellaceae > UBA9145. The sequence goes on from JBBDIR010000061.1 coordinate 34,825, forward strand.
AATCGAGGCTCACGCTAGCGATAACGCCGCTGATCCAGATATTCTCGCACCTTCTGTAAGTCATCTAGCTGCCGCACGATGTTCTCCTCAGGGAAATGCTCGGCGAATTCCTGAAACAGTGGGGCGGCGGCAGCGATGGCCTGTTCCCGCACTTGCTTGCCCTTCTCTGTGATCGTGACCCTCTTTTTACGGCCGCTGAGCGCATCGGGCTCGATCTTGACCAGCCCCTTCGCGTCCAGCTTTTTCAGGGTGTTTGTCATCGCCCCTGCGGTGACCTGAAACGCTTTAGCCAGGCGGCCCGGGGTGGCCTCGTTGTCGACCCGGCTGAACCAGTTCAATACCGTAAACTGTGAGTTATTAAGACCTTGTGGGAGACTTTGCTCAAACAGCGCACTGCTCAGCTGCGCAATAATGCCTATCTCATTGAAATAGACGAACAGCGGTGATTCTGTTGGCTTTTGCGGTGTTTTCTTCGGCACGACTGATCCTGTTTGCTCGGTTTGGCTATTGTAGTTGGGATTCTTTCAGCATTGAATAGTTTAATATTAAAACATTTAATATTAAAGTGAATTTCATGATACCGTACAAGTCTAAATTTTGGGAGAACTCACATGAAATACCTATATTGGGCGCTGGCTGTTCCAGTAGGACTGGCTGTTTTGTTCCTGATTGTTCAAACCCTGGCATCTGAGCGGGTCGAGGTGGTCGAGCTGTACACCCTAGATGAAGCTGGCCAGACGCAGACCACTCGACTGTGGGTAATGGATGATGAAGGCCATCAGTATCTGCGTGTCGGCGCCGATGGCTCTGGTTGGTTTTCCCGCATCCTGCACAATGGGCAGGTCGGTATGCAGAGAAACGGAGAAACAGAAATCTACACAGTGGTTCAGCGACCAGACAAGTCCGAAAAAATTAATGAGATGATGCGAGAGAAGTACAGCTGGGGCGATAGCTTTTTTGCATTTGTACTAGGCAGCCGAGAGGGGTCTATTCCACTAGAGTTGCATCCGGTAATCTAGCCAAGCCTGGACTCAGATGCCGATGCGACTCAAGCTGTTAACCAGTTCGCGGACGATCTTCTCGGCAACGGGGTAGTTGGTCGCGAACTGTGCCTCCAGCGCAATCATGTCGTCCATGACGGTATTGTCCGAGGTGTCTACATCGGGATTTAATACAGCATCGATGTCAGACTCCAGCCGTTGAGCAGTGGCCAAAAGTTCCTCGTCATGACCCTGACCATTATTGATCTCGTCCATAAGTTCTTTAAGCAGCCGCTTTACTTTTTCTTCGTTCATGTAACTATCCGTTAACTATCCGTCTATTAGGGTTAAGATCATTCTATCCTAGATAGGCTACTCTATGCAGCTTTCGACAGCTTGTCTATAGAGACTCAGACCACCCCCTACTTGAGGTATCACAAGGTAGCCTGACTGGCTGTGTAGATCGATGCCTTCCAGCTGCTGATCAAGCAGCGGGCTCGCGGTACCGCTTCCAGTAACACGCCAAAGTCGAGCGTCCGCAATCAATGTGACTAGAATGTAACTAGATAGTTGCCGCAAATGTCTCTGCTAATCCCGTCTATGCCGTTCAATCCAGGAATTGGAGTAACAGCGCCAGGTAAAACTTCTGCCGTGTTCAGATCGTATACATTCCACAATCTACCGCCGTGCACCAGGGTGTCACCGTGCACATACAGTCCATTTGCTTGCGCGAGTCGGTCGTCGTCGTGCTTCCATATGTTAAGTGTTTCGTTGTCGAGCTTGTAAATGCTATTACTACTACTACTGCCCGACACGAAAACCCTACCGTAGAAGATACGGCTACATCGTTGAGCGAAGGATTTGTATCGGGTGCCACGTAGCGACGCAGGATTTCGCCGGTCGTGCTAGCGGCGACAACAAGTGTATCGAAGTCGGCGAAGTAGGGTAAGTTATCGAACAGCGCCAGACCAGTAGGGCTATCGAGGTCATCTATCCAGCCCAGGACGAGTTGACTGCCATCGATAGAAACCCGTGTTATGAATCCGTTCCCGTCCCTGGCATATTCGTTGACGTTGGACACATAAATGTATTGGGCGTTGGCGCTCAGTGCCGCGGACTCCGGCATAGTGAAGACGCCATCGAGCCTCCAAACAAGGGAAAGTTGCTGGGCAGAGGTCAGCGAACTCCCTGCGAAAACTAGTAACACTAGAACAAAGCTACGAGCCATAACTCTGCTAGAGGTTTGAACGGCTGAAGTCAATAATGTCCGTCGTGGTATGGCCATCGTCGTCGCGCAATTTCAATGTTATCTGCAATGTGTTCGCTGCGACTACTCCATAGCTAAGCCCGCCGAATACGGCTTTGTTCTCGGAAATCGGCGACAGTTCGAAAGTAATTTAGTCGTACTATTCTTCCCAGCTACTGAAATCAGGGTTGAAGTGTTTTAATCGCAGAATGTATCCATCCTCGATTTCGACAATCTCCATAAACTCGGTAAAGAGCAATTCGGATTCGTTGGACTGCTTGAAAATTCCGAACATGCGTCCATCGACTGGCGGCATTCAAATTTCTTCAGACTGTCCACCGAAGCCTGTGCCAGTCCAGTAGCCTTGCAGAAAACCGAAGTCATCGATCGATACAGTCGCCTGCTGTGCCCAGGAGAATCGACTCGTCAGAACAGCAAAAACAATCATGAATAAGCAGAGTCTCTGTTTCGTATGTTCACCGTAACCAAACCAGCAAAATTCATTATTTCTGCAACACCGACAATTCCCGGATCCTGTGGTTTTCGCTGTCGGTCACATAGAGCAGTCCCGCGTGCATGAAAACACCGTGTGGGCGATTCAATTTACATTGCAGTGGTTCGCCATCGGGGCCGTCTCCTCGTTCACCGCTGCCTAAGACCGTTTCTATGGTTCCGGTGGCTAAAGACATTTGACGAATCACGTGATTCTCGGTATCTACGATATACAAACTATGATCGTGTGCCGAGTAGGCGATGCCTTTGGGGCCGTTGAATGTTGCATCGACAGCGGCACCACCATCGCCGCTGTATCCGCGCGCGCCGGTACCGGCTACGCGGGTGAGTCTGTCACCAGCAATATCCAGCCTGAACACGGCATTGCCTTCTCTGAGTACCAGATAGGCATTGCCTGCATTATCGGTATCGATTGAGCGTGGCCCCAGTAGCGGTGTGCCCGCGAGGAGCGCGGAGTCTGGTGTCGCGACTCTCTCTCCAGTCCCCGATAGCGTGCTGATAATCCCACTAGTCATATCGACTCGGCGCAGCCGTGCATTGCCGATATCGCAGATGAGCAGATCGCCCCGGGCATCGAATGCGATGCTATGGGGTTGACGCAGCTGCGCATTTCGAGCGGTTCCACCGTCACCGGAGAATCCGGGCTCGCCGGTTCCTGCAATGGTGCTGACACGGCCGCTCTCATTATCGATGCGCCTTACGGTATGGGAGTCTCTGCTTACGATGAATAGGTTACCGGCGGAATCGAAGCGGATTTCGTGGGGTGCCGAGAACGAAGCCTCGGTGGCCAAGCCACCGTCGCCTGTGTACCCCTTCTGGCCATTTCCGGCGATCTCGGTTAAGCGCCCCGAATTAAGATCCATGCGTCGCGTTCTTCCGCTATCGACTTCGCAGAAATACAATGCCGAGTCCGGGCCGACGACGATACCGTAGGGGTTGTTGATTCTGCCGTTATCAGACGAGAGGCCTGAGCCGTCCCCCGGATCATATCCGGCGACCCCCGTTCCAGCCAGGGTGCGTACTCGAGTTTGTTGGGCGAAGCTGCTTCGGTTCCAGGCCAGGGCCGGCAGCAGCGCCAGGCCACTTCGCAATAAATTTCTTCTGGTAAGGGTCCATACCATAGCGTTTACTCGGCGCGGGTGAGAATTCTATTGAGTTTTTCCCCCGTCCCAAATACTCTCATACTACTGAGTACAGAAGAAGAGAGTCTTTGATCAAGTCTATCAACCCTTTGGCTCACAGCCACTGCAGGCACGGTTTGACACCTTGCCTTAATCACTTCGATAGCGCGCTGTACAGTCCTGAACTTGATCAAAGATTTCCAAAACAATAGTAGCTCAATAGCTGAGCGCTCGAGGAGAACAATATGTGCGACCTAGATACCCAGAAAGATGCCGAGATGTTTCTCAATAGTAAGGGAGGGCTTAGCCGACGTAAGTTCAACAAGCTCACCGCGACTGCTGGCCTGGCAATGTTGCTGCCTCCTGTGGCAAATGCGCAGGCGGTAACCGAAACAGATGTCAATATCACCACTGCTGACGGCGTGGCCGATTGCTATTTTGTCCACCCGTCCAGTGGCAGCCACGCTGCCGTAATCGTCTGGCCCGATATTCTTGGTCTAAGGCCTGCTTTTCGTATGATGGGTAAGCGCCTTGCGCAATCGGGTTACACGGTGTTGGTGGTGAATCCATTCTATCGTGATGCCAGGTCTCCAGTGGTCGGTGAGGGTGCGAGCTTTGCTCAGCCCGAGACCCGCGATATTGTACTGCCGATGGCACGCAACCTAAATGCCCAGACTCACTTCACTGATGCGCGAGCGATGGTGGCCTGGCTAGATAGACAGTCGGCTACCGACACCAGCCGCCGCATTGGAACCACAGGCTATTGCATGGGTGGGCCGATGGTCATGCGCACAGTAGCTGCTGTGCCCGATCGGCTTGGAGCTGGCGGAACCTTTCATGGCGGCGGATTAGCTACCGATGCCGACGACAGCCCGCACCTGCTAATACCTCAGACCCAATCGGCGATGTTGCATTGTGTGGCGGCTAACGATGACGAAAGTACCCCCGAAGCAAAAGTTACCTTGCGGGAATCCTACGCGGCGGCGGGGCTAGCGGCGGAAATAGAAGTCTACGAAGGCACGCTGCATGGTTGGTGCCCCCCAGACTCACAGGTGTATCACGAAGCGCAGGCCGAGCGTGCCTGGAGTCGATTGCTCAATCTGTTCGAGAGCAATCTGGCTTAGATAGGCAGGTTTCTGGGAAAGGCGTTGCTATTCGGCGTCGCCTTTTTTATGGGCGCTGTCAGTAGCTAACTAGCTCGAGGAGACTATTCTGAAGGTCCACCAGTGATCAGGACGTTCGGCATCAGGGGGCGGAACCGGATTAAACGCTCCGCCGCCGTGAGTTTGCAGTTTCTCTATCCGTGCGGCCCAGGCCCGATCGATAGCCGCAGTGTCGGTCTCACGATTGACTATGACGGGATAGACCACACCATTGAGTCGCATCACGCCATTCTCATTTTCACCGACCTTGCCTGCCCAGTATTTTGTCGTGCATACGGAGCAGCTCAGATAGAGCTCACCCTCTGGCGTCGACATGCAGTTCAGATTAATAGCGTGCGGTCTGATGCCAGCCCAGATCTGCAGCTGGCACAGCGGCACATCATTGGCAAAGGACCAATCATCTACCGGCTCGCTGGCTCGCTCTCCGAACAGCAATCCGCCCGGGGTACGATCGCAGGGACATATCGAGGAATAGATTAGAAAACCGGCTACCAGAGCCACTACCAGTGTGCCGCCCGCGGCTATGAGGATGTTACGTGATTTACTGCCCGATTCGGGCGGGGTCATCTCATCAGTCATGATCAGTACCTTCTTGTTATTTGCATTGAGTATACGCCCAGAGAAGCTGCAGTTAAAAGGCTTAGCGTTAAAATCCAGGACAACTTTCGTCCGCGGCATACTGTCGCAGCGACACAAATTCAGTGATATTCGCTGTAAAATTGGCTTTCTAACGAAGAGGATTTAAAAGAGAGGATGGGGCCATGATCCACGTAAAGCACCTGATATATCTAATGGTAGTGCCGGTAGTCGTAGCGCTGGTTTGCTGGGCCATTCTATACAGCATCTAGTGTCGCCGTTTTAGCAACAGATTTGCTAGAGCCCTGCGTTATTCGGTGAGCTCGTTCGCTCCTTCGCCGTTCTCCAATTCAAACAATCGGCGCAATATACCGCGCCATTCCCGGTACTGTTGCTCCATCGTTCCCGTGAGTCCGTGCACTTGTGAATTCAATTCGAGAATCGCAGGCGCCAGTTCGTTGTTGAATCCAGCGGCCAGATCGCTAAACTCGCGCTCGAAAATCTTGCTCCACTTGAATCTATCGTAACGCTGGCTAAGAGATAAGAAGCCACGGGATCCGCCCTGATTGGCCTCCTGCCGTGAGGTCTCGACCTCCCCTAGCTGATCGATGGAATACCGGCGCCACAGTACATAGGCAGGCTGGATATCCTCGTAGAGAGTCTGGTAGTACTCATCTACCGTATCGATAAAAAGATGATGACGGTACTTCATGTCGGCTACGCGCGCCATCATCGGGTCATCGCGTGCGGGGAGACTTGTTAGAGTCAGCAAGCCTTCATCATTCTCCCGCAAAGTTTCGCCGAAGGTGTCTGGAGAAAGATCTTTCGCATACAGCATGTCGGTGACTAGATTCAGTTCCGCCAGAGACTGTTCGCTCAGTCTTGAACGAACGTCGAGGAGATCGTTGGCAATTCGATTGTAGATGTCCTGAAAGGGGTCGACGAAGTTAGCAGCATCGAAGCTGTTATCAAGAGTGAATCGAGTAGACTCCGGATACTCTTGTGCAGTGCTTTGGTCCGCATACACCTGGTTTAGCCATTCTCTCCCGCTGCTGTCGATGGCCTGTATACGCAACTGAAGTGTGCGGCCATCGGATTGCACTATCTCGCCCGTCACAATGAGATCAAGAGATGGGTCGCTCTGGGGTATGACTCGTACCGCTCCCCACTGGTTTGAAGCCACCAGCGTATTCTTCAACAGATGTGGGAGAAACTGCGTCTCCTTCTGAATAATCTCGTCGAATACCCAATCACCAATCTTATACTCCTCATCACCCTCGTTCTGTGTAGCGAAGACCTGCACGCCGATTTCTAACAATGATTCTTGGGCTGGTGTTTGAATTGAATAAACGAGGGGTACATCTCCAACAAGGTCTAATGGTCGCTGCACAGGTTCGGGTATGGTCTGTGCACAAGCGTTCAGAAATAAGACTATTGATACAGCTAGAACCTCAAAGCGCACTGAATTGCTGGGGGGAGTCATTAGTTATCCAACACCGTAGACAAGTCGTCGCCAGACTGGTTACAAACCTGGCCGCGACTGAGGGTTTGAATGCAATTGAACTCCTCGCGCGGTGCCTCAAACTTATTGAATGCAAGCCTGAGATTAAACGGATCACCACGTTTGCTGTAAACGCTGGTTAGCAGGTTCAGTACACGTTGGTTTGAGGAGACTGTGAAGCGATGCATGATAATCAAGTCGTCGGGAAGCATTATCTGAAAGACTAGCTGTTGCCCATCCCAGCCACATACCTCAACCCCATGTGCGCTGGAGAAAGTCTGTTGTAATTTGTATTCTACACCACAGACCAGATCTGCCTCGCCGCTGCGCTCGATACGAATTTCATCTCGAGTCTGGACAATTCTCAGGGTGTTCTGTCGGCTGATATATTCCGCGAGCCTGGCCAGGTCGACGATATTTGCACCGCGTCCGCGACTTCGTGGCAGATTGATATTGCCAACCGATATCGGTGGCACGGAGGGAATTCGCGAGGAACCGGGAGAAGACTGTTGCCGAGCAGCCGATTCCTGGCGCACGCGCAGCGTCCGCGATAATTCGTCTTCCCAGTTATCACTGCGGGCGAAGTCTTTCTCCCAGGAGCCTGAGAAATCTAATCGCAGAGGCAGATCGAGGTCGAGTTGGGGTAGGCTATCCTGGCCTCTGGCTGCCACGCTAAGGATGAGAAATACGGTTGCAACGCCAACAAGAATAATGCGGTTGGCGCAGCGTCCAGTTGTGGAATTCTTGCTAATAAAAGGCATTTGTATCCAGTAAGCCGATCCAGTAAGCCGAAAGCACGGTAATTGAAACTAGCCTGGGTCTTATACGGTAGAGTGGGCAGAGTCACTCGTGCCGAATTCGCGTAATCGTGCTGATTCGAGCCTAAGTAGTTACTTTAAACTAGTTAAGCTCGAATCTAAATAAGCCCGTCGCAGCTTAGCAGCTATTGGACTTTCCGCCTGCAGACTCTTATTCTTCTATTGTGATCACTAACGGTTTAATAAAACAGCGCTATCTCACTCATTTAGCTTAGGCCCCTTAGGCCCCTTAGGCCAGGAGATTATCCATGTACAGCAATCGGTGCCTGCAACCCCTCTTGTTGCTTATATCCAGCCTTGCGGCTGGCTTCGCGTTTGCTCAGCAGGACTTCAGTAATGTGGAAATAATCCCTCATCACGTTGCTGGCAGTGTCTACTATCTGGAAGGTCGAGGAGGCAATATCGGCCTGTCTATCGGCGAAGATGGAATCGTCATGATCGATGACCAGTATGCCCCGCTTACCGATAAAATCGTCGTCGCCATTCGCAGCCTGAATGATGGCCAAATTCGATTCCTCATCAATACTCACGTACATGGGGATCATACCGGCGGTAATGAAAACCTTGGAAATATGGGAGTGCTCATTCTAGCGCGCGATGAAGTACGTGTGCGTCTGGCACAGCAGGTAGCACAAGCGGCCTTGCCAGTTCTGACCTACAATGGTGCCATTACTCTTCACTTGAATGGAGAGGAAGTCTCCGCGTTCTCGGTGCCGCCAGCACATACAGATGGTGATAGTTTCATTCACTTTAGGAATTCAGATGTCGTGCACACCGGCGATGTATTTCGGACGACAGCGTTTCCGGTAATCGACACAAACAATGGCGGCACCTTGCAGGGCACCCTGGAGGCGTTAAGCGTACTCATCGGCATGTCGGGCCCCAATACCAGAATACTTCCCGGGCATGGGGTGGTTTCGGATCGCAACGATGTCATGGATTTTCGCGATATGGTGCTGGACGTGGCGGCCAAAGTTAGTGAGATGATTGCAGCAGATATGTCTTATGATCAAGTCGCTGCGGCCGCTCCAACCGCTGCCTACAATGATCAGTTTGGCGATCCGGATCGCTTCCTGCGTGCGGTCTACACAGAACTGGGCGGAGAGATGTAGCTTGAGAATACTTCGTATAGACATTCTTGCGTTATGGCTCTCGATCGCACTCGTGCAAGGGGCGGCGCATGCGGCCGAAGGGGCCGACGGCGCGCAGCTAGTCACCGAATTCTGGTCGGCCAGTACCGATGCTGAACTAAAGAGCAGTAAGCAGAAGTTGATCAACGCAGCGGCGGATGTCGACTCTCTCTATCAATGGTTGAAGGCGGGTCCGGTCTATTCCCAAAATGTCCCACTCGGGCAGCAAGAGAGTGCTCGCATTGACCTCGATGGCACGCGCTATCCATTTGTCTACCTGATTCCAGAAACTTACGATGCGACGCGCAGTTATCCCGTGGAATTCATGCTGCACGGAGGAGTCAGTCGGCCCGAGTGGCAAGCAGGCGGCCAGTGGTGGCGGCGTGGTTACGACAGCTTGAAGAAAGAAGACCGCATCGTTGTGGTGCCAGCGGCCTGGAATGAAGCGTTTTGGTGGTTCGAGAATCAGGCGGACAATCTGCCGGCTATATTGAGAGAGTTAAAACAGATCTATAACATCGATGACAATCGCGCCACGCTGAGCGGAGTTTCCGATGGTGGTACCGGTGCCTACTTTTTTGCCTTTAAGCAATCGACGCAATGGGCTGCATTCCTGCCCTATATCGGACACCCCGGTGTGCTGAGGAACCCGCAGAGTGGGCCGGGTTATAAACTCTATTTCGAAAATTTAATGAGCAGGCCCCTCTATATAGTCAATGGTGAGGATGACCCCTTGTATCCTGTATCGTCCGTTGTTCCCTTTATCAATATCCTGCAGGAGGCGAACATAGATCACGTGTTTCGAGCGATTGAGAATGGCGGGCACAACACCAATTGGCTGCCTGATGAGCAGCCGATGATTGAACAATTTAAATTGGAGAATCCTCGTGATCCCTTCCCCACGGAGCTACGCTGGGTGGCGGACCGTAGCGATCGCTACAATCGTAATCTGTGGATGCGCATCGAAGAGTTGGCTAACGAAGGGCAGCCAGGGCTTATGTCGGTCACCAGGGAGGGCAACAGTTTTACGGTAAGCGCAGAATCGGTTGATGCCTTCACTCTGCTGTTAAATCCAGAGCAGGTCGATTTTTCGCAAGACATTCATGTGACGGCAAACGGTCGAATACTGTATGTGGGACGGGTAGAGCAGAGCATGAACACACTTTTGGACTGGTCGGTTCGGGATCGCGATCGGTCGATGCTGTACACGGCGGCTCTAAGTTTGCGGATAAACCCCTAGTTGATGGTCAGTGGGATTTACAAGATCGCCTAATCTGAAGAGAATAGGCTTGTTGGCATTCAGTTCACAGTCCAGGCGCAGAAACTTAAGCATTAGGAGATTACATTGAGACGGAATATTCGACGTAGCATAGATTTAGGGCTTACCGGACTGGGTATCGGGGTTATATTCACGGCGGTATTGCTCGGGGCGTCGCTTTCAGTGCAGATGCAGCTTCCCATAGCACTCATTGGCGTGCTGCTGATGGAGGCGGGAGTTTGGGGCCTATCCAGTAAGATGTTCCCAAATGAGCGGCGCTACATCGATCTCAGGGACGAGGGCGAAAATATTATTCAGCTTATACGCCAGCTCAATACCGCCGCGATAGCTCGGGGGGAAGATGGGGGAGACGACAGCCGTTTTCAGGCCACACTCGATGAAATGCATGACTCCGTAAAGCGCATGGCCGAGCTGGCATCCCGCGAGTCGGGCCCCCACGCCTCATCAGGTTAATAATGGGCACTGTCCAGGGCGGCCGCTGCAGAGTAAGCCCTCTATTCCCGACTGATATCGCCAGTGCGACCCGACGCTATGATGAACATTCCTTCGGTTATTTAGTACACTCGATCCCATGAATCACCGAATCCCTCTGGCAACGCTCGAAGTTGATGCCCTACTGGCCGAGTTCATCAATAGTGAGCTATTGCCTCAGCTGGACTTGGACGAGTCGGAATTCTGGGCCGGGTTCGCATCAATCATCGAGCAGTTCACGCCACGCAACACAGCGCTTTTACAAATCCGCGATGAGATGCAATCGAAGATAGACGATTGGCATCTCAAGCATCGCGATCAGCCATTCGATACAGCGGCCTACAAGCAGTTTCTTCGCGACATCGGCTACTTGCTAGTTGAGGGCGATGATTTCTCCATCGCTACTCAGAACGTCGATCCCGAGATTGCATCGATTGCCGGCCCCCAGCTAGTAGTCCCGCTGAAGAATGCCCGCTTTGCGCTGAATGCGGTGAATGCGCGCTGGGGTAGTCTGTATGATGCTTTTTATGGCACGGACGTCATCGCCGAGCAGGATGGAGCCGAACGCACACCGGGTTACAACCCGGTACGGGGTGAGAGAGTAGTAGCCTTGGCGCGGGATTTTCTCGACCAAGCCTGCCCACTCCTGGCCGCAAGTCACTCCGATGCCATTGTCTATAGAATTGTTAACGGGCAGCTATTGGTAGAGCTGGAACAGGGAGTTACCACTCTGGCCGATCCCGAACAGCTTAAGGGCTACAATGGCGAGTCAACCGAGCCCAGTGCTGTGCTTTTGGTGAACAATGGCCTGCATATTGAAATCGTCGTCGACCGCGTAGCGGAAATTGGCAGCCACGATAAAGCTGGGGTCAAAGACATACTGCTGGAAGCGGCGCTTACTACCATTCAAGACTGCGAAGACTCGGTCGCCGCAGTCGATGCCGAAGACAAGGTCGAAGTCTACCGGAACTGGCTGGGCTTGATGCGCGGAGACTTGTCGGTCTCGTTCGATAAGCAAGGCTCTTCACTTACGCGAACTCTAAACCCTGATCGCGAGTTTCAAGGTCTGGACGGGCAGGCCTTTACTCTACCTGGCAGAAGCCTCCTGCTGGTGAGAAACGTCGGTCACTTGATGCGTAATAGTGCGATCCTCGACGCGCGCGGCAATGAAATTTATGAAGGAATTCTGGATGCGCTTATCACCAGTGCTATCGGGTCGATCGATGTACGGCAACAGGGAGCGTTGCGCAATTCGAGAAGCGGCAGTATCTACATCGTAAAGCCGAAGATGCATGGGCCCGAAGAGGTGAGATTCACCAGCGAATTGTTCGCGGCGGTAGAGACTCTGTTCGGCTTGAAACCGGATACTCTAAAGATAGGTATCATGGACGAGGAGCGGCGCACGACGGTAAATCTAAAGGAGTGCATCCGTGCCGCGAAGAGTCGCGTGGCATTTATTAATACAGGCTTTCTCGACCGTACCGGTGACGAGATTCACACCAGTATGCAGGCCGGCATAATGGTTCCGAAGGCCGAGATGAAAGCTACGGCGTGGATATCCGCCTATGAAGATCACAACGTCGATGTCGGCCTGGCCTGCGGACTGCAGGGTAGAGCGCAGATCGGTAAAGGAATGTGGGCTATGCCGGATCTGATGGCACGGATGGTACAAGAAAAAATGGCCCATCCGCTTGCGGGGGCGAACACGGCATGGGTGCCGTCACCCACGGCAGCGGTGCTGCATGCGATGCACTATCACAGGGTGAACGTCTTCGGTCGGCAGCTGGAGATCGCGAACCGTGTGCCAGCCGAGCTCGACGATATTCTTACCCTGCCTCTGCAGCAAAATCCTGGTTCGCTGGACACAGCCACGATTCAGCTGGAGTTGGACAACAATTGTCAAAGTATACTCGGTTACGTTGTGCGCTGGATAGATCAGGGCGTGGGCTGTTCCAAGGTGCCCGATATTCATAACATTGAATTGATGGAAGACAGGGCGACTCTGCGAATATCCAGCCAGCACATTGCGAACTGGCTGCTTCACGGCGTCTGCACCGAGCATCAGATTAGGGAGACGCTGGAACGCATGGCCGTGATAGTCGATCGACAGAATTCACCAGACCCGCGCTACCGGGCGATGGCGCCGGATTTCGAACAGTCCATAGCCTATCAGGCAGCCTGTGATCTAATCTTCGATGGACTGTCGCAAGCAAACGGTTACACCGAGCCGCATCTGCACGCCCGTCGACAACAAGTTAAGGAAGCATTGTTGCGCTAGAATTTCTGCGCGTTTCCATCTAGCTGCGATTGGCATAAGATAGAAGAAAAACAAGGAAGCACCTATGCTACGGCGTTATATATCTCTTCATATATCTCTTCTAGTTTCCCTCTTCTGTTTAATTGCTCAGGCTCAAGCCCAGCCTGACTCCAGTGCACTCGAGAGTCATCCCGGTGCCCAGGTGTTCGAACAAAATTGCAGCTCCTGCCACCTCAGTGAAGCCGAAGCTAACGCTGGACAGCTCGCACCCACGATCGAAACCTTACAAACGCTAACAGCAGCGTCGCTGGAATTCGCGATAAACGAGGGAGTGATGTATGGGCAGGCCTCCGTCCTGACCAACGAACAAAAGGCGGCTATCGTTAATTACCTTGCGGCTGAGGTGGACGATAGTTGGCTGGCAGATACGATGTGTGCGGCAGACAACAGGACGGTCGATCTCAATCAGCCGGTTCATCTCGGCAGCTTCGGTGTCGATGCCAATGGCACTCGCAACATGAGTCGCCAGCAGGCTGGAATTGCAACCGAGGACATGGCTAATCTGCAACTGCAGTGGGCATTGGCTTTTCCCGATGTCAACGCACTGCGGGCATCCCCGGTCATGGTGGGCTCGACTCTCTTCTTCTCCGCGACCGGCTCGCGCAAAGTCTTGGCCCTGGATGCCGAACTTGGCTGTGCTAAATGGGTTTTCGATTCGCCCACCAGACTGCGTTCTTCCTTGGCTTTCGGCGAGCTAGGCGCGACTGGGCCGAAGGCAGTCGTGTTTGGCGATGGCGAGGGCTTTGTCTATGCTCTGGATGCCCAGACTGGCGAGTTGATCTGGTCTAGCGATGTTCGCAGTCATGGCAGGGGTGTGCGACTCACCGGAGGCATGACAATGCACGGGGATAAGATATTCGTGCCGATTTCCGCCTCGGGGGTCTCGCAGGGCGGCACCGCCACGTTCGAGTGCTGTGTCGGTCATGGGGAGATCGTGACCTTGGACGCGGCGACCGGCGCCATAGAGTGGGTGTATCACACCATGCAGGAGGCGCAGTACACCGGCGAAGTAAGTTCAATCGGCGTGCGACTTCGAGGCCCATCGGGGGCGCCGATCTGGACCACTCCAACCGTCGATGCGAAACGCAACACAGTCTATATTACTACCGGTGAGAACACTTCCCATCCAGCTACTAATACCAGTGATGCAATCATCGCCCTGGACCTGGATAGCGGTGCTGAGAAATGGGCTTTCCAGGGTATGGTTCACGACGTATGGAATTCAGCATGCGGTCGAACGCAGGGTCCCAACTGTCCGAATCAGGCACCGAGTACTCTGGCAGACAAAGACTTCGGCGGTGCAGCAGTCCTGGTCGAGAGAGCGGAAGGCGACATTTTGCTGGCAGGTCAGAAAACAGGCGATCTATGGGCGCTCAACCCGGATACCGGCGCACTGCTGTGGAATCAGCGTGTCGGCACCGGTTCGACCCTCGGTGGAAATCATTGGGGCATCACCACCGACGGCGAACGGGTATTCCATCCGATCAACGACCCGGGAGAAGCGAGCGGTACCTATGTACCGCAGCGTGGCATGTACAGTTTCTTCGTGGGCAGCGGGGAGCCGAGTTGGAGCTTCAAAGTTGAGGCAGACTGCGACAATCGATCACCGCGTCTGCGCAATTGCGAGACTCGTAACGGGTTTTCTGCGACCCCATTGCTGATTGATGGTGCTCTCGTGAGCGCAGGTGTAGATGGTCGGCTATACATTTTTGACAAAGAAACCGGAGAGATACTCTTTCTGCACGACACGGTACAGGACTACGAAACGGTGAATGGCGTGCCTGGCTATGGCGGCGCCATCGATAGCCATTCGATCGCGGCGGGAGGCGGCATGCTATTTATCAGTTCAGGCTATGGGCGCATGGGTGGAACACCGGGAAATGTGCTGTTGGCTTTTGCTCCCTCGAACCGTGAATAAGCTAACCCTGTTTTAATTGATGTTATAAGACTGGGCGCGATGTAGGGCTCCGCACTTTCTTAACCACATTTACTATCTCCAGCATATTTAATAAGTGCTTAACTACCATGGACATCATCTTCACAAAGATTTCCGATGAACAACATTCTGTGACTGTTCGTCGCACAGATGACTCAGAAGATTCGACCGTTCTCAATAGCCGCAGTTTTCTGCGTCACGACTTGGCGCATCTTGCCGTAGAGAGTGAAGTGCCACTAACGAAAGGTTTTTGGGGCTGCGTTGCTGCGGGGCCACGTTAGCTGGAGAGGGAATAGGTGGTGTTGAGATCGGTATCGCAGAATCA
Organism: Pseudohongiellaceae bacterium; assembly: GCA_040880325.1. Classification (GTDB taxonomy): domain Bacteria; phylum Pseudomonadota; class Gammaproteobacteria; order Pseudomonadales; family Pseudohongiellaceae; genus UBA9145. The sequence goes on from JBBDIR010000061.1 coordinate 50,201, forward strand.
CTCGCCGGCCCGGTGCAGACTCTTATGCGCATAGAAGCAGACACCGATAAATATCTAGCTGTACTCCAGCATGTACTGCCAGAGAAAGCATCGCTGGACCTGGCGATTCGCATTCAGAAACGTGGTCGCAAACTTCAAGGCCACTGGAAGGCTACAGCTTACAAGTCTCAAATGAAATTGTCCTGGCTCGAGCACCCTAGCGGCGTAGTTGCCTAGCAACAGTCATCATCAATCGAATGCCTAGACTACCGAGAGCGATGAGCGCCGCGAGATAGAACAGCAGGAATTTCGCAGGCGTGAGCAATTCTTTTGCCGGTAGCAATTGCTCATTGCCAGCCAGTGCCATGAGCTGTACGGCGTTCTCGATTAAGTCGACCGGTATAACCAGAAAGGCAGGGGTCGCCAACCCTGGCGCGTACTTGCCGCCGTGGCGCAGGCACAAGCCCAGGAACAAACCGCCGTAGGCAAATGGGAACGGCATATCGAGTAACAGCGTTATCCAAAAATGAGCCTGCTTCTGCTCCATGGACATCGATTGCAATAATTCCTGCGCGGCTGCCAGGGAAGCGATGCCATCGAGTAGTATTCCCCCCGCCGCGGGAGCAGCGATCTGGAAACCGATAGCGAGGGCAATAGTTGCCGCGAATAGCAGGCAGAGCGTGTGAGTCTGTCGGATACTGGTTAACATCGTACGATCCCAGGCCGGTCGCCGTTATTATTCAATTCTGCAGGTCGAGGCTGTCTAAGTGCAGATTTGTCTAAGTGCAGATTTCACTTGGAAATCCGTTCCAGGCAGAGTAGCTTTCAAGCACTACCTCTCACTAAAACAACCAAGAATGAGGAGGCCTAATGAGAAAGGCAACAACCGCCTTGACCTTAGTCGCCGTTAATCTGCTGCTGGTTCCTATGCTGCAGGCGCAGGAGCCCGAGTTTCCCCGCACAGAATACGGCCACCCCGACTTGCAGGGTACCTACACCTTTCGCACACTGACACCACTGAACCGCCCCACAGAGCTAGCCGACAAGGCGACGCTCACGCCGCAGGAGGCGGAAGAATGGGCGGCCTTTGAGAATCGTCGGCAAAATCGCGATCTGATAATCGATTCGGTCGGCGGTGCTGGCTATCCACCGGGCGTCATATCCTACAATGAATTCTGGTATGAACGCGGGGTCGAGACTATCGCCGACCGCCGTACTTCGCTGATCTATGATCCCCCCAATGGACGGCTGCCGGCGATGAATGCCGCGGGCAGGGCCAGGAATGCGATGGTCGCCGAGAATCGCAGGCTGAGTCTTGGGCCCGAGGCGCGCACTCTGGCCGATCGCTGTCTCATGAGTAACGGTGCAGGGCCGCCCATGGTGCCAGGCTCCTACAACAACAATATGCAGTTGGTGCAGACTAAAGACCACATCATGATCCTCAATGAAATGATTCATCGAGCGCGTATTATACGCCTGGACAGTGAGCACCATACACGCCAGATAAAGTGGGATGGTGATTCCATAGCGCACTGGGAGGGGGATACGCTGGTAATACATACGCAAGATTTTTACTATTATCAGACAGCACGCGGCGCCTCTTCCAGCATGCGAGTGACCGAACGTTTCACCCGTATCGATGAGAACACCCTGGACTATGACTTCACGGTAGAAGACCCCGAAACCTGGGACCTGTCCTGGTCGGCCAAGGTGCCTATGCGAAAAACTGACATGCCTATCTATGAGTATGCCTGTCATGAAGGCAATCACGGCATGATAGGAATACTTGCAGGGTGGCGTCGCTACGAGTCGATGGGCCTGAACGGGGATGGCACGCCAAAGGATGTAGATTCTCCGTCCGAATAAACTGTAGCGAAAGAGCTTGGCAATGGCCAAGCTCCTGGATTGCGCTTGAGCTTATTTCAATAGTGCACGCTATTGTGTTGGTACAGCTTTCCCACCTGTTCTTCGTCAGCCGTTCCCGATAGACCAAACTCTATCGATTGCCACACAGGGCGAGCCACCCGTGCCGACTGTACCAGCGATGCAGTAGTTGCTGGCAGCACCTTGAGGAGCCGTCGATTTGCAACAATTTGTGCTTTTTCTGAAGTTTATTGAATATTTGCACGTTTATTTGTCATGATAGGCTGGAAAACAACAACAACGGACCCTCAGGTTCGTAGAAGAGGCTCATGCATCATGGTTAAACTAAACCGGCTAGCGCTATTCGCTCTGGCACTTATTATTTCAGGCTCCGCGTTTTCCCAGCAGGGCAATGCCCGCGGACCAATCGGCGAAAGCCCATACGACATCGTATCGCTGTGGCACAAACCATTCGCTCAGCCGGGCTTTGCCTTCGGTGGTAATTCGGGTATCTGGGCCGAATCTCCTGATCGCATAATCATCGCTCAGCGTGGCGAAACGATCCTGCCTTATCCCATCCCTGACGACTATCGGGGTTTTGCCGGTGATCTGGGCTTGAATGTGCTCACCGATACGAACCGGCGCGTCTGGAGAAACTGTCTCTACACGCTCAATGCCGATGGTGAAGTAACCGAACTGTGGGATCAGTGGGACCAACTGTGTGAAGGTTCTGACGGGCCTGGGCCGCATCGCATACGAATCAGTCCCTACGATCCCGAGAGTCGCATCTGGTTAATCAATGAAACCTTTCATCAGATCTACGTCTTTTCTAACGACGGCAGCGAACTACTGGCCACCTACGGTGAGAAACTGGTTTCTGGCGATGACGAGACCCATTTCGGCAGGCCGCAAGACATTGCCTTCCTTCCCGATGGTCGCATCCTGATCGCCGACGGTTTGGACAATAACCGCGTCATGATCATGGACAGTGACATGAACTACCTGGGTGAGTTTGGTAGCGAAGGCACAGGGCCGGGCCAAACCAACACCATACACGCCGTGGCAATAGGCCCGGAGGGAAGGGTCTTTGTTCTCGACAGATCAGGCGGTCGTGTAAACGTCTGGCGCACTACTGATAGTGCAACGGAATTCGAATTCGAAAGATCGATAGGCAATCTTACTCTGCCATTGGACATCATCGTCAACGAGGACGATTTCTGGATTACCGACCTCGGCCCACTTCGGTTTGTCAATTTCGATTTCGAAGGCAATCTTAAATACACCTGGTTAGTACCACGGGATCTACCCGATGGTTATATCGAGGTGCATACTTTTAGTGTCGATTCCGAAGGCACTCTGTATGGCGGCGACAATCAGTACGGTCGTACACAGAAGTTTATACCGAAGCCAGGAGTCGACCCCGAGCTGCTGATCAACCCGCCATGGACTGCGCGTTAGGCAAATTATTACAGTTAGTAGAAAGACATAAAAAAGCCGACCAAGTTGCCTTGGTCGGCTTTTTAAATTGTATTCGGCAAGCCACTGCCGACTCAGGATGAGAACTACCGCTTAGTTGTTGTCGATCTCAAGCGGCGCATAATAAGTGCCACCGGCACTCTCTATCTGATCGCGTCGTGCGCGCCATTCCGGCCCGGCTGAACCGCCATCCTCATACTGTAGGTCCTGTCTCAGGTAGTTCCAACTGGTTGGATCCAGTTCCTGTGCCATGGTCCAGTACAGTTCCGCCTTCTCGTCATTGCCATTGGTGAAGTAGTAACCACCAAGACGAAACGCGGGTTGCGCGCGTTCGGCTTCCGGTGTGCGTTGAATAATGCTCTCGCGCACCTTCGATCTATCCCAGACGTACTCACTGTCGGCACCCTTCGCGACCCAGTCGCGCACGATAGGCACATAGTCATCTGTGCCGAATGCGCCGTCGAAATGCGTCTTCGCATAGGTGCCTTCGTTGATGCGAGCTATCTTACCTTCCTCGTCTATCCATACGCCGGACGGAACATTGACGAGGTTGTAAAGCGCGCTGATGTGATGATTTACATCGATGATCGCGGTGTAGCTGACATCGGCATCATCAAAGAATGACCCGGCAGCTTCTTCGCCGCCGGTATCTTGAGCGACAGAAATAATTTCAAAATTTTCAGACTTGAGTTCTTCGTAAATGGACTGCCACACGGGCACGTCGAAACGACATCCTCACCACGAGGCCCAGGTAAGCAGTAATACCTTTTTGCCTCTATAGTCTGAGAGTCGAACGAGTTCGCCATCGCGACCCATCAACTCGAAATCCGGGGCTTCACCGCCACGCAGGAAAGACTGGCGCGTTACTGGCATGCCGCCGAAGCTCCAGACGCCGTCGTTATAGTCGGTGACATAGGCTTGTTGTAGCTTGTCCGCTAGTTCCGTAACGTTAAACCAGGCCTGACCCTGCCGGGTCACAAACATGGCGCTGTCTCGATCCTGCAGTACGGGGACACACAGCTCATCGAGGCAAGCGCCTTCCGGTTTCAATACAAAATCATTAACCCGCGTCAGGTCTTCTGGCCTAACCCAGAGATCCGTCGCATCGGGCAGGGTCTGCTCGAGGTCCACCACCCGCTCGCTATAAAGTACGGTGGCACTCTGGGCGTTGAGTACGCCACTGATCAGCATGGCGGCAGTGACGCCTGCAATGCTTATTAAAGTCTTCATGGTGTTCTCCTTAATTCAGGGGGATTTCTCCCTGAAAGACTAAATTGACTGCCAGTAGAAGCAGCAGGGCCAATATAGCAGCTGAGCAGCGTCGAGGATATCGCGAACCAGGCAGAGACGACGGTTTAGGTGATTGAAACCCGGGCAGATTCTGGGCACTATCTATGGCTCTGGTTGACACTTTAGCTCACAGTGATTTGCCTCGGTTTATTGAATCGAATCACTAAATCAAGGAATCGAGATGAAAAACAAAATAATAAAGCCGCTAGCTGCAACGAGCCTCGCTCTGTCGTTGTTGTTCCACACTGCATTGCTGTGGGCACAGGCAACCGAGACACGCCTGAACAAGGCCATCGAGCTGCTAGAGAACGATGAGCCCGCGTTCGGGCTGCTGTCCTTTGACTACTCACTCAATAATGCGCGTTCGCTTTCCAGATCGGGCTTGGACTTCGTCATTATCGATATGGAGCACGCGCCCTTTGATGTGGAAAGAATCCGTGAATTTTTGCTCGGCATGACCGACAAGCGGGCAATTTTGGAGAAGGGGAGCCTGCAGCCGGATGTCGTGCCCTTTGTGCGTATCCCCGCGATCGGTAGCGAGAGTGTCCTGTCCCAGGTTAAGCAGGTGTTGGACGTGGGTGCCTTCGGTGTCATGTTCCCCTCTGTAAACAATGCCGCCGAAGCCGAGATGGCGATTCGTGCCAGCAGATATCCACAGCTCAATGGCGCAGAGGACTATGAGCCCGCGGGACTGCGTGGGCGCAATCCATCGAATGCGGTCTGGTATTGGGGTATACGGGATTACCACGCCAAAGCCGACCTCTGGCCACTTGATCGCAGTGGTGAACTACTGGCAATCATTCAGATCGAGACGCCCGAGGGAGTTGAAAACATCGAAGAGATAATCTCTGTACCTGGCACGGGGGTTATCTTCATAGGGCCCTCCGATCTCAGCACGGCGATGGGTTATGCCAGTGCGGCGGAGCCGCAGGTAGAGTCCGCGATTCAGACCGTGCTTGCCGCCTGTTTGGCCCATGACGTGCCCTGCGCCATCACCACCAACGCTCGTACTGTTGAGGAGCGACTCGAACAGGGCTTTCGTTTTGTAACGGTTGGTATTGATGGAGGCTTATCAACGGGCACTCAAGATGCGCTCAATCGCGGCCGCGGTGCGGTTGGCCGCTAGGAGGCTGTCGGACTTAAGACGGTTCTACTGCGGAAAAGCCGGATTTGGCCATTTTTTGAGCCATTTCTCCTTAAATAGAACCACTATTCGCGTCAAAATGGCTCAAAAAATGACTCAAACCGGACTTTCCCTCGCTACGAACGCTTAAGTCCGACAGCCTCCTAGTCCAGATTCAGCCGATTTAAGTACTGCGAATTAGAGTAATACTATTCGCTGAAAAGCTCACCTGCCGCTTCCCGGAAAACGGGTGGTCTCCGATGTAGGAGAATTGCCATAGACATCTATTGTGTCAACGACTATTTTGCGGTAGGTAGAACAAGGATGAGTCGCAACCGGGCATGTATAGTGGCTTGGCGCCGATAATCTAATGGAAGGAACTTGAGGTAGCAGTAATGAGAGAGTTGATAACCCCTAAACGCCGATGGATTGGCGGCCGCGGACTTCGGTTTTTCTCGATTTATGGCCTCTTTGTTCTTATTACCGCGCTCTCATTTAGCGTCTTTCTCTACATGGGATTTGCGCCCGAAAACGATCAGCTTATTGCAATTCTGGCTCTGGTGGCGGGCACTCTTGTACTTTCCGGCGTCATCTCCTGGCGTTACGCAAGCAACCTCTATGGAAAAGAAAAGCAGATTCGCTCGAATGAAATTCTGCGCGAAGCCTTCATCGGTAAAACCCGTAGCGCGCTCTCCGTGAAAGATCTTCAAGGATGTTATCTGTATAGCAATGAAGTATGGGCACGCATAGTTGGATTACCAGAAAACGAGATAGAGGGGAAAACGGACTTCGATCTATTTCCGATTATGCAGGCTACACTCATGCAGAAGCAGGATGAGAAAATCCTGCAGGGCGGCGACAGGATGGAATTCGATGACATCATGACCGCTGCCGATGGCAGTTCAAAATTTACCATAATGAAGTTTGCGATGCGCACCCACAGCGGCAGAATTTATGGCGTGGGTTCCATCGCCCACGATGTCACCAAGGTGTTATCCACCGAAAGCGCGTTGAAAGATAGCGAGGATCGCTTTGAGGCGCTACTGGACATGGCTCCGAACGCGATCATCATTGCCGATGTTGAAGGTCAGATCCAACTCGTGAACAGGCAGGCTGAGAATCTTTTCGGAAGAGATTCAAAGACACTGCAAGATCTAAAAGTGGGAGACCTGATCCCTGAGGAAGACTGGCAGCACCTTAGGGATGAGAGAATCGAGCTTTTAAGATTTCCCGAGAATCGCACAATAAACGCTGAGCGAGAAATGTTTGGTCTTAAGGGCAACGGGACCACGTTCCCGATTGAAGTAGCGATGAGCCCGGTGGAGAGTGGTGAAGAATCGTTGATCATGTGCATCGTGCGCGATATCACGAAGCAGGTACATGCGATGAGCGCGCTAGAGGAAAGTACTTCGCAGCTGCAGCAATTGAATCGCGAACTGGAAGAAGAAAGACAGGGCTTGGAGCTACGCGTCAACAAGCGCACGGAAGAATTAAATCAAGCACGGCAGCGAGCGGAGGAGGCGAACAAAGCAAAGAGTTCTTTTCTTGCTACCATGAGTCATGAGATCCGCACGCCGATGAATGGCGTGATTGGTACTATCGATGTGCTACGTCAGAGCAGCCTGAAACCACGCCAGTTAGATCAGGTAGAAATCATTAAAGACTCTGCCTACAGCCTGCTTACTGTGATCGACGACATCCTCGATTTTTCCAAGATTGAGGCTGGAAAAATCGAGTTAGAGGAAGAGCCGGTAGTAATCTCCTACCTCACCGAATCGATCTGCAATGCGATGTTGTCTATAGCCAGAAAGAAACAGGTTAGCCTGCGTTTCTTCCTCGATCCGCATCTACCCGTATCAATTATTTCGGACGCTGTGCGTCTGCGACAGATCGTAATCAATCTCGTTGGTAACGCGTTAAAATTTTCTGGCAGTACCACTCGGTTGGGTCATGTTGATGCCAGATTCGAGAAACAGGATGAAAATCTACAGATCCGTGTCATCGACAACGGTATTGGCATGTCAAAATCGGCTATAGAAACCATATTCGAACCCTTCTCGCAGGCAGATACTTCCACGACGCGTCGCTTCGGTGGCACGGGGCTCGGACTACCGATTACCAAGCGAATCGTTGAGTTGCTTGGCGGCAGCCTGGTCATCGATAGCGAAGAAGGCAAAGGCAGCACATTTACGGTGACGGTGCCCATGGTAGCTATTGAGAAGCCGGATGCAGAGCAGTACGCTAACGTGCTTCAAGGCATACATTGCAGACTGCTCTGCCAGCGCCTGGAAGAGAATAAGGATTGGCAGACTTACCTGCGTTACGAGGGGGCTGAAGTGGAAGTTGTAGAAACCGTAGAGCAGCTTCTCGCCCCGCCGACACAGGCTAAGACGATTGCACTAGCCATCGAAGATGACGAAGAACTTGCTACCTTTGATCGGTTAATAGCGCCATCGCGGGATTCATTCTTACGGCTGGTTATCGTCAGGCCACTAGAGCACCATCGCGTCGATGTGATTGACGATAAAATTACGTTAGTTAATCTGAATCCGAGCACCGGAACATGCTTTCACGATGTATTGGCGGCAATTTCTGGTGACGTGAAGCACCTGCAAGATATCGAAACCGAGAGCGCAGAGGCCAGAAAACAAATCACGCGAGAAGAGGCCGAGAAACTTGGGCGCATGATCCTCGTCGCCGAAGATAATGATATCAATCAGAAGGTGATTAGAAATCAATTGGAGCTTCTCGGCTATGCTTACGACATAGCTGGCAACGGCCAGGAGGCACTGGAACTGTGGAGTGAGCGTCATTATTCATTGCTGTTAACCGATCTACACATGCCGCTTATCGATGGCTATGAACTAACGGCGGCAATTCGTCGTCAGGAAGCGAGCGGTCGCGCACAACTACCCATCGTAGCGTTCACAGCGAATGCCACCAAGGGCGAGAGGAACATGTGCATAGAGGCAGGGATGAACGACTACCTTCCCAAGCCGGTACCGCTGGAATCTTTGCAAGACAAGTTGGAGAAATGGGCCGGGAAGATCCTGAACGAAGAGCCCCGCCCAGGACTGGACAATCAAGCAACAGGGAGTGAGGTAACTGCGCAGACTCAAAACGAGGAGACACAGAGCACGGCCGGGAACGGATCGACACCACCGACTACCCTGGATGTTAATGTGCTGGTTCAATTGGTGGGGGATGACGAGAGTCTGATAGATAGTTTTCTGAGCGAGTATGAACAATCGGCAAAGAATGCCGCTGCACAAATAGAAGACGCCTATAAAAGTGGGCAGTGGAAGCAGGTCGGCGAACTTGCCCATACGCTAAAATCCTCTTCGCGATCGGTGGGTGCTTTAGCACTGGGTGAGATTTGCGCTGAACTAGAGTCGGCAGGGAAGAGCAATGACGAACCTCAAATCCATAATGCGATGGCAGGCTTTACTCAGTCTCTGCATGCGGTGATGGAATCAATAGGACAACGGGGCAGTTAATATGGAGCATCAATCTGAAGGCTCGCAATCTACCACGAAAATCGTACTAGTCGATGACGATCAGTTTCAGCTGAAATTGCTTTCCCATCAACTATCGATGGTGGGTTATAAGAATGTAACGGCATTCGATGATGGACAAACCGCACTCGATCATATGGCAGGCCAGGTTTTAGATTTTACTGTTGTCATACTCGACCTGAACATGCCAAAAATGGACGGATTGGAGTTCCTGCAGCAGTTACAGGAGGTACAATTCAGTGGCGCCCTGCTGCTCGTAAGTGGTGAAGACGAACGCGTTCTGCAATCGGCTGAGACACTGGCATCCTCCTACGACCTTAGGGTGTTGGGGCATCTCAACAAGCCAGTGCAGCAAGAGCAGCTGCAGCAATACCTGAAACAGCTCGCGGCGCAGAAAAAGAAGTCGTCCGAGGGTGAAAAATTGCATGTCTACAAGGCCGAAAGATTGCAGCAAGCTATAGCGACCGGCGAGCTTAGCAATTTTTATCAGCCGAAGGTGAATCTTGAAAGTGGTGCGTTAGTAGGTGTCGAGGCATTAGTTCGGTGGGAACATCCCGAGGATGGGATCATACTTCCAGATAATTTTATTGATCTTGCCGAAGAAAACGAACTGATCGACCGTATCGCACAACAGGTCCTCAGCAATGCATTGAAAGATAGCAAGTTGTGGAAAGATGCCGGGATTGACATAACCATTGCTGTGAATATCTCTATGTATAATCTTAATACGCGAGAGTTTATCAGCTACCTCGAGAACGAGCTGCTGACTTCCGGTGTAAACCCACAAGACCTGATTCTCGAAGTCACAGAATCGAAACTCATGCGCGACTATTCATTGGTCCTCGATATGTTGACGCGGCTCCGACTGCGTCGCGTGAATCTGTCAATCGATGACTTCGGTACTGGCCATTCATCGATGACGCAGTTACGTGATATACCCTTTAATGAATTGAAGATAGATCGAGGTTTCGTCCACTGTGCTTGTGACAACGCGACCTTGCATGGCATCTTCGATGGCAGCATTCAGTTGGCTAAGAACCTCGGTATCAAGACCGTTGCCGAAGGCGTTGAGAACGAAGCCGATTGGAGCTTCTTGGGCGGGTCCGGTTGCGATATCGCACAGGGCTACTTCATAGGAAAGCCAATGCGCGCCGTAGAGCTAAGTGAGTGGAAGACGGATTGGGCGGAGCGTTACGCGAAAATAGCAGTCTAGCCTGTCCGCCAGACTTTATACTGTGTCTTTTAACAATTCTACCAGGGCAGAGGAAAGCTCGTTCAGTGAATAGGGTTTGGTGAGCAGGGGCGCATCCAAAGCTGCTCCCGATTTATCCGCTATAACTCCCGATGGAAATCCAGACATATACAGGACTTTAATATTGGGAAGTTTTTGCCTCGCCTTCTGCGATAATTCGGTGCCGCTCATGCCACCGGGCATGACTATGTCCGTAACCAGGAGACGAATGTCGGGGTTGTGTTCGATACTCGTCATCGCCTGCTCGCCGTTAGTAGCAGCAATTACTTCGAATCCCATATCCTCAAGATAGGCGGAGGCAACTTCCAATAGGTCATATTCGTCATCGACCGCCAGTACCTTGATTGAGTCAAAGCGAGTTGCAAGTTTCGTGGGGTCTACCGTTTCTGTAACTCGTTTTTCTGACTTCTCCTTGGCGGCGGGAAGAAACATATCGAGAGTGGTGCCTACTCCTGGCTCACTGTACATTCTGACGTTACCTTCCGACTGCTTCACAAATCCATATATCATTGAGAGGCCCAGGCCGGTGCCCTTACCTCGTTCTTTTGTGGTAAAAAAAGGCTCGAACACGCGACTCAAAGTTTCCTGAGACATCCCCTCGCCAGTATCGGTAACAGATATCTGCACGTAGGCTCCTGGATGCATGTCATCTTGCAGCGCCAGGGGGTTCTCCTCACTGAGGTGCAGAACATCGGTAGTGATATAAAACTTCCCTCCATTGGGCATCGCATCGCGCGAGTTGATTGCAAGATTCAAGAAGGCGTTCTCAAGGCCTGATTGGTCTACCAGTACATCTGGCACATTTTCATTGATGTCGTACTTCATCTCGATATCTGGCCCTAGCGTTCGTGGCAGAATATCGGTCATCTCCTTAACGATGTCGTTGATGTTGGTGGCCTTGGGTTGAAGGGGCTGGCGTCTTGCGACTGCGAGCATACGCTTGGTTAGCTCGGCACCGCGGCCCGCCGCTTTTTTTGCCGTGTCCATGCGGTGATACTCTGGCGAGTTCTTATCAATCTTGCGCTGCGCCAGATCGATGTTGCCCATGATCACACCGAGTAAATTGTTAAAGTCATGCGCCATGCCACCAGTAAGTTTGCCGATGGCATCCATCTTCTGGCTCTGTCGCAGCTGTGCTTCTAATTTAGAACGATCGCTTACATCCCGAATAAGAAAGGTTATGGTGAGCCCGGACTCGGTCTCCGTTGTAGAAATAGCAACGTCAACAGGAACCGACAAGCCTTCCGCAACGGAGGCATTCATAGATGCAAGCTCATGGACTTGTGAAGTCTCGCTGTCATTGGCGCGAGATTTGACAATTCTGTCGAGCTCAATACTTGGTAACAGTTCTTTCAAACGCTTGTGAATTAATTGACCGCGGTTATATTTGAATAAAATCTCTGCCTGTTTGTTCACCAATAGAATATTGCCGAGAATATTGGTAATAATCACCGCTTCCGGCGCGGACTCTACGAGTGATCGAAATTGCGCCTCGCTTTCTCGCAACGCTTTTCTAGCCTTGATCTGATCTGACCTGTCAGTGGCTATGCCTCCCACGGCGTAGACCTCACCGATATCATTGAGCAGAGGGAAACGCAGTATTGAGAAGTACTCATCTCCTGCCGTGCCATTCCACTTTCCTTCGAATTCCATCGCCTGCTTGTACTCGATAATCTGGAGATCTTGATCTCGCATAAGCTTGTTGGTTTCTTCAGGAAAGAATTTTGTCTGTGATATATCCTCGAACTCTTCTCTTTTGGTTCGGGTAAATTTATAAAAACTTTCATTCACCAAGCTGTAATTACCCTGCAAATCTTTAACGAACATAATGCTGGGGTTTTTCTCGAAAAAGCCTTCGTGCAGGGACCTGCTTTGCACGAGCTGAGCTTCTTTCCTGCGCAGGGCAGTGACTATGCCGGCAAAACTATGCGCTGCGTAAGCGGTGAGCAACATCACGGCGAGAATAACCAGGCTGATAAGCATCCAACGTTCCGGGTAAGGCCTAAGCAAGTCAATCATGCCCAGTTCACTACGTGGGATTCGTGAAACGGCTATCCATTCTGATTCAGCTAACAGAGTCGGCAATTGGATGCTCTGTGCGGCATTCAACTGTGATTCGAACTCACAATTTGCCTCACCGCAAACGCGAACGTAGGAATAGAGATCGCCATCTATGGTAAAGGTATTCCGTGAGGGAACGCGCAGATTCAACCAGACCTCCGGATGACGATTGGCCAAGTTCCGATCAAGGCGATCCGGATACATGAACGCCCATTCGTCTTCGGGCTCGCTGGAAGATATCCAATATCCGGCTTGATTGAGTAACCAGGTCTCCTGGTTGGGCCTTTGGCCAAAGGTCTTAAACCGCTGAAGATACTCTGTCGCCGCATAGCTGAAGGAGAGGACACCGAATCGATTCCCGGATAGATCGAACAAGGGTGCGGCGAAATGCATTACTGGCTCGGCGAGGCCACCGTCGACATTACTTGGTCTAAGATCGGACAAGAACAACTCACCAGCGGACAACTGCATGCCACGCTGGAAATAGAATTCTCCACCAACATTCTGAAGTTGAGCAGGCGGCAGTACCGTAACGCTGTCATCGTTGCGATTGTAATGAATGCGAGTGATCTCAGCTCCGCTCGAATCGATCAGTCGAATATCTTCGTAAATGGTCCGTATGGCCACAAGGTCTGTGAATCTGTTATTAATTGGACCAAGGAATGCTTCCTCTCCCGCCATATAATCGTAAAGCAGGTATGCCTGGGTAAAAGTGGAAACGTCCGCCTGCACAATGGCAATCTCGTTTAGCAGAGACTGCCCCAGAGAATTCACAAGAACTCTGTCATCGGCTGCGATTTCAGCGAGGCGCTCTTCATATTCCAAGTAGAAGAAACCACCGAGGGCGATAATTGAGAGCAGAAGTGCAGGCGCAAAGAATTGAATGAAGATCAGGAGCCTAGGGGTTTTTCGCTGTTTGGAACTTGTAGTAGATTGCGACATCATCGTCATCCCGATCCTGTCGGGAATAGTATCCTTTATCTATTCAGTTGGGTAAGCCAATTCCTGGCTTCTTGCAGCGTACGGAAGCAAGAAAGCCTGTTCTCGTAACCCTCGTGTTCAGCGAAACTTTCAATCATTCGACCGATTCCGAAATCGACTTCACTTGAGAACACCATTGCCACGCTGGCTTCTTTGCGCGCGTAGCGTTTGGCAGAGCGGATCATCTCCAGGTACGTATCTGTAGAGATTTTTGACCAGTCGCCCGCTGTCGAATCATAGATTGTATTCAGGGTGGGGCCGCTTGAGAAATATTCTGATAAGGCGTCGAGTAGATCGTCTTTCTCTAAAATCCCCTCTATTGCGATTATCGTCAGATCGCTTTCTCGATCGATGTTGATACTTATCTCTGCCATGAAGAACTTCTCGCAGTACGTCTAGGTTAGCGGATATCTCCAAGCTTTCTAGTCAGGGCTTCCATTATTAGTAAGCTTTCCATCCTTGAACAGTGGCAAGATCTCGTAGGCCTTTACAGGTTCAAGAATCTGTGTCCCTCTTGCACTATTAAAGTTACATTTTTGTGCAAAATTGAGCAGGTCCGGCGTATTGACGTTGCCGGCACAGGCATTGATTCCCTTGTGATTGGTGACTGATGTTAGTGAGCTGTAAAGAAACTCCATCTCCATATCGTTGAGTAGGTTCCCTTTGCCACTTAGGTGTGACATATCTATCACCACCTGATCTATCGGTAAATTGTCCATCATGGGCAAGATATTCTCGCCCTCACCTTCGGCAGCAATGGCTATCTTAAAGCCTTTTATTCGAAGCCGAGAAAGAACATCACCAACCGAGTCCTGCTTGTCAGTTATCGACTTCTCCTCGAGCTCTATTGTGATCCATTCGCGAGGAACATGATACTCGTCCGCTAACATGGCGAGAACATCTGGAGTAGATAGATCGGTCAAGTATGAGTTGTCCAGCTGTATCGCGACCTCAGGTGTGAAGTCTTGATTCGACCAAACTCGCACGTTGAGTAACGCTTGCACTAGAATCATCTTGCTTAAGCCCTTGCTGATGCCGCAATCATTGGCGAGCACGGTAAGAGCGTCTGCAGCGATGATGCTATTGTCATCCATATGCCACTGTGCGCGGACACGCAGACGTTGAGCGCCGTTTTCCTGCATCGCTTTGATCTGGAGTTCGGGCTCGTAGAGAACAGACAGTCCAAAATCGAATGGGATTGCGATAGCATCGGCCTTGGCCTGCGGCTTTGGTGAGGTGGCTTTCTTCAAATAAGGGCTAAGTGCCGATTCAATTGCATCGAGGGACATTGGTTTGGTCAGCGTGGCGCCGATATCGAGATTATTTTCCTTGCCCAAAGATTGCACCGATGTGAGTGTGCGTTGGTCCATGCCGCTCATCAGCAAGATGCCAGACTTACACTGTTTCTTACCGAGTTCCCGGATAATCTCGACTCCGTCTGAGCCTGGCATACGCAGGTCCAGAGCGATCACGTCTGGCGAAATTCTATCTACCAGCCCGACAACTTCTGAACCTTCCACCACACAGGTAACCTCAAAACCGAGGTCTTCCGCGACGGCCTTAATAATTTCACCAATTTCGATTTCATCGTCGGCAACGAGAAGAGTGGGTTTGATAGTCATTGCACTACTCCAAATAAAGCTATTATTATCAATATGTTAAACGGGCTGCGTGACTTGAGTCCGTTACCGTCACGCGCAAATCAGATCTCGGCTCCCCACAAAAGCCACTATCTACTCTAATCGGCTGCGATACTACTTTTCTTCGCTAAAAACCCAGCAATAATCGGGGAAAGCGGCAGCACAAACTGTGAACCAGGTCACATTTTTCCAGTATACGAATTCAATAATTATTTATTGGACAATCAGTTAAAGTGATCTGCCATATAGGTGATCGGTGCCGCGTGAAAGCGGGCTGACCTGTCTGCCTTCCCGCCGTGCGTCCACTGGTACCAGCCATAGAGGGCCATGGCCAGCCAGCCGCCACACACGCCCCCCGACCGTCGAGCAGCTTCACGAGCTGCTGCCGTGCATCAGCCAGCGGGTCGCCCGCTTCCTGGAACGGCGCGGGATGTTGGAGCGGGACGCGGACAACAGCTACCTGACCC
>JBBDIR010000062.1:0-11555 GCA_040880325.1 Pseudohongiellaceae bacterium
AGCGCAGAGCCACGGCGAAGTGTGTTGGGTTGGTGATAATCACGTTCGCCGTAGGCACTTCGGCCATCATTCTCTGCCGCGCAAACTCCTGCTGGCGTTCGCGAATAGCGCTCTTAACCTCTGGCCTGCCCTCTGTTTCCTTCGACTCATCCTTGGTTTCTTGTTTCGTCATCTTAAGTTGTTTACGGTATTCCCAGAGCTGCACCGGCACATCGATTGCCACCACCAGGATAAGAACTGAACTAAAACCGAAGAAGCACCAGATCATTAGCATTCCGGCAGAACGCAAGGCCGACATGATTGGCTGCAGTGACAAAACGTAGATATCTTCAAACGCAAGATTTAAGACAAAAACCGCCATCCCGGCTACCAGTGTAAATTTACCTATTGATTTAGGCAGCTCGATCAGAGACTTGATAGAAACTATTTTTGCCAAACCCTTGAGGGGGTTAAGCCGTTCAAGCTTAGGCTGCACCTGGGAGAAACTGAAAATCCAGCCGCCCAAGACCATCGAGCTCATTAGGCTTGCGACAAACAGTGTCGCAAAAAGTGGCAGCAGTAGAGTCACGAATCCCTGCGCAGCCAATGACATCTGCAGCGACAATACCGTGTCACTGAACGCATACTCACGCTCGAAGGAGAGGCTATTCGTCAACGAGGTCGCCAAGCCATCCACTATGCTCTTGCCAAAGAGCAGCATTGCGAACCCCGCCGCCACCAATGACGTAAAAGTCTGCAACTCCTTAGACCGGGGAGCTTGACCCTTCTTCCGCGAATCCAGCTTCCGTTTGGGGGTTGCCTCTTCGGTTTTTTCCTGTGCGCTATTTTCTGCCATCAAATATTCTCAGTTCAGGTTTAGTCGCAGGAAATCGAAACTATTCGAGAATAAATCCATCAGCAGCGGTGCAAGCAGTGGCTGGCAGAGAAGCACTAGCACGAAGCCCGTCAGCATAGTTGCCGGGAAACCCACTGCAAAAATATTCAGTTGCGGAGCTGCGCGGGTGATTACGCCGAGGCCGAGGTTGACCAGTAAGACACCCACCATAATTGGCAGAGCGATTAATAGAGCAGACAGGAACATCTCGGTTGAGAACACGACAAGATTCCAGAGCACTTCCATGGGCAGCAAGCTACCGCCCAGAGGAATCGCCAGAAAGCTGTCTGCCAGCACGCTCAATAGCAGCAGATGACCATCAACAGAAAGGAATAGTAGTGTGGCAATAATTAGGTAGTACTGACCGAGCACAGTGACCTGAACTCCATTCTGCGGATCCACCGTGGATGCGAAACCCAGCCCCATGGTAGTGGCGGAGATCATGCCCGACATCACCAGTGCAGCAAACATGATATGGAGAGTCATGCCCATAAGAACGCCTATCAAGATTTGTTGAACTGCGATGACGACCCCAGCAGGGCTTAGCGGGTCTAGAGCCGCAGTGTCCGGCATAATGGGATAGAGAAGCATCGTAATTAGCAGGGCTAATATAATTCTCATGCGCACCGGCACGGTACGCGCGCCAAATATAGGTGCCGCCATGAACAGGGCACCGATACGCAGGAATGGCCAGTAGAAAGCCGTAACCCATCCAATTATTTCGTCTACAGAGAATTCCATCTTTACCACAACGTTAAAGTCTATCTATCCAATCAAACTGGGAATCTGCATAAACAGATCCTGTGTGAACGTTATCCACAGTTGTAACAACCAGGGTCCCATCAAAATCAATGCAGCCACAAGTGCGATTAACTTCGGTATAAAACTGAGTGTCTGCTCTTGAATCTGAGTTACAGCCTGCAACACACCCACCAGCAAACCAACGAACAGCGCAGAAAGAAGTAGCGGTGCAGCCAGGTACACAATGAGAAGCAGAGCGTCCTCACCTATCTGTAACACCGTATCTTCTGTCATAACTTCTCCAACCCATCACTAGGCTACGAAAAAACTCGCCGCCAAGGTGCCAAGAACCAAGGTCCAGCCATCTACCATGACAAACAACATAATCTTGAAAGGCAAGGAAATCAGCATCGGGGATAGCATCATCATACCCATGGACATCAAGATGCTGGATACCACGAGGTCGATCACCAGAAACGGAATGAATATTAAAAAACCGATCTGAAAAGCAGTCTTTAATTCACTGGTAATGAAAGCAGGGACAAGGACACGAAACGGAATGTCGGCCACCGAGGCGAATGTTTCGTAGCCTGCCATTTCAGAGAAAAGAGCCACGTCTGAATCACGCACCTGCGCGCTCATGAAGTTGTGAAAGGGTCCTCTGGTCTCCTCCAGCGCACTGTCGAAATCTATAGTTTCGTCCATATACGGCCTAATACCGTTCTCAAAAGACGACTCAAACACCGGACTCATAATGAAGAGCGTAATAAACAGGGCGATACCAATGATTATCTGATTGGACGGCGTCTGCATCATGCCAAGCGCCTGTCGCAAGATCGCTAGCACGATGACAATTCGAGTGAACGAGGTCATAGCCATCATCGCCGCCGGCAACATGGACAATAGAGACATGAATAATAAGATCTGTAGACTCACGCTATAGGTCTGCTGTCCATCAACCCCTTCTTGCGCAGTTAGCAGGATGATATCAGACGTTGCAGAGAAGGCGACGCCATGTGCCAACAGGCTTACTATAAACACTATAAGCGAGGCTTTTTTCATGGCTGCTGCCCTCTTCGCACCGTGTTCAGCACCGACATGAAGCTACTTTCTTGTACGGCCGATTCAGATTTGAAATTGGGATCAATTGGTTTTTTCAGGGTATGAACTTTCTGCACGCATCCAGGGCTGGAACCAATCAAGACTTGTTCTTCGCCTACCGCTACTAACAACAATCTATCTTTAGCGCCCAATGGCACCACAGAGAGTATGCGCACCGCGCCAGACCCAGTAGCCGCCTGGAGATTCATTTTCTTCAGTAGATATGAAAGCAGCACAATTACAGCGACGACCAACACGAGAGAAAGTAATACCTGAATCACGTAGTCTGTCTGAATGCTGCCATTTAAAGCAGAGTTCTGTTGTGACCGCTCATCGATCTCAGAACCGAATTCGGCGGCCATGGCGAGCGCGGGCGATAAACAGAGCGTCGCCAGGAAAAATCCGATTGTCCTGCGTAATCCTTGTGGTCCACAATGTGCCATCAGCTTAGCTCGCATCTTCAAGATCCTCACTGCTGGGTATACGCATGATCTCCGAGATACGGACACCGTAGCGCTGCTGTAAAGAGATCGCCTCGGCCTCTGCGACAATCTTCTCGTCAATCAGAACGTCGATCACATCAATCGACACATTCCTTAGATCTATGAACGAGCCCTCGCGAAGTTCCATGAGGTGTGCGATAGAAA
Source organism: Pseudohongiellaceae bacterium (assembly GCA_040880325.1). Classification (GTDB taxonomy): domain Bacteria; phylum Pseudomonadota; class Gammaproteobacteria; order Pseudomonadales; family Pseudohongiellaceae; genus UBA9145. Next base: position 3,364 of record JBBDIR010000062.1, read on the forward strand.
TAGTTGTTCGGCCCACCTCAAACACGATTGGAATAGGAACATCGAGCATGGAATTGAACGTAAGCGCGGCGGGAGCGGGCGGGCGCGCGGGCACCATCGCCCTCGAATTTGATAGGGCTCCGAAATCTGCGAAGGGCAAGGTTTCAGAAGCACCATCTAGCGCGTTTCCGGGCGCATTGTCGAATGGAGAAGCGGAACGCGCGCCGGCCGCTGAGCTCGAAAGATCCACTTCTACACCGCCGCCGGACTGGCCTTGATCATCACTCAAAGTATTTTCCTTTTTATCCTATAAAATCCAGGTAGTAGTCCACACAAAGTAAGTGCCTTTTCGCTGTTTCTAGTAGAGCACCTTCAATCCTGCCTTACCGTCAATTTCACCCATCGTCGCCTTGAATTTAGTGACGCCATTAATTTTCACGTCGATCTGTTCCGGCGAATCAACAGAAATTATATCTCCCTCTTCCAATCGAAATATTTCTCCGATAGTCAGCCTGGCTCCAGTGAGCTCGCCGGTAACATCTGCAGAGAAAGTCATCGCTCTGCGCTTCATGGTTTCTCTGGTAGAGTAAGCTTCCTGCAGTGCATTCGACTTCTTATGCCTGAAAATAGCGTCGATGCCATTTCCGGGCATCAGCAACTGAATCTCTCCTCCACCTCCGGAAAATTCTACGGAGAATGGTCGGATCATCAGCACATCAGTTTCAGCAAAGGACGCGAGATGCTGTGGATTCACCTCGGTTTCAACATGCATAAACTCCACTGTCGAGAGATCCTTCCAGCTTGCCTTGATGGTCGCTATTATGGTCTTCAGGATCAGCCTGACGACTCGCTGCTCTGTGTGGGTAAAGTCTCTGTCACCGATATCACTCTTCCTCGATCCCCCGCCGAAAAAGGCGTTTACTAGCGCATGAACCAATTCGGCATCGAGCACTATCGCCGAGAAACCGATGAGGCCCGTCAAGGCATAGACGTTTATGCTGGATGGAACGGATAGGTCATTGGAGTAGGCATCGAATTTAGAGATGAGTATTTCTTTACGTTTTACTTCTACGCTTCTATGCAGCAACGCCAGAAGATTAATACTTAGGTTGGTTCGAAATCGTTCATCGACTATTTTTACCTCTTGTGACCAGCCCTTGGCGCGGTGCATGCCGCTGGTAAGATCGTACAGCTCGTAGTCCTCGATAGTTACAATTCGAGAATCTTCTTCATCGCCAGGCACGCCATTCACTAGCGCATCGACTTCATCTCTTGATAGAACTTCACTCATCTACTATTACCTGTTTATCCGATCATCGCGCCTGAATCGACACTTAATACAATCTTGTCTGCATCTGCCAACTGCTTGGTCGCGACAAGTATTTCTTTCTGAGCAGTTTCTACTTCGATTACTTTTACCGGACCCAGGCTTTCCATATCTTCGGCAAAGATCTCGGCCGCTCTCGTGGACATATTTCTTAGGACCTTCTCTTCAAGAGCCTTGTCTGCCCCCTTAAGCGCAAGAACCAGAGAATCGGTTGACACTTCGCGCAGAACCAATTGGAAATCTTTGTCGGGTATTTTCTTCAAGTCTTCGAAAACGAACATCTCTTCCTGTATTCGCATGGCGGTTTCGGAATTTGTTTCGGCAATCTTGCTGATAATGCTTTCTTCGAAGTTTTTCTCTAAGGCATTGAATATATTAGCAACATTCTTCGCTCCGCCCATCTCGGAGCTTTGCTTCGACACCACACCATCGACTTGCTTCTCCAGGGAAGAATTCAATTCTTCCAGTGCCGCAGGATCTATAGGCTCCATCTCTGCCATGCGGATACAAAGCTCGACAACTGAAGTCTCGGGCAAATAGGTCAAGACTTCTCCAGACAGCTCAGCACCAAGATAAGAGACTACGATGGCTTGAATCTGTGGATGTTCATTCTCAATTATTCCCGCTATCAACTGCGGCTCCATCCACTTAAGAGAATCCAGTCCACGGGTATTGCCACCCAATGTGATCTTTTCGAGAATGCTCTCTGCGGCTTCGGAGCCCAAAGCCTGAATCAACACGTCTTTCGTATAACGCCCCGCCTCGATGCTGATAGAATCATCTGTTGAGCATTGATCGAGAAACGAGCTGAGCACAAGGTTCACTTCATCCGTACTCATTTCCCCCATATAGGTCATCTCGGCGCCGATCTTTTGCACCTCGTCATTACGCAGGAGCTTCAGCACGTTCGCCGCACTCTGTTCTCCCATGACCATAAGAAGCTGAGCAGCTTTTTCTGTTCCTGTTTTTCGGGCGTTTCTTCTACTTCTCATTTTTCTTAGCGTCTGTAATCAGTGTTGTAATCAATGCGTTTAAACCAGTCAATGAAATGACAACGTCATTTCCTTACCTTATACTTTTTTTGACACCCCGATCCCTATTATGCCTGTAAGGCGTGATTTCTCTGCTCTGTCAGTAATTTAAGAAACCAATAAATTCTACTTAGCTTATGAAATAGCAATTACTATGCCAGTGATCAATTTATTTGATTCAAGATAGGGAAAGCGATGTCGTAGAACACTTAGCGCTCTCATTTTTTCGCAAGCTGATCGAGGTGAGCTCGGGGGGTTTAAGTGACTTTCAGAATACTGGCTCCCTCCCCAACGATCACAACGCTCAGAGCCAGCCAGAATCCCGGCTGGAAGATAGGACAAGTTACCCAGGGCACTGTGTCCAGCAGGGCTGGGGAGAATCCCACCGTCAAAGTCGCCGGCAGCAACTACCCGGTAAATTCCAACCTAAAATTGACACATGGGGAAGCTCTGATCCTTAAAGTCTCTGCTAATTCTGGACAGGTTGAGTTCTCAGTAGTCTCTCGTGCAGCTAAAAATGTAGGAAATAGTGAAGCTAGCACTGCTGTCTTGCCAGACAAATTCTTACACGATTCCGCTGCTGCGAATCGAAATCTCAATAGTAGCCTAACAAATTTTATTAGTCTTCTACGCAGCAGTTCGACCTCACTACTGCCATCCGCTACGGCACAACTCATAGATTCAATGCGTAATAATTTGATTCGAGCTAAAAATTTGGTGAATCCAGAACTTCTGGAAAAATCACTTCTAACTGGCAGCCTACTCCTGTCAAGACACCCAAGTTCAAAGTCTTTGGACGGCGACTTGTTAGGCCTGCTAAAGCAGATCGTAGAATCTCTGGCCAAGCCACAGTACTCCGAGCAACGAATTCCTGTCAGTACGAAGTACCAACAAGCACTTGGTATGACATTGTACCTGAGCCACAACAGAGAAATTCTACAAAAATTCACTCGCGATATAGAAGAGCGGCATACTAACCTCTTGAACCTACGCAGCAAGGCCCAGGACGATATGCAGCAATATGCCTATCGACTTCAGGGGGAAATGCCTGTGCTATTTAGAAATCAGCTCAAGTCCATAAGTATTCGCTTCTTCGAGAAAAAATCAGAAAGCAAGAAATGCATGAATAGTGCAGACTGCGGAGTCGATTTTGAGTTTGAATTCGAGAACGGTAGAACCTACGTAGGCATACTGTTCACTAATTCGCTTGTTTACTTTTCCATTGCGTGCGCGAATGAAAGCAGGGCTGAAGATCTTGCAAGCCGTCGCTGCTGGCTAGAAAATCGACTAGCTCACTGTGGATTAAAGCTCCAGGAAATGAAGGTTGCCTCTCGTGATGGCTATCTCCAGGAGGTAAAATATTTAGAGAGACTGAAATTGCCAGTCGATAAAAAAGAAACACATGAGGCTACTAGTTTTCGGCTACGCGAATTATACTCTGCAGGAAAGTTGCCCCAACTGAAAGAGTTTTCACTGCAGCTAAACAGGCATGATCTAGAAATTGTTAGAGAAATCCCCGCGGAGCTCTATTGTGCAATGGCGTGCTTTTTCGCAGTACTATTCGATGCGGAGCCAGAAGACTAAACGGCCACTTCACAGATCAACTCGTCCATCGCGGTGACTAACTCATCGAAGGAGAAAGGCTTGGTTATAAGCGGTGCATCGAGCTCTATGCCCGACTTATCCGCAATGACGCCTGAGGGGAAACCAGACATATAGAGTATCTTCACATTCGGCAACAGCTTTCTTACTTGCCGCGCAAGTGACACACCATTTATTCCACCGGGCATGACGATGTCTGTTAACAAAAACTCAATATCGGGATTCCCCTTTAATAAGCTAAGCGCCAGGTTGCCGTCCGCAGCCGGAATAACCTTGAAACCCAGATCCTTTACGTAGCGTGATGTCACCTCCAGAAGATCACTTTCGTCGTCTACTATGAGCACCTTGCCCTTGCCCTCTGCCACATTGTGAAGGCAGATGCTGGATCGCGGTCTGTGTTGCGCCTCTATCTGTAACTCTTCCGCTGCTGGCAGGAATATATCGATGGTAGTGCCTATGTTCACCTCACTTGATATCCGCACGGTTCCACTCGATTGTTTGGCGAAACCGTATACCATGGCCAAACCCAACCCCGTTCCCTTGTCACGCTCCTTCGTGGAAAAGAATGGTTCGAAAGCTCGGGACAGGGTTTCTTGCGTCATACCCTCGCCGGTATCGGTTATTGAGATTTTTACATACATGCCCGGGCTCATTGTTTCCTGATCGACGACTGGATCGGTCTTGGCAAGATTTAAAACCATCGAGCTTATAGAAAACTTACCACCGTTCGGCATGGCGTGAGCCGAGTTGATCGCAAGATTCAAAATCACATTTTCCAGTCCAGACCTGTCTACTAATACATTCGGTAAATCACCCGGCAATTCATAATTCATCTCAATATCGGGACCTAGGGTCCGGGGCAACATGTCTCCAAGATCTTCTACGATCGCTTTAATACTATTTGGCTTTGGCATTAACGGCTGTCGCCGTGCGACTGCGAGCATTCGCTGCGTAAGTTCAGCGCCTCTCGCACCTGCTTTCTTCGCCGTTTCAAGTCGACCCAGGATGACGCTGTCCTTGTCTAGTTTTCTCAAGGCAAGATCGATGTTCCCCATTATGACGCCAAGCAGATTATTAAAGTCGTGAGCCATGCCACCTGTCAGCTTGCCAATAGCATCCATCTTCTGACTTTCGCGGAGTTGCGCCTCGAGCTTTACTCTGTCTCTAACATCGCGGACGATACAAGTATTTGTGGTACCTGACTCAGTCTCTATAGCAGAAATTGCTGCCTCTACAGGTATATTGTTACCCTCACTGTCAAGTGCATACATAGAAATAAGGTTTTGCTGATTAGCTCTCTCACTGCCAAGGCAAGGCCCTCCCACATAGGACTTCGGAAAACTTTCAGTGTCCAGTGCCGGCAGGAGATTCTGTAGATTAGACTTCATCAGCTGTCCGCGAGAGAGCAAGAAAATTCTTTCAGCCTGTTTGTTCGCAAGTAAAATATCTCCGCCATCATTGGCAATCAAGATCGCATCCGCCGCAGACTCAACTAGGGAACGAAACTGCTTCTCGCTTTCACGAAGTGCTCTTCTGGCATTCACCTGGTCGGTGCGATCATTGGCGATTCCGCCAATAGCGAATATGTCACCTTCCTCATTTACCAGCGGGAAGCGCAGTATCGAATAGTGCTTCGGGCCACTGGGTGAATTCCATACTGCTTCAAACTCCATCGGGCTTCTGAACTTCACAACTTGCTCATCCTGGCCGGCCATCAGCGTTGCTGTTGGACCACGGAATATTCTTGAATGGTCTATGCGCTCTACTGGCACATCCCTTGTTCCAGTGAATTCGCGAAAGCCTTGATTGACCAAGTTATAGCCACCTTTGATGTTCTTAACCCACATGATGCTAGGGCTCGTCTCGAAGAATCCCTCCAACAGTTGAATATCACGGCGCAGACCCCTTTCATTGTCATGCAAATAGGCTGCCAAGCGCAGGTACTTCCAACTCGCGATCAGCACAGCGGACAGCAAAAGCAAGAGCAGCCCTCCCAGAAACCAATAGTCCCTGGAACCGGTGGCAATATTAGATTGGCCGGAATAGATATTTACCAGGCTGAGGAAGGCAGTCGCAGACAATAGAGCGACTGCCAGACATAGGGCGAAGAGAGAATTGAACCCTCCGCTATGAAAATCCGACCTTTTACTGTCATCCTGTAGCATAGCTAAATTCTCACTCTTGACACTATCCATGTTGCGCGCAGCGAGTTCTATTGGGCATCTACCACTGCGCAATTCCAGTTTACAGTAACTACAGCATAGCTTTGAGCGGTTGCTTAAGCGCGCCTTCCGTATAGAGTGGCAGTACCTCCCGCGCATAGATTGGCGGTGAAATTTGCCGCCCGCGGACACTACTGAACTTACACTTGCGCACGAAATTCATCTGCTCTTCAGAGCTAATTTCATCTCCACACACGAGCAAACCATTCTGCTTGCACAATGAAGCCAGCGAGCTGTAGAGAAACTCTGTTTCCATATTGTTCTGGAAGTTCGGCTTATTTCTTAGGCTGGCCATGTTCAGGTTGATCTTGTCGATTGGCAGCTTGTCCAGATACGGAAGCACATTCTCTCCTTCACCAAGCACGTTCAGTACAATGCGAAAGCCTTTTATTCGAAGCCTCGAAAGCACATCGGCTATGGACGTTCGATTGCGCATAAAACAATCTTCGTCGATCTCGAGACCCAGGAGTTCTCGAGCAACGTTGGAATTGTCCACCATGCTCAAAAGCATATCAGGAAGATCCAGATCGGACAGGAGAGACTCGTCCAGCTTAACGTTTATCTCGGGGCTGAAACCTTGATTTGACCAAATGCGAACATTCTCAAGAGCATGCTCGAGCGCCATTCTGGAGATGCCCTTGCCCACTGCGTTTTCCATAATCCAATTGTCGAGACGAAGCCCAGTAATAATCATCCCGTCATCCATGCGCCACTGCATTCGGACGAGTAGTTTTTCACGAGCTGAGTTTGCAGCAGAACTCAGCACCAGTTCCGGCTGATATAACACCTCGAAACCATAGTCTAATTGACGTACCGGAGCCTTCAGTTTGATCTCAGCCTGCGGGTCTTTAGTTACAGCGAGATAGGGTTTGAGTGCCGACTCGATGGCGTCGATAGATGCTGGCTTAGTAAGGGTTCCACCAATCTCCAGGCTGAGCTCCTTGCCGAGCGCCTGCACGGAGGAGAGCGTGCGCTGGTCCATGCCGCTCATAAGAACAATGGCAGCCTTGCAATTGCGCCTACCTAGCTCTCTGATTACCTCGACCCCATCGGTCCCTGGCATTCTAAGATCGAGCGCGATAACAGTCGGCCGCAATCGATCTACAAAATCAACAACTTCAGACCCTTCGGTTATGCAGGTAACATCGAAACCGAGGTCTTCCGCGAGTGCTTTGAATATTTCACCAATCTCCGCTTCATCGTCGGCAACTAGAAGAGTCGGTTTCCGCGCAGCGTTACTCATAGTATCTCCAATATATTTCTCAATAATTGATCAGCGGCAAAGCCAGCAGATTTCGCCAGCTTGTCATATAGAAAGACAACTTGTGCCTCAGGTATTACGACAGAATTCCCACAACATTAACCGGTTTTATTTTGCTAGAAGGAAAAGCGTTAGTTGAAGGGTAATGTGAGCTCACTGCACGATGAAGAGTAAGTGATTTCTTGAAGAATCCAACTGATAGCAGCTTGCCTGAGTGCTCAAGGTCTGGAAACTAGACATCTCTTCCTTTTGGGCATACTGTTTGTTCTTCCTATACGAGGTTAAGGTAGTCGTCATGATCCCTTAATAAAGGGTTCTGATTCTACTAGTTGAATAGAAGCAGTTCACAATTTCAGGTTATTACATTGTGGCAATTCCCGAAGCACTGTAGGCTGATTCTATGCGCGTCGTGTGACAGTACCCATATTTCCAGGAGTAAAACCATGAATAGGATTTGTGCCGCTTTATTAGCCTGTATTCCATTGAGCAAGCCAACCCAGAATGCCTACATTGAACGGTTCAATCGAACAGCGAGGCATGAATGGCTCGATCTTCACGAGTTCACCAGTGGCAGAGCGCGGAATCTTTCCAGGATGAATTTGCAGGGGTGACCTTCGATATCGTCCGGGACGATGACAAGCAATCGGCTGCCGCCTATCGCGACGGTGAGTTACAACCCGCGCTCACCTCATTCTGGTATGCATTCCATCCAGACACTGAGGTATACACAAATAAATGATATCTGTTTGATTTCATCGCTCCGGATCAAT
>JBBDIR010000063.1:0-65039 GCA_040880325.1 Pseudohongiellaceae bacterium
CGCCGCCACCAAGAGTCGCCTCTTCTGGGGACCTGCTGATTACAAGTCAGCTGCTACTCACTCTAACTACGGCTGAGCTATAGCGGCATTAATCTCTACTGCACTTTCTATACTACGGTACTTCTGAACTACGAACCTGCTTTCGCCGCCACCAAGAGTCGCCTCTTCTTGGGACCTGCTGATTACAAGTCAGCTGCTACTCACTCTAACTACGGCTGAGCTATAGCGGCATTAATCGATTACTATACTTTCAGGTCGCGCATACTACATAAAAAGCAAGGCCGCATCAATAGCTCAATTTGACGAAATTTATGCCCCTTGAGTCGCCGGCGTCACCGGCTGCATATATTTGCGGCGGCGCAGCAGGAATGGCCTCTCGATGCAGAAATAGGTAGCGGTGGCAAGCACCAGCACCAGTGGCAGCATCAACAGCAACGTATTGAGAGTTGCCGTGGCGAAGGGGCCGCCCAAGCCCAGTAAACTATCCCAGTCGTGGCGCATAAAGTAGTCCAGCACAAGATAGTGGCCCATGTAGACCGAGTAGCTAATCGTACCGACAGCCACCAGAGCCTTGCCTGCAAGACGGTGAAAATGTCGCGCAACGGATAGATAGCCGAGCAAGAAAACCGCCCAGGCCGTCGCCTCCAATGTCGGCCAGAAAATCCAGAGGTAATTATTGGTCCCGCCCCCTCCCAATTGATTAAATCCGTACAGCAACATCAGGACTAATCCAGCCCCCGCTATCGCCAAATAGTCCAGTTGTCTGCCGGCCACGAAGTGAGCGCGATAGTAGATACCCGCCAACATGCCGATCAGGAACTGGTCGATGCGACCCACAATCGTGTAATAACTCAGATTCCGCATATCGGCGCCGAAAAAATAGGCGGCGGTGCGCAGCAACAAGAAGGTGAGTACCAGCGCAAACAAAGCCCGCCAACCCCAGCGCTGCGCACAGAGCAATAGCAGAGGAAACAGCAAATAGAAGTGCCACTCAACCGCAATAGACCAGAACACGAAGGTGAAGGCGCCACCGTCGATCGCCGTGGCGCTATTGGCCATGAAGAACAGCGATTGAAACAATCCGAAGAAATTAAAGTTGTGCGGATTGAATACTATGCCGAGAGCGAGAAAGAACAAAAACAAAGGATAGGTACGCAGCAACCGATTGCGATAGAAGCCGAGATAACTCAACTTCTTCTTAAGTGACCCCACGGTAAACACGAACCCACTTAAGAGAAAGAACAGAGAAACCGCCGTGTGCCCCTCGATCAGCAGAGCCGAAAACGGGTTGCCCGTTCTAATCCAGTTCGCGGGGTCGTAAGGCGTCCCGAATTGCAGCTTATGGGAAATTAAATGGGAGCCATGGAAGAACAGCACCAGCACCGCGGCGAAGCCGCGCAGGTGATCGAGGGCGGGAATATATCCAAAATTTGCGCTCTTCATAGTGGTAGCAATCGGCCCGCTGGCGAGGAAATGAAGCATACTAACTTTGCACGATATTTGCTAAAGTAAGTGGGCGCCGACTGGCCTAATATGCCCAATATTCTGGCATGCAGAGACCTTTCCAGCGCTACAGCGGGAACGCTAGCAACACACAGGCAATGGACCAGAATAAAGCATGCTGACTCCGGTTACACAAGAATGGCTACAAATGCTCTCGCTCTATGGTTGGATTTGGATCATCCCCATCGTCGAACGCTTGCTGCCATTGAAAAAGCAGCCATTTGCCAGGTCCGGCATTATCAACGACTTGATACACACCTATCACCGCGTTCATCTGCACACGATGATAAACGCGGCCTTCGTCGCCTGGCTCGTTACCTATTCGCAGCAACACGCCGGTCAAGGCGCCTACCTGCAAGGCGCATTGGCCGATGTACACTGGGCCTGGAGCTTCCTGGCCCTATTATTAATGGGCCATATCACTTTTTATGTGGCTCACTATTATTGCCATAAGATTCCCTTGCTCTGGCAGTTTCATCGAGTTCACCACAGCTCACTAACTCTCGATTCTTTTTCGACGAGCCGCTTTCACGTAATTGACAAGGCGCTATTCGCCGCACCTTATCTACTGCTGGTAACTTATTTCCAACCCGACCCGGCGTTGGTCTTCCTGTACATTTCATTTCGCGACTTCTGGGGCCGCTATGGTCACGGCAATATCAAAGACGCGCACTGGCTCGGTTACTTCGCCAGCAATCCCAAATTCCATCGCTGGCATCATTCAAACCACCCCGAAGCAATAGATAAAAATTTCTCGGCGGAATTTAATTTTATGGACTATCTGTTCGGCACCGCCTATTACCCGAAAGACAGGATCCCGGACAATTTCGGCGAGCCAGATTACAGTAACAACATCATCGTGCAGCACTATCGGCCCTTCGTAGATATTTACAATATAGCCAAGAAGGATGGTGTGATGGCCCTGTTTCGAAAGCCGAAGCCCAGCGCTGGGCAGAATTACCAAACAGCACAAGAGTAAGCAGCACATGGATGGCTCGAGGGACAACAAGTACTGGCCGGCATTGGAGAAACACAGCGAGACTTTCAAGCGCGAAGACTTCCGCCTGCGCGATTTATTCGATACCGAGCGCAATCGCTTCGAGGACTATTCTCTGCGCCACGAAGGGCTGCTGCTGGATTACTCCAAGAACTTCATCAGCGCCGACACAATCCCGCTTCTCGTCGATCTTGCCCGGCACAGAAAGCTCCCCGACGCCATTAGTGCTATGTTTGCTGGCGCAGAAATCAACAACACCGAGCAGCGGGCCGCACTGCACACCGCGCTGCGCGACTGCTCTTCCAGCGCAATCAAGCCGGAGGTAGCCGCCACACTGGAGCGCATGGAGCGCCTGGTGGAAGCCGTCCATAAAGGCGACTGGGTCGGTTACACAGGAAGCGCTATCACCGACGTCGTCAATCTCGGCATCGGCGGCTCAGACCTGGGCCCTGCGATGGTATGTGATGCACTCGGCCCTCTTGAAGCTGCCAGAGTGAAGGTACATTTTGTATCGAATGTCGACCCCTCCCATCTAGCACAAACACTCCAGCCTCTAAAGCCCGAGACGACTCTGTTCGTCATTGCCTCCAAGTCATTTACCACGCTGGAGACGCTGAACAACGCAGAGGCAGCAAGAGAGTGGTTGTTGCAGAAGGCCGATGCCACAGCGACCGCACGCCATTTTGTAGCGATCACCACAAACCTGGATGCCGCCACGGAATTTGGCATTCAGGAGCAGAACCTCTATCCGATCTGGGACTGGGTCGGCGGCCGCTTCTCACTGTGGTCGGCAATTGGCTTACCGATAGCGTTCGCCCTGGGCATGGATGGATTTCGCCGGCTGCTCGCTGGGGCTCATAGCATGGATCAGCATTTTCGGACAGCGCCTCTAGATAAAAACCTGCCTGTAGTTGCTGCGCTGATAAATTACTGGTATCGAGAATTCTTCGACGCCCACAGCACGGCGATCCTGCCCTATAGCCAACGCCTCAATCTGCTGCCCGCGTTTTTACAACAATTATGCATGGAGAGTCTCGGCAAGAGTGTGGATTTGCAGGGCCAGCCCGTCGACTATAACACCGGCGACATTATCTGGGGCACAGCCGGGACCAACGGCCAGCATTCTTATTTCCAGCTACTGCATCAGGGCAGCGAATTTATTCCTGTTGATTTTATCGCCGCAGCGAAGTGCGATGTCGAGGGAAAATCCGACGCCCATCGACAGCTGTTGGCCAATTGCTTCAGCCAGAGTCTAGCCCTCATGGAAGGAAAGCGTGACGACGCGTCGCCGCACAAGAATGTAGTCGGCAACAAACCCAGCAACACGCTTCTCCTCGCGCAGTTGGACCCCTATAACCTCGGCATGCTTCTCGCATTCTATGAACACAAGGTTTATGCACTGAGCGTACTCTTCAATATCAACGCCTTCGATCAATGGGGAGTTGAACTGGGCAAGAAACTTTCCAGCAGTGTTTTTGCCGCCATGGTAGCAGCCGACGTCGAGGCAAACTTCGATACGTCGACCGAGGGACTGCTGCGACAAGCAGAGCTTTGGGGAGACAGCTAATCATGGCGCTGCTGATGCGCAGAGGTTCGAGTCAGGACGAGGATTGGCTATTCGAATTATTCAGAGCGACAATGCAAAACTATATCGACAAGGCCTGGGGCTGGGATGAACTGTTTCAGCGAGAAGGTTTCGTCACTACCCTGCCAGCCAAGCAGTTCCAGATCCTCGAATCCGAAGGCCAGGCAATCGCAAGTTATCACCTGAGCGAGAAGAGCGAGCACCTGTATCTCGATATGATACTGGTCGTGCCGCAGAAACAGCGGCAGGGCTATGGATCAAGAATGCTCGAGCAAATCAAGATGCAATCCAGAGCGCAGAACAAGCCGATAGAATTGAGCGTGCTGAAGACCAATCCAGCAGTAACCTTTCATGCGCAAGCAGGCTTTCACCTTATTCATGAAGATGAACACAGTTGCAGAATGCGCTGGTCGTCGTAGCCCTAAGCCAAGGCCACGCCTGCAAACTGCTCTGCTCCGCGTTGCGAAATCGGCGCCTGATTCAGCTAGGATAGCTGCACTGAAGTGAAGTGTTCTACCGTTGGAAAGGGGTCGTAAAAGTGGTGTAGCAGCGTGCGCCACTGCTGGTATTGGTCCGAGCCCCGAAAACCTACCGTATGGTCTTCCAAGGTTTCCCAATTAACCAATAGAAGATATCGGCTCTCGTTTTCGATGCAGTGACGCAGTTCGTGCGAGATATAACCCGGTATCGATTGGATGATTTTCTGCGCCTCGGCGAATGCCCTCTCGAATTCTGTTTCCATCCCCGGCTTCACATCTAATGTAGCGACTTCAAGTATCATGCGCTTCAACCTTTTACTAGCTCATTTTTCTTAATGGGAATCCAAACCTCCTCGCTCGCCTCCATACTCAGATGAATGAATGCTCATTGCAGAGTATACGGTTTTTAATTCCGGAGAAATCTTCATAGAATTTGGTATGAGCCGCCAGAGAAAAAACGTCACCGCGGGTGTCGTATTGCGCAATCCAGTCCAGCAACATCTCGAGGTTTGCATCCTGTGCTTCCCTGGATTCGTATTTGTGTGCCTCCCAAGGCCTGTTCTTCGCGTTCTGCACACATAATTCGATCGGCAGATTCAGGAACAGAATCTCGCTCGCTTTATCGGCGAGTACTTGCAGCAGGTCGGTGTAACATCCCTCGACTACCCAGGATGGGTTATTCTCAGTGAATGCATTAATCAAGCTAACGGACTCGGCCATTGGCATCCTCTCCGGGGGCTGTGTAGGCAGCCAGGCCAGAGAATCCAGATCCAGATGCGCCAATCCGCTCTCGGCGGCTAATCTGGCGGCTAAAGTCGACTTGCCGGAGCCGGAGTTTCCAAAAATCAGGATTCTTCTCATGTCTTGTTCTTCACCACTATCCGATCACAGCATGCGGCAGCGAACTCCTATGCCATGAACGCAAGCAGTTCCTTGGTTTTTTCCTGCATCAATGATTCATCACCACGGGATTCAACATTCAATCGTACTACCGGTTCCGTGTTGGACATGCGTATATTGAAGCGCCACTTTTCAAAACTCATACTCAGACCATCTGTCTTATCCATACTCAAGCACTGCGCCGCATAACTCGCCTCGATTTCCTTCAAAAGCACTTCCGGCTCTTCGACCTGCTTGTTGATCTCCCCACTTGCCGGGAAGGCTAACATTCTCTCATCCACGAGCTCGGAAAGTTTCTTGCCACTTTTCGACATCAGGCCGACGACAAGCAGCCAGGGAACCATGCCACTGTCGCAATAGAAGAAATCTCTGAAATAATGGTGTGCACTCATTTCTCCACCGTATATGGCATCTTCTTCGCGCATGCGCTCTTTGATGAAAGCGTGCCCAGTCTTGCATTGAATAGCCTCACCTGAGAATTCCTTCGCTATTTCGATGGTATTCCAGGTCAAGCGAGGATCATGAACAATCTTGGCCCCCGGCTCTTGCTCGAGAAAGCTCTGCGCGAGAAGACCGACAATATAGTAGCCCTCGATGAAACGGCCATTCTCATCGAAGAAGAAGCAACGGTCGAAGTCTCCATCCCAGGCGATACCGAGATCGGCGTTCTCCGAGAGTATGGCCGCTATGGTTGGACTGCGATTCTCCTCCAACAGTGGGTTAGGCACGCCGTTGGGGAAAGTTCCATCGGCTTGATGATGGACCTTGGTGAATTGAAACGGCAGGAACTGCTCTAGCGCATCGATTGTCGGACCGGCTCCGCCGTTTCCGGCATTGCAGACGATCTTCAGCTTGCACAGTTCATTCACATCGACGTAACTGAGTAGATGCGCAATATAGGCCGGTTGCGTGTCCTCGAAACTGATGGTTCCAGGCTGGGTGCACGCCGAAAATTCATTGTGCTCGGCGAGACGCTTAATCTCATTGAGGCCCGTATCACCACTGATAGGCTTGGAGGAATCACGGACAAATTTCATGCCGTTATAATCCGCCGGATTATGACTCGCCGTCACCACTATGCCACCATCGACCTTCAGATGACTGGTCGCAAAGTACACCTCTTCGGTGCCACACTGACCAATATTAATCACGTCCACACCCGACTCCATCAAGCCTCGGCTTAGGGCGGCACAGAGCTCTTGGCTGGTAAGGCGAATATCGTAGCCAACAACGACTCGCTTCGGCTTTAGAAACTCGACATAGGCGCGACCAATACGATAAGCAATATCGCTGTTCAATTGATCGGGGACTCGCCCCCTTACGTCGTAGGCTTTAAAACAGCTTATTTCTTCAATCATTTATTCTACTTCTATCTTTGGGGATGAAAGTTGCAGTTGTCTATCATGCAGTTGTCTAGCAGTAGGCAGTAGGTTTATCAACTGACTCAGTTCGAATAGGTTTTATAGGTATAGTTTGTAGCTTCAATAAAACCATCTATGCTGCCGCAGTCGAAGCGCCTTCCCGAAAATCGATAGCCAATGACCCTACCCTGCTCTGCCTGAATTTGCAGTGCGTCTGTAATCTGCATCTCGCCATCCTTGCCTGGTGGCGTGTCACGAATAACGTCGAAAATATCTGGACTAAGAATGTATCGCCCTATGATGGCGAGATTGCTGGGAGCCTCTTCCGGCGCCGGCTTCTCCACCATATTACGAATGCGATAAACGTTGTCCTCCTCCAGATCACCCTCGATAACGCCATATTTGTAGGTTTCCTCCGCTGGCACTTCTTCGATCGCGACGATGCTGCACTGATACTTCTCATACAGCTCAACCATCTGCGCGAGAACTCCTTTGCCCTCAGTGACGCAATAGTCATCCGCCAATATGACGGCGAACGGTTCATGACCAATAAGCGTCTCGCCGACGAGGATGGCGTGGCCGAGCCCTTTCATCTCAATCTGTCTGGTATAGGCGAACGTGCAGCGCTCCATTATTTCCCGCGTGCCTTTTAGCAAGTCTTCCTTGTCGGAGCCTTCGATCTGATGTTCCAACTCATAACTAATATCGAAATGATCCTCTATTGCGCGTTTACCACGACCGGTAACGATTGCGATCTCGCTAATACCTGCATTCATCGCCTCCTCCACTCCGTACTGAATGAGGGGCTTGGTAACGATAGGCAACATTTCTTTTGGCATCGCTTTGGTAACTGGCAGGAAACGTGTTCCATAGCCGGCGGCTGGAAATAGACACTTCTTAACTACAGACATAATTCTGGTAATCCTTATCAAATAAAACTGCGAACCAAAAAAGGCGTCTTTGTCGTCACCAAGCCGGTCTGGTGGGTAGCTCTATGACAACGCTTGCTTCTCAAACCCGATCATAGCGGTCTTCGAAACGGACGATGTCATCCTCACCCAGATACTCTCCAATTTGAACTTCGATAATCTCTATACGCTCATCGCTTAAATTGGTCAGTCTATGCTTGCTTCCAAGGGGTATGTAGGTCGACTCGTTCGGGTGCAATTCGAACTCCTTATCATCGCAGCTTACCCGCGAAACACCCTTAAGCGCGGTCCAATGCTCCGCCCTTTTTTGGTGCGACTGCAGCGACAGCGATGCACCAGCATTGACCACGATGTGCTTGACCTGATAACCCGGCCTCCGACACAAGGTCTCGTATGAACCCCAAGGACGATAGACCAGACGATGCAGACTGCCTTCTTCCCTGCCCTGGTCTTGCAACTGTTGTACCAAGTGCTTCACAGACTGCACCTTCGAGCGCTGTGTCACCAAGACCGCATCCGCCGTCTCCACAACAACGACGTCACGCATACCCGCAACGGCGACCAGCCGAGATTGAGACTGAATGTAGCTATCCTGCACATCTGCGGTGAGCACATCGCCTGAAATGGCATTTCCCTGCTCATTCTTGGCCTGTACCTCCCAGATCGCATCCCACGCTCCCAGATCGTTCCAGCCAGCAGCCAGGGGTACAACGACGGCTGCATCGGTCTTCTCCATCACCGCATAGTCGATAGAGTCACTGCGACAGGCGGCGAAGCTCGTCTCCGGAATATATTGAAAATCTTCTCCGCGTTCCAACTCACTGTAGGCTTTATGACAACTCGCGAAGATGTCCGGGGCATGTTTTTTCAATTGTTCCAGATAGACAGTCGCCGAGAACAGAAACATGCCGCTATTCCAAAAGAAGTTTCCACTCTCCAAATAAGATTGAGCAGTCTCTCTATCAGGCTTCTCCACAAACTGCTTTACGGAAAATACATCCACCCCATCTAGCACTTCTCCCTTCTCGATGTAGCCGTATCCTGTTTCTGGGACACTTGGCACTATTCCGAAAGTGACGAGCTTTTCCTGTTTCGCGCCCTGCAGTGCAGTCGCTATCGCTTGCTGAAACATGGTCTGATCTTCAATAACATGATCTGCTGGCAGAACCAACAGATACGGATCTGCATTGTCCTGCTGCGCCCGCAGCGCGGCTAACGCCACAGCCGGAGCCGTATTTCTGCCCATGGGTTCTAGCAAGATATCGCAGTGCTCCTTACCTAGCTGTCTCAGTTGTTCGGCAACGAGGAAACGATGGTCGCTGTTGCACACGACTATCGGGTCCTCGATATCTGCCACACCCTGCAGCCGTGACAAGGTATTCTGAAACAGTGAGCCTTGCATGTTAGGGAAACCAATAAATTGTTTCGGTAGCATCGATCGCGACACGGGCCATAGTCGAGAACCCACACCACCGGCGAGAATAACGGGAATTAACATAGAGCGGCTACCAGGTAGACTTCTGAAAAATCGGAACGACATAGTAGCAAAATACTGGCTATTTTAATAAATAGAGTCTATTCAAAGGCCTGTAGGCCGATCACAGGCAATTTATGATCGATTATTTGGCTTCGGCGCGATAACATCGCATGCTTTGTAAAAATACCCCTGGGAGGGGCGCGACTGACTCATGAATAACGTAGAGCATAGCTTTGTTCCTAAAAATTCCTATAATTTGGAGGATTTGGTAGATTGTGGCTATGGTCGCCTTTTCGGTCCTGGCAATGCCAAATTGCCCATCGACAATATGCTTATGCTGGATCGCATAGTAGAAATAAATGCCGACGGCGGAGAACACGGCCGCGGGCAGATAGTCGCGGAGCTGGACATTAAACCCAATCTCTGGTTTTTTGACTGTCACTTTCCTGGGGATCCGGTAATGCCCGGCTGTCTTGGATTAGACGCCTTGTGGCAGCTACTGGGATTCTTTCTGGGCTGGAGTGGACACCCAGGAAAGGGGCGAGCGCTGGGCGCTGGGGAAGTAAAGTTTACCGGCGAGATATTACCGACCTCGAAGAAGGTCGTTTATGAACTGTCAATTAGCCGCCTTATCAATAGAAGTCTGGTTATGGGTATCGCCGATGGCCAGGTATCGGTTGATGGCAAGACTATCTACACCACCAAGGCACTGAAAGTTGGTCTATTCACACCGGGAAGCTCATTCTAGTGCAGGATGCATGAACGAATGAATAGTTTTTGATTGGGGGATTTGTATGAAACGCGTTGTTGTTACTGGTATCGGAATTGTTTCTTGTTTGGGCAATGACAAGGAGTCCGTGCTCGAGTCTTTAAAAACTGGTCGCAGCGGAATTCGTCACAATCCAGACTACGCAGAAATTGGCATGCGAAGCCACGTCAGTGGGTCGGTGCAGATAGATACATCTGAACTGATCGACCGAAAAGTATTACGATTTATGGGCGATGCGGCTGCCTATGCCTACCTCTCCATGCAGCAAGCAATCGCTGATGCGAATCTTACAGATGACGAAGTTTCCAATGTGCGCTCGGGGCTCGTGGTCGGCTCTGGTGGCGGCTCTCCCGCTGACCAACTCGAATCCATGGATATCATGCGCGAGAAAGGTCTGCGCAAGGTTGGGCCCT
This sequence comes from Pseudohongiellaceae bacterium, assembly GCA_040880325.1. Lineage (GTDB taxonomy): Bacteria > Pseudomonadota > Gammaproteobacteria > Pseudomonadales > Pseudohongiellaceae > UBA9145. Next base: position 10,414 of record JBBDIR010000063.1, read on the forward strand.
ATCGCGTAACCCGCTGCATGAGTAGCACCACTTCGGCCTGCCTCGCCACACCCTTCAAAATTAAAGGTGTCAATTACACGATATCATCGGCCTGCGCGACTAGTGCCCACTGTATCGGTCATGGAGCGGAGCTGATTCAGCTTGGCAAACAGGATATTGTTTTCGCTGGCGGCGGCGAGGCCGAGCACTGGACGTTGAGCCATATGTTCGATGCTATGGGCGCACTATCGACTAAATACAATGACACCCCGGAGAAGGCATCCCGAGCCTTCGATGCAGATCGCGATGGTTTCGTGATTGCCGGCGGCGGTGCCATGCTCGTCATAGAATCACTCGATCATGCGGTGGCCCGAGGCGCGAAGATTTATGCCGAACTAACGGGCTATGCAGCGACTTCCGATGGCTATGACATGGTTGCACCAGCCGGAGAAGGCGGTGCCCGCGCAATGCAATTAGCTACGGCTGGCCTGGATGGATCTGTCGACTACATCAACACACACGGCACCAGCACACCCGCCGGTGACGTGTCAGAGCTGCGCGCAATCCAGAGCGTGTTTACCGACAAAGTACCTACTATCAACTCCACCAAGTCACTTACCGGACACTCTCTGGGCGCGGCAGGTGCGCAGGAAGCTATCTACAGCCTGTTGATGATGCAGAACGATTTTATCGCGGCCTCCGCCAACATCGAGAACCTCGATGAAGAAGCGCAGGGACTGCCGATCGCACTCGAGCGCCAGGATAATGTGACGCTGAATCGCGTCATGTCGAATAGCTTCGGCTTTGGTGGCACCAACGCTTGTCTGGTCTTTGACCGATATACAGCCTAGCTATTGGCTCTGATTTGGAAACTATTTCTCTGCTTTACTGGTCTGGCTAGTATGAAGATGAATTTCTTTACTCGATCAAATCTGACTCTGCTATCTGGCGCCTTACTGCTGTGTGGCGGCGTCGCCCACGCTCAGCTTGGGGCGCGCTCTGTCTCCGGCCTTGAAGCGCAGACGGACTCTCAGCAGCCCCTGCCTCTGGCACAGGCGTTTCCCTTCTATGTCCGCGCTATAAGCCCCGGGCGCTATGAAGTCGTCTGGAATCTGCCACAAGGACACTACCTCTATCGCCACGCCTTCGACTTCACCCTGAGTCAGCAGGGCGATTCAGAAGAGCTGGAAGTGGATTTCGTACTGCCAGAAGGCCTTAAGAAGACCGACCAGTTTTTCGGTGCTATCGAAGCTTACTACGGCCAACTCGACGTCCCCCTCAGACTCAACACCGTGCCTGGCCCAGACGCCAGAATCCTCATCTACTATCAGGGCTGTGCCGATTGGGGCTTCTGCTACCCGCCACAGCGCTTCGAATTTCTGTTAGATCCCTAAACCAGGCGCCCTAATCCGTAAAAAAGCGTGAATTACATGCTATTTTCTGAGAAAATGCCGCCAAAATGGCTAATCAGGCGCCTCAGCTGAGAATTCACTCACGCACCACGTTAGGGATAAGAACATGGCATCTATACTGGCTCTACACGGGCCCAACCTCAATCTTCTGGGCAGTCGTGAGCCTCACATCTACGGCTCGGACACCCTTGACGACATTAACCAGAAACTTTCCGCGCAGTGTTCCGAGTCAGGCCACGAATTCGACAGCCTGCAGAGCAACTCCGAGGGCGAGATAATCGACCGACTCCATGCAGCGCGAAAAGACGGCACCGCATTCATGATCGTTAACTTCGGCGGCTTCACCCATACAAGTATTGCGATACGCGATGCCATTCTCGCCTCTGAGATTCCCTTTATCGAAGTGCATCTGTCGAACTTATTCAGCCGCGAAGAATACCGGCATCATTCCTATTTCTCCGACATCGCTGTCGGCTGCGTGATTGGCTTGGGAGCCCAGGGTTACGAACTGGCACTTCAGGCTGCGTGCAGAAAACTGGCTAACTAAGACTCTGAACGGACTATTTTATGGACATTCGAAAAGTAAAGAAATTGATTGAACTATTGGAAGCTTCCGACATCGCGGAAATCGAAATTAAAGAAGGCGAGGAATCGGTTCGAATCAGCCGCGGCTCCACTTCTGTTCCTGCACCCCTCAACTATCAGGCTCCTGCCGTCGCTGCTCCCGCGGCTATAGCTGCTGCTGCGCCTGCCACCGAAGCAGCGACTAGTGGCAATTCTATCAAGTCTCCTATGGTTGGAACCTTCTACCGCTCCCCTTCTCCGTCTTCTCCTGCATTCGTTGAAGTTGGCAAGCATGTGAAGGCTGGCGATGTCGTGTGTATAGTCGAAGCCATGAAGATGATGAACCAAATTGAAGCGGACCATTCCGGAGTAGTCGAAGCGATTCTCGTGGAAGATGGCGAGCCGGTCGAGTTCGATCAACCCCTTATAACAATTGTCTAGAACTCCCTTAGGCGCAAACAGCCTAAGCCAAGGATAGCTGCATGCTGGAAAAAGTCTTAATAGCAAATCGTGGCGAAATAGCACTGCGCGTGCTTCGATCTTGCAAGGAACTCGGGATCAAAACTGTTGCGGTGCACTCGACCGCAGATCAAGATTTGATGCACGTTCGGCTATCTGATGAGTCCGTCTGCATAGGGCCGCCGAGTCCGACCGATAGCTATCTGAATATTCCTGCAATCATTTCCGCCATGGAAGTCACCGATGCCGACGCAGTGCATCCCGGCTACGGTTTTCTGTCGGAGAACGCCGACTTCGCCGAGCAGGTGGAAAACAGCGGCTTTGTATTTATCGGGCCGACGGCAGAAACTATTCGACTGATGGGTGACAAAGTATCCGCCATCGAAGTGATGCGTAAAGCCGGCGTACCAACGGTGCCAGGTTCCAATGGCCCTCTGGATGACAACAATGAACGCAGCCTGGAGCTGGCCAAGCAGATTGGTTACCCGGTGATCATCAAGGCGGCGGCTGGCGGCGGCGGACGCGGCATGCGGGTGGTACACAATGAAGCCGCACTGCTTAAGGCCATTTTCGTCACGCAATCTGAAGCCAAGTCATTCTTCGGCAGCCCAGTCGTGTATCTCGAGAAGTTTTTGGAGAATCCACGCCATGTCGAAATTCAGGTGATAGGCGACGGCAAGGGTAATGCCATTCACTTGGGTGATCGTGACTGTTCACTACAGCGCCGCCATCAGAAAGTCCTCGAGGAAGCCCCCGCCCCAGGAATACCCGACACTGTGCGCAAAGAGGTTGCTCAAACCTGCGTCCAGGCCTGCAAAAACATGAACTATCGCGGAGCCGGGACACTGGAATTTTTATATGAAGATGAGTGCTTCTATTTCATCGAGATGAACACACGTGTGCAAGTCGAACACCCCGTTACCGAAATGGTTACCGGTGTAGATATCGTCAAGGAACAGCTAAGAATAGCGGGCGGTAAGCCGCTCTCCTATGCGCAAGAGGATATCACTATCCGCGGACATGCCTTCGAATGCCGAATCAATGCGGAAGACCCGGTCACGTTCATGCCCAGCCCCGGCAAGATTAAAATGTTTCATGCCCCCGGCGGCAATGGGGTGCGGGTAGATTCACACCTGTATAGCGGCTATACCGTACCGCCTTATTACGACTCACTCATTGCCAAGCTTATCTGTCACGCAAATACGCGCGAGCAAGCATTGATGCGCACGCAGATAGCCCTGGATGAAATGCTCATAGACGGCATTCGCTGCAACATACCCCTGCATCACGGCCTGGTTCGGGATACAGAGTTTCAGAAGGGCTGTGTCAACATTCACTACCTGGAAAAGAAGCTGTCCTAGCCAGGGCTAGAGCTCTTCGAGTTTTTTAACTATGCCATGGCAACAGCTCAGGGTGCAGGTACGATCGGATCAAATTGAACCTGTAGAAAAATTGCTGCTGGATCATGGCGGACTCTCGGTAAGTTATCTAGACGCAGAAGATCAGCCGGTATTCCAAAAAGAGCCAGGTAGCACACCTTTATGGGATGTTGTCGATCTGGTTTGTCTGTTTGACCAGGGCTGCAATCTCGATGTGCTACTCTTCCTTCTGCAGCAACACCCCGCGATTGAGGACAAACAGACTCTGTCCCTCGAGACCTTAGAAGATCAGGTCTGGGAAAGATCCTGGATGTCAGATTTCGTAGCCATGAAATTCGGCGAACGGCTGTGGGTCTGCCCAAGCTGGCAAGCGCCCCCCGAACCAGACGCCATCAATATCATGCTCGATCCCGGCCTCGCCTTTGGCAGCGGTAGTCATGCGACGACCAGCCTCTGCCTGCAATGGTTGGAGCAAAACACCCAGCCACAGAGCACAGTCATCGATTACGGCTGCGGCTCCGGAATTCTCGCTATCGCGGCCGCGTTGCTCGGCGCTCATCGTGTCATTGCAGTCGACAACGACCCTCAGGCGATCACCGCCACCATCGAGAATGCACGACGCAACCAAATCCCGGACGGTGTAATCGAATGCTATCTTCCTGAACAACTCAGCGCGGGCTTCAATTCGCAGCAGGCCGACATCCTGGTCGCTAACATCCTCGCCGAACCGCTCACTCAACTTGCCGAGAGCTTCTCGAGCCTGGTTCGACCGCGGGGCAAGATAGCTCTGAGTGGCCTATTGGAGCAACAGGCTGACGCGCTGTTAACCCATTATGGCAGCTGGTTCGCGATGGACGAGATCGTGTTGAGAGAAGAATGGGTTCGCCTAACCGGCATCCGATTAAATTAGCTGTAGAGTAGATTGGAGCTTGTTGTAGGCAAGCCAATGGGATTGACCTACAATCCCATGCAAACCTGTTACCCGAAGTACTGCCGCATGTCGTTCAATGTCACCCAATGCCCTGCCTGTGAATCCACGTTCAACACGAACTCTCGCGTGTTGGCCGCGGCTGCGGGCAAAGTTCGATGCGGCGCCTGTCTGAATGTCTTCGAGGCGATAGATAATTTCCTTATTCCGGAACGAGACGAAGCTGATCTCGAGCAGAATGAGTCGGTGTTTGTAGGCAATAATCCGCAAGAATATTTCGACCCCTCTCGCTTTCTCACAAGAAGCGCCCTGAGAGAACCAGCAAAGCCCGAGTGGCTTGCGGCCGAAGCACTCGATGAACAGCATCAACAGCATCAACAGGGAGCAGAACAACAGTCTGAGGCTCTCAGCGAAACATTCTTTGCCACCGTCATTGAAGAACTGCAGGGAAGAAGCGAGCCGGCGACCTCAGCCGCCTCGTCTCCCATCGAGGACGAGGTGCCGGAACAGAGCCACGTCCAACAACGGCGCGAGGCCAATACCGAAGAAAACATCGACGAGCGCTTCGAGGAAGAGATTCTCAGCTCCTTCACCATCGAGGCAGAAAGCGACGCTGTCCACGAAGCATTCGAACAAGAACGCTCGCAAGAGCCTCACAGGTCCCAGCAGCATCCACAGGCAGAAGAGACAGATGCCACTGCCGAAACTATTGTGCCCGTGCCAGAAGCCGAATCGCCGTCGGTGGGAATGAGTCTGTCCGCATCCTTTTCTTTTAGTCCCTATGCTATGCCTGAACCTGCGATAGCAGAACCGGAACCGGCGAGCACAGAAGACGACGTTCCCGAAGCCGCTCCCGAGGGCAACTTCGCTGCCGATCCAGGCGCCGATGCAGATCAGGAACAGTGGTTGGACTCGGAACCGGAAGCTGAACAAACCCCTGCGCTGACTAAGCATTCAGATTCTTCCGAGACAGCGGATGCGGCGGCTGAAGCCCCCACAACCTCAGAATCAGATTCACAGCCAGCGTCAGAAGCAGAACAATCTACGCCATTGAATGAAGATGCTGAACTGGCGGCGCAGCCGGTTGAATCCCACACTTGGGAAGACTCGTTCGACACCGAATCAGCGCAGCAGCCGGATGAAGAGGAGGAGGAATCAACCGAGTCTATTCGAGCACGGGCTCTGGAAACCGAGCTGAACGATGATGAAGCACTGGAAGCTATCCCGCGTGAAAATCTCGTCGTGCTTAGCATGATGTCGACGCCACTGGAGCTGCTTACTCGAAAAGAAAGCCGCCTGCTGCGCAGCGGCTTGCTGTTTCTTTCCATCTTATTGCTCGGCGGCCTGCTGAGTGGGCAGTACCTGTGGCAACGCATGGAACTGTATAGTCAGGTTCCGCAGCTACGTACTCTGTATGAATATGCCTGCGGGGTTTTGGGCTGTGAATTGCCGGAATTTACCGATATCAGCGCGATTCGAAGTGAGAATCTAACGGTACGGTCTCATCCAGGCTTTGAGAACGGGCTTATGGTGAATACCGTGATCAGAAACACCTCCGCGTTTGAACAAGCCTTTCCTATTCTGATACTCAGCTTCAATAGCGCAGCAAATACCGTCATCGCATTACGCGAGTTCGCTCCTGCAGAATATTTAGACCCTGGGCTGCGATCGGTAAGGCTAATGCCCTCGATGACACCGGTACAGATCAGTTTGGCAATCATGGATCCCGGCGCCGCCGCCGTGAACTACACTCTGGCATTTCGGCTACCCTGACCGGCCACTCACGCTATACTTGCTGCGTTAATAGTCGAGGAAAGCGCACAAAGTGCTTTAATTGAAAAAGCGTCCCCGCTATCATAGCCAGCCCCGAGAGAATCAACACAGCCAGATATAAGAAGAATGATAAACATCGGCCCCTATCAGCTAAAAAACAACTTGTTTCTTGCACCAATGGTGGGCATCAGCGACCTACCGTTCAGAGAAATCTGCGCACAGGCAGGAGCCGGTTTAACTGTCGCGGAAATGCTAACCAGTAATGCAGAGCTGTGGCAGAACGAGCGCAATAGATTAAAACGTGTTCAACCCGAAAACGGCGCTACTCACGTAGTGCAGATTGCCGGCTCTGACCCGGAGCTTATGGCGCAAGCGGCAGCAATGAATGCAGAGCTCGGCGCCGACTGCATCGATATCAACATGGGTTGCCCAGCGAAGAAAGTTTTGCAAAAAGCGGCGGGTTCGGCACTACTGAAAGACCGAGAATTAGTGGAGCGCATCCTGAAAACAGTAGTAGCGCGTGTGGCTGTTCCTGTGACACTGAAGATTCGCACTGGATGGAGTCCCGAGACGCGAAACGGTGTTGAGATCGCGAAGCTTGCCGAGGATTGCGGCATACGTTTGCTCACCGTGCACGGCCGCACCCGCGAGTGTCGCTTCAAGGGCCAGGCCGAATACGACACCATCGCTGCAATCAAAGATGCGATTTCGATTCCGGTTATCGCAAACGGTGATATCGACTCTCCGCAAAAGGCAGCCCGCGTTCTAGGGCAAACGCAAGCAGACGGCTTAATGATCGGCCGCTCGGCACAAGGCAGACCTTGGATTTTCAAAGAGATAGAACACTATCTTTCTACACAAACACTCTTGCCCGCGATTGATCTTAAAACCCGAATCGATATAATCTTTTCACATCTAATGAAACTTCATAGTTTCTATGGCGACGTGAAAGGAGTATGGTATGCACGTAAACATGTTGCCGCGTATGTAAAAGAATTATCAGAATCACGTGAATTTATGAAACAATTCAATACTATTGAATCTCCGGCCGCACAACTCGACAGCCTGTTTGAGTACTTTACACGCTTGGACGATGGCCTACTGCAAGATCAGGGGGCTGAAGCCGCGTGAAAGATTTCGACAGCATTGCCAATCATCTGGAGCCAATCCAGTCTCCAGAAAACGCCCTTACAACTCAGCCGGAAAACACGCTTCGAGCTGAAGTCGAAAGATCGCTTAGTCGCTATTTCCAAAACCTCGAAGACGAGCCAGTGACAGACCTTCACCAGATGGTTATTTCCGAAGTGGAGCTCCCTCTAATTGAGTCGGTCATGCGCTATTGCGGTAACAATCAAAGCAAGGCGTCTATCATGCTAGGTTTGAACCGTGGTACGCTACGCACCAAATTAAAACTGTACGGTTTGCTTTAATTTCCATCGATCGGCCCTCTATTTTCAGGCTCTAAGAGCCCAGCCAGTTCATTCGACTTATTGAGATTGGTTCAGATTTAGACGGCTGGTTTTGCATCAACCCAAGCTACGCCCATAAACAAAGATATCCCTATGACAACAGAAAAATCTGCTGCCATTCGTCGCGCATTGATTAGCGTCTCCGACAAGACTGGCATTGTTCCCTTCGCAAAAGCATTAAACAAACTCAACATCGAGATCCTCTCCACCGGTGGCACCTACAAGCTACTCCAGGAGGAAGGCGTTCCAGCCGTTGAGATATCAGAATACACCGGGTTCCCGGAAATGATGGACGGCCGAGTGAAGACGCTGCACCCGAAAGTGCATGGAGGCATCCTCGCCAGACGCGATCAAGATCAGGCGGTTATGGAAGAGCATGACATCCCGCCTATCGATCTGGTCGTAGTCAATCTCTATCCCTTCGAGGCGACCGTCGCCAATCCGGATTGCGACTTAGCCACTGCGATTGAGAACATCGATATCGGTGGCCCCACTATGCTACGTGCCGCGGCAAAGAATAATCGTTTCGTGGCGGTGGTAGTGAAGCCATCCGACTACACTCCTATTATCGAACTACTGCAGAAAACCGGTGGCAGCCTGGATCAGCAGACACGGTTCGATCTGGCTGTTAAAACCTTCGAACACACGGCGGCTTATGATGGCGCCATCGCCAATTATCTAGGGGCAAAGATTGACCCCGACTCGAACTTCCCGAGAACTTTCAATACCCAATTCCTGAAGACACAGGAAATGCGCTACGGTGAGAACCCGCACCAGAACGCCGCCTTCTATGTCGAACGAAACCGCAGCGAGGCCAGTATCAGCACGGCCGAGCAATTACAGGGCAAAGAACTGTCCTATAACAACATCGCCGACACCGATGCAGCGCTTGAATGCGTAAAGTCGTTCAGTGCGCCGGCCTGCGTGATCGTGAAACATGCGAACCCCTGCGGCGTCGCTATCGCCGAATCGCCATTGAAGGCCTATGAACTGGCTTTTCAGACCGACCCAACGTCTGCCTTCGGCGGCATCATTGCGTTCAATCGCGAACTGGATGCCGAGACCGCACAGAGAATAGTCGATCAGCAATTCACCGAAGTGATCATCGCACCGTCCATCTCAGAGGGCGCCCTGGAAGTAACAGCAGCGAAGCAGAACGTACGCGTTTTGCGCTGCGGCCAATGGCTGCCAGAGAGGGAGGCCGCGCTCGACTATAAGCGTGTCAACGGTGGCTTGCTGGTACAAGACCGCGACATCCATCAGATTTCCCGCGACGATCTAAAAATCGTTAGCGTCCGGGAGCCTACCGAAGACGAGATCCGCGACCTCCTGTTTGCCTGGTCTGTCGCGCAGTATGTTAAATCGAATGCCATCGTCTACTGCAAGAACAACCAGACCATCGGCATCGGCGCCGGTCAAATGAGCCGCGTCTATAGCGCAAAGATAGCCGGGATCAAGGCCGCCGATGAAAATCTGACCGTTACCGGCTCAGTCATGGCATCCGATGCCTTCTTCCCGTTTAGAGATGGCATAGACGCCGCCGCAGCGGCGGGCATATCTGCTGTCATTCAACCGGGCGGGTCGATGCGCGATGACGAAGTTATTGCGGCGGCGGATGAGGCGAACATAGCTATGGTATTTACCGCCATTCGACACTTTCGCCACTAGTCGCATGAACAATTCGAGATCGAAGTCATGAAAGTATTAGTAATAGGCAGCGGCGGCCGCGAACATTCCCTCGCGTGGAAGGCCGCTCAATCAGACCTGGTCGAAAAAGTGTACGTCGCACCGGGCAACGCCGGTACCAGCAGGGAAGCGGCGCTGGAGAACGTGTCGATCGATCCGCTTGATTTTTCCAGGCTAGCCGATTTTGCAGAAAACGAGGGCATCGGCCTCACTATAGTGGGACCTGAGGCACCTTTAGTTAAAGGTATCGTCGACTATTTTAACGAACGTAAGCTACCCTGCTTCGGGCCATCAAGAAATGCCGCCCAACTAGAAGGGTCGAAGGCATTCACCAAAGACTTCCTAAGCCGCCACAATATCCCCACCGCCTTCTATCAGACCTTCACCGATATAGATGCAGCGAAGGTATACATTGCCGAAATGGGCGCGCCAATCGTAGTTAAAGCCGACGGTCTCGCCGCCGGCAAGGGTGTGATTGTCGCCATGACAGAGGCCCAGGCGATCGCCGCCGTCGAAGACATGCTCTCGGGAAACAAGTTCGGCGATGCCGGCCACCGAGTAGTAATCGAGGGCTACTTGCAGGGCGAGGAGGCTAGCTTCATCGCCATGGTAGACGGGAGCCACGTCCTGCCTATGGCAACCTCCCAGGATCACAAGGCACGAGACGACGGTGACAAGGGCCCGAATACCGGCGGCATGGGCGCCTACTCCCCGGCTCCGGTTGTCAGTGACGCCATCTATCAGCGCATCATGGATCAAGTGATCCTGCCCACGGTCGCCGGCATGGCGGCGGATGGCAATGAGTACACGGGCTTTCTCTATGCTGGCCTGATGATCACCGAGACTGGCGAAATCAATGTGGTCGAGTTTAATTGCCGTTTCGGCGACCCTGAGGCGCAGCCGGTAATGATGCGACTGCAATCTGATCTGGTACAGCATTGCCTGTCGGCACTGGGGAAATCTTTGGATGAGGAGCGGGCGCAATGGGATCAGCGATCCGCCGTAGGTGTCGTGCTAGCCGCAGGCGGTTATCCAGAATCTTATGAGACAGGTGTCGAAATCAGCGGACTAGATCAGCCTCTTCAGTCCCATCAAAAAATATTTCATGCAGGAACTGTAGAGAAAGATGGCAAGGTCGTCACCAACGGCGGCAGGGTTCTGTGTGCTACAGCACTGGGCTCGACAGTATCAGAAGCACAGGCCGAAGCCTACAAGGTGCTGCATCAGATACACTGGGACAAGGTCTATTTTCGAAATGATATTGCCTATCGCGCGATTGCCAGAGAGAATAGCTAGCCTATGTCCAATGCACCTCATTTAGATTTTCTCGATCGCTGTCTGGTTCAATTCGACCAGGCACTACGCAGCTGTGTGCCGGGCTCGAGCACTGCCCGCCGCCCCTCGCCCGCCAAGTCCGAGAAAGAACCAGAACTGAACGACGTCGACAGAAAACATGCAGCTGGTCTAATGCGCATCAATCATACCGGCGAAGTCTGCGCCCAAGCCCTCTATCAAGGGCAGGCCGCCACCGCCAAGCTGAATGACGTGCGCCAGTCTATGGAACAGGCCGCCGCCGAAGAGATCGATCACCTGGCATGGTGTGAAGAGCGCCTGCAGCAGCTGGACAGCCAACCGAGCGTACTGAATCCACTCTGGTATACCTTGTCTTACGGCATGGGTGCCGTTGCCGGATTAGCTGGTGATAAGTGGAGCCTGGGCTTTGTCGCCGAGACAGAAGATCAGGTCTGCGAGCATCTCGAAGAACACCTGGCGCAGCTACCTGATAACGACAACAAGAGCCGTGCGATCCTGAAACAGATGATCAGCGACGAGAAACATCATGGAGAGTCTGCTCGAGACGCCGGAGGCGTCAAATTGCCCGCGGCGATCAGACAGGCGATGACAGCAATGTCAGAAGTGATGAAAACTACCACTTACAGAGTCTAACTCTGGGTGTTCCTCTAAACTATTACTCAATCAATCTATTGCTCGGCTTCGAATACCTCGAAGTCATGAGTCACTTTTACGCCCGCGTTCTTCATCATGATTGATGCTGAACAATATTTTTCCGCTGAGAGCTCGATCGCCCGCTGCACATGCTTCTCGCTAAGATCGATACCCGTAACCTTAAAATGCAGATGGATGGATTCGAAGATCGCGGGCGTGGCGTCTACTCGCTCTGCGGTGACCTCTGCCTCGCAACTGGTTACCCACTGCTTGGCCTTCTTTAATATGGTCACGACATCGTAAGATGAGCAACTTCCCACACTGAGCGCCATCAATTCCATGGGACGCATACCCATGTTGCGCCCGCCACCAGCCGGTGCGCCATCGAGGACGATGGCATGCCCGCTTTCCGATTCAGCCACAAACATCACGTTCTCAACCCAATTTACTCTAGCCTTCATGTCTTAAATCCCGTGTAGATACTATTTCCCAGTTTCAATATTTTGATTCCAATATCGAAGCTATTTCGCCAAGCCGCGCATTCAGAATCAAGAAATCCGTGATCGCTACCGATAATAGTCAGTATATGGAATGGCGCGCAAGGTTAACACAGTTAACATGCCTCAGAAGCAAGCCCTATAAGAATTCGTAAAGCACTTGAAACGAATTCTCAGGGAAGATAGCAAGCCCAATGCAGCCCTCTGGATAAAAGGTTTATTGTGATGGGCATCTCACAATTGCGAGTAAAATGTGATATACATTTAACTCGCTAGAAAAAGCAGGAGTTTTATCAATGGCACTCATGGCCATTACACCCCATATCGAAGACTTGGATAATTTTCTATCTCATTGTCACCGAAAGCGATACCCGAATCGCGCCACTATTATCTATGAGGGCGATAAGTGCGATACCTTGTATTACATCATCAAAGGCTCGGTATCTGTTATCCTCGAGGATGATGAAGGCAAGGAAGTGGTCATCACCTATTTAAACCCGGGAGACTTCTTCGGCGAGATGGGCCTATTCGAAAAGGCCGAGGAACGCAGCGCCTGGTGTCGCGCTAGAAATGCCTGCGAAGTAGCAGAAATCAGCTACACTAACTTCAATACTTATATACGCTCACACCCCGAGATTGTGTTCACCATCGGTCAACAAATGGCTCACCGGCTACGCAACACAACTCGCAAAGTGGGGGATCTCGCGTTCTACGATGTGACCGGCCGTATCGCCCGCACTCTGATAGACCTGAGCAAAGAGCCCGATGCCATGACTCATCCCGATGGCATGCAGATCAAGATCACCAGACAGGAAATTGGTCGGCTGGTAAATTGTTCCAGAGAAATGGCTGGACGCGTTTTAAAGACTCTCGAGGAACAGGAGCTAATCAGTGTCAGTGGTAAAACGATCGTCGTTTTCGGTACGCGCTAGTAAATAATCTGCAAGACTAGATCGAATTGCCAAACATCACTTCCCGCAGCTTTGCCCCCGGACTCGGGGCGCGCATGAAAGACTCTCCAACCAGAAAACCATAGATGCCAGCCTCGGTCATGGTATGCACGTCCTCGGACGTGTGAATACCGCTCTCGGTGATAAGCACTCTGTCCGCCGGCACCTGCCTGGCCAGCTCCAACGTGGTTTGCAGGCTAGTCTCGAAGTTGTGCAGGTTGCGGTTGTTAATGCCTATAAGCTCGACATCGAGTTGTAGCGCCTGCTCTAGTTCGTCGTGATTATGAACCTCGACCAACACATCGATAGCTATCTCCCTGGCATAGCCTGCCAGGTCCATCAGCTGCGCTGGCTGTAGGGCGGCGACAATGAGCAGTATGCAGTCGGCACCTAGCGCCTTCGATTCGGCTATCTGATAAGTGTCGATCATGAAGTCTTTGCGTATCACTGGCAGAGTACAGGCCGCCCTGGCTTGCACCAGATAATCATCACAGCCCTGAAAATATTTCTTATCGGTCAATACTGAAAGACAACTCGCCCCATGCGCCTCGTAGTCAGTGGCATGCAGCGCAGGCTGGAAATCCTCTCGTATTAGCCCCTTCGAGGGTGAGGCCTTTTTTATCTCGGCGATCACGGCGACCTGCCTTGCCTGCACACGCTCACGCAGCGCCGTCGAGAATGATCGCGCCTGATCGCTGCCTGGAAATCGCGCCTCTAATTGCGCCTGCGAGACAGACGCCTTCGCCGCCACTACCTCAACGTGCTTCGTCGCAATGATCTGCTCTAGAATTGTAGCTTTGGACAAGTTGACTACTCGCTCTTCTGATTTCGTACTAATTTATTTCTTGATCGACTGAGTATACGCTGCCAACTGCTCTAATTTGACCAGAGCCTCTCCCGACTTCAGGATGGCCTGCGCCTTTATCACTCCGGCGGCCAGATCTTCGGTAAGATTTGCCGCATAGATCGCCGCACCGGCATTCAGCGCTACAATATCAGCGGCGGCCTGATTCCGATTGCCAAGCGCATCCTTGAGCATCATCAGGCTCTGGCCTGCGCTCTCAATTCTTAACATGGCGCAGTCCGGATAGCGCTGTATACCGAAATCCTCCGGCTCAACCGTGTACATACTGATCTCGCCGTTTTTTAGCTCACCGATGGTCGTAGTCGCGGCGATGCTGATCTCATCCAGACCATCTGCGGCGGCAACGATGAGCACATGATTACTACCCAGCTCCTTTAACACCTCTAGCAATGAAGGTATCCAGGATGCATCGAACACGCCGATGATCTGATTCGGCGCGCCTGCCGGATTAGTCAGCGGCCCCAGAAGATTGAATACCGTCCTCACGCCGATCTCTTTTCTTGCGGTAATAACGTGCTTCATCGCGCTGTGATGAGCGGGAGCGAACATGAATCCGATGCCCAGCTCTTCGATAGTCGCCGCCACATCTTCCGCGCTCAAGGCGAGATTGACACCAGCCGCCTCCAACACATCGGCGCTGCCACTGTTACTAGTCGCGCCGCGATTGCCGTGCTTCGCCACCTTCGCCCCGGCACAGGCGGCAACCAGAGCCGCCGCCGTGGAAACATTGAACTTATTCGAGCCACTGCCGCCGGTGCCGCAGGTGTCGACAAGATGCGGACTCGGTGCAAGCTTCACCTTTGTCGACAATTCGCGCATCACCGCTGCGCCACCTAATATTTCCTGCGACTTCACTCCCTTCATCTGCAACCCAACGAGGAAGGCGGCATTCTGTGCATCGGTGGATTCTCCCGACATGATCTCCCGCATAACCGAAATCATCTGATCTCTGTCCAGATCGACAGCTGCCGTGACCGCCTTGATGGCTGCTCTAATATCCATTTTATCTTTCCATTTCTTGCAAGAGTTGCACCGAATAAATCTGCGTGCTCTTAGTTTGTGTTCTGTTCGAGGAAGTTTTTTAAAAGCGCATGTCCGTGCTCGCTGAGAATCGATTCGGGGTGAAACTGCACGCCCTCTACGTTGAGTTCTTTGTGGCGCAATCCCATGATCTCCTCACGCTCGCCATTCTCATTCGCAGTCCATGCGGTAACCTCGAGACAATCTGGCAGCTTCTCTGCATTCACGACCAATGAATGATAGCGGGTAGCCATGAACGGCTCTGCCAGACCCTTAAAGACCCCCTGACCGGCATGATGTATCGCCGAGAGCTTGCCATGCATGACCTTCCTGGCGCGCACGATCTCGCCACCATAGACCTGACCGATGCTCTGATGTCCGAGGCAGATACCGAGCAGCGGTATCTTGCCGGCGAAATGGCTGATCACCTGCATGGAGATACCGGCCTCCGTCGGCGTGCAGGGACCTGGAGAAACAACGATCTTAGCGGGATTCAGGGATTCTATTTCATCCACAGTGATGGCGTCGTTACGATAGACTTGAACATCGGCACCGAGTTCGCCAAGATACTGCACCACGTTGTAGGTGAATGAGTCATAGTTGTCGATCATCAAAAGCACTGAGCAAATCCTCGTCTGTCGCCCAAAATTCGAGTGCGCTAATCATAGCAGTCCACGCCAATCCTGTCTTGAATCTGCGCTATGATCTGCAGGGCGGATCTCGACGTAGGGCTAGCAGAACAAGAGTAAATTTTTCGGTATAACACCATGTCCAGCAATACTGCAATTCTTTGGTTCCGTCAGGATCTGCGCCTGAGCGACAACCCCGCTCTGCGCGCGGCAATTGACGACGGCGCGGTACTCCCGCTCTATATTCTTGACGAGAACAGCGATTGGAACCGGGGTGGGGCTTCGCGATGGTGGCTACACCACTCCCTGAACGCACTGAACAAATCCCTGCGCGGTCAGCTCTGGGTTTATGCAGGAGACTCAACAGAAATTCTGCCTCGCCTGGCGAGCGAACACGGGGCAAGCCATGTCCACTGGAATCGCTGCTATGAGCCATGGCGCATCAGCCAAGATCGATCGATCAAAGAACAACTCAAGGAAAGCGGGATAGAGGCAACAAGTCACAACGGCAGTCTTATCTGGGAACCCTGGGAGAACCTCAAGCAAGACGGCACTCCCTACAAAGTATTTACACCCTTCTATAGATACGCGATAGCCAACACTGTCCCGAGGGCACTGCAAGGGGCTCCAGAGCGCAGTTTCGAGCTGGTCAACTGCCAACAGAATGCTGGCCGTATCGAAGAATTAGCCCTTCTCCCAAAGATTAATTGGTATGAGAAAATCTCTGCAAGCTGGACTCCGGGAGAACAGGGAGCGAAGCGGCGACTGCGAGAATTCACCGAGAACGGCCTGAACGACTATCGCGAAGGGAGGGATTTTCCATCGAAGCGCAGCGTTTCCATGCTGTCGCCACACCTGCATTTCGGCGAAATATCACCGAGCGCGGCTGCGCATTTAGTAAAACAAGCCGGCACCATGGATGCAGTCGAGGAGCAAGCTAATCACTTTATTCGAGAACTGGCATGGCGCGAGTTCTCCTATTACTCGCTGTATCATTTCCCGCATCTGTGCCAGCGCAATATGAAATCAGAATTCGATCGCTTCCCCTGGGTCAGCGATGATTCGAAGCTCGCGCTGTGGCAGCAAGGACAGACTGGATTTCCGCTGGTCGATGCTGGCATGAGAGAACTGTGGCAGACAGGCTATATGCACAATCGAGTACGCATGATCGCAGCGTCTTTTCTGGTAAAGAACTTAATGATTCATTGGCTCGAAGGGGCGCGCTGGTTTTGGGATTGTCTAGTCGATGCCGATCTGGCGAACAACAGTTGCAGTTGGCAGTGGGTTGCCGGAAGCGGTGCCGATGCCGCGCCCTACTTCCGTATATTCAATCCGGTTACACAGTCGATTAAATTCGATCCAAACGGTAGCTATATAAGGCAGTATTGCCCGGAGCTAGGCGGCTTATCAAACAAGGCCATACACGACCCCAGCTCGGCAGCTGAGGAAGAGCTGGCGGCTGCCGGTGTGGTACTTGGAGAAAATTACCCGAGGACAATCGTAGATCTAAAGGAAACCAGGGCCCGGGCATTGCAGGCTTACAAATCGCTTCGCAGCTAACTCAGCTAAAAATTCTCAGTTATTCGACCGACAGCTCATTGTTAGCCATTTGCACGGCACGCACGATAGCCCTGGCCTTGTTCTGGGTTTCTTCCCATTCCATCTCAGGCTGTGAGTCGGCTACGATCCCCGCCCCGGCTTGCACGTATAACTTCTGATTCTTTATGACGGCGGTTCGAATCGCAATCGCCATATCCATGTTGTCGTTCCATCCCAGATAACCCATGGCACCGCCATAGATGCCGCGTTTTTCTGGCTCCAACTCGTCGATTATCTCCATAGCCCGCACCTTCGGTGCGCCACTCAGGGTTCCAACGGGTAGAGTCGCCTGCAACACATCCAGCGCAGACTTGTCGTCTCTAATCTCACTCTCGACTATCGATGCGATATGCATGACGTGTGAGTAGCGCTCTACAAACATCTGCTTCGGTACGGTGACAGAGCCCGTCTTGGAGACTCTGCCAGAATCGTTACGACTCAAGTCGATAAGCATCAGATGCTCGGCGATCTCCTTGGCATCGGCTAACAGGTCCTTCTCCAGCGCCACATCTTCTGCTTCGTTGCGACCTCGTTTGCGCGTACCGGCCAGCGGTCTGACGGTAATTTTACCAGCCTCGACACGCGCGAGAATCTCTGGCGATGCGCTAACGACTTGATGATCGCCGAGGTCGAAGTAGACCATATAGGGCGAAGGGTTCAAGAAACGTAACGCGCGATACACGTTAAGGGGCTCACCGGTATAGGGCACGGACATGCGCTGCGCCAACACGACCTGCATGACGTCGCCGGCAACTATGTAGTCCTTGATTTTCCTAACTGCCTGTTGGTAAGCCTGCTGAGAAAAGTGATGAGCGAAGTCGGACTCCGTTACCGGCTTCGACGCCTGCAGCGGTGGCAAGTGAACCGGCTGGCTTAGTTGCTCCTGCAAGAAGTCCAGGCGTTGCTGTGCCCTGACGTAGGCATCTTCCTGTGCGGGGTCGACCGTTATCACGAAGCAGATAGTTCCGCTGAGGTTGTCGAATACGACCACTTCCTCGGATAACATCAGCAAAATCTCGGGAGTGCCAATTTCATCCCTGGCCCGCGATGGCCCGATGCTGGTCTCAACATATCTAACGGTGTCGTAGGAAAAATAACCAACCAGACCGCCGCTGAAACGTTGCCCATCCGGTACATCAGCAACATTGAAACGCTCGCGATAGGCCGCAATAAATTCGAACGGATTTTCGCTTATAACTGTCTCGATAATTTCACCACGCTCCTCGACTGTCACTGTATCGGCGACAACTCTGACAACGGTGGAGCAAGGAAGGCCGATGATCGAGTAACGGCCCCATTTCTCACCGCCGTGCACCGACTCGAAGAAATAACTATGTTCACCCTTTGCCAGTTTCAGATAGGCACTAAGAGGCGTTTCGGTGTCGGCCAGCACCTCCCGCATAACAGGAATGCGGTTATATCCGGAGTCGGCGAGTTGCTGAAACTGCTCTTCAGTCATTAGTGCATTCACTTGGGGACAGAACAGTCATTAGACGCTGCTCGGCGCTGAGGGGATGGAGAACTGTGGTAGTAGAGCACACGATTAAATCTCTCAGTGGTGCTGATCCGGATTCTGACTCAATTGCGAGCGCATCTCGGCAATCGTCTCGGCGTAGTCATCACTATTAAAAATGGCGGAACCCGCGACGAACATATCGGCACCTGCATCGGCTATCTCCCGAATATTCGAGACACCGACGCCGCCATCCACTTCGAGTCGAATCGAATAATCGCTGTCGTCGATAAGCTTGCGCACCTTCTTCAGCTTCTTTAGCGTGGAGGGAATAAATTTCTGCCCACCGAAGCCTGGATTCACTGACATCAATAGAATGACATCGATCTTGTCCATCAGGTATTCGAGGCAGTCTATCGGCGTACCTGGATTGAATACCAACCCCGCCTTGCAGCCCTGATCGCGAATCAATTGCAATGAGCGATCGACATGACCGCTGGCCTCTGGATGAAAACTGATATAACTGGCTCCCGCCTTGGCAAAGTCCACTATTAATTGATCGACAGGACTGACCATCAGGTGCACATCGATCGGCGCGGTAATTTGGTGCTTGCGCAAGGCCTCACAGACCATAGGCCCGATAGTGAGGTTCGGCACATAGTGATTGTCCATGACATCGAAATGGATCACATCGGCGCCCGCATCCAACACAGCGTTGACCTCTTCACCGAGCCTGGCGAAATCGGCAGAAAGGATGGAAGGAGCTATCAAGTAGTCTTTCATTGTCTGGGCCCGTATTGCTTTTGTCGAAGTCCGCATTTTACAGACAATGATGGAGCTTGTCCTGATGGGATAAGCCCATGATTTATTGCTTAGCTTCTGCAATGGCCAAATTTGCGGCAGTGAATAGCGACATTGAATAGAGATACATTGAATAGCCATTGAATAGGACAGCCAGCGCCCGCGCAGTGCGACCTGGGTCTAGACCCGGATCCTGCGAAACCCGCACAGAGCCTCATAGGCATTGCGAATAGCCATGGCGTTCTCCTGCGCCTGCTTCAAGGCGGCTTCGGTGGCATGGCTGCCGCCGAGTTTGTCCGGATGATAGCGGGACATCATACGCAGATAGGCGCGGCGTATTTCCCCGTCCGCGACAGTTGGTTCCAGTTGCAGCACACAATAGGCGTTCTGCAGCAAGGATCGCCCCTGACCCTGGTGGAAACCATTAGCGGGGCTTGTGTCTTCTCGTTGATATTGCTCCGATTGGGAAGCCGATGCGATGGCCAGGAATTCTGATTTGTTGTATCCGAGCTGTTCGGCCACATCTCTGAGCAGCATCTTGTCTTTCAAGCGGAGATTGCCTTTAAGATAGGCCGCCTCACACTGTATCTTCAGGAATAGATTCGACAGGGCGCTGCGCCGGCCAATGATCTTCGCGGCCAGCATCACCGCCTCTGTTACGGCCGAGTCCGGATGCTTGCCTTGCTCAAAGGCGACGATGGCCTGCTGCCGCTTACTCCCCATCAAGCCCATACGCCGCATTATCTGACTGGCGTAGCTGATCTCTGCCTCTGTCACTCTGCCGTCCATCTTAGCCAAGCGGCCAAGCACCATAAACATGGCGCGCGATAGCTGCCGTTCAGCTCGACCACCCTCTGGCAGTGCCGCCGCCGTACTAAAACCAGAAAGCCGTTTCAACAACGCCTTTCTGTAGCCTTTGCTTGTAAGTGCGGTCAACATCGTTATGCCTCGCCTGCTATCTTTTCACCTGCTTTCTTTTCACCTGCTGCCAGCGCGTTCACTTCGGTCAGCCGCTCCGGAGTACCGATATCCATCCAGAGTCCTTCGAATACTTCACCACTGACACGATCTTCCCGCATCGCCTCTTGCAGTAGTGGCACCATGGAGCGTGGCTGAATCGGATAGCCTTTGAATAAATTCTTGTGCAGCACACTGATGCCGCTAAAGGTTAGCCGCTGGTCGCGAGATGACTGGTCTTCATGCACGCGCCCTTTATCATCAACATAGAAATCACCATGGGGGTTGTGGTCGGCATTCTCTACCAACACCAGATGGGCCACTTGGTCAACGCCGTCCACTTCGCCCAGCGTGGAAAAATCGAAGTCTGTCCAGATATCGGCATTGACGACGACGAAACAATCATCTTTTAGCTGCGGTAGCGCCTTGATGATTCCGCCAGCAGTCTCGAGGCGGATCGGCTCTCTGGAATAGCTGATGGCAGCGCCATATTTTGAGCCATTGCCCAGCAACTCGACAATCTTTCCGCCTAGGTAGAAATGGTTGATTACGATCCCGGTTATGCCCCCGGCAACAAGCCGCTCGATCTGATGCTCGATAAGCGACTTGCCCGCAACTTTCAGCAGGGGTTTTGGCAGGTCGGCGGTGAGGGGCTGCATTCGTTTGCCAAGCCCGGCCGCCAATATCATTGCACGCATTAGAGTTCCAGATTGAGTTTCGTTTTCGCGTTGGGAAGCACTCTTGCCTCGAACCAGTCCAGCAAGGGAGCCATTTCCTCATACTTACTGGCGACTTCCAGAAAATACTGGATAACCAGAGGGATATCGGCCAAATACTGCGGTTTATTATCTCTTATCGATAAACGGGAGAAGATACCCATGACCTTGAAATTGCGCTGCAAACCCATGAGGTCAAAGTCTCGAAGAAATTGTTCGGCTGAGATTTTTGGTATTAACTTCGCCTCGCGTGCCAATTCGAAGTAATTCAGAGCCAGCCTTTCGACAAATTCCGGACTCCAGCGGATGTAGCAATCCCTCAGCAGTGACACCAGGTCGTAGCTATACGCCCCGGCCATAGCATCTTGAAAATCGATGATGCCAGGCCCAGAACCGGCCGCAAATCGACGCTCATCGAGAATCAACAAATTGCGCGAATGATAGTCTCTATGCACGGCGAGCTGAGGCTGGTCTAACGCCGATGCTTCCAGAAAAGCGAAACTAGCGGCGATCAACTTAGTCTCATCCGTCGATAGGTCGAGACCGAGAAACTGGACACAAAACCAGTCTTCGAATAACTGCATTTCCGAGCGTAGTTTTTCTCTGTCGTAGGGGGCAAGTCTCTCTTTATTCACACCCAATTGAATCTTGAGCAATGCAGCTATCGCTTCACCATAGAGCCGCTCAGCCTCCTGTTCAGCTTTGGCACTCAACTGCCCGGCCTGCAATTCTAATAAGCGGGGCAGATAGAGCTGATCGCCAAAATCCTCCAGCAGCAGAAACCCTTCCTGAAAATCGCACGCGAAGACCTCGGGAGCTCTAACGCCCGCCGCACGAAAGTGCTCGGATATCTCCACGAACAGCGCACTATTCTCATTTTCCGGAGGCGCATCGACGGCTATATAGCTCTGGCGAGCCAGCTGTGCCCGAAAGTATCGACGAAAACTTGCGTCCCCGCTTACCGTGGTCAACTCAAACGCCTTTGACTGCGTTGAAGATGACTGCGTTGAAGATAGCTGACCTAACTGCCTATTTACCCAGTCGGTTAACTGCGCCTTACGACTATCGCTCATTCTTTCCCGTCTTCTGTGATGGCTCAGGCGCCAGAAATCCCGAGGCCTCGCTATGCTTTCAATCCATGATGAATTATTATGCCCTGCTTAATGCATTATCACAGCATCTGTTATTACTCAGTTAGTCGGTTTGAATTCTAATTTATTGAAATACTGCCGCTGGCCACTAGCTGATTCACTAACCGAAACCGGAAATTCTCCTCACGTATGCCGTTCAAGAAACGCCATCTCTGCGCTGAAATAGCCCTTATTTTTTCCTCCGGCCTTCTGCTCTCAGCGATTCCAGTCTCATCCCAGGCACAACTACCCCAATACAGCTGCCGAGCCAACGATGCCGGTGATGGTTGGATATGTGATAGCGATCAAACCCCGAGCACCAGCAACACGATTCAATCTCCGACAGCACCAGTTCCCTCTACAGCTGCGCCAGCAGCTGACGCCAACGCGCCAGCGCCGAGTCAAGGTGCCACACAGACAGCAACAGCCAGCGAGACGGTCGATGCGCCAACCGCGGCTGCAGCAGCGGATGTAACAACCAGAGATAGCGAGCTCACAAGAATTCAGGCCAGCTTATCCGAGCAGCAATATGATCTGGACTGGGTGCCACGAGAGGCCTTGAACCAAGCGCAGCTGGCGGATTTGGATGGGAATTGCTGTGGCGCCTTCATCGACCCCACCGGTCGTGAGAAGAATGCTGCGAATCAGCCCGCCAGCGCCGCGACCCGCTTCGATGCCACACAGGGTGTCACCGGTATTTCGCAGAACCTGGTCAGCATCGACGGCGATATCGTTGTGCAACAGGGCTATCGCACCATCGAGAACAATGAGTCCACCACCATCGACCGCTTCGCGAACACCATAATCATGCAGGGAGAGGTCGTGTTTCGCGAGCCGGGAGTGATGTTGCAAGGCAGTTCCGCCTTTATCGACAGCGCGGCGGGTATCAATCGCGTGGGGGATGCCGCCTATGTCTTGCACGACTATGGCGCGCACGGCTTTGCCGACAGCATCGTCTATAGCAGCCAGACCGGTAACGTCACCATAGAGAACGGCGAATTTAGTCGCTGTGAGCCAGAATCCAATTTCTGGTTGTTCCGCGCCCAAACCATCGTGCTGAATCAAGAAGAAGGACGCGGCTACGCGAGCAAGGTAAGTTTACGTATTAAGGATGTACCGGTCTTCTATTATCCAGGCACCCTGCCTTTCCCTCTCGGCGATGAACGCATGTCCGGCTTCCTCGCCCCCAGCACCGGCTCGACACGAAGCGGTGGTTTCGATTTTGAACTACCCTATTACCTTAATCTGGCGCCCAACTACGATGCCACGGTCTCGCCTCGATTACTATCAGACCGCGGAGTGATGACGGGAGTGGAGCTAAGATATCTGGCCGAGACATCGATGAACACCCTGAACATGTCCTATCTCGGCAATGACAAACTCTTCGACGAGGCTACCGCCAACCTTCCCGGTTCCGATTCGCCGCCAACCGACAAGCGCTGGTTTATCGGTTACGAGCATTACGGTATCTACGGCAGAAACTGGTCCAGTTTCATCGATTACAATGCGGTCAGCGACGAAGACTATTTCTACGATCTGGGCAGCAACGGGCTGAATTCAACCAGCCGTACCCACCTGAACCGGCAGGCTCGATTAAACTTCAACACCGAATACCTGCGCGCGGGCCTGAACGTACAGCGCATCCAGATTATCGACCCCTTTATCTCTTCGGTGGACTTGAATCGTCCCTACGATCGATTGCCACAGTTCTATTTCGACACCGACGCCTACCTGGGAGCCGGCTTTCGAGTCGAGTTGGGCGGTCAGATTACCTCCTTCGATCGAACACTGGATGAATCGTTGTTGACGTCTTCGCAGCTCGATAACGGTGCGCTGGTCAATGGCGAACGATTGAATCTGGAGCCCGGGATAAGCTGGTCAGTGGAGCAGCCCGGCTGGTTTTTGCGCGCCAACGCCAAATACAAACACACCTCGTACAAGCTACAGAATCAAGCCCTATCCTCGATGGACGACCCGCAGCTTGGCATTGCTGTCTACAACTTCGATAGCGGACTCATCTTCGAGAGAGGGATGGCAGGTGGCTATACACAAACACTGGAACCCAGGCTCTACTATTTATTTAGCGAGTACGAAGATCAGAGTACGCTCCCACTGTTCGATACCTCAGAGCTCAACTTCAGCTTCAGCCAACTATTCCGCGAAGACCGCTTTAGCGGCGGCGATCGTATCGGCGATGCCGATCAACTCAGCTTCGCGCTAAGCAGTCGCATCCTGGACCCACAGGGGAAAGAGCGCGCGCGCGTCAGTCTTGGCCAGATTCGTTACTACGCCGACCGCCGCGTAGAGCTGAGCAATCCACTGAGGTCATGGCTACCACGCTATTCTCCCCTGAATCAGAAATCAGCCCTGGCAGGAGAGCTTGCCCTCGCCTTTGGTGAGAATTGGCGTCTTAATACCGATGCCCAGTTCAATGAGCAGACCTCCGAGGTGATCGAAGGCAGTTTTCAGCTGCGCTATCACAGAGACAATAACCATCTGTTCAATGTCGCCTACCGTTATCGAAATCTGGTCAATTCGCCCGATTTCATCTTGCCCGCAGGGATCGACCCACGCATCAAGCAGACTGACGTCTCCGCCGCCTGGCCCATCAGTCAGCGATGGAATCTGTTAGCGAGGTGGAACTACGATCACAGCAATTCTCGGAACCTGGAGACCTTCGCCGGGGTCGAATACAGTAATTGTTGTGCGACAATACGAGTAATAGCACGGGAATGGGTTGACGAAGACGAATTGTTTGTCCCTAATATCGAACCGAATCAAGGAATTTTTGTCCAATTCACCCTAAATGGACTGGGAAATATCACCGGCGGCGGCATTAGCAATCTGCTAATCGACGGCATACGTGGGTTTAGAGAGACTGAAGATGAGTAATTGCTACCTAAAAGAGTCAAGATTCACCGCCGCAAGCATTCGCGCTCTATCTCGACTCCTGCCGGCAATAGGCATTGCGCTAGTCTTGGCGGTAGCGATGCAGCCAGCGTCGGCTCAGCGTGTCCTACTGGACCGAATCGTGGCTCTGGTGGATGAAGGCGTGGTTCTACAAAGCGAACTCGAAGCACGCATGGCTGAAATCCAACAGAATGCGGCGCGCGCAAATCGCCCATTGCCTCCGCCGGAACAGTTCAGGAAAGAAGTCCTGGACGCGCTGGTACTGGAAACCATCCAGATGCAACTGGCCGAACGCGTCAGCATTCGCTTCAATGACGACGAAATTAACAACATCCTTGCCAACATGGCGCAGAACAACAATCTCACATTTGATGAGTATTTGAACGTACTAAACGAGGCCGGCGTTTATTTGGAAACCCGTGAACAGGTCCGTAAGCAGATGACCTTGCAAGAACTGCAGCGCGGCATGGTAAATCGTCGCATTCAGATTACTGAACAGGAAATCGATAATTTCCTCAATTCGGAGACTGGTCGCGAGGTCATGGCGCCAGAATATTTCGTTGAGCATATGTTAGTCCCCTTCGGTGGCGAAGATGCCGCCGAGACAAGACAGAGCAAGCTTAGATATGCCGCCGATCTGGTAGCGCGCGTAAAGGATGGTGAAATCTTCGGTCAGGTCAAAGCATCGGCGGAACAGGCTGGCATGTTCGAAGTATCAGGCACAGAATTCGGCTGGAGAAAAGCCGAGCAACTTCCGACGCTGTTTAGAGACATCGTCGAAGAGATGGACGCAAACGATGTAGAAGGGCCGATTGAGGCAGGCAACGGCTTCCATATTATTATGCTGCGTAACAAAGCCGGTGGCGCCAATCAGATGGTGAAACAAACAAATTTCCGGCACATAATGTTAACTCCCAATGAGATCCGCGATGAGCAGCAGACCGAAGACGCGATTCGAAATCTACGGCAGAGAATTGTCGATGGCGAAGACTTCGCTTCGCTGGCACGGCAGAACTCCGACGATAACACCTCTGTCGTCGCCGGCGGTGACATGGATTGGATCAACGAAGGCCAACTGCCCCCAGACATGCAACGGACTATAGACACCCTCGAAGTCGGAGAATTAAGCGAGCCTTTCAGGAGTATCAATGGCTGGCATATTGCCGAAGTGCTCGAGCGACGCGAATCCGATCTCAGTAGAATCTATACTCGCAATCAAGCAGCCAATGCGCTGCGCAACCGCAAATTTGATCTGGAATTGGAAAACTGGCTGATAGAGATTCGCGAAAAAGCCTTCGTCGAATTCATCGACTAGTCGACCACTCTCCTTCCACCGATCTTCCCGCTAGCACTGCAGGATATCCCTTGTGACACATCGAATAGCTATTACACCAGGCGAGCCAGCCGGCATTGGCCCCGATCTCTGTATTGAATTAGCCCAGAACCCGCCCAGTGCTGTCGAGCTAGTCGTCGTAGCCGACCCCGACCTGCTTAGAGGCCGAGCTCGGCTACTCGGGCTGCCACTAACAATCAGGCCGTTCGAAGCAACTGCCACGCCTCTAGCATCACAAACCGCTGAACTTACCGTGCTTCCCGTTAGTCTGCGCGAGGATGTGACTGCGGGTGTACTGAGCAAGGCCAATGCAGACTACGTTCTGGAGACGCTACGCACGGCGGCGCAGGCAGTAAAAGAAGGTGACTGCGACGCGATGGTTACCGGCCCCGTACACAAGGGCATCATCAACGATGCGGGCTTTAAATTCTCCGGCCATACCGAGTACCTCGCCGAATTTTGTCAGCGCGATCTCACTGTAATGATGTTAGCGACTCAGGGACTGCGCGTCGCTCTTGCGACGACCCATCTGCCGCTCAGCGCCGTGCCGGCCGCCATCACCAGGAAATTACTGCGTGAGATCATCACGATTCTGGACGCCGACTTGAAATCGAAGTTTGGAATCGCAGCACCTGAAATACTGGTGTGCGGTTTGAACCCGCACGCGGGCGAAGGCGGACATCTCGGCAGAGAAGAAATCGACACTATCGAACCGGTGCTGAACGAGATGCGCAAACAGGGAATAAATCTTATCGGCCCACTACCTGCTGATACCTTGTTCACTCCGAAGTACTTAGCCAGCGCCGACGCAGTGCTATCCATGTACCACGATCAGGGGCTACCGGTACTAAAATTTAAAGGCTTCGGCGCAGCCAGCAATATCACGCTCGGGCTGCCTATCATTCGAACATCCGTCGATCATGGAACCGCACTAGATCTTGCAGGAAGCGGTCAGGCAGAAACCGGCAGCCTCATCAATGCGATCTCGACCGCTTTGGAAATGTGCGGACACTGGAGAAATTCCTAGTGGCTCAGAATAAGTCGGTAACCCTGAGCACGGGCACAGAACATCAGGCGAGAAAACGCTTCGGTCAGAATTTCTTGCATGACCAACAGATCATCGATCGTATAATTCGCGAGATCGCACCAACTAGCGATGACCACCTGTTGGAGATCGGCCCAGGGCAAGGCGCGCTAACCAAGCAACTCGCCAGATCCGGTGCCAGACTGGACTGTATTGAGCTCGATCGAGACTTGGCCGAACACCTAAGCCATCAGTATCGTGACTATAGCAATGTGCATATTCATCAGAACGATATTCTGAAATTCGATATCAATGATTTAGTTAGCGACGGCAAGCCGATCCGTATTATAGGTAATCTTCCCTACAATATTTCGACTCCGGTGCTTTTTCATCTGCTGAAATACTACGAGAAGATCGCGGATATGAGTTTCATGTTGCAACTGGAGGTGGTGGAGCGCATGTCGGCCGATGTGGGTGATAAGAGCTACGGTCGGCTAAGCCTGATGCTGCAATATTACTGCCTGGCTGAGAAGCTGTTCAACGTGCCGCCCCAGGCCTTCACCCCGCAGCCGAAGGTTAACTCGGCGATCGTGCGACTAAGCCCGCACAGCGAACTCCCGGTGCCGGCGCAGGATGTCCAGTGCCTGAAGCTGGTAGTACGAACCGCGTTCAATCAGCGCCGCAAGACCTTGAAAAACAGCCTGAAGACACTCATATCTGATGCTGTGCTAGCAAACCTGGCTATCAACAGCAAACTCAGGCCCGAAAACCTGAGTCTAGCTGATTATGTAAAAATCAGTGATGCAATTAGTTGCGAAACCACAGCAAACCAGACACCGATTAGCAGTCCAAAAAGCGAGCTACTATGAGCAAGCAACAAGACATCCAGATCGAAGTTAAGACGCGCTATCTGCAGGAGCAATCTGACCCTGCCGCAGACCGTTATGCTTTCGCCTATACGGTAGAAATCAGTAATCGCGGTATTGAGACAGTAAAACTACTGAATCGCCACTGGCACATTACCGACGACAACGAGAAGATCGAAGAAGTGCGCGGAGCCGGTGTAATCGGTCAGCAGCCGGAGATCCTCCCTGGCCAGTCCTTTCACTATACCAGTGGCGCCGTTATTGAAACCCAGTTCGGCAGCATGCATGGTGACTACGAGATGCAGAGCGCCAGCGGTGAGAAATTTACCGCCGTGATTCCTCCTTTCCTGCTGGCTCCCCCGCACTCCGTCCACTAACGCGCGGCCATAACTGCCCGAACACAGTCATCATAGAGTGATGGTATACTCTCGCCCATGTATTTATTTATTAAACTTTCTCGGCTACCGATATGAGCACTTATGTTGTCGGAGATCTTCAGGGCTGCTACAAGCCTCTGAAGAAACTGCTAAAGAAAGTTAAGTTTTCCGAGACTAGGGACAAGCTATGGTGTGTTGGCGATCTGATTAATCGCGGCCCGGACTCGTTGGACACCCTGCGCTTCTTGCGCGACATGGAAGGCTCGATAGAGCTTGTGTTGGGCAATCACGACCTACATTTCATCGCGATAAACGAAGGCTGCGCGCCAGCGCGAAGCAAGGACACACTCGACAAGCTGCTGAAGTCAGAGGATTGTCAGCAGCTCAGCGACTGGCTGCGCACCCAACCGCTTGCCTTTCACGCCAGCGTCGAGACCAAGGCCGGGGTCGAAAACTTCTTGATGGTACACGCGGGGGTTGCGCCGCACTGGTCATTGCAGAAAACACTGAACCTTTCCGCCGAGGTACAGCTCGCCCTACAGGATGCGGAATACAGGACGTTTCTGCGCCACATGTATGGCAATACTCCCAGTAGATGGCACGATGAACTAGAGGGAATGGATCGTTTACGGGTGATCACGAACTATCTCACACGAGTGCGTTTCTGTGACGAGATCGGCACCATGCAACTCACCGTGAAGGAAGGCCTTAGCGCAGCGCCAGAGGGATTCAAGCCGTGGTTTGAGTACGAGAAGATCAGCCCGGACACGACAATTCTCTTTGGTCATTGGGCGGCGCTGGAAGGCCATACTGGCAAGAGGCATATTCACGCGCTGGATACAGGATACGTCTGGGGACGCGAACTAACACTGATGCGACTCGAAGATCGGCAACTCTATGCGATCCCCAGCTAGGCTAGTATGCAGTACAGCCACTAGGAGGCGCAGGGCAAACAACTGATGGAAACATATCTGGTAGGTGGCGCGGTTCGCGACAAACTCCTGGGCCTGCCCATACGGGACCGGGACTGGGTCGTCGTCGGCAGCAATGCCAACATGATGAAGCAGCAAGGCTTCTTGCAAGTGGGCAAAGGCTTTCCCGTGTTTCTGCACCCTGAGACGAAGCAAGAGTATGCGCTGGCTCGAACAGAGAGGAAGGTTGGCGCTGGCTATCTCGGCTTCGAATTCGATGCCTCTGAGTCAGTCACGCTGGAGCAGGATCTACTGCGTCGAGACCTTACTGTAAACGCCATGGCCGAAACTGAATCGGGGGAGATTATCGACCCCTATAATGGTCGTCAGGACATAGAAGACAGAATTCTCAGGCATGTCTCCCCTGCCTTTGCCGAAGACCCATTACGAGTACTCAGAGTCGCAAAGTTTGCGGCACGATTTGCTAGTCTTGGCTTCCAGGTGGCACCCGAGACCCTTAGCCTCATGCAAGACATAGTCGACAGCGGCGAGATCGACGCCTTGGTACGCGAGAGAGTCTGGCAGGAGATTGAACAGGCAATGGGCAGTGCGGCGCCTGACATTTTTATTCGAGTACTTCGAGACTGCGGCGCACTGGCCTCGATACTGCCCGAGGTAGATAGGCTCTTCGGCGTGCCACAACCGGTGAAACATCATCCGGAGGTAGACACGGGCCTGCATGTTTTGCTCTGCCTGCAACAGGCGGTCAGGCTCACCGACGACCCGATGGTGCGCTACGCGACCCTGGTGCACG
Organism: Pseudohongiellaceae bacterium; assembly: GCA_040880325.1. Lineage (GTDB taxonomy): Bacteria > Pseudomonadota > Gammaproteobacteria > Pseudomonadales > Pseudohongiellaceae > UBA9145. The sequence goes on from JBBDIR010000063.1 coordinate 40,862, forward strand.
ATGTCGGCAAGGGCGTTACCGAGCAAGCGAAATGGCCTAGCCACAACGGGCATGAGAACCTTGGCCTCGCTCTAATTGCCGACATTAACAAGCGCCTGCATGTACCGAATGAATTTTCGAAGCTCGCTCTATTGGTTTGTGAACATCACACGAAGCTGCATCGCATCACCGAGTTGCGCCCCGCTACGCTATTGAAACTATTCGAGTCTCTCGACGGGTTTCGCCGCCCCGAACGCACACAGAAGTTTTTACTCGCCTGCGAGGCGGACGCAAGAGGCAGAACCGGTCTCGAGGACCGCCCCTATCCACAGAAAGAGTATTTATCGACAATTCTGCAGCAGCTGTCTGAGCTCGATGTAGGCGCTTTAATCAAGGAAGCGCAGCCCAGCAATGCGCAGGAATTTGTGCAGCAATGCAGACTCAGCCTACTTAGCGACATCGTCAAGCGACTCGCTACGCGTACCACGCCTTGATCATGACGCCGACATTTTTATGAATACAGCCTCGGAACAAGTCAATGACACCAAAGTCTGCCTGCTTACCGGAGCCAGCAAGCGACTTGGCGCCTGCATGGCGAGAAAGTTTCATGATGAGGGATTCAACGTCATCATCCACTACAATAACTCTAAAGTGGAGGCAGAGGCTTTGGTCGCTGAGTTTAATTCTCGGCGCGAGACATCGGCTGTCTCAGTGCAGGCCGATTTCACCGACAGACAACAGCTGCAATCTCTTGGGGCTAAAGCCCTCGCTTGCTATGGGCGCATTGATGTTCTGGTAAACAACGCATCCTCGTTCTACCCTACCGCCCTGGAGCAGTGCAGTCAGGATGCCTGGGACGATCTTATCGACAGCAACCTGAGAGCGGCTTTCTTTCTGACACAACAACTCGCTCCCGAGCTCAGCAAACGCGGCGGCAGTGTGATAAATATCGCAGACACTCACGCCGATAATCCGCTTCCGGGGTTTCCGATCTACAGCATCGCCAAGGCTGGGGTTAAGGCGATGACGAAGTCCCTCGCCAAGGAGTTGGCGCCGCATGTTCGAGTGAACGGGGTCTCTCCTGGCGCCATACTCTGGCCACCAGCGCTAGAAGACGATGCGGACCCTGCGGTAATTTCGGCTAGGGAAATGGTACTGGCGACGATTCCACTGCGCAGGCTGGGTCATCCACAGGAGATTGCCGATACCGTCTTCTTTTTATCCAATGATGCGTGTTATGTCACCGGACAAACGATTCGTGTTGACGGTGGTCGTTACCTCGCCTAAGTCACTCATCGGTCAATACCTTACTATGGGGAAGCACAACCATGTACAAAGTTTACGGCGACATTCAATCGGGCAACTGCTACAAGATTAAATTGCTCATGAGCCTGCTGGCGATAGAGCACGAATGGCTGCATGTCGATATTCTGGCTGGCGAGACACACACCGATGAATTCAAGAAGTTAAATCCTAACACACGTATTCCGGTACTAGTGCTACCGCACGGCGACACGCTGACCGAATCAAATGCGATACTGAATTTCCTCGCCGATGGAACCCGCTTCCTCCCCTGCGATCGTTATTTGCGAGCCCAGACCCTACAGTGGCAGTTCTTCGAGCAGTATAGCCACGAGCCCTTCATCGCTACCGCGCGCTATATCAATAAATACCTGGGCCTGCCCGAGCAGCGCCGAGCAGAGTATGCAGGCAAGCAAGAAGGTGGGCACAAGGCCCTGTCGATCATGGAGCGACAGCTCAAGGTAGTAGATTATCTCGTCGGTGAATCTTTAACCATCGCCGACATCAGCCTCTATGCCTACACTCATGTTGCACACGAAGGCGGCTTCGATCTTGGCGGATACGCGTCCATTCGCGATTGGATAAAGAGAGTTGAACAACAAGAAAACTATTTCGGCATGAATGACTAGCAAGCTATTTCACTGGCACGCCGCTTTAATTTTCAGACCAATCGAATTCTATCGGCCAGAGCCGCTGCTTCTGCTTGTCGTAATCCTGCCAGAGGCTGCCATAGGACTTACCCGTCGGCGGGTGTATCTTATCCGGCAATAATTCCGCAAGTGGTTGTAGCACATAGGCGTTCTCCGTGATCTCCGGCCGCGGCAGTTCGATGCCGGCGCAAACCCCAGATTCATTGCCAAACAAGAGTATGTCGATATCCATGGTGCGGCCAGAGAACCGTTGCTGGCGACGGTCACGCCCGAGTCGGTCTTCCAATTGCTTTAGATAGGCAGAGACCTCTTCGAGCTCTTTATCGGTCTCGGCCAGCACCACGAGATTGAAAAAATTATCACCATCGAAGCCGACAGCCTGACTCTCGAAAGTCGTAGAACGGCGCAGCTTATCAAATTTTTCCGACAGCGCGTTCAACGCCGCACGAATGTTTGCCGTCGCATCGATATTGCTTCCTATGCTTAGCGCCAGTGTAGTCATTACATCACTCGTGAATAATTGATTGCTCTAGCGCTTGCCGCGCTCGATGATTACACCGACGTCCTTCGAGCCAGTAACAGCGCCGGGCTTGCCCAGGCGCAGCTTTAGCCACGGTACCGAGAACTCATGCAACACGATCTGCGCGATCTGCTCTGCCATGGTTTCCACGAGGAAAAATTCCGAGCCTTCGACAAACTCGATCAGCCGCTTTGCCACAGCTTTATAGTCCAGAGTGTTCTCGATATCTTCGCTGCTAGCCGCTAGCGCAATATCGGTTCCCATCTCGAGATCCAGACTCACGATCTGCTTCTGTTCTCGCTCCCAGTCGTAAATACCAATGATGGTTTCGATTTCGAGTTCGCGAATATAGACGATGTCCATTCCCTATCCTTCAATTTAAAATGTAAGCGTTGTACCGGCTTACGAAGCAATGACTAGATGGCAGATAATGCCTCCAACGACCAGCGCGGCTGCGCGCGTATTTCCAAATCATCTTGCTCACCCGCTAACAGGCGCTGACAGCCGGCGTAAGCAATCATCGCGCCGTTGTCCGTGCAGAATCGCGGCTGCGCGTAGAACAGCTTGGCGTGGTGCTTCGTCACCGTCCTCTCTAACACTTCGCGCAGCTGTACGTTGGCCGAAACACCACCGGCTATGATCAGAGTTTGCATGCCGGTGTGCTGTAGAGCGCGGCCGCATTTAATGGCCAATGTCGCCACTACCGCCTCTTCAAAACCTCTGGCGATGTCCGCGCGCTGCTGCTCCGTTAGGGCACCTGCTGCGTCTCCCGCTTCGTAAATGGCGGTGCGCACTGCGGTCTTCAGCCCACTGAAACTAAAGTCCAATCCGGGGCGGTTAGTCATCGGCCGCGGAAACTTGAACTTGCCCGACTCCCCCTGCTGCGCCAGCTTTGCCACATGGGGCCCACCGGGGTAAGGAAGGCCGAGCATCTTGCCGACCTTGTCGAAGGCTTCGCCCGCGGCATCGTCGAGCGACTCACCCAACAGCGTATAGCGACCGATGCCATCGACTTGCACCAATTGCGTGTGACCACCGGAGACCAGCAAGGCCACGAAGGGAAAGCTGGGCGGTTCTGCCTCCAGCATGGGCGCCAGCAGATGACCTTCCATATGATGGACGCCAAGCGTAGGCACATTCCAACCCATGCCCAACGACCTACCGACCGCCGCTCCCACCAGTAGCGCACCCACCAGTCCAGGGCCTGCCGTATAGGCTACGCCCCCAATCTCAGACTGCGCGATACCCGCCTTGGCGATCACTTCGCTTATCAGTGGCAAGGTCTTGCGGATATGGTCACGGGACGCCAATTCAGGAATCACTCCGCCGTAGCGCGCATGTATTTCGATCTGGCTGTACAGGCAATCGGCTAAAAGTCCGCGCTCACTGTCATACAGTGCGACCCCGGTTTCATCACAAGAAGTCTCTATACCCAATACAATCAACGGCTTGGCTCACTCTGATTCAATTTCTTACTCTCTCTGTCACTATTCTTACTCTCACTGTCACTATGTGGGGCTGCTGAAAACAGGCAATCATGCCAAAAATCCTGGCATTTCCCAAATTCGCCGCCGTTCAGTCAAATTCCCGCCCGATATGGGCTAATTCTTTTGCAATTAGGGTCTCGGAGCATTAATATTAGCGCCCCTGTAATTCCGCGACCTCGGCTCATTAGAAAGCCGGGTCGGAATCACAAGTAAACTAGCGTGTTTGCACAAAATTAACAGCAATACTATATAGGTAGGTGTTTAGTTCAATGCCCCAGGTAAAACTTAAAGAAAATGAGCCTTTCGATGTGGCCCTGCGCCGTTTTAAGCGCTCATGTGAGAAAGCCGGAATCCTAGCTGAAGTACGTCGCAGAGAATTCTACGAGAAGCCTACGTCAGTGCGAAAGCGTAAGGCCGCCGCCGCAGTCAAGCGTCATCAGAAGAAAGTTCAACGCGAAAGCAAGAAGAGCCAACGCCTGTACTAGCCATATCACCGGGCAAGCATTGCCTATGTTTGCCCTCCTGGTGTCCGCAGGGATCCGGAATATCATGTCTGACAGCCCACTGAAAGAATCCATAACCAATGCCATGAAAGATGCCATGCGGGCCAAAGACAAGCCGCGCCTGGGCACTATTCGCCTCGCCCTGTCGGAAATCAAGCGGGTGGAGGTCGATGAGCGCATCGACCCCGATGACGCACGCATCATTGGCATTCTCGATAAGATGATTAAGCAGCGCCGCGAATCGATTCGTCAGTATGAGTCGGCTCACAGGCCAGAGCTCGCTGCGCAGGAACAGTTCGAGATCGAAGTGATTCAGGAATTTCTGCCCCAACCATTAGAAGCTGCCGAGCTAGAGCAATTGATCAAGGCTGCCGTGACCGAATCAGGGGCGACCTCGATGAAGGAAATGGGCAAAGTCATGACCCTGGTACGCCCCAAGGTGGTCGGCCGCGCCGATATAGCCGAGGTCAGCAAGCAGATAAAAGCCCTACTCGCCTAAGCCGCAGTCACCCGCTCCAACGCTCCTACTCCGTTCCGCCAAAATTCGCGCATCCTTGCCGCAGCAACTACACCTGGTTTTGGATACAATGACTTTCACCGTTGGTTTTGGCCGAACTCGCCAGGACACGCGCAGAAAATCTCTGCATTACACTTGGATTCTTGGACATGGCAGGACTAATTCCACAAACTTTTATCGACGATCTGCTTAGCCGAGCCGATATCGTCGAGGTTGTGGACAGACGCGTCCCCCTGAAGAAATCCGGCAAGAATTATTCAGCCTGTTGCCCGTTCCACAAAGAGAAGACACCTTCATTCAGCGTGCAGCCAGAGAAACAATTTTACTATTGCTTCGGTTGCGGCGCCGGCGGCAATGCGATTGGTTTCATTATGAACTTCGATCAGGTGGACTTTCCACAGGCCGTAGAGTCTCTCGCCAGAGACAACGGCATGGAAGTGCCGCGCGAAGAGAGCGCCGCCGCAACGCGCAGACAGTCCGAGAACAGCAAGCTGTTCGATATCCTGGAGCAGGCCAGCAAATTCTATCGTCAACAACTGCGCAAGCACGAGCAGAGAAAATCGGCAGTCGATTACCTGAAATCACGCGGCGTTAGCGGCGAAGTCGCCAGAGATTTTTGCTTGGGCTATGCCCCGCCCGGCTGGGACAATCTGCTCAAGGCTATCTCTAGCGAGGCCACAGAACAGCAGCTACTCCTCAAGGCCGGTCTGGTCATCGAGAAAGAGTCTCGAAGCAACGACGACAGTGCTAATACAGAAGAACCGCGCTATTACGACAGATTCCGTGACCGCATCATCTTTCCTATTCGCGACAGCCGCGGGCGCACCATAGCCTTCGGGGGTCGGGTTCTAGGCGATGACAAACCGAAGTATCTCAACTCCCCCGAGACCGCCGTCTTTCACAAGGGCGCCGAGTTGTACGGCCTGTTCGAGGCGAAGAAAGCCAACAACAAACTTAAGCACATGCTGATCGTGGAAGGCTACATGGACGTGATCGCGCTGGCGCAGATGGGCATTCGCAATTCGGTAGCCACCTTGGGCACCGCGACCAGTGACCGACACCTGACGCGGCTGTTCCGCTTGGTTCCCGAGGTGGTGTTCTGCTTCGATGGCGATAACGCTGGCAGGACTGCCGCCTGGAGAGCATTGGAGGCGAGCCTGCCGGAGATGCAGGATGGTCGGCAGGTAAAGTTTCTGTTTCTGCCCGAGGGTGAAGACCCGGACACGCTGGTTCGGGAGATCGGTGAGGACGCGTTCAACAAACTAATCGAACAGGCTACACCGCTGGAACAGTTCTTCTTCGACAAGCTATCGGAAGGCCTGGACATCAAGACCATCGAAGGCCGCGCCAGACTGAGCAACGTCGCCAAACCTCTCATCGCCAAGTTCCCGAACGGCATCTATGGCCAGCTGATGCTGGACAAACTCTCTGAAACCCTCGGTGTTGCCAGTGAGTCGTTGGACAAGCTAATCGAAGCGCAGGCACCCGAACCATCCGGCCATAACGCCGCGCCACAATCGGCGAGCGCATCGAATATTCCACCCTACGGCGAACAGAGTAATCAGGCGCAAGAGAAATGGAGCCCACGGCCAAAGTCGAGCGGCTCCAACTTACATGTCTACCGCAAGCCAGCGGCGGTAAAAGCCATCGAGCTACTACTGCAAAATCCGGAGGTTGCTCTCTCAATCAACCAGGATCTGGCGCCCCTGCATTCTGCCGGCGACGAAGGGCGACAGTTGCTGCTCTGTCTGATCGAGATGGTAAGGCGCGACCCAGATACGGACACCCCGACTCTGCTTGGCTACTGCAGCGGCTCACCCTTCGGCAATCAGATAACACGGCTAAAGAGCGAGAACATCACCCCGATCGAGGGGCTGGAAAAGGAATTTCTGCAGATCCTTGACAAGATATTGTCGGATGTCATCAAGAAGCTCGAATCACAGAAGCTGCGTGAGACCCTTAAATCGACATTGGCCGAGCCGAAGAAGCGCCCGGATGAAGACCCGCCCGCGGAAGCTACTAGCTAGCGCCCTGCATACCCGCCCTGCAGGCCATCTCATTCCTGCGCCCATTCTGTCGAAACGGACCGCTGCCACCTTGTAATCAAACGCGGCGCCCCCATTTAAAATAGCCTGAGGACGGTCTAATTTAGGCGGTTCAGTGATATACAAGCTGGACTGTAACCCTATATAATGCCCGGCTCACTTTTATCCACCCACTACCTGGCCCCGAGTCAGGGAGACGAGAGTTCATGGCCGATCTAATTGCACCACAATCCAGCCTCAAAGCATTAATCGCGAAGGGTAAGGAACAGGGCTATCTGACCTATTCCGAGGTCAATGACCATCTTCCTGAATCTATCTCCGACCCGGATCAGGTCGAAGACATCATCCAGATGATTAACGATATGGGCATCAAGGTGTTTGAAGCCGCACCGGATGCCGATGCACTGCTGCTCAACGAAGAGAGCGATTCTGGTGCCGATGAAGTCGCCGCCGCGGAAGCCGCTGCCGCCCTTGCCGCCGTAGAAAACGAAGCTGGCCGCACCACCGACCCGGTACGCATGTATATGCGTGAGATGGGCACGGTCGAACTGCTGACTCGCGAAGGCGAGATCGTAATCGCCAAGCGCATCGAAGAAGGCCTGCGGGAATTGATGAAGGCCATGGCCTATTTCCCGGGCACGGTTGAACACGTCCTCAACGAGTACGCATTGATCGATACCGAAGAGCGCAGACTCAACGAATTAATAACCGGCTATCTCGACACCTCCGATGAGGAAATCCCGGTGGGCCCGCCTGCGGCAAGCCAGCAGACTGCCCAGCAAAAGAAAGATGCCGCCGACAACGACGATGAGGACGAGGTAGCAGTCGGTCCAGATCCGGAAGAGGCGAAGATTCGATTCGCCGAACTACGCAAGCAATACGAACTAACCAGCGCCGTAGTTGGCAAGCGTGGCCGCACCCACGAGAAAGCGACAGAAGAACTGGAAAAACTGGGCGAAGTATTCAAGAGCTTCAAGCTGACACCGCGTCAGTTCGAGCCGCTGCTGAGCCATATCCGCGCCGTACTCAGCAGACTGCGCCGGCACGAGCGCACCATCATGAGCCTGTGTATCCGCAGCGCGAAGATGCCGCGTAAGGTCTTCATCGCCAGCTTCCCCGGTAACGAGGTGAATGGCAAATGGATCGACAAACACATCAAGGAAAAGGAAGCCTACTCCGAACTCTTGGTCAACGTGAAGACCGAAGTGCTACGCGCACAAAAGAAGATTCGTCTGATCGAAGAAGAGACTGGTCTGTTCATCTCCGAGATCAAAGACATCAATCGTCAGATGTCCATCGGCGAAGCGAAATCACGCCGAGCAAAGAAGGAGATGGTCGAGGCCAACCTGCGTCTGGTTATCTCCATCGCGAAGAAATACACGAACCGCGGCCTGCAGTTTCTCGACCTGATTCAGGAAGGCAACATCGGCCTGATGAAGGCGGTAGACAAGTTTGAATATCGCCGCGGCTACAAGTTCTCAACGTACGCCACCTGGTGGATCCGTCAAGCCATCACCAGATCGATCGCCGACCAGGCACGCACCATTCGTATTCCGGTGCATATGATCGAGACGATCAACAAGCTAAATCGAATCTCACGCCAGATGGTGCACGAGAAAGGCCGCGAGCCGACACCGGAAGAACTCGGCGAACGCATGGACATGTCGGAAGACAAGGTACGCAGAGTCCTGAAGATCGCGAAAGAGCCAATCTCCATGGAGACGCCAATCGGCGATGATGAAGACTCCCATCTGGGTGATTTCATCGAAGACGCCACCGTCGACTCGCCAGTGGACTCGTCCATCGACGAGGGCCTGAGAGAGGCAACGAAAGATGTTCTAGGCAGCCTGACCGCCAGAGAAGCCAAGGTGCTGAGAATGCGCTTCGGTATCGACATGAACACCGACCACACCCTGGAAGAAGTAGGCAAGCAGTTCGACGTAACCCGCGAACGCATCCGTCAGATCGAAGCAAAAGCCCTGCGCAAGCTGCGCCACCCGACGCGCTCCGATCACCTGAGAAGCTTCCTGGACGAGTAAACACAGTACTGGCAAGACCACGCGGGGCGCAATATAATGCGCCCCGTTTGTTTCTGAAGTAGATTTATCTCCAAAGAAGTATTCGAGCTTCTGGCGAAGATCAAAATTTGGCACAGCCTGAGCAGTGTAGGCGAGGCGCCAATTTTTGGAGTGAGGGAGCGTACTGAAGTACGTGACCGAGCGAGAATAAATTGAGCTTTGAGAATACGCTGCTCAGGCGAAGATCAAAACTTGGCACAGCCTGAGTTGTGTAGGCGAGGCGCCAATTTTTAGAGTGAGGGAACGTACTAGAGTACGTGACCGAGCGAGAATAAATTGAGCAACGAAGCATACGCTGCTCAGGCGAAGTCAAAGGGCCTATAACTCAGTTGGTTAGAGTAGCGGACTCATAATCCGTTTGTCCCTGGTTCGAATCCAGGTGGGCCCACCATTTTTCCTTATTAAATCAATGGGTACTGACAAGTTAACTGCTCAAATCTAAAAAACCCACAGCGAATCAACTTCTATATAGCTACTGCCTTTTCCCAGGTCACAAAGGCACGCAGTCGAAAATAACGGTAATTCTCAGCTGACATCAAATGCCGACCATGGTTGAACAAATTGTAAACGGCGGCATGAGCATTTAGAAAACGCTGTGCCTGCTCCATCGATTTAAACTTACGCATACCCCGTTCCCTCACTCGTGTCGGTTCGTGCGACAACTCGGCTCGGTTGTTGGCGTATTGGGATGTGTCGTGAATCGCTTCAGGAATAAGCTCTTTATGTGCAACGCCGTAGCTCCTCAGCTTATCCGTGACAATCTTTCTCGGCTCGCCTCGGTGCTTACGCAATAACCGCTTAAAGAACCGCTTCGCAGCCTTTCCGTCGCGCCTTTTCTGCAGAAAGACATCAACAACTTCGCCGTCTTGATCAACGGCTCGCCATAAGTAGTGCCGCTCACCTTGGATCTTCACGAAAACCTCATCAATGAAGAATGTATCGCCATACCCTTGATGCTGCCTTCTTAATCGTTGGGCATATTTTGGTCCGAACTTGTTGCACCACAGGCGAATGGCTTCATAGCTGACCGTGACGCCCCGCTCGGCCATCAAGTCTTTAACATCGCGGTGACTTAGGTTGAATCGATGGTATAACCATACGGCATACTGAATGATTTCGGGCGGGAATCGGTGGCGCCGGTATATTTTTGATTGTGTCATGGGAGTAATACTGGCAGATTGGGGGTTAATTTGTCAGTACCCTCAACAACTGTACCTGCGTTTATCAACTTCTCTGTGTTTACTATTAAAACTGGTTTTGGCAAGTAAATCACTAAAATCGAGAAACCCCCAGAAAACCAAAGGGGGTTTTGATAAGGGGAGCTTCAGGGTGTCTCCTATATTTCCTTATCGATTAGATACTTCTCATAAAGGGTCATAGTAGCCTGTGGCTACAACGTATATTTCACTATACGGCATTGAAGAATCGTACTCATCAAATTCGATTACTACTCCTTCACCGTGATTCAAAACTAGTTTCTCACCATCTACCTCGTTCAGTGATGAAAGCTTTTCGTTTGAATAGAAAGTCGTGGTCTTACCTCGATAGTCCACTGCCTCTATAACTAGTTTATCGATATAAGAGATTTCGCGTTCTAATTCACGCAACTGAAGCGTTCCATTAAAATAGTTAAGCTGCAAACGCTGTTCGGCTTCGTTTTCTCTGCCTGAGTAGCCAGTAATGATTGTGGATTCGAATAGCCACTCTCCCGTAGATTTGTGCAGAGAGTACAGAAATGGACAGGCGCGACCCGCAGCGAATGCTATGTTTCTGAAATACAGGCGATCGAATACATAAGGTATCAGTAAATCGAAAGAGTAATCGATTCGATTATGCAGCTCCATAGGCAAGCAACCGCCAGCATTGGCCCACTGGGCAGGAACACTTTCCAGTCCGCAACTCGACCATAAGTCATACCATACTCGTGTGATTGGATCATTGCCGTCTAAAGGATCGGGAAACTGAAAGGGATAATTATTGCTGGCGTGCCATAAATCCATCCTAGGACCGGATGTGCCAGCTATAGATTCCAACAAAGCCGCCATCATGCGGTGAAATTGGCCATCAAAACCGCCAGGCGTTGGTTCCAAGTTCTCATTGGCATAGATAACCTGATCTCGAGCCAATTCGAAATCTGATTGTTTGAATGCGGCCATGGCAGCCATGTAATTTTTCACTCCTTGCAAACGGAGAAAGCCATTAGCCTCGGAAGAAATTTGCGAGAGTAACTCGTTCGCAGCATTCATATTGCCTGCTTTTATCTCAATGGCGGCCAGAGAGAGCAACGCTTCGGGGTCTGAGGGTCTTAAGGAGAGTGTCTTCCGAAAACTCTCTTGGGCGAGAGAGTTATCTTCATTAGCCGCATAGGCTTGAGCTAGATTAAATACCAATCGATGGTCGTTTGGGAGCAATTCCGCAGCAGCAGAAAAACTCGCGATGGCTTTTGGATAGTCTTGATTAATGTGCCAGTAAACACCGAGTAGCGCATGGGCACTGGGAATACTCGGATCTCTTCGTATAATATCCATGAGTGGTGCGAGTGACTGCTCATGGGTGGAGCCATAGTGGTCGTAAGTCCAATCCATTGCGATGCGATTAAAGTCCAGCATGATAGATTCACCGAACATAGTTTCTATTCTTTCTAGCATACTACTGATTTCAGATTCGCTAACGCTCTCAACCCGCGTGCTAGAATTTTCCAATAGAGACAGTAGTCCTGCATCAACGAGGCACTGTCTGGTACTGCCTGGTGCATAGGCCGAGAAAGCACTGACTGGGTTTTCAATTAACTCTTTAACGATGTTGTTATAGGCGCTCATCATTCTAGAGTTGGCTGCTATGGCTTCAGCGTAGGTACAGATGATTAGCTCGACATCTCTTCCCGATGGGCTTTGTGCCCCCAAAGAACCAGAGGTGAATAACGCGATAAGTAACGGTAAGGAAGCTAATCTGGTTTTCATCAGTATCTCCTGGCCTCTCCATTGAGGTACTTGCTCGTGATATGAGTTTATCTTGGTGGTAAGCCCAATTGAAGCCTGCGAGCCTTGAAGAAAGCGTCCAGAGCTGGGTTGCCAATTTCTATTTCCGCTGGAAGAGTTTCCATCGCCAAGTCCCACGCTCTGTTTCCCTCGATGTATTCGTCGGCATCGTATTTCAGTTGGCCAACCAAGTATAAAGACAAAAAGGTAGCCGTCGCTGGAAGTGTATCACTCACGATTGACCTTAGCGCTGTCGCATCTGATGAAGGAGGAAGTTCAAGAGTGACCTCAGTAACTATTGGATCTTGGTCGGCTTCAGGTTCTTGACCAAACATCACTCTAATCTGCAAATCTAATGAATCATACCAACCCCAAATCACCACTCTATTCAGCCCTTTGTCGGCTAATTTTTGAGCCTCTTCTCTAGACATTTGAGGCAGTACAGAAACGCTAAGATTATCGAGATTGAATTCAGTCAATTCATCAATCAAACTGGATTCAATTCGATTCGCGACAGCGAAGGAGCCTTCTGTTCTTTGGCTGCCGTCGAATTCGGCAATTATGATGTCAGAATATACAGGGGGGATACGACCTGGGAATGGGTTGTTATTCTTCCAACTATAGAAGTCTTCGACAGAGTTGTTGCCTGCGCTGGAAATAAAATCAATTGCTTGATTGAAATAGCTGGATTGAGGTTCCGTAAATGGGTAATTTTGACGAGCTTGGCATTGCATGTAGCTTGCTAAAGTCTCATCACTGGAGGCTCTTTGCGCCATGGGATACAGAGCAATTGCTTCCGATCGATCAAGCTTTCCTGACACTAGCAGAGGAGCCTGATCGTTAAGAAATCGCTGAGTAACATTCCTATTTTCTAAAAGTGATTCAGTAGGTTGCAAGCATTCCAGCTCATCAATGGGCGTGGGGGCTGGCCTAAATGCCTCCCAGACAAGCAATGAAATTGAAGCAACTCCAATAGCGGCAGCCCACTTAAGCGCTTGCTTGCGGTATTGTTGGATGCCAAGAGACTTTAGTAAGCGCTCAAAGTCATAAGAGAAATCGGCGTCGCGTAGAAGTGTCGCTTGATAGTCCGGAAGCCATCTGAGAGATTCAGGAAGATCGTCCTGCGTTGGCATTCCTGCACCATCGAGCAATACCGGTATGATCGTTAGCTTGGCTGCTTTGGCAAGTTCTAGTTCATCTCGTAGCGTATCTTTTTCCTCTGATAAGCGATGAGCTTGCCAATTTTTCCCTATCATCACCAGTAAGATATCGGATTTATCGATGTAAGAATTAATGGTGTCGCGCCAAGTTTCTCCTGCAGTTATGGAATGTACATCCTTGAATACGTTTTCAGCGCCCACTATTTTTGTTAGTGCATCGAAAAGCCGCCCTGAAGCTTGACGGGAGTCTTCTCTGCGATAGCATATGAAAATCGATTTCAAAAAATACTCCAGTGATAGAGGTTTGCTATAGCTTTCAGTCTGCTATTTTCGACAAATTGCGATAGTCAATTGAATGCTGTATTGCGTAATTTAGCGGAGTTTCGAATTCATTGGTATCGAATTTGTACTGTTATCGGTAGTCAGCCTGCGTCAAGTATGCTGCACTCCAACCGATCCTTTCTAATATGCATTGCTTTTTGCTAAGTATTTTGTGGAATACGAAATAGCTTCATTTAGTAACCGAGTAGAATAAATAGGGACAGATCTATTTCCTCTTCCATTCAGCGCATTTGCCCCGTGGATGAGGCCGCCCCAGAAAATAAATCTGTCCCCTATGATTAAGACATATCGACCCTCATTCTATCCGCAGAGAAAAACCAAAGTTCTCTGGCCCCTGTAATTCCTGATTCACGTTAGAAAGCCCCGAGGGAAACGGTTTCGCTTGTACATTTTTCATTGAGTCATGGGCCGAATACTGACAGATTGAGAGTTAACTGGTCATTACCATCGACAACGCATAAATAATCTGACAACCTACTTCACTCAATCCCAAATAGTTGAATGGCTCGCTATGGAACACCGCAGCTTAACAGCAGTCATATTGCTCGCCCTCAGCCCCTTCGCTCTGGCCCAGTCCGGCATGAACAGTGGTGAGTGGCGCTACTTCGGGGCGGATAGTGGCAGCACCAAGTACTCCAGCCTCGGGCAGATCGATCGCGACAACTTCGATCAATTGGAAATTAAATGGCGCTGGCGCTCGATCGATGCGCGCTTTGATCTCGACCAACTCAAGCTCGAATACCCAAATCTGCAAGTACCCAACGACGTGCCTGAGGTCTCCATAAATGGATTGAAGGCGGCGCCTCTTGCCGTCGATGGCCGGCTCTACATCTCCACGCCACTCTCCCAGGCCGCCGCCATCGATGCGAGCACCGGCGAGACTTTGTGGTCTTACGATCCCCGTGCCTACGCCTCCGGCATACCGACAATGATGCTCGGTTTCAGCAATCGAGGGCTGGCCTACTGGACCGATGGAGACAAGTCGCGTCTGGTTTGGGGCACTGGCGATGGCTTCCTTATCGCAGTTGACGCGATCTCTGGCGAGCCCATTCCCGGTTTTGGTGATAATGGCAGGGTCGATCTGATCGCAGGAATACCCAGGGCAACTCGCGGGCCACCAATAAATTATTCCGTTACCTCAGCACCAATAATTGTCGGCGATGTCATCGTAGTGGGCGCTGCCATAACTGATCAACCTTACTATCGGGAGATGCCCCCAGGATATGTCCGCGGCTTCGATATCCACAGCGGCGACCTCGTATGGACTTTCCACACCATTCCCCAACCCGGCGAATTTGGCAATGAAACTTGGCAAGACGGCTCATGGGAATACAGCGGGCACACCAACGTCTGGACTCTAATGAGCGCTGACACTGAAGCGGGTATCGTCTACCTACCGGTAGGCTCACCAACGAATGACTTTTACGGCGTACACAGACCAGGCGATAACCTGTTTGCAAACAGCCTGGTAGCACTCGATGCCAGTAGCGGAGAACGGCTCTGGCATTTCCAAATGGTGCACCATGATCTCTGGGATTCCGATCCGCCTGCCGCACCAAACCTAATTGACATCAGGTCTGGCGGCGAAGTCATAAAGGCCGTGGCCCAGGTGACTAAGCACGGTTTCGTTTTCGTGTTTGATCGACTGACAGGTGAGCCGATATGGCCGATCGAAGAGCGCGAGGTTGCACCATCCGATGTGCCGGGAGAACGCTCGTCTCCAACGCAGCCTTTTCCTAGCAAACCCCCCGCTTTCGATCGACAGGGACTAAGCGAGGAAGATGTAATCGATTTCACACCGGAACTGCAAGCACAGGCTTTAGCGATTCTGTCACAGCATAGGTTCGGGCCAATGTTTACGCCGCCTTCAGTTGCGACCGAAGATAACCTAGGAACGATAAATGTTCCGGGGTACATCGGTGGCGCTAACTGGACAGGAGCCGCTGCAGACCCGGAGACAGGAATTCTCTATATTCCATCGGCCACCGTCCCCAGCCGTTCAGGCATGACTGTTCCAGAACGGGATGGCGCAACTTTGGGATTGGTACGCGACGTAACTACCAATGTAGGGCCCCGAGGCCTGCCGCTAACCAAACCACCGTACGGCCGTATCACCGCTATCGATCTCAATGAGGGCACGATTCTCTGGCAAGTCCCCAATGGCATCGGCTCCCAGAGTGTACGCAGACATCCTGCTCTCGCTGGTATCGAATTGCCCGCACTGGGTAGCGGGCGCGATCAGGTTTTATTAACGTCCACCTTGCTGATCTCGGCGCAGAACGCTCCCGATGAAAACGATACCTACCCCCTCGTCGCTCGAGATAAATTAACCGGAGAGACTATCGCAAAAGTGGTGCTTCCCAGCCGCGCCATCGGTCCGCCCATGACATTTCTTAACGGGAACAGGCAATTTATCGGGGTCACCGTACAGGGCTCGCCTCCAGAATTGATTGTATTGGGCCTGCCCGATTAAATAGCGCATTCATGATCGCCGTCCTACTACTAGCAGGACACCCAATCCACATATCAGCCGTTCCAGAATTATCCTCACTTTGCTTCTTCATGCTAGTAATTACACCAGCTTCCCTTAGGCGCTTAATGGACGAGGCACCCCAGACATCCCAGAGCTTGCTAAACACATTGAAGCCCAGGAAACATTTCTCGGAGAATTTCAGCTCTTCAGTTCCGCGCCCTTCCTCCCACTTTTCGGAACTGAACGCCCGGCTTCGGTTCTGGTTCAGTGTTCAGTCGGAGAAATGCCCAGAAAATCTGCCACTTACGCGGCTCGAGCGACCGCCGATCTCAGCTGGGTTCGGAAGAGGTTCGGTTTCGGTCAGCCTCGCTGGATTGGCCGGAGAAAAACGATTAGAATTCTTCCAGATACAACAAACAGCTGCCCCCAGTTGCACTGCCTCATAATCCGTTTGTCCCTGGTTCGAATCCAGGTGGGCCCACCAATTTCCCGGCTCTACCCCATTAACGGGGGAACGGCATTCATCTCTTCCTACTTACTCGGTTAATAATGCCATCCCATCCACAATGGGTCAGCACTCTTAGCCGACAAAGCATTGATTTCAGGGTCTTGTGGCAACATGGCGGTTCAATTCATGGCCAAAATTGTCACACCCGCTCGGCAACTCGTTACAATTGCTTACTTGCAGATTGAGGCTGAATTTAGCACTATAAATGGCTGAAATTCATACTCATAGAGTCATTTTGAGACATCGGTCAGCGTCTCAGAACACCATGGCCCAGAAGAGGAAAAGGAAAAATGGCGTATAAGAAAGTTCTAAGTGCAGTTCTAGTATCAGCGTTGTTTCCAGCACTAAGCAGTGCTCAGGAAGCCGCTGAACACCCAACCTATGCCAACGAGGTGTCCCGCATAATTCAAGAGAATTGCCAGATATGCCACCAACCTGGAAATATCGGGCCCATGTCATTCATGAGCTATGAAGAGGTGCGCCCTTGGGCACCGCTTGTTCAGCTCAGGGTCGCAGCCCGTGAAATGCCTCCCTATCAGTACGATACTGATACCGGCATTCAGCATCTCAAGAATGACTGGCGCATGTCGCAAGAAGACATCGACACCGTCGTAGCCTGGGTCAATGCAGGCTCGCCCTTCGGCAACCCAGAGGATTTGCCGCAACCAAAGCAGTTCCCCGATATGGACGACTGGCGTTTTGCGGACGAACTCGGACAACCCGACCACACCATTAAATCTGCAGCCTGGAATGTTCCCGCTGAGGGTCAGGATCTGTGGTGGAAGCCTGTTGTTGATTCCGGCATTGACGAAAGCCGTTGCATTAAAGCAGTCGAGACTCGCCCCTCTGCAGCAGCCATAGGCTCAACCCACCATGCCAACTCGCACTTCAAGGTTCTGAATGAAGACGGTGAGTGGGTCAATGGCGACCGGCTGTCTGAATTTGCTATCGGTAAACTCGGGGAAAAAGTTCCTGAAGGCGCATGTCGAAAAGTACCGGCCAACTCAATGGTGGAGTTTGAGGTCCACTATTTTCCTGATGGTAATTCAGTACCTAATGATCAGGTGACCGTAGGCATCTGGTACTTCGATGAAGAAGACGAGTTTGTTGAAGAGGAAAGCTACCCTCAAGACTTGAGCGCTTATTTACTGTCTGGCGGAACCGACTATATGATCCCTCCTCATGGCACGCATATGACACAGGGATTCAGGTCTTGGGACCACCCGGTTCGCATCGACAGCTGGCAGCCTCACATGCATCTGAGGGGTGTCGCAATGAAGATGGAAATGTTAGACCCGGAAACGGGAAGAATAGAGGTGTTGAGCCAGACTTCCAATTGGACATCCGCCTGGAACCACAGCCACACCTATGAAGAGGGCTACCAACCACTTATTCCTGCGGGCGCGACAATTATCTTGACCGCTTGGTATGACAATACTGCGAACAACCCCATGAATCCTGACCCGGATCAGTGGGTTGGTTCCGGTCAGCGCACCACCGACGAGATGTCTCATGCCTGGATCGCTGTTTCTCACCTCGATCAGGAAGCTTATGAGGAGCTTCTTGCTGAGCGGAAAGAGCGAGATAATAGCAGCGTTGCCAGCCTCGGTGGAGCGCGTTAATGAGTTTGTTTAAAATTACCAAGCTCTTATTGCCAATTCTGATGGGGCTGCTTGCAGCCCCTCTTAACGCTCAGCTACCCGAACGGTTCCAGGAATATCCACTGGCGACACGCGGGGCGACTGGTGAGTTCGTTGCTCCCATGTTTAATGGCTGGATTATGAACGAAGATAGATCGGTAACGATGATCTTTGGCTTCGCCAACCGAAACAGAACGGCTACCGTGGATGTTCCGCTAGGACCAAACAACAAGCTAGAGCCCGCTCAATTTCAAGGTGCTCAACCCACTCACTTCCCGGTTTACTCCAGGCGTGGGTTTGTAGGCATCCAGGAACGAGGCGCCTTTGCTGTAACCGTCCCTGCAGACATGGCAGGCACCGAAGTTGTGTGGACTCTGACATCCGGCGGTAACACCTGGTCTGTCCCAGGCCGTGCAACGTCAGCTGCCTACGAGATGAGTGCCAACGAAATGGCCTCAGGCTCCCTGAAACCTGCCATTCGATTCAGCATGGATGGACCGGAGTCTACCGATCCAGTGGGCATTTACGCAGAGCCCGAGGTTGTCAAGGTGGGCCAACCACTCACACTCTCAGCTATCATGCAGGATCGCGGAGTCCGGGATCAATATATAGGCAATGACCGCATGTATTACCCCCTCGGCACCTATTGGGTCATGCATCAGGGCCCTGCCAAGCCGTATATAGAAACGGCGGAAATTAGTGGGGGGGAGCGTGCAGAAACAGACACTAGCGATCCAAACACTAAGCCATGGACTGAGGTTTCGACTCAAGTGACTTTCTCAGAGCCTGGGGCATATATAATGCGCCTGAGGGTGGACAATTTCGAAGCACCAGATAGCCAATTCGATAACGTTTGTTGCTGGTCCAACGCATACTTCCCCGTAACCGTTAATCCTTAATCTTTAAACTACAGTCAACAATGTGCAAGCACAGATGCTGCTTGCACATTGTTGACTGTTCACAGGATTAGCTCCATCGGAAAGAATGAAATGTCTTTGTAGTTTCTTGAGGCCCTGACTTCGTGAAACCAAATTTCTCATAAACTTGTACAGCTATAGCTGATGACTTGACCCAAAAACCTCGTATGTTTCCTCTTTCGATGCAGAGTTTCTTAGCATTTTCCCAGAGATGTGATGCCGCACCCACTTTTCTTAATTCAGGAAGTACGAACAATTGGTCAATATTCTCCTAATTTTGAGTTCGTGTTATCCCCGGCTATCTCAATCTTTTGAGAGAAATAAAACGCCACATAGGTTTAGTCAAGCAATTTTCCTAGCTGGCTACAGTAAAGTACTGCTTTTGATAGCACGACCGAATGAGTACAGATTACTTCTGCCCTTCTTACCGGTTATTTTGACAATGTTAGACAAGACCAAGTTGGCTTCAAGGTAACCCCACTGTCGGCTTAGCATCACTCGACCTGCAATCTAACTCGAGTATTCTGAGTGATCTCAGCCTATTCTAGAGATATACATCAGCCCTCGATGGTAAGAAAAAGTATTTTTGGTCAGGACATCGTAGCCATAGTTCTCGAATAAAATGAACTATTCAATTTTACGGTATTGGTCATGTCTCGGTTCTGGTTCGGTGTTCAGTCGGAGAAATGCCCAGAAAATCTGCCAGTTACGCGGCTCGGTCGATCCATAGCTCCCAGACAGGTTCGGAATAGGTTCGGTTTCGGTCAGCCTCGCTGGATTGGCCGGAGAAAAACGATTAGAATTCTTCCAGATACAACAAACAGCTGCCCCCAGTTGCACTGCCTCATAATCCGTTTGTCCGGGGTTCGAGTCCCTGTGGGCCCACCAATTCATCACTATCTGATGTGGCAGACAACATGTTCATTGAACGGGTTTGCAATAAACTCTCCGAACACAGCGTTCCCTTTGCCATTGTCGGCGGACACGCCGTAGCTCTGCACGGCGCAGTGCGCGGCACTGTAGATATCGATTTTGTAATCGTATGGTCCGCTCAAAACCTAAAGAATGCTGAGAGGGCATTGATCGAACTCGGGCTCTCTTCGAGACTTCCAATCTCCGCCGAAGAAGTATTCAAGAACCGCATCAACTATATATCCGACCGCAATCTCATCGCATGGAATTTCTATAATCCAAACAGCCTGGACGAACAGGTCGATCTGATTATCAATTACGATCTCGATCAAAGGAAGCCAAAGCTTCTCAAGTCTGGTGAATTCACTATTCCTATATTAGCAGTGAATGACCTCATTGCCATGAAGCGAGAAAGTGGTAGACCGCAAGACCTCGCTGACGTAGAAGCCCTAGAGAAGATTATTCGATGAAGGCGCTACAGTTGTTCACCAACGAATCCCTTGAACTCAGCAAGAGCATGAGCAGTGATGAAATAATGAGATTCCTTGAGGAGTTTCGTTTGCTGCACTTACGATATGGCCCATCTGCCTACGATTCTTTGGAAAACGACAAGCCTAAGAAAATCGTTAATCCGATAGATACTTGATGGAATCCTCCTAGACATATCCCAGTCTCTATTTTGGAATTGACAAGTTAAGCCATCAAGCCACGAAAAGTTTCATCAAATCACTTCTATATCCCCACCGCCTTTTCCCAAGATTGAATGGCGCGAAGGCGTACTATCGTGGGTTGAATCGATGGTAGATCCGCACGGAATACTGGATGATCTCAGGTGGGAAACGGCGCCGCTTGTACATTTTTGATTAAGCCATAGGCCGAATACTGAAAGGCTGAGAGTTAACTTCTCAGGAAGTGGGGGGAGTCCAATTATCTTGTCAGTACCCAACATTGAGCTGAGTCGCAATAGGAACAGAACCGAGCAGGACACCGCGCTGCGCCAGTCGCGCGGCGTCCTGTCATTCGCTCAGAATTCTTCGATCAAATCCGCCCTGAACGTAACCCCGAGGCCTGGACCCTGAGGTACTTTAATTTGGCCGTCCTCTTCCAAGACGGGCGGGTTCTCGAAGACCTGCCAGCCCTCGAAGATATCCGCGTGCGGCGGTTCGTGGATGAACTCTGTTATCGGGCCGTTTGGCATGGACGCGATAAGGTGGATTCCGCAGATATTGACTAATCGCCGTTCAAACGGCGCCGAGTGCGGCGAGACTTGTCTGTTGTACGCCGCCGCCAGGGTCCCGACAGTGCGGGACATTAGGGGCCCAATATCGCCAATCTCCGGCATGAGGACGTCGAAACACCCCTGCTCAAGAAGCCACTTGAACTCGTGGATGCCCCAGTTTGCCTCGGCACCGGCCATCGGCATAGCGAGGAGCCGATTGAGCTCCGCCAAACGCTGGTAGTCGTAGCGGGGCAGTGGCTCCTCGAGCCAATATACATTGAGCCGCTGGTACTCCATCGCCGTGTCGTAGGCACGCTTAAAGTTCCAGAGCGTCGGGTCCTCGCCATTGGCGTCTGCGTCGCCGGGTGCCTTGTTGCCATCGCAAAGAATATGGAAGTCATCGCCTACCGCTTCCCGCACCAACTCCACGACGCGCACATCTTCCTCCATCGTCCTGAACCCCGAACGCAATTTAATGGCGCGCCAGCCGTCCTCTTTGAGCCCAATGGCGATTTCGACCCGGTCTTCCACGGTGCCGATGCCCCACATGGCCGCGTAGGGCAGGACTCGATCGCGCCCACCACCCCAGAGCTTGTAGAGCGGTAAATCTGTTGCCTTGCCCAGCAGATCCCAAAGCGCGATCTCCACCGAGGCGCCCCATCTGCGCTGCGGGCGGTATAGCGCTGCGGCGTGCTTGTTAATCTCGAAAGGGTCTGCGCCAACGAGCATCTGTTTCACGGCCTCGATGTTCTCCGGAGGGATCCCGGGGCCGATGCCCACTATGCCATGATTCGTGTGCACTTCAGTCACGGTGAAATTGCCGATCTGAACGTGCAGCCCACCACGGGGAGTATCGACGCGTCGGGCGAGAATGCCCTTGTCTTCGACCAGCTTGATCCTGATCAAACGGACATCAGTGACCTTTAGATTCGCTCCCTGCGCAGCATTCGCAGCCTGCGGCAGCATCAATGGCATAGTCGCAAGGCCGGGCAATTTGGTTAAGAAATCTCGTCTGTGCATCGCAGCTTCCTGACTGTAGTCAAATTAGAAGAATTACCATATGATTTTTATTGCTTTTTTTCAACTAGAACTGAGCGCTCCATTACTAACCGACTGTCTTCTATCCGACTCAGTCTGACGCTAATATTACTTCCCAGCATACGTTAATTAAGTTGTTCATGAAGCGTTCCCCTCTGTGTGCAGAATGCGGCCTCTGGAAGTTATAGTAGTCCCAAATATGTAAACTATGTCTTCGGTATGGTCTGTAACCGATGTGTCAGGAAGAACACATAACCGGCGTTTCCCCCGTCAGATTAACAAATCCTAATGTCTTATTTAGGTAAATTGCTGTGATAAGTCTTCAAGACCGTACGAATTTAAAAAGTTGCCTGTAATCGTGCCTGTCTGCCGCATAAAGCGCATCGATATAGCTTCGCCTCGTTTCATTGGCATCGACCAGATTGGCCTGTTGTCCCCAGCTAAAGCGCTCCTGCCCCAGGCTTACCAAGAGCAGGTCCGCCGCAATACGCGAGTGACGGCCATTCCCGTTAGGAAATGGATGAATCTGTACCAGGCGATGCGAAAATCGCGCGGCAATGTTATCAGGCTCATAGGTCTTGTGTTCCACCCAATACTGACATTCCTCAAGAAGCTGCCTCAAGTCCATACTGATACGGTAAGCATCAACACCGATATTGTGTTCGGTCTGGCGAAATTCGCCAGCCCAGCGCCAAACATTACCGAACATTCGCTTGTGCAGTAGTTTTAGGAAGTCTTCAGAAAGCACTTTGCGCTTCCGACTGAATGCCCATGTCTCAGCCTCCAGGATATTGCGCTGCTCGGCCTCATCCAGCTCGGAGCGCAATGTGATATAGGACGGACTAAGCTGTTGCCTTTCATCCTCCGTCAGCGCAGTTGCGTCCTTGTCTTCTTCGAAGAGGGGATCACTCATGGTCTTCCCTCCAGAGCTCCGATCCTGCCTTCTCGACGATCTGCCTTACCAGCTGCTCTAACTGTTCTTTTTCATCCTCATCAGACACGGATTGTGCTTCGAGCGCCATGTGGTGACCGATGCGGGAGAGGCGCTTTTTAGCAATCCGGCGCGCGCGCTCCATGACCAACTCTTGCAACGGATGTCTCGGCACGAAGGTATAGACCAGTTTACAGTCCAACGCGCGCGCCGCCCGCTCAAGCGTGTTCAGTGTGATCGCCCCTTCTTTCTCGGCCTTCTCGATTTCTACGGCGCGCGGCTGACTGAATCCCATGCGTCCGGCAAGCTGGGCAGTCGTCATCCCCAGAACCTCCCGGATGGCCTTGATCCAGCCGCGCGGAGGTCGCGCCAGCGCGTCATTGCTACGCAGGAAATCCAAGCGTTTATCCAGTTGTTTGCGTGCCAAGGCACGGTCAGAAGAGCGCATTTTAATACCTTTCCCTTATTTTTAATACATAAAAGAATAAGTTATATATTATTAAATAACAATATCTAAATAAGTTATATATTATATTTATAAATTTACTGTCAGCGTAGAATCGGTGGCACTTGTACACCTTCGATTGCGCGATAGGCTCAGTACAGGCGGGTTGTGAGTAAATTTTTCAGTACCCACTCGGGAGTTTTACTAAGATAAAGGAGGCGATTAATGCCTCGATTTTAAGTGCTTGAAGTGCGTGTCGGCACAGCTGTTACAGATACCATGGGAGATTGAAGCGATATGCTCCAGCCAACATAGAAGTTTTCAACAACACCAGACGCCACAATGCCGCTCATCAGCTGTCGCTGGTAACGCATGAAGAACGCTATAAACACAAGTTGTCCAGTGCCTAAGTCAGCATCTAAAAAGGATAACGATTCAACCACCAAAGTGTCACCGCTTAGTCGCTTTTCTATGTAGCTGAGTATTTTCCAATCCATAAATGAGTCTGAACAGGCAGGTAGCGTCAGCCGGTTT
>JBBDIR010000064.1:0-60649 GCA_040880325.1 Pseudohongiellaceae bacterium
ACGAAGAACCCTTCGCCTCTGCCTCGGTGGCGCAGGTACACAAGGCCACGCTAAAAAGCGGCGAAGAAGTCGTCGTCAAGGTGATCCGGCCGGGCATCGAAGACACCATCGCGGCCGATATTAAATTGCTAAAATGGCTCGCCCGTCAGATCGAGTTGCGAACAGATATTGGCAAGAGACTGCATCCGGTAGAAATAGTCAATGACTACGAGAAGATCATTCATGACGAACTGGACCTGCTTTCCGAAGCCGCAAATACCTCGCAGTTAAAGCGCAACTTCGAAAACTCTTCGACGCTGTATGTGCCAAAAGTCTACTGGGATTTTTGCAGCAAGCGCTTGATGGTAATGGAACGCATCCACGGGATTCCGGTTGCCGATGTCCGTGCACTGAACGCACAGAATACCGATTTAAAAAAACTGGCGGAAACGGGCGTCGATATCTTTTTTACCCAAGTCTTCGACCACAACTTCTTTCACGCCGACATGCACCCGGGTAATATCTTCGTCGCCAAAGAAACACCTGCAACTCCAAAGTACATCGCTATCGACTGCGCGATTATCGGCACGCTAAGTAAAGACGATCAAGAGTATCTGGCAAAGAATCTGCTCGCCATCTTTAAGCGTCAATACAGAAAAGTGGCCGAGCTCCATGTCGCCTGCGGCTGGGTTCCCAGGCACACTAAAGTTCATGAATTCGAGTCAGCGATACGCAGCGTGTGCGAGCCCATCTTCGAAAAGCCGCTGAAGGAAATCTCCTTCGCCAATCTTTTGATCCAACTTTTTCGCACCGCGAGTCGCTTCGATATGGAGGTGCAACCCTCTCTGGTTCTGCTACAGAAAACACTTTTGAATGTCGAGGGTTTGGGCCGTCAGCTCTATCCCGAGCTGGATCTATGGACAACGGCGCTGCCTTATCTGGAGAGATGGAACAAGCGGCGACTCAACCCGTTCACTCTGCTGGCAAGGATACAGGAGAACGTACCGAACTGGATCGATCAACTGCCAGAACTCCCTCAGTTGATGATCGATGCGGCTACCCAGAGCAAACAGCTCGGCGAAATAAACGAGTCATTAAAAGTGCAGCAGCGACAAGCGCAGGCGAATTCCGAACGCCGAGACCGGCGGCTGAATGTGCTGGGCGGCACACTGCTGATCGCTGCGGCTATCAGCCTCGCCCCCGGCTTCAGCGTCGGTCTGGCAAACCTGCCGCTGGCCACGCTCTGCCTTGTCTTGGCGGGCGTTTACCTTTTGTGTTTTAAGCGGTGAAGCTGCATACTGAAGCGATGCCCTCCTATCTCGATCAAATTCAATGGAATGATCTGGGCCTGGTGCCCGTAATCACTCAGGACGCGGGTTCCGGGCGGATACTGATGCAAGCGTGGACCAATAGAGAAGCGCTACAGTTAACGGTTTCCGAGGGTCGGGCGGTCTATTGGTCGCGCTCCCGATCGAAGCTTTGGCGCAAAGGCGAAGAATCCGGCATGTTGCAGAAGCTTGTAGAAGTACTGCTCGATTGCGACAATGACTCACTGTGCTACCGGGTAGAGCAGGTGGGCGGCGTGGCATGCCATACAGGCCGGGAAAGCTGCTTCTACAAGAGGCTGACGAACGATAACTGGGAGACTATAGATCCAGTATTGGTAGACCCGGACCAGCTTTACAAGACTTGACCAGAGGCTCTCTAGATGAGCGATGTACTAACAGAATTAGCCGCCATTTTGGAGCAGCGCAAGCAGTCTTCCAGTGGTGATTCTTACGTAGCCAGCCTGCACGAGAAAGGCCTTAATAAAATACTCGAAAAGGTTGGCGAAGAGGCAACCGAAACAATACTGGCCGCCAAGGATTTTGCACTAGACCAACACAGCGGCAAAGACGCCGTCATCAAAGAGACTGCAGATCTATGGTTTCACACGATGGTCATGTTGAGCCATCTTGATCTGACACCCCAACAAGTGTTGGAGGAATTGGAAAAACGCTTTAAGATGTCCGGCCTCGAAGAGAAGGCGTCGAGACAAAACTAGTTACCAATACGCAAGAGTGCGTATTAGATTTGGAGGTTTATCATGGGTGGAATTGGAATTTGGCAACTATTGATTATTCTACTAATCGTAGTGATGCTTTTCGGCACGAAGAGGTTAAAGAACCTGGGCTCGGACCTTGGTGGCGCGCTGAAAGGTTTTAAGACGGCAATCAAGGACGACGAAAGCGAAGAAGAAGAAAATTCTTCAGAGCAAGACGATGGCGTCAAAGGCGAGACGATTGACTCGACCGCCGAGAAGGTTGAACCCAAGTAAATAGCTTCACTGTATTCGGATGCCTTGGGCATCGCACTCCTATCTTGCAGGCACGTCCTGTGATTCCGGTTATGCACTATGTTTAATATCGGTTCTTTCGAAGTTCTGCTGATCTTCATCATCGCACTTTTAGTACTTGGCCCGGAGCGATTGCCGGGTGCTGTGCGCACGACCGGTCTGTGGATTGGCAGATTTCGTCGCAGCTTCTACAAAGTAAAGAATGAGATAGAAAGAGAGTTAAATGCGGATGAGATACGCCGCCAACTCCACAATGAGACTGTTATGGCTGAAATTGAGGACGCCAAGTCGAACATCGAGGGCATGGCTAAAGATACTGAAAACTCTGTAAACAATATCGTGAATTCAGCAAATTTCGACCCCGGCGCCTCGCAAGCGGCCAAAGAATCAGCAAAGAAGAACAGTGATGATGAGAGTGCCGCTGTCGAGTCGCTTGCAAAGAATGACAAATCGCTAAGCGACGAATTGAAAGAAGCGGGCCAACAAGTAGAGAAAGTAAGCAAACAAATCTATAGCGGCGGCAAGAACCCAAAACTAGACAACTCCGAAGACTCGGCAGATACAAAGTCGGCAGATACAAAGAAAGAAAATGACATCAGCTGAAGAACCGAAAGAGTTGACACTCATCGATCACCTGATCGAGCTACGGGATCGAATCCTCAAAAGCATCATCGCGATTGTTCTTTTCTTCGTGATTCTTTTTTCATTCGCGAATGACATCTACACCTATGTGGTAAACCCCCTGATTGAGGCCTTACCGGAAGGGTCCACGATGATCGCGATCGACCCGACCTCCCCCTTCTTCGCACCGTTCAAACTCACATTCTATGTCTCATTCCTGTTGGCCGCTCCCTATGTGCTCTACCAACTTTGGTCGTTTATCGCACCGGGCTTATATAAGAACGAGAAGAGCGTGGCCATACCTCTTTTTATCTCCAGCGTCTTACTGTTCTACGGTGGCATCGCCTTCGCGCGCTATATACTCTTCCCGTTCGCCTTTGCCTTCTTTATATCGGTGGCCCCTGAGGGCATCTCGGTATCGCCCGATATCAATAGCGTCCTCAGTTTTGCGCTCACCATATTCCTGGCATTTGGCATCGCCTTCGAGGTACCCATAGCCGTGTTCATTCTTATTTGGGCTGGCATCGCCGAACCTGACTCATTGGCAGAGAAAAGACCCTATGTCATCGTAGGCTGCTTCATTGTGGGGATGCTGCTGACACCCGCGGACCCATTCACACAATCGATGCTGGCTATTCCGATGTGGCTTCTGTTTGAGGTTGGCATCATTGCCGGGCGACTGATCCGGAAACGCCAGAAAGAGGAAGAAGCAAGCTAGCCTCACTTCTGAGAGCCTCAGGCTCTTAGTATAAAAGTAACCGGCCCGTCGTTCTCCAGGCTGACTTTCATATCCGCGCCAAACTTTCCTGAGCTAACAAACTCGTGTTGCTCCATAGCCGCTCGCACTAGATTGTCGTAGATTATCTCGGCTTGGGCGGGTGGTTTGGCCGTCGAGAATCCAGGCCGGAGTCCTTTTCCTGTTTCAGCGGCAAGAGTAAACTGCGACACCAACAACAGATCGCCACCGATATCTTTAAGGTCGAGATTCATCTTGCCTTCGGAGTCGGCAAATACGCGGTAGGCAAGAATCTTGTCGAGTAATTTTTGCGCGTGCTTGTCATCGTCTTCTTTTTCGATGCCAATTAAAGCCAACAAGCCCTGAGCAATTTGTGCATGTATATGATTCTCTATCTGCACCTGTGCCCAGTTTACGCGCTGAATGAGTGCGATCACATGACCCCCTGTAATGCCCGTCTAACCTACCGATTCAAGTTCCTTTGCGATCTCTCGCGTTGCGCGTATCAGCGCATCAACTGTGCCGGGCTCTGAGGCGGCATGTCCTGAGTCACGAACGATGTGCAGTTGTGCTGCAGGCCAGTGCCGATGTAGTGCGAGCGCGTTGTCGAGGGGGCAAACCATATCATAGCGGCCGTGAATAATTCGACCGGGCATCTCTTTTATCAGATGCATATTTTCTAAAATGTGATTCTCGTCAATAAAGCCCTTGTTCACAAAATAGTGGCTTTCTAGGCGCGCGAGTGCGAGTGCATTATGTGGCTTGGTAAAGCTGGCGAGAACCTCGGGGCTCGGGCGCAACTTGGAGCAGCTTCCCTCCCATGCGGACCAGTGCTTGGCGGCAGACATTCGCGCCAACTCGTCATCGCCGATAAGCCGATCATGATAGGCTTGTAGCAGATTTCCTCGTTCCGATTCGGGGATGTGGCCAATGAATTCCGCCCAGTAGTCTGGAAATATCCTGTTCGCGCCTTCAACGTAAAGCCAATCGAAATCGGATTGTCTGCAGAGAAAGATGCCACGCAGAATGAGCGCGCGCACCCTCGATGGGAAAGCCTGCGCATAGAGAAGACTTAATGTAGAACCCCAGGAGCCGCCGAATAACACCCAGCTGTCCACGCGCAGAAATTCGCGCAGCGTCTCGATGTCGTTAATCAAGTCTTGGGTCGTGTTACTCTCGATCTCCCCATGCGGGGTCGAGCGCCCACAGCCACGCTGGTCGAAAGTGATGATGCGGTATACAGCTGGGTCATAGAAGCGCCGAGAGCTCGCATCGCAGGCGCCACCCGGGCCACCGTGCACGAACAAGATTGGTATGCCGTCGACATTTCCCGCCTCATCAACATACAGCTCATGCAGATTGGAAACTTTGACGCTGTGACGCTTATAGGGTTTAAGTTCGGGAAAGAGAATCTGCATGGCGGCGGCCTAAATCTTGCTAAACGGATTTGCGCACGCTAAGCCACGAAGATCTCAACAGTGCGATGACCTATGTTAGGGCAGTACGCCGCGAGACGCTAGCCTCGCGCTGCAGACCCGCGGCCGTGTCGCTTGCGCTCATTCTCGGTTAGCAATTTCTTGCGAATTCGAATATTTTCAGGCGTAACCTCGACCAACTCATCTTCGGCAATGAATTCCATCGCCTGCTCCAAGGTATGCTTTACCGGAGGCGTCAACACGATGTTCTCATCGGTGCCGGACGCGCGAACGTTGGTGAGTTGCTTGCCCTTGGTTGGGTTGACCGCCAGATCGTTCTCGCGGCTGTGCAAGCCCACGATCATGCCTTCATAGACTTCGACATTGGGCCCGACAAATAACTTGCCCCGGTCCTGCAGGTTAAACAGCGAGAAACCAAGCACCTTGCCCTTTACCATCGAGACTAGAACGCCCCTGCTGCGCGCAGCCAGTTCGATATCTTTATAATCGCCGTAATGATCAAACACGTGAGTCATCAGACCAGACCCTGAGGTCATACTGAGGAACTGTGAACGAAAGCCTATCAATCCACGGGTAGGAATCATAAACTGTAATCGTACACGGCCTTTACCGTCTGGCAACATGTCTTGAAGATCGGCACGGCGCTGCCCCAACTCTTCCATTACCGCACCCTGATGCTGCTCGTCGCAGTCGACGACCAGAGATTCTACCGGCTCCTTTATTACGCCGTCTTCTTCGTGCAGGATCACTTCGGGCCGCGACACCGCGAGCTCGAATCCTTCGCGGCGCATACTCTCGATCAGTACCGACAGATGCAATTCACCACGGCCCGAGACCTGATATTTGTCAGGGGTTTCACCCTGCTCTACGCGCAATGCCACGTTGTACAGTAGCTCTCTTTCGAGGCGGTCTCTGATCTGCCGCGTAGTGATGTATTTGCCTTCACGTCCTGCGAATGGTGAGTCGTTCACCTGAAACGTCATGCTGATGGTAGGCTCGTCCACAGACAATGCTGGCATCGCATCGGGATGTTCCGGGTCACAGAGCGTGTCGGAGATATTTAACTTGTCGATGCCAGAGATACAGACGATCTCCCCCGCTTGAGCTTCGTCTACGTCAATTCGCTCGAGGCCCAGATGACTCTTTACCTGAAGTATTTTTCCTTTGCGCGATTTCCCTTCGCGATCGATAACCACGACTTGTTGATTCGTGTGTACCTTGCCACGGGTCACACGACCCACTCCGATAACACCGACATAGCTGTTGTAGTCCAGTGCACTGATCTGCATCTGGAACGGCCCATCGATGAGAACGTCGGGTGGCGGGACCTTCTCGATTACCGTTTCAAACAGCGGCTGCATGTCTGTAGCCATCTGATCCATCTCGTGGCCGGCAATTCCTTCTAGCGCGGAAGCATAGATGATGGGGAAATCCAGCTGTTCATCAGTCGCACCAAGTTTATCGAATAGATCGAAGACTTCGTTCACTACCCAATCTGGACGCGCGCCATCGCGGTCGATCTTGTTGATGACGACAATAGGATTCAAGCCCTGTGCAAATGCCTTCTGCGTTACGAAACGCGTCTGCGGCATTGGGCCATCGACCGCGTCTACCAGCAGCAGCACACTGTCGACCATGGACAGCACCCGCTCAACTTCACCACCGAAGTCGGCGTGTCCGGGTGTGTCTACGATATTGATGTGGTAACCGTTCCAGTTAATTGCCGTGTTCTTGGCGAGGATCGTAATGCCACGCTCACGTTCCTGATCGTTGGAGTCCATGACTCGCTCGACGCTCTGACCGCGCGACTCGAGGGTTCCCGATTGATGAAGCAACTTATCAACCAGCGTAGTCTTGCCGTGGTCAACGTGCGCGATGATCGCAATATTTCGAATCTTCTCAATCACAATAGTTTCACCAAGTGTTCTGTCTGCGGCCCAGATTAGGTAGCAGGACACAGCCTCAATCTCGCCATGGCGAGCTGCTGCACAAAAGGCGGCGAGTATACACGAGACAACGCGGAAAGATTAGTAATCTCGAGGATTTATTTAAGGCTAGATACGCGGATTTTACCGTGCCTGGGGCCTTACCAGCTCCAATACGGCGACGTTGCTAAAACCCTCGTCTACCAGATTGGCAGCGTGCAGGCGGCTCATCATGCCCTTGCCGCAGTACAGCAGGTAATTCTTGTCCCTGTCCAGCTCTGCGAAGCCGCTGCGCAGCTGATAGAAAGGGATATTGAGCAGCGCGGCAGGCCTGTCTTCCCCGCTAAACGCCAGCGGCTTGAGCTCGACCTCATCCGGATGGCGGATATCGATCACTGTGCAGCTCGAATCCAGTTTGGCCACGATCCTGACCGCGCTAGACTCGGCGCCAATATCATCGACGAGTTCCGTAATAAGCTGCTCCGATGCGGCGCTGATCGCCGCATCCAGGATGGCAAAATCGAAGCGACTCTCTTCTCTCTCGATGCGCTCGAGACGCGCGCGGGTAGTGGGTTTATTCGAGATTACGGCACAGTATTCCGGTATGTCTTTGGAAAACTCCTCAGTGCCAATCTCTCGTGCGATATCGATAATCACCTGTTTGTCGGTTGTCGCCAGCGGTCGCAGTACCAGACAATCGGACACCGAATCGATAACAGCCAGGTTGGCCAGCGTCTGGCTAGAGACTTGCGCCACGCTTTCCCCCGTCACCAACGCCTCAATGTGGAGCCGCTTCGCGACCTGCTGCGCCGCGCGCATCATCATCCGTTTTAGTACCACCCCCATCTGGGAGTTATGTACCTGCCCCAGAATCTCTGCAACCACCGCCTCGAATGGTACCGAGATAAACTTCACCCGGTGCGAGGCGTGATACTTCATCCACAGAAACAGAGCCACTTCTTTTACCGCTAACTCATGGGCCCTTCCACCGAGATTGAAGAAGCAGTAATGGGTTTGCAGACCGCGCTTGATACACAGATAGCTCGATACGGACGAGTCGAAACCACCCGAAATAAGTGACAGCACAGCATCCTGGCAACCAAGCGGAAAGCCACCCAGGCCATCGCGCTGATCACGCACCATGAACACATGGTCATCGCGTACTTCTATAAGAACGGTAATGTCCGGCTCATTCAGCCTGACTCCTGCCGCTTCGGTTTGGCTATTGAGCCCGGCACCAACGTGACGCTCGACGTCAGTAGATTTGAAAGCGTGCTTGCCGGTGCGTTTGCAGCGCACCGCGAAGGTCTTGCCCGGCAGCCGCTCGCGGTAGTAAGCAAGCGCCAGCTCTACCATGGCATCCAGGTCAGTAAGTGGGTGTTTGTCTACTTCCAGGAATTTCGCGATGCCCGGCGTGCAGGCGAGACGCGTACTGACCTGTGCATTGACCTCAGCACTTGCGGTCGAGGTTTCAACTTCCAGACTGTCCCACTCACCAATAACAGAAACATCAGGGTCGAGTTCTGCCAGCACGGCGCGGATGTTTTTCCGCAATTGCCGGATAAAGCGTCTGCGAACAGGGCGGGTCTTGAT
Organism: Pseudohongiellaceae bacterium; assembly: GCA_040880325.1. Taxonomy (GTDB): domain Bacteria; phylum Pseudomonadota; class Gammaproteobacteria; order Pseudomonadales; family Pseudohongiellaceae; genus UBA9145. The sequence continues at coordinate 8,626 of JBBDIR010000064.1, forward strand.
GGTAATTTCAGGAAATAACTTAACGAGGAATAACATTGGTCTGTTCAGCTCATTGGCCAACTCTGCTTCGAGGCGGCACTGTAAGGGTCTGTGAGGGCCAATTTGGGGGCCGTCCTGGATTCATGCTGACACAAGGGTCAACGCAGAGGTCTATATTGCACACATTTGGTGCCTTCAATCTGAAAACGCTCTATTATGGTGCGTTCTTTCTTCCGCCTCTCTCGGCACCCTAGTAAAATAGGGCTTTGCAGCGATGCCAGTAATGGCATATATTTTGCTCCTCCCCTAGCACACAAGGCAAGCCGCGCAAGTATAACCGAATCGCCAGTAGAGGCATCGGATAAGCTAAATCGGCAGCCCCTTGCGCAAGTGACAGCAATAGCTGACAGGCTCTATCAGCTTTGCCGAGTCGGTGCTAAGCAGTTAGTGCTTGACCGAGGGGCAAGAAAAACGAGCAAGCGTCATACATTATCAAGTAGTCGAAATCGATTAGGAGAAAAGATAGAAAATGAAATCTAAATTGGAATACATCTGGCTTGACGGCTATAAGCCAACTCAAAGTCTGCGCAGTAAAACTCAAGTACGTAAGGATTTCGGTGGCACGCTTGAAGAATGCCCCATGTGGTCATTCGACGGGAGCTCAACTCAACAAGCTTCAGGCGACGACTCTGACTGCCTGTTAAAGCCCGTGGCGATCTATCCAGACCCCGATCGCGCGAATGCTTATCTGGTGATGACGGAAGTACTGAATGCCGATGGCACGCCACACGTATCGAACGGCCGCGCCACTATCGATGACGATGACGATGATTTCTGGTTTGGTTTCGAGCAGGAATATTTCCTGTGGGACATAAAGACGAAGCTTCCTCCTGGCTTCCCTCCCGGCGGTTACCCTGGCCCGCAAGGCCCCTACTATTGCTCAGTCGGAGCCCAGAACGCCTTTGGTCGCGAAGTGATCGAAGACCATATGGACCTGTGCCTCGAAGCCGGAATCAATCTGGAAGGCATCAATGCTGAAGTTGCGGCAGGCCAATGGGAATTCCAGGTGTTTGCCAAGAGCGCCACGAAGGCCGGCGACGAAACCTGGATCGCTCGCTACCTGCTAGAGCGCACGGCCGAGCGTTATGGTCTAGCGATTAACTACGAGCCCAAGCCACTAGGTAAAGATCTGGATTGGAACGGCTCCGGTATGCACGCCAACTTCTCCAACGGAGCAATGCGTGAGAATGGTGACGAGTCTATCTTTACCAAGATCTGTGAGGCTTTCGGTAAGAACATCGATAGACACATCAGCGTCTACGGCGCGAATAACGATCAACGCCTGACTGGCCTGCATGAGACTCAGTCTATTGACGAATTTAGCTACGGCGTCTCTGACCGTGGCGCATCGATTCGTATTCCAATCGGTACCGTGGAAGATGGCTGGAAGGGACGATTGGAAGACAGACGCACAGCGTCAAACGCAGACCCTTATAAGGTCGCGGCAGCTATCATCAAGACTACCAAGGAAGGTCTGGCATAGCTTAAAGCCAGGTAGTTCCAAAAAGCCCGGTCTCATGACCGGGCTTTTTTATGTCTCTAAATATTGCAGCCCTCATAATTGCGCACTATTATGGTGCATACTGAATCTCATCCCAACCCAAATGCCCTCTATCGTGCCAACGCAGGCCTTATAAACAGTGAAGTCTCCAAAATTGGGCCTCTTGGTTTACTTATTGCATAGCATGATGAAGAGAAGCTTTTGTGATCCGGCAGGCAAAGATCCAGCCCTGGCCAAAGGGCTGATCGAGCGAGAACACCGATTGAGAACAGCTGAGCGTGACTCTGGACACTATGCATAAGCGACTACTGGATAACCTGAAGACCGGCGTTGTGGTGCTGGACAAGAATCTGCGCCTGCTGTTCCTCAATGTGGCCGCCGAGAGCCTGCTGGAAATCAGCATGCGTAAAGCCAGGAAACTCTTCATCGGCGATATATTTATCGGGGCGGCGGAAGACATAGGCGAGATGCAGACGGCACTGAATAACAGCAATAGCTTCACTAAACGACAGGTGCAGCTACGCTTGATGCACGGCAAAACCATAAATGTGGACTACACGATCACACCCTTCGAGGAGAACGGTGAGCAACGCGCACTGCTTGAGCTTGCTTCATTAGAACACTCTTACCGAATCAGTCGTGAAGAGTCCCTAAACAGCACCCATGCAACCACCAGAGAACTGGTGCGCGGATTGGCGCATGAGATAAAAAATCCATTGGGCGGTATTCGTGGAGCGGCACAACTACTGGCCGCGGAATTGGATAGCGAAGAACTCAGTGACTACACCAATGTGATAATTGAAGAAGCAGATCGCCTGCACAACCTGGTAGACCGGCTCGTTGGCTCGCGCCAGCCGCTGAAGATGCAGCCTATCAATATACATGAGGTCCTGGAGCGCGTCAGATCGCTAGTCGAGGCAGAGATAAGCGACAACAGCATCGAACTGATTCGAGATTACGATCCGAGCATCCCTGCCGTGCTCGCCGACTCTTCCCAGCTCATTCAGGCGATGCTAAACATTGTACGGAATGCGATGCAGGCACTATTCAGCCCGAAGGTAGAACATAAGCTCGGCCGTATCTACCTTCGCACTCGCGTGATTCGCAATGCGACTATAGGTACCAAGTTTCACAGATTAGTCGCTAGCATAAAGATCATCGACAACGGCCCCGGCATTAAGCCAGAGATGATCGACTCGATCTTCTATCCAATGATTAGCGGCAGAGCAGAGGGCACCGGATTAGGACTCTCGATAACGCATTCCATAATCAATCAACATAAGGGATTAATAGAGTGCAAGAGCCGGCCTGGGGCGACCTGTTTCACAGTGCTATTGCCCGTCGCTCCGGCTGGGAGCTAGAGAGAAATGGCAGTGGCTATAAAGAACTCAAGATTAATTCTAGGCGCGAGCCTACTGTTTCAGAAGGTAGTGATTTATGAACTCAGGTAATTCTGTCTGGATACTGGATGACGACCGCTCCATCCGTTGGGTATTAGAGAAATCGCTAGGAAAGACCGGGCTTAGCACTGAATCTTTCGAGAACGGTGATGATCTGTTGCACCGCCTGCAACAGGAACAGCCCGACGCGATTATCAGCGATATCCGCATGCCCGGAATAAGCGGGCTAGACCTGCTATCGACGATTCAGGAGCAACATCCGCTGCTTCCCGTAATCATTATGACTGCTCATTCAGATCTCGACAGCGCGGTGTCATCTTATAGCCGCGGGGCCTTCGAGTACCTACCCAAGCCGTTCGACATTGAAGATGCTATCGCGATGACCAAGCGTGCGCTGGAACATGCACGAGAACAGAACGAAGAGAGTGACGTAACGGAAATCGTGAGGAATCAGGAGATTATCGGTGAGGCACCGGCGATGCAGGAAGTGTTTCGCGCCATCGGCAGGCTCTCGCAGTCGAACATCTCGGTACTTATCAACGGCGAGTCGGGAACGGGTAAAGAATTGGTCGCCAGGGCACTGCATCAACATAGCCCTCGCAGCGACAAAACCTTCGTGCCCTTGAACGTCGCCGCGATACCGAAGGAATTGATCGAGTCGGAACTATTCGGCCACGAGAAAGGCGCTTTTACCGGGGCGACATCGCAGCGCACCGGCCGCTTCGAACAGGCCGACGGTGGCACCCTGTTTCTCGACGAGATCGGCGACATGCCCGCCGATACACAGACGCGTTTGCTGCGGGTGTTATCCGATGGTGAGTTCTACCGAGTGGGCGGGCATACATCGATTAAGGTCGATGTCCGGATCATTGCGGCCACCCATCAGGATCTGGAAAAGCTGGTCGAACAGCACGAGTTTCGTGAAGATCTCTTTCACCGCCTGAATGTCATTCGTATCCACATTCCGCGCCTGCGAGACAGACGAGAGGACATTCCCAAACTGGCAAGTTACTTTCTTCATTCTGCGGCTAAAGAGCTGGATGTTGAGCCGAAGACCCTGCGTCCTGAGACCGAGCAATATTTAACCGGACTGAGTTGGCCCGGCAACGTAAGACAGCTGGAAAATTTCTGTCGTTGGATTACGGTGATGGCCTCGAGCCGTGAAGTCTACCTGGCAGACTTGCCTCCCGAATTCGCAACCCAGGAAACCGTGGCAAATCAGAGCGATGATTGGACCAGTGGCCTGCACCAGTGGGCGGACCAGCAACTGAGCCTGGGCAACGTCGGCATCCTGAATCAGGCGACACCGATGTTCGAGCGAACGATGATCGATATAGCCCTGAAGCATACCGCCGGCCGCAGGAGAGATGCGGCGAACCTGCTTGGCTGGGGAAGGAATACGCTGACCAGGAAGATCAAGGAACTGGGAACAGAACAAGACGAAGCGGGGGCGTAATCAGCCCCGCAACTCGCGCACCGGCATCGCTACCCCGGCGGCTGGCCCCGATGCATCGCCCGCAATGATTCTGGGCACCCGCCATTAAATAAAATCGTTGCAAATCAATCTCATGGATACCAAAATAGGGCTTGTAATTACGCGTCCGCGGCACTCATAGGCCTGCGCGCAAGCAAGCATTCAGTCTCAATTAGAAAAATAGGCTAGTGGAGTCTCCAATGAGTCAAGAATTCAAGACAATGCAGGCACAGACACCTCTGTTCGCCGATACCAAGAAGATGCAGGAAGTACTCGAGAATCAGGCGAAGGCGGGCTGGGACTTGCTGGAGAAGGAAGACAATTATCGCATCAAGCTGCAGCGCGACATCAGCCATCGTAGTAACGATGGGAGTTTAGATATGGACCCGTACCAATCGACGGTAGGCGTAAGCTCTGTTTTAACCTACGGCCTCACGGCACTTGCCACTATCGCGATAGTTTCAGGCATCCTCTATTTGGCGATCTGGAACCAGGCCTAGGCAGATCGCATCGAGAATTCTCAGTAAACCGTTCGAACCTGAATGGTCCTAACAACATCCCCACAGGTACCCTCACTCTGAATGGTGGCATAATTGTTACCTCCATTCGTTACCGCTGTACAGTACACTTCTGCCCTACACCCCGCTAAGCCATCAACCGTAAAATTGTAGGTGATTGGGCTGCCCACAGTGCCGGTACAAACATTGGTGTAGGTATTGTATTCCTCCGGTGGGAACACACCGTTCATGGCAAATCCCGCTCCCGACTCCGCCGCATAGAAGGCGCGAGTGAGATTAATCTCCTCCTCAAAGGTCTGTGCGTTCTGCCCGACTAACTGATTTACTGCGACGGCAATCGCAGCCGCCACTGTTATGAGAAATATCGCCGCTGGCAGACCTATACCTGATTGCTTGACTAATTTCACGATCCTCAAAATCCTGGATTATTCGATAATTCGTTGTTAAACCTATGGCACGCTACGAGTCAGCACATCATGGTTAAGGATAATGGAATCCCCATCGGACGTGAAATTGATCTCAATCTCGACGAGGGAGTTCCGTGTCAAATTCTGCGTACCCACAGTAAAGGCGACAATGCTGTCGGTAGCATTATCGATGCTATCTGTAATGAGAACTTTATCCGGCGCCGAAGTATAGTTTGGCAGACAATTCTCGCCTGAGCCTAAATCACAACCATCCCCATCCTCGAGTGACGGTTGATTGTCGTAGAAACCATAGTTGGTATACCGGTATAGCTTACTCCCATCGACACAGTAACTAACAGGCTGCTCGACGACAAAGAAACGCCTGTTCGGGGAGCGCCGACGAAATCGATGGCTCGCCGCTAGCGTTACTTCACTTAAATTCCCCGCCGGCGTTGCATCTTGTATATCTATTATCTCTTCTATCATTCCCCTAAAAGGAAACCCGGTCGCTGTAGCATTCTCCCCATCGTAGATACGGTTAGCCCTGTTTGGATAGATGACGGCGTAGCCTCCGGAAACCCCTTCCTGAGAGGGAATAAAATCTACGACATCAAATTGGGTGCCACCTGCGGCAGTGAATGGCGGGTCGATATAGGAAGTCGCCGCGCGCACCGGCACGAACTCGATGCACTGGTCGCCACCTGATGCGGCGGTAGCACGAATGCTATTCGGCAAGGCATTATGCAACTCAAACGCAAGTCGCTGAATCGCGATCTGTCCAGACGTCGCCAATTTATTGCGACTCGCCGAAGACTGCAGGCCCTCAGCAGAATCCGTGATAAAGGAAATAACCCCAATTGCCATGATCGCACTAATCACAAGCGCTGCGACCATTTCAATCAGAGTGAATCCCTTGTGAATCCTGAATGTGCTGCAATGAACCTTCATAGTCCTGGTATCAATTCGCCTATACACTTAAAAATTTGATTTATATGCCGAGAAAGCGAAATCTGGCGACTGCGACGAGTGCCCGATAGTTACGGTTATCAATTTGGCGTCGTACTGATCATCCAATTCATTGTTAACATTGAAACTTTCCTCTTCTTCCCCTACTCCAACATTGATATAACGCACCGAGACGTTTACCGTATAGTTGTCATAGCCTGTCCGTAGCACACCCTGAGCGTCTTCGAGATCATTGCCAGTGCCAAAGCCTTCGCTAAGATTATGGTAATCGTCGACATCGTCATAGGTCGCCCGTGTCTCTGAGCCATCCGGACCAAACACTTCGGGCTGCGGAGTTCCCGTCTCTTGAGAACAGCGACGACCCAAAGGCCCCGTGGTACCTCGGCAAGGGGGGATACCGCTATTCCTGCTATTCTCATCGAAACGCTTGCCAAGGATTTCGTCGAGATAGGCTTGAGCCAGCGAGACAGCTCTGAGCTGTATTAGTGCGTCGGAGCTGCGGTTAAATCCTCTGCTCAACATCACCGAAATCCCGGTAAGAGCAATAGCAAGAATTACGATAGTAAGCACCAGCTCAACCATCGTTACGCCTTTTTGTTTCTTATTCTCAGGCATCGCAGTCGCCCGCATAGGCAAATCCCGATGGAGACACACAGACTGACTCACTCGCCGTATCATTGAGACAAATGCGTACAGCCGATGTAATGGCTCCTGTATTCCCCGTCACACCACTGACGCCCAGATCGCCAAGCTCACCAAAGGCAAGAGTCATAGGATTGACGCTTGTAATAGCATCTGCTCCAGGTGTTACTGAACAGCTGTCTGAGTTGTTAATATCCCCAGAAATTGAAACGGAGGATAATGGTGCGGTGATACTCTCTATAGTTCCACCTGCGTAGCTGGTAATGATGTTCACACTATTCCCACCCGCATTGGGTGTGATGGTCATTATTACATCGGCTCTACCTAGAGAATTTTGCTGAGCGGTGCGAGAGAGTGAAATTATCTGATCACGAACGATTACAGAGTTAAAAGAATCTCTACTTAAGATTCTGGATATAACTAGCGCACTAATTATCGATAGAATGAGAATTACGATGACTAGTTCTACAATCGTAAAACCTGACTGAACCCTTTTCTGACGAGTAAACCTTTTATTCAGATGAGTTGGTTTCAATCCTGAAAGAATCATAGCTTGACTCGTAAAGCGATCTGCCGATTCATATTGCAATTTGATTGCGGCGGTAAAATCCTATACTACAGGTCACGCCTATATCGCATGAACAGAATGATCTCTTCAAATTCCTAATCAGGTAAAGGGAATTATTTTTTCTTTCGGAATTTGAAAACCGCAACTCCCTTTACAGAAGATTCGCTGAATGAGCGACAAACAAGTTAAACCTGAAACACCTAGTTTTATCGCCAAAAAACCAAACGGCCGGAGTTACTGATCGAAAATCAATAGCTCCGGCCGGGACTTTTATTGCGAAAACTAAAAGTTATTAAGGTGTTGGGACAACGTTAGCGGCCGCCTGCGCGATCGTTCCCGCAGATGCATCATAAATAATATATGGCGTTGCGGTTATGCCCAAAGTCTGGGCCACATACCAATATTCACAAGTATCTGTATCATCGGTAGGTGCAACTACAATGAAATCCGCATTCGGGTTAGCTCCTGCCGTGCCTGTCACGGTTGTGCCCGTATCTTCGACCGATGCGCCAGTTGCCGCGAGGAATGTCACCTGCCCAATAGACTGCAATACTCCATTTGCTACATCGACACAGTCATCGACGTCAGCAAAGACTGCCGCGGATGTTGTAGTACCAATTGGATAGCCGCTAGTAGTATGTGCGAAATTATTACCAAACTCTGTAACGGCGGTTGGTGGCTGACCGGTCGCTACCCATTGCGCGCGAAACAGTGCCGACCCTGTGCCCAGGCCACTTATAGTTGCATCGATGACTGCTTGATGAGCTTCATCAGTTACATCAAGAAACCTTGGTAGTGCAGTTGCGGTCAAGATACCGAGCAATAAAATAACCACAACCAATTCAATAATTGTAAAACCAGACTGTTTGGCATTACGCATATTTTGTACGTTCAAAGCTTTCATAATTTCCACCCTTTTCTGTGTACTGCAATAATTAAACTTGTATTACTATTTGGACTCTTTCCGGCGCTAAACAGCACGGAACCCGGCGTAAGCCTTTTAAAAACTACCGTTTTACTGATAACGGCCTATTTATTAATTACTTAACGTGTTTTTCATACCCGAATTCTACAATCCAGGAAAGTGAGGCTATTTTTCGCGAATTCGAGGCCGCTGTATAGTGCGACCGTGGCTTTTCTTCCCTCTTTATACCCTTGATTATAGAGCGCTTCAGCCCACTAATTCCGTTAACCTACTCACAATAAAATCGGACCTAGCACATATTTCAGCTGTTTTCTGCGGTAACAGACGCCATAAGAGCCTCATCTGATCCCCCTTGCCATCGATAGGGCGTTGAGGGCCTCAGCACTACGCCATTCAACCTCTTCTCAATATTCTGCTCGGTAACGACGCTACCATCTCGTTCTGCAATATGAACCGGCAGACCAGAGGCTCTATCGAATTCGGAGTAATCAGGAACTAATTTGAATCGAATCTCGTCGGCGGGGTAAGTGATCTCGTTGATTATGAGATAGGCACCGCCAGTATCGTTTATTAGATAGACCAGCTCTTCGCTTGCAGGATCGAAGTACCATGAACGACGGGGTGATTCTGCCGCCTGTGCGGAGCTCAACACCCCCAGATAATTGGTAGGAGCCTCCAACATCAGATCCATCGGGTTAATACCCTCGAGTTTCCCCATCGACGCTAATCGCCCCGTGCCAAAAGCCCTTAGCATCTCAAAGTTAACGCCAGTCTGTAGCTGCGTGGTCACCGCCATAAAGTTGGCTCTCTCCGCCTGCCCTGGGAACTCGGCGAAACGATTCGCCGCGTAGGCGTAAATAATGGCGACCGAGATGATAAATACAACTAATTCGAACAGCGAGAAACCCCCGGATCGCGCGATCGACACCGGTGTAAGTTTTACTGATCTCCTAATTGCCGCTCCACTCAATTTTGCTACTCTGTTTCTCTATCACTACTTTTTATATTCGGATCGTTTCTGACTTACTACTATTTCGACGTTTCTACCGTTAGCCATTTGCAGCTGTGTTCAGATCCCAAATTGGCAAGAACACACCCAGAGCTAGTATTAATACCAGGCCCGCTATAAATGTAATCAGTATCGGTTCGATCGCATCGCCCAATCGCTTAAGGTCATATTCGACTTCAGCATCATAAAAATCTGCGACTTCCGCGAGTAATTCGTCCACCATTCCAGTTTCTTCACCCACCGCGATCATCTGAAGAACTAATGGCGAGAACATCTTGCTGTTGCTAGCGGTTCTATGAAGTGACTCACCGCGCTCTACGCCCTCACGCATTTTGTTCACATTGAGGGCAATATACGAATTTCCCACAGCGCCAGCGACGACGGAGAGACCCTGCACAATAGGCACACCAGCACCCATTACCATCGAAAACGTTCTCGCAAATCTAGCCAGTGCTACTCTATTAAATACATCTCCCGCCAATGGAATACCCAGTTTTCGCCGATCCCAGTTGAGCCGGCCCGGCTCCGTACTGATGTAGTACCGAAATGCAATGATCGATCCGAAAAACGCCATTAAGATTAGCGGCCAATAATTTACGACAAAATCCGAGATGTTTATTAACAATGAAGTCTGCCAAGGTAATTCCGCCCCCAGTCGTGCGAATGTAGCCGAGAACACAGGGATAACGAACACCGTTATCACAGCCAGTGCAATAGCGATGGCCGCCATAACAAACATAGGGTAGCGTGTCGCACTCTTAACCTGCTTCGATGTATTTTTCTCAAGCTCCAGGTATTTCCCAATTTCCAGGAAGGCAAGATCTAATCGGCCGGTATTCTCACCAACGTGCACCAGACTTAAGAAGAGTTGCGAAAAAACACGAGGGTGCTGCCCCAGCGCCGTCGCCAGATTCATCCCGTTCTCCAAACTTAATATCACATCTTGCAGAATGCGGCGAAACACCAGGTTGCTTAAGGATGCTTCTAGCCCCTTGATTGCGCGATCGAGAGGCAAGCCTGCTTTCGTCAGGCTGTACATCTGCCTTGCAAACATAATCAGCTCGTCGACTTCCACCTTGCTCCCGGCCAAGACAGCATTTATTCTGTCTATCGCAGTTGCATTCGGGCCAAGGTCGATCTTCTTTCCGCTCGCCTTGGCTGCTCGCTTTTTATCCTCGCGTACTTCTCGGATCTCTATCGGAGTGACTTTATCGCCGAACAGCTGCGCGGCAACATCATCCGCGGTTCCCGCGTCGATATTACCCGAGACCAAGGCGCCTGAATTGTCTCTGCCGCTGTATTCGAAATGTGCCATGTTATATTCTGTCTAACTATTGCAATGGGGTGTTGGCTGTAGCCGCTTAGCTGTATTCAATCGCTATGCTACATCCATGTAGTCTTCTGACTCATCGATCTGTTCGGCCACTCTCATTACCTCTTCGAGACTGGTTATATGCTGCGCCGCATAACGTAGTGCGCTTACGACCAAAGGTTGATAGCCTGGCGTCTTTCTTGCGATCTTCATGAAATCGGAAGAGTCCGAGCGGCGCAGCGCATCGGCTAGATCATCATTGATTATCAGGAGTTCGAACACACCTATGCGGCCGCGATAACCTGTGTTGTTGCAGTGATGACAGCCGACTCCCTTCTTTAGCTTGATGTTTGCGGAATCCTCACCAAGCATCTTCCCAATCCACGCCGCATCCTTAGCGCTCGGCTCATGATCGACATAACAGTTGTCACACAGCCTCCGCACCAATCTCTGCGCAACGACCGCGCGTAGAGCGGTGGCCGCCAAAAAACCTTCCGCCCCCATATCGACCAGGCGCATCGCGCTGGAAAGCGCGTCATTAGTATGCAGAGTCGACAGAACCATGTGGCCGGTCATCGCGGCACGAAGGGCAATCTCGGCAGTCTCGGTATCGCGAATCTCACCTACCAACAGAATATCCGGATCCTGGCGCAGCGCCGAGCGGAGTACCCGCGCGAACGTCAAACCTATGCGCGGGTTAATCTGCACTTGATTAATTCTGTGCAATCTATATTCGACTGGGTCCTCAACGGTGATGATCTTCTTTCCTACTTCGTTCAGTTCCTGCAATGCACCATAGAGAGTAGTAGTCTTACCACTACCGGTAGGGCCGGTGACTAGAATCAAGCCGTGAGGCATATGAATGAGCTTTCTGAAGCGTTCAAGAATGTCCTTCGGCATTCCCACATTGTTAAGGTCTGTTGCGCCCTCAGTCTGATCGAGTAAACGCATGACCACAGACTCACCCGCTTCGATTGGCATGGTGGAAAGACGCACATCGAGCTTTCTACCTTTAACTCGCAGGCTAAATCGGCCATCCTGCGGCAGTCTCTTCTCCGAGATATCAAGACTGGATAGCAACTTCAATCGAAGCACCAATGCCGGAGCAATGCGTCGCTCCTTCATGACTTGCTCTTGTAAAACACCATCGACACGCTGACGAATTCGTAACACGTTCTCGTCCGGCTCGATATGTATATCCGAGGCCCGAACTTGTACTACATCCTCGAAAATAGACTGCAGTAGTTTAACGACAGGAGCATCGCTGTCGTCCGCACTGAGGCTTAGTGCCTCGAGATCAAATTGCCCATCTGTCAGTTCTTCATCCAACTCTTCCGCAAAACCCGCAATCTCTTCCGTGCGACGATAGACCAGGTCGAGGGTATTGAGTAACTCAGATTCTTTTACCACCGCGGGCTGAATTGGCTGCTCGAGAATGCGCTCAAGTTCATCCGAGGCAAATATATCCATCGGGTCGGCCATACCAACTAGAAGCTGCCCTTCCTGTTCGGCCAACACGATGGCCCGGTATCGGCGCGCATAGGATTCGCGCAGACGATGAATCAAACTCACATCAAAGTCGTAACGGCGAAGATCGACGAACGGTACCTGCAATTGCTGGCTGAGATAACTGAGGAACTGATCCTCATCTACATAGCCAAGATCTACCAGGACGCGCCCGAGGCGCTGCCCCGTTTGCTTCTGCTGATCAAGTGCAGTCTCTAGTTGTTCCGCGGACACGACATTATTCTTTACCAGAAGATCGCCGACTTTAATCTTTTGTTTTACGATAGCCATCAGCGGGTTAATACGCCCAGTCGTTCCTGGCTCCGACGGCGCAGGTTTGCGCTTAAATTTGAGTATCGCATAGCCTGTGCATAGGCCTGTCTGGCCGGCTCGCTATTGCCAAGTTGATCATGCGCAGAGGCAAAACCATACCACCATTTTCCCTGCGTCTCGTCGAGTTGTACCAAGCCCCTATAGCTAATCATGGCGCCGGCGAAATCGCGGCTAGAGAGTTGTGCTGAGGCTAACAGATCGTGGTACTCAGGATCGTTTCGCACTTCTGGAGCGCGACTTATCAGAACTTCGACAGCCTCTGATAGTTGTCCCGTCGCCATCAGCACTCTGGCTTTTACTTTTTTAAAGCCCGAATGATTCGGCGCCAAATCCAATCCCGCATCGATCAGTGCGCTCGCGTCGGCTGTCCTTCCGCCACTCATCAATAACTTCGCGTAAGTTTCTCGGGACTGGTGCGCAAAGCGATTCGAGGCAATATGATCTTCAAGAGTTTGATATGCCGCTACTGTCTGCCCATCTGCAATCTGCCTGAGAGCCGCTTGCACAGCTATAGTATCCATCTGCTCATTTGAATATTCTGGCGCCTCCTTTACGGACTCAACAGGGCCTTCTCGTACTGAGCGCGGAATATTATCTTTCGTCTCTGCAGCGGCCGGAGGCGGATTATTTACAGACTCTTCGGCAGCGGCGATTATGTTAGTGTGCTCTGCTGCGGGGGTACTCTGCTGCATAGTCTCATTAATGGATTGCAGAGATTGTGGTTCTACTTGCGTCGCAACTTGGCTCACAGCCGGCTCAATCGGAGTATTCGCAGCGAGCTCGGCCTGTATTATTGACTCCTCCAACTCCTGAATGAGTCGCTCCGGGTCTGAAGCTGAATTCGAAGACATCGGCTGTACGCGAATATCCAATTGCTGCTCCGTACTCGATCGGCTGAGCTGGGCCCAGGAGTAAACCAATGCCACCACCACAACGACCAGGCCCACTATAACCAGAGGGAATAGGCTCCTCCTCTCGTCACTCACGAAATCTCGGGCCGGCATTAATTTAACCGAGCCGCTTGAGCCATCCGAATCTTTTCGGCGCCGGTCCAGGTCGCGCAGCATGTTATTGACAAGGCTCATAAGTAGAAGCGCCCTACGTAAAACACCAGTACCGCTCCTATCAACAAGCCACCCCCGGCCAGAAGTGCAGGCATATAGCTTAAGCTCGGCAGATTCACACCCTCAGTATCGTCGGCGGCATTCTTTACATGGTCTATCTGTACTGTTCGTTCACCTTTTCCAAAAGCCACCATCAGAGCCTTGTGACAAAGTATATTGATCACTCGCGGTATTCCATCGCTAGTCCGGAAAAGAAAGTCCAGCGCTCGCTTCGAAAACAGGAACGGGCCGTTGTAGCCAGCAGTAGCAAGTCGATGAACGACATAGCGTTCTACACCATCTCGGTCCAGCGCCTCGATCTCGAAAGAGAACGTGATGCGCTGACGTAATTGCCGCAACGAGGGCTGGCTAAGCAACACATCGAGTTCGGGTTGGGCAAAAAGCACTACCTGAAAAAGCTTTACTTGCTCGGTTTCTATATTTGTAAGCAGGCGCAGCGCTTCTAATGTTTGTTCAGGCATAGCGTGTGCTTCGTCGATAAATAGGACAACCTGCTTATTCTGAGCGGAAAATTCGACTAACCTCTCCGTTATCGCCTTCAACAATCGGTGATGCCCGACATCCTGATCGATCTCGATATTTAATTCTTCGGCGAATGCCAGAAACAGACCCTTGGGAGAAAGCACGGGGTTTGGTATATAAGCTGTTACATAATTTTCTTTATCTTCCTCGAGTGTATTTAACACCTTGCGGCAGAGCATCGTCTTACCCGTACCCACTTCACCGACTATCTTGATAAAACCCTCTGCATTAGCTAACGATACCATTAGCATATTGTAGGCTTTATGGTAGCTTGCCATATTCAAGAAGAAATGCGTGTTTGGCGTCAACGAAAAAGGGAGTTCGCGCAGACCAAAATGTTGTAGATACATGGTTCGATACTTCCTAGTCTAGTTATTCGCGAAGGGGTCGATTGCCCTGTTGATACTGCGGAATCTGTCATTGCTTTCCTGCAGCAATCCGCGATCACCCGCTTCGCTGGCCATGATGGGTTTTAACAGAATGATAAATTCACTCTTGACCGATTGAGTCTGCCTCTGTTCCAGCGCGTCGCCCAATACGGGGACTCTGCTTACGCCTGGTATGCCTGCGGTCGAATTGATATTACGCTCGAAAGCCAGACCACCAAGCACCACAATCTTGCCGTTCTCGGCCTTTATCACACTATCTATCTCTCGAGTCGTTGTTAGAGCTAGTGGCACTGTCTGACCGGCAATGCTCTTGGTCTGTTCATCCACTGCGCTGATGATAGGATGGACATGAAGCGTTATCTCACCCGTTGCACTTATCTGCGGCGTAATGTCCATGGAGATGCCGGAGAAGAATTGCTGCAGGTTGTTGTTCGCGTTAGTCGTCGTGTTATTGGCCGAGGCAACCGTTGTCGTGTCAGCCTGGGTCTGGAAGAACTCCTGTGAGCCATCTTGAAACACAGCCTTCTGATTATTCAACACGCGTAGCTGCGGGCTGGAAATTACCTGTGTCGTGCCTCTTGTCTGCAACAGCTGGAACACGGCATCGAAGTCGCTAAAGTTGGTACTGAACTGCAGCGGGTTTGAGATGCCTTCTATACCGAAGTCCCCAGAGAGCAACTGCGCCGCCTGATCGTTGTTGCTGCCTAGCGCACCATCGGACGAACCGCGAAATTCACCGCTACCAGTCACGGGGTTATTCGCCTGACGGCCGAAGGTATTGAAGTCCAGAGCGTACTGAAAGCCTTTGTTCAACACGACTTCCAAAAACTGAACCTGAATGATGACCTCCCGACGCAGCGACTCCTGCGCGGCATTGATAAAGTTCTCGATACGGTCTAGCTCGTGTGGGAACGCCGTTACAATGATTATTCCAGTGAGTGGCTGCACTAGAACACTTTTACCCTCGTCGGTTACGGTAGATTGGTTTCGACTTCCCGCACCGGTAATACCACCGAACAGGCCGCTTTGACCCGCTGACGAACTATTACCATTGCCACTACTCTCTACGCCGAGAAGGTTTGTGATAGCCGTTTCCAGATCCGACCAGAAATCTGTGCTAGTCGATGTCGAAATCTGTCCGCCGGCTCCGCCGCCAGCTATACCGCCAAATCCGGCATTGGGGTTCTGGCCATTAAAATTGCCGCCCCCAATACCACCGCCAATACCGCCACCAAAACCACCAATACCGCCACCAATACCGCCGAGCCCGCCATTGTTAAAATTACCGCCGTTATTTAAACCTCTATTATTGCCGCCGCCGTTATTCTGATTGTTTCCACTGGTAACCTGAATACTGGAACTGCCCTGACGCTGCACATTCAAATAGTCGATCGAGAACTGCCGCGTCCGTAATCCGCCAGGGCGGACCGAATAAATATTGCCGCGTCTCGTTATATCAAGGTTATACATCTCAGCGACTGTATCCATCGCCTCTTCGATTGTCACATTGGGAAGGCTAAGATTAATACTCACATTCACATCGGGACTAATGACAATGCCGAATTCTGTCCCCGCCATCAAACTGGTAAAGAATTCGCCTGCGGGCAGATCCGCGGGTGTAGAAATATCGATGCGCTCTTCAACAGGCGCGAGCAAATTCTCATCGAGGGACAGCCCGGGGATAAGTTCGTCGAGAAGCGCACTGTCATCAGCACTCAGTGACTGCGACTGCATTTCGTTTTCCGCCATCGCCGTATCTATTGTGGCCTGGATCTCGGTGAGTATTGCCGTATCAGGCACCGTGGCTGGTCTGGTAGCACACGCGGACAACAGCAACAACAGCAACGTCGCCAACGCCTGCTTTCGATTCAACACCATGACTTCTCCGATCAATCTCTTCAAAACACTCTCCACCTGATTACTGGCTAAGCGATGTCGTCTTGACGCTGACATCGTATAAACTAATTCGTCTCTCTCGATCACCGATCTGGAGCGTTACCCCTTCACGATCAATCGCTTTTACTTCAGCGCCGCCAATGATGTCGCCGATGCTGACTCGCTGTTGGTTGATAACCGCCATCGGCGAGTTGCTGCCTGCCCGTATGAAACTAAGATCAAAGCTGGCAGGCACAACGTTTCGTATAATCTCTACCAGAGCACTGTCATCAATATCTTCTATCGAGACTGGACGAGTTGGGTCCACTAACTCTTCGCCATCGATAACTTCGGCAAAAGCTGCGCTCGCACCGATAGTTGCAATAAACAAACCCATGGCTATAAATTTTCTAAACACCGATAAATCCCGCGTTCGAACTTAATGTATGAATCTCTAAAGTAATCAATGCATCCGGCCAGGTTACTTGCCTGAAGCTGATAGAGTCCCAGAAAAAACTACCGGAGATCTCTTCAAGGAAGCGCAGGTACTTCAGGGTGTTAAAAAAGTCGCCCTGAAACTCAATCACTAATCCGTGTGAAAAAACCTGTCCCGCCAGGTCATTCAAGCCTTCACCATTCACGGTGGCGACTCCGCCTCTCAGCGGTACCGCATCCTTATTCTGGAAGCTGATAAGCTCCAATCCTGCCTGACGTTGCAGCAACGAGGTTAGTATTCGCGTCATGTCCGAGGGAGAGATCAGGTCGCCCGCTAAATTCGAGATCTCGCTATCAAGCACGCTCTGTTCTCTAGCAATAACAGCGAGGCGGTCATTTGCAAATTTATTAGGGTCTTCCTGGCTCGCAGCAACCATCGACTCATAGGCACTGCGCTGGCCCTCTATCTGGCGATTGATGGTATTGATCTGCCCCTGGATACGAGCGATATCGGCTCGTACAGGATCGAACGCAATCGACAGATACGCCAACGATAAACCGACTATCAAAACCAGAAGTACGACTATTTTCTCTGGCTGCGACCGCGAGTCGATATTCTTAACAAGCTTGGCCAGTTGCTGCTGCAGTCGTTCATTCATTCGACGTACTCAACTCAAAACTGAATAATTGGCTAGTTGCGTCTGATCGCGATATTCGCGGACTAAACAACTGATCCCGAATCGTGCTATTGCTCGCCTCGAGTTTGCTCACATACCTTGGCACCATCGCTGAATCAAGTACCTGCCCTGCCAGGCTGATTTTTTCTCCGCCTTCACTAAATTCAAATTCGGTCACACTCAAGCCATCGATTGATGCGCGCGATATATCCTTAAAATATTCCGAGAAACCATCCACATTACCCAGCTTTGTCTGGCCCAGGAATTCCCGTATCTGGCGGCTGGACTCCAGCCGTGCCTCCGCTTGGTCGAGCCGCTCAGTAAGCGAGTTGTTTTGCGATCGCCTTGCCAGCACATCACCCAATTCGCCGGTTTTCTGCGTTTCTTCCTGTAGTACCCCTTGTAGATTCGACAGCTCGTTATTGAGACTCCATCTGGTAACAAGATCATAGGCGCTAACTATCAGCATGAGGCCAAGAACAGCCGCCAAAATCTGACCCAATAACAGAGCCGTGAGAGAGTCTTTCTTCACCCTGAATTCAGTCAAATAGAGATTAATCTGCTGATTCATCAGGCGGCTTCCTGTTCAGCACTCGCTGCGGTTTTCGATGCTTTCTGCCCACGTAAGGTTGCGGCTATCGCGGCCATGCCAATCTGCTGATCTTCGGGAGTCAGCTCGACCCCACAATTCAGATGCTCGGAGATATTTAACACACTCACCTCAGCGGCGAGCATACTATTCAGAGCTGCCGCCATAGCCACGCCATCCTGCTGGCGCTGCGCCAAAACGATTCGATTGATGGGGTTCTGACCCATCTGACTCTCGTAGTAGTCCAGTGAACGCTGTATTTCGATCACCATACGATCCTTCAGGCTCTCCCATTCTGGAGACTGCATAACCATCGGGTCTAGCTGTGTGTTGATGCGTCGGCTCAGATACAGCTGACCCTTCTGCGTAATATTGATAGTGCTGCCGTTTCGCCGCAGATCCATAAACGCTACACCGTTATCATCCTCGATATACTGCTTCGAGAGGTTGAGCATGACTAACTCTGGAATATCGACTACAGCCAACTCCAGGCCGCTTTGTGTAATAGAGCTCACGATACTGCTGATCCTGGATTTCAATGAAGCCACGACATACACCATCTGGCGTCCACGGTAGGCATCTTCCGGAACCTGGAACACATCGATCGCGGCATCTTCCACTTTCATGTCTAACAGGTCTTTAATCTTCCAGCGCACTGCAGCGCGCAGTTCACTGGCTTCGACTTCCGGCGCCTCAACCAAGTGGAGGTTATAGTCTTTGCGGTTTAGCACGTAGCTGCACTGCTTGCCTTCGATTCCGAGCTCCTTGACCAGCTTGGCCAGCGCCTTACCGGCATCCCTTTCAGATTGCAGAGCCACGCGTTCAAAGTCGATCAGATAGGGCTCGCCATCGCGCTCCCCCATGTGGGCGACAGCGAGCTGATCGGAGCTGACCACCACGCCAACCCGACTGTTTGACTTTGCTTTTTTCTTGAAAAATTGCATCATCGCCTTTTCGTCTCTACGGCCTGGGCTGGGCCGTGGCCAATCGCCTGAGAACTAGAGATTCTCGAGCTTTGCATTTCTTTGAGGAGCTAAAATTCCCGTCTTGCACGCAAACACGCCCAAAACTTAAAGGAAGCCATACAGGAATATCGTTTAAGCCACTAAATTCTAAAACAAAATGCCGTAATCAGTGGGATAAACTAGGGATAATTTGAATGGGGTTGGGAAGAAGTGGAAGTTGAGTCACAAAACCTCGGGCACAAAGCGGGAAGATTTCGAATAATCGGGCAACCCCCCTGTTCTCGCTTGCAACAATTTTTAAATGAACGCTGTCTACCTAACTGGTGATTTTTTGATCAACATCGTACTTTTCGAGCCTGAAATACCTCCAAACACCGGAAATATTATCCGTTTAGCTGCAAACACAGGTTCACACCTGCACCTGATAAAGCCCTTCGGATTCGAGCTCGATGATAAAAGGATGCGGCGAGCAGGCCTTGATTATCACGAATTTGCCGGTATTTCCCAGTACGACGGCTGGCAGGACTTCATGGCACAACAGGGACAGAACCGACTGCTTGGCGTGAGCACCAAGGCAAGCATCACTTATAGTGAGATGCGCTTTGCCAAGGGTGATTTTCTGATTTTTGGCCCGGAAACCCGCGGATTACCTGATGCGGTCCGAGCGCAGCTAGGCCCGGACAAGCTGCTGCGCATCCCCATGCTAGCAGACAGCCGCAGCCTGAATCTCTCCAATGCTACGGCTGTCGTGGTCTACGAAGCCTGGCGTCAACTCGGCTTTGCCGGAGGAAGCTAAGCCTTCTAGTTTGTCGCTTCAGGCGCTGGCGCAGCGCCGTTCGCGTCCGCAGCAGCTTGTTTCTGTTGCGTGTAGAGTGCTTCGAAATTGATTGGAGCCAACATAAGAGCGGGAAAGCTTCCCTTCACAACGAGTGCGTCGATGACTTCGCGCGCATAGGGGAAAAGAATATTCGGGCAAACTGTGGCCAACAACTGCTCTATCTGGGCACTGTCGAAATCGCGGGCGGTGAATACCCCAGCCTGATGCACTTCAACCACGAATGCCGGCTGTTCCTCGAGAGTTGCCTCAACCGTCAACACCAGCACCACCTCAAAAACATCATCCTGAAGCTTCGAGTTCTTCGTCTTGATATCGAAGTTAATCTTCGGCTGCCACTGAGTCTGGAACACAGCGGGGGTGCGAGGCGACTCGAAAGACGAGTCTTTCAGATAGATGCGCTGCAAGGCGAACTGAGGGCCCTCGGGCTGCTCTGCTGCAGGTGTTGCAGCTTCTTGATTGTTTTCTTCATTCTCTGCCATGTTTAATCCTATGAAATTTCTAACTATTTACTGTCAATCTATACAAATCTTACTGTGAGTGTTGGCTTTAGACTACCAAAGGCATCGACTGCGCCTTCCATTCGGTCAATCCACCGGACAGCTTATACACCTGCTCATGTCCGGCGGCCTGAATCTTCTTTGCCGCGTCGCCCGAATGCTGTCCCAGCTTACAGACGACGATCACCGGTTTCGCCTGGTGTTTCTTCAATTCCGTCATGCGTTGGTCTAGTTTCGCCAGCGGGATGTTGATGGAGTCGACGATGTGCCCGGTCTCAAATTCTTTCTTATCTCGCACATCTACCACGATAGCATCGCTACGATTTATCAGCATGACAGCTTGTTGTGGCCCTACTCCCCGGCTGGCAGTGCGCTGATGGTAGAAAATTATGGCAGCCAGAGAAACCAGCCACAGGCTGGACAACACAAGGTGATTGCCAATAAATTCCAGAAATTGCGCCATAGCCTACTCGGTTTTTCTATGCTGAGCGTTAGCATCAGCCGATCAATTAGATTCGCTTGAAAGACCACCAGCCAATGCCAGAAGCAGAAGATTGAGGGGCCGTAAAAAAGGGGTGCAAGTATACATGTGTTCTGTGGCTTAAAGAAGTTCCGAGAGAAACTAGTCTGCCCGATGGCCGCTCAAGCTCCTCGCTATGAATTGAGCTTTCAAGGATAATGCAGGTCTTCCTTTATCAGACAGAACACAGGACGCTGAAGCACCCCATGAGCGACGCTAATATCGAAAGAAAAAAGACAGCACTTCTTCTCATTTTGGATGGCTGGGGCCATCGAGAAGAAACCAGCAGCAATGCTATTCATGGCGCCAATAGCCCGGTCTGGGACTCACTGTGGAGCAACAAGCCACATACGCTGATAGACACCTCAGGCAAGTCAGTCGGGCTGCCAGCGGGCCAGATGGGCAATTCCGAAGTGGGGCATATGAATCTTGGTGCCGGACGTGTGGTCTATCAAAGCCTGACTCGAATCGACAAAGACATAGAAGAAGGCACTTTCTTCAGCAATCCGGTTTTGACTGGCGCCGTCGACAAGGCTATCGAGGCGAAATCTGCCCTGCACATTTTTGGCCTGATGTCCCCTGGCGGCGTTCACAGCCATGAAGATCAAATCATCGCCATGATTGAGCTGGCGATCCGCAATGGCGCCCCGAAGGTTTACCTACACGCATTCCTGGACGGCCGAGACACTCCTGGGCGCAGTGCTCTTTCTGCTCTTATCCGAGCCGAGAAGACTCTGCTTGGATCCAGGAAGGGGCGCGTCGCCTCCGTCTGCGGACGTTTCTTTGCCATGGACAGAGACAATCGCTGGGATCGAGTCCAGCCCGCCTATGACATGCTCACGCAGGGCAAAGCAGAGTTTCGCTATGACAATGTCACGATGGCAATCAATGCCGCCTATCAGCGTGACGAAGACGATGAATTTGTGCAGCCGAGTCTGGTTGGGTCATCGACCGATGACTCCTGCACTATATCCGACGGAGACGTTGTTGTTTTTATGAATTTTCGTGCCGATCGAGCGCGGGAAATCACACGCGCCTTCGTCGATGATGACTTCGATGGGTTTACACGAAAGGCCAGGCCGAAGCTGAGTGAATTCGTAACGCTAACAGAATATGCGGCAGACATTCCGGCAAGCTGCGCATATCCCCCAACCGCACTAGAGAACGTTCTCGGTCAGTATTTGGCCGATCAGAACAAAACTCAATTACGCATCGCCGAAACTGAAAAATATGCTCATGTGACTTTCTTCTTCAATGGTGGGCGAGAGACACCCTTTAAGAACGAGGATCGCACGCTCGTGCCATCGCCAGATGTGAAAACTTATGATCTAAAACCTGAGATGTCGGCCTTCGAACTCACCGACAAACTGGTCGCTGCGATTCGCTCGCAAAAGTACGATGCTATAATTTGCAACTACGCCAATGGCGACATGGTCGGGCACACGGGCAATTTCGATGCCGCCGTCAAGGCAGTGGAAGCAGTGGATAAGTGTCTGGGCTTGATCGTTGCGGCTATCGAAGAGACTGGCGGCGATCTACTCATCACCGCTGACCACGGCAACGTCGAGCAGATGCTGGACCCGGAAACCAATCAACCTCTTACCTCCCATACCAGCGGCCCTGTGCCACTTGTCTACGTAGGGACAAGCGGCAGACAGTTCGTCAGCGAAGGCAGTCTCTCGGACCTCGCCCCCACCCTGCTCTCGCTCCTGGATATGCCTGTACCCAAGGAGATGACAGGAAAAATCCTGCTCGGCTAGACGCAATCATTCACCTATGAATTCAATAAGAGTGACGGCGGTTCGATGAAGGCTTCACTGCAAGATTCAAAACCAAAGTTAAAGCTGTCTTTGTTTTTCGTGTTCACCTGTTTCTTCGGCGCAAGCTTCGCGGCAGAAAATGGCATTGAGGCACAGCAGGAGCTCGCCGCTGTCGGTGATGCCATCGATGAGATTCAATCTTGGCTGCGTGAGGCAAAATCTACTCAGTCGCTGGAAATTGAGAATCTACAACAGGCGGAGTTAGAGATATCGACGCTCAGTCAATCGGTTACCGATATTGAGTCACAGCTTGCACAGACTGAATCTGAAATCGCCACCCTCACGCTGCAGTCAACTCAACTAAACGCTAGAAAAACAGCCCAGGGAGAAATTCTCGCGCAGACGATTAGAACGGCGTATCTGACGGGCAATCAGAGTGCCATAGAACTTCTGTTAAACCAGGATGATGTTTCCAGGAGCGCACGCATGCTGCATTACCACCGGCTGTTTAGCGAGGCACAGCTAGATAGTATCGAGGCCTTTCAAAAAACCCTCGACGAGCTGGAATCCATCGGCAGCAGTTTGGCGTCAAAGGCTGGAGAACTCGAAGCGGAACAATCTACCTTAGGCGAAGCACTAGAGAGTCTGAATCAATCGAAACGGCAGCGGGAGATTGCGCTAAGCCAATTGCGTGAGGACATCGCGTCACGCAGCACCGAACTTGAACAATTGGAGATCGATCAGCTGCAGCTGCAAGCGCTCATCGAGGAGATCAATCGCGCCGTGGCGGACATCCCCGCCGCCATGCGGCGCTCACCCTTTAACTCACAGCGCGGCAAGTTATCGATGCCAGTTCAGGGCGAGATAATTAGCCGCTACGGCTCGCGTTATGGCGACGGCGATCTGCGCCGCCAGGGCATTACTATTGGCGTAAGCGAGGGAACGCCCGTACAGGCAATTCATCCTGGTCGCGTCGTTTTTTCCGACTGGCTCAGAGGCACGGGACTGCTGGTGATCGTCGATCATGGCGAAGGTTATATGTCACTATATGGCGCCAATCAGGCTCTATCCAAGCAGGCCGGAGATTGGGTGGATGCAGGCGAGATCGTCTCCACGTCAGGGTTCACCAACGAACTGACCCGCGGTCAAGATGGCGGACAAGCGCGCCCTGGCATGTATTTCGAGATACGCCACCATGGCGAGGCACGGAATCCGACTGATTGGTTTTCCAATTGACTAGGGGTTAGAAAAACCCGGTCTGGTGATATTCCCGGGCCATTTCATCGAATTTGCGTATTGCGGAATAAACTGAAACACTTGCTCTAATCGTATAATCTGTTCCAGAAGGGCGTGGTCTGGATCGACCAGGAACCGCCAGAGACCACACTATGCGGGCTTCATCAAGTTTCAGCACTATCGGGATTTAACTATGAATTTCACTCCATCCAGGCTCGGGCAGTCGTCCACGAACCGCGTGTTCTCTCTTTCTGCGGCGGCGTGCCTTTCGATTGCGGCGTGCCTTTCGATTGCCCTGCTTGCCGGGCTGTATCCAAACCCAGCCAATGCGCAGAATCAGCAGGAGGCATTACCGCTGCCGCTGAATGAAGTAAGAATGTTTACCGAGGCGCTCGACCGCATTCGAATGTCCTATGTGGAAGAGATTGACGACAAGACGCTGTTGGAGAATGCAATTCGCGGCATGCTTGCCGGTCTCGACCCTCATTCTGCCTACATGGCGGGCGACGACTTCGACCTGCTCGAAGAATCTACCACCGGCGAATTTGGTGGTCTCGGCGTCGAGGTTGCTCGAGAGAATGGCTACATTCGTGTGATCAGCCCTATCGACGATTCGCCAGCGGACCGCGCGGGCATCAAGGCGGGCGATCTCATCATTCAGATAGACAAGAAGCCACTGCGAGAAATGCTGCCGGAAGAAGCGGCGCAGATGATGCGCGGCGCACCTGGCACAGACGTCACCGTCACCATTGCACGAGAGGGGCAGGAGCCCTTCGATGTCACTATTACCCGTGAAGTCATCGCCATCACCAGCGTGCGCAGCCGAATCATCGCACCGGGCTACGCCTATCTGCGCATCTCACAGTTTCGCGTCAACACCGGCACCGAACTGGAAAAAGAGATAGAAGAGCTGTATGCAGAAAACGAAGCCATCGATCAGCCCATAAAGGGAATGGTACTAGACCTTCGCAATAACCCTGGCGGGATCTTGCAAGCGTCGGTAGGCGTCGTTGACGCGTTCATCAACGAGGGCCGCATCGTCTATACCGAGGGCAGGCTGGAACAGACTGGCCTCGAATTTTCAGCCACAAGCAAGACAGTAGCGGGTGATGTGCCCTTGGTTGTGCTGATCAATAACGGCTCTGCCTCCGCCTCGGAGATTGTCGCAGGGGCGTTACAAGATCACGGGCGGGCGATCATCATGGGTACACGCAGCTTTGGCAAAGGCTCCGTGCAAACTGTCCTGCCGCTGGACGAAAGGCGTGCAATAAAGCTTACGACTTCTTTGTATTTTACACCCAGCGGTCGTTCGATTCAGGCGCAGGGCATAGAGCCAGACATCGAAGTCGACGAGGCTCTGGTTACACGTCGCTCGCGTAATGTCATGCAATACAATGAATCCGATCTTTCTGGCCACCTCGAGAATGGCAACGATTCGAATGTGGACAATCAGCGACTCGCCGAGGCGCTGATATCGGCGGAAGAAGTATTGGTAAGTGACTACCCCTTGAACGAGGCACTGAACGTGCTTAGAGGGATTAATGCGTTTAAGCCAGCGCGCCGCCTCAACACATCGGGCTCATTCGCACAGCGCGACTTAAACTAAAGGCGCGCTGCCGGGGAATTGAGTTCAGAGACGAACTTCGATTCCCTTGTCGGCCATATACTGCTTGGCTTGTTGAATTGAATATTCCTGAAAGTGAAAGATGCTAGCGGCGAGAACGGCATCGGCCTCACCCTCCAACACGCCATCTACCAGGTGTTGAAGGTTTCCCACTCCGCCTGATGCGATGATAGGCACTTGAACGGCGCGACTCACGGCGCGATTCAGCGCTAGGTCGAAACCACTCTTGGTGCCGTCTCGGTCCATGCTCGTCAACAGTATTTCTCCAGCACCGTAACTCACCATGCGCTTGGCCCAATCGATCGCATCGAGGCCAGTTGGTTTGCGACCACCGTGGGTGAAAATCTCCCACTTCAGTGCTTCACCCACTTTCGATACTTGCTTCGCATCGACGGCGACTACAATGCACTGCGAACCGAAACGCGCCGCTGCTTCACGCACGAAATCGGGATTCACCACCGCGGCGGTATTGATTCCCACCTTGTCGGCGCCAGCATTGAGCATGGTGCGAATATCTTCCAGTGTACGAATGCCGCCACCTACCGTGAGCGGAATGAAAACCTGGCTCGCGATTGCCTCGACCGTGTGCACGGTGGTCTCCCGTCCCTCATGGCTCGCGGTAATATCCAGAAAGGTGATCTCATCGGCACCGGCGTCGCAGTAGCGCTTTGCTACTTCGACGGGATCCCCGGCGTCGCGGATATCGAGAAACTTGACGCCCTTGACGACGCGGCCATTCTCGCAATCCAGGCAGGGTATTATTCGTTTAGCCAGTGCCATCGCTGTTGATATTTTCCTAGTGTATTTCTTCGTCACAGAGCTGCTGCGCCAACGAAAGATCCAGAGACCCCTCATAGATAGCGCGGCCGGTTATAACACCGATTATGCCACCGCCGGTTGACGCTTCCGCAACTTCGCGTAGTGCAGCAATGTCAGCCAGCTTGCTGACACCACCGGAGGCGATGATCGGAATCGGCGAGTGATCGGCCAACTCTTTGGTTGCTTCGAGGTTTACGCCGCGCATCATTCCATCACAGTTGATATCGGTATAGACAATCGCCTCGACACCGAAGTCTGCGAACTGCTCTGCCAGAGTAACGGCGGAGACATCGGACACATCGGCCCATCCCTCCGTAGCCACCATGCCTTCGATCGCATCGATGCCAACAATAATTTTACCGGGATAGGCCTCACAGGCCTCTCTGACAAATGCAGGATTCTTCACCGCCTGTGTGCCAATAATTACATAGCTGACACCGGCATTCATATAGAACTCAACATTCTCCAGGTTTCGAATACCACCACCGATCTGTATCGGCAGGTCTGGATAGGTTGACGCTATTCTGGTGATAATCTCTGCATTCACCGGCGTCCCTTCGAAGGCGCCATTCAGGTCCACCAGATGAAGACGTCGTGCGCCCTTGGCCAACCAGATACCCGCCATGCTTACCGGGCTATCAGAGAAAACCGTAGATTCTTCCATGCGCCCCTGCCTCAGACGCACACATTGCCCATCTTTCAAATCAATCGCTGGAATTACTAGCATCGTATCGCTCTAGAACTTTTGTAAGGCTCTTCTATTAGTAAATTTTAAGTGTTTTAAATCTCTCCATCCCAGAGAAGAAAGTTGCGCAATAAAGTTAGGCCCACTGCCTGACTCTTCTCTGGATGAAACTGAGTCGCAAAGATATTACCCGCGCCAAGCGTAGCGACAAACTCTGTCCCATAGTCTGTGGTGCCGGTGATCATGTCCTTGTTTTGCGTTTGAACATAATAACTGTGGACGAAATAGAAGCGGCTATTATCTGGCACATCCTTCCACAGGGGGTGCGCCGCAGTCTGCCGAACTTGATTCCAACCCATATGCGGAACCTTTAGTCGCCCTCCCGCGGCATCTCTTAGGTCGTCACCGAAATAGCGAACCTCGCCACTGAGGAAACCAAGACACTGTACGCCGCCATTCTCCTCGCTAAAATTCATCAGTGCCTGCATCCCGACACAGATAGCTAGCACGGGTTTTTCCTGTATTGCGTCCTTCACTATCTGGTCTACATCAAGGCGTAATATCTCCGCCATGCAGTCGCGGATCGCACCCACTCCCGGAAAAATCACCCGATCGGCAGCGGCTATCTGATTGGCATCGGCTGTTACGATGACTTCGACTGGCTGCTCCAATTCACGGCCAACATGTTCCAATGCCTTCGCAACCGAATGCAGATTACCCATGCCGTAATCAATTACCGCGATCTTGTTCATGTGTTATGTAGTCTAGTCAGTGGATAGCTGCGTGTTTGAAAAGGGATAGCGCTTTGTGAGTTCCAGACATTAAAAAGCTCAGAGCGACCCTTTCGTGGAAGGAACAACACCCTCTTGTCGAGGATCCGCTTCGATTGCCATGCGAACAGCTCTGCCAAAGGCCTTAAATATGGTTTCGATCTGGT
Source organism: Pseudohongiellaceae bacterium (assembly GCA_040880325.1). Classification (GTDB taxonomy): domain Bacteria; phylum Pseudomonadota; class Gammaproteobacteria; order Pseudomonadales; family Pseudohongiellaceae; genus UBA9145. The sequence continues at coordinate 36,718 of JBBDIR010000064.1, forward strand.
GATGCGCATTCTTTCCGCGAATATTATCGATGTGCAGCGTTACCAGAGAATGGTTAACGAAGCCCTGAAAGAACTCGTGGAACAGATCCACATCGAATGCGCCAACGGTGCCCTTAACGAACTGCACATGATAGTCCAGCCCCGGGCGGCCGGAGAAATCGATTACTACGCGCGAGAGCGCCTCATCGAGAGGCACGTAGGCGTGGCCATAGCGACGAATCCCGGTCTTATCCAGAGCCTGGTCGAACGCCTGGCCCAATGTAATACCAATATCTTCAACCGTGTGATGCGCATCTATCTCAAGATCGCCCACTGCCTTTATCGAGATATCGATCAAGCCATGCCGCGCGATCTGATCCAACATATGATCGAGAAAGGGCAGACCCGTGTCCACATCCAGCTTTCCCGTGCCATCGAGATTCACCGCCACCGAGATCTGAGTTTCTTTAGTGTTGCGTTCTACTGATGCTGTTCTCATTGATGCGATCGCTGTAGTTGAAAATATTGGTGAAGTTCAAATTCATTGGCCGAGCGAGCTATGCAGCCAGCAAAGGTGCATTAGGAACCTCGGAAAGAGCGCATTATAATGCCCGCTCTGGCGCATTGAAAGCAGCAGATACGCGCATTTCGCGCCGCTCGTCTGCTCCGTGCAAGTACTCGGCCAATCCGCTAAACTAGACGGCTGTTGAACTCTAGACGAATTGGCAGCCGCAGTGTGCGGTTTATGGGGGATTTAGCCCTCACGAGACATTCAAATTAGGTAGAAATGATTAAAACTTTCGCCAGAATACTTCTCGGTGTGATCCTGCTAATAATAGTCGCTGGAACTATCCTGTTGCTAGCTGTTAATACCGAGCAGAACAAAGCGGCGATTCAGTCTGCCGTTTTCTCCAGCACGGGTTATCAGCTCACGATCGCCGGTGATATGGACATCGCGTTCTTTCCATCCATAGGCCTCACACTTAATGATGTGCGATTGAAGAACCCGGCCTCGCCTCAGGAACTCGCGTCCACGACGGCCGCCCTGCTTCAAGTAGATCTTCGCGCCTTGCTCGGTGGCGAGATTCTGGTCCGGGAGTTGTCTACCGATGATTTCCATGTCAACTATTTCATCAATGCCAACGGAGTGAGTAATTGGGATATTCAAACTCCCGCTAGCACAGCAGGCACTGCCACCACAGCACCCTCATCAACACAACAACAGGTCAGCCAATCGGCTAACTCTCCTAATCCTCATAACCCTCCTAACTCTCCTAACTCTCCTAACAACTCTCAGATGGTTTCTGTGTCATTCGAGAGCCTACGCATTGCTAATGCCAGTGTCGATATTCAAGACCAGTCTCAAGGCCTGCGCTACAGCGTCAGCAATTTAAATTTGGTGAGTAACAACACAAATATCAAAGGTCGGCCATTCGATGTCGATGTGAATTTTAATTTCCTGAACAATGGCATGAGCAAACCGATGGCCATGGGATTCAGCGGGGACGTTACCGCCGACATGGATAATGGACGCGTCAATATTCAGAATATTGAATTTAACCTCACACCGATGTTGCTGCAGGGGGAGTTAATTATTAGCAACTTACGCGAGGCTATCACGTTCGAGGGCTCGCTCGCCTCCAATGACTTCGACGTTATCGGATTAATGGAAACCACAGGAGTCCGAGAGCCCGAGTTAGACGCGGCTAGCTCGCTTCTTTCTCACGCCGAAAGGCCTCAAGCCACTATCGATTTAAGTTTCAGCGGCAATGAACTTGGCATCGATATTCCCGACATAGTAGTGCAATTATCCGATAGTCGAATAGTCGCCGATGCCGACATTAGCTTCGCGACGAACCGAACACCTACTAACATCCGTTATGAGATAGCAAGCAATCAGATTGATCTCTCTGCTTTTTTAAGCCCCGAATCCACAGCCGATCCGATCGAGACGGAGGGCGGTGATGGTGACGGTGACGGAAACGTGGCGGTGGCTAGCGTTCCTGACCAGCCGGCACAGAGCACTACCATCGCTATCCCCAGCGAGCTACTGAACGCAATCAATGTTCTTGGTTCCATCGCGATCGAATCTGTTGTGGCGAACGACTTGCAGTTCACCGGTATTAGTATCTTTACCAATATAGAAGACGGTGTATTGGATGTAGAGATTCAACCCGTCTCGGTATTCGAGGGCAGCATCGCCGGCAATGTTCGACTCGACGCTCGATCGGAACAAGCGACACTCGCTACACAGGTCTCGATTCGTCAGATGAATCTGGCCGACCTGGCTCCAACAATCTCTCGGCTCAACTCTGTCACCGGCAAGCTAGACGTCGAGATCGACCTCACAGCAAGTGGTCAGACTACAGATGCTATGACGGAGTCGCTGAATGGGTCTGCGACTTTCGCTATTAACGAGAACAGCGTGGATATCGGAGTAATAAAACAGGTGTTCACGGCAGTCTCGGCACTTAGCCCTAACGGCGGAACTATCGAGCAATGGCCCGATGTTATTCGATTCGCCGAACTCGGTGGGTTTATCCTGATAAACGATGGTATCGAAGGAAATCAGCAGCTCAATCTACGCATGGACAACTTCGATGTCTCAGGCACGGGCGGTATAAACCTCTCGGAGAAAAATTTCGATTACGACCTGCTGTTCACCATCTTGGGCGAGCCCTACTTACAAACTATACAGGTGGCTGAGCTCTATCACGATGTTTCATGGCCGGTAGAATGTACCGCGAACTTCGCAGACGAGGTGAACCAGTATTGTCGCCCTGATTTCTCTCAGGTACGGGAAATATTTACACAGCTAGGCAGCGACGCCTTGAGAAACCAACTTAACGAAGTCATTAGCGATCAGCTTCCACCCGAAATAAGAGACGACGCGCGTGGTCTGTTACGCAATCTTCTGAATTAGCTTTGCCCCACATGGCAGTCAAACCCCTCTTTGCACAGCGTCTCCTCGAATGGTTCGACCAGTACGGTCGCCACGACCTACCCTGGCAGATAAACCGAACGCCGTATCGCGTCTGGGTGTCGGAAATCATGCTGCAACAGACGCAGGTCAGCACCGTCATCCCCTATTTCGAGCGCTTCATGCGGCGCTTCGAGACGGTCGAGGAACTGGCGGCTGCAGAATCCGATCAGGTACTGCATCTGTGGACTGGATTAGGCTATTACGCTCGCGCAAGAAATCTTCACAAGGCCGCAAAGGTCATCACCGATGATCACAATGGCATTTTCCCACAGAGCGTTGAGGAACTAATGACACTCGATGGCATTGGCCAATCCACAGCCGGAGCAATCGCCGCCATAGCGATGGATGTGCGCGCCCCTATCCTCGATGGCAACGTGAAGCGGGTTCTGGCCAGATACCATTGCATCGGCGGCTGGCCGGAGCAGTCTGCCGTAAAGAAAGAGTTATGGAAGATTGCAGAAGCCGCCACGCCCTTCGAGCGAGTCGCAGACTACACGCAGGCGATCATGGATCTCGGCGCCACCCTCTGCACGCGCAGCAAACCCTCCTGCACCCAGTGCCCATTGCAAACGGACTGCCAGGCCCAGCGGCAGGACCGCATCGGCGAGTATCCCGGCAAGAAATCCAGAAAAAGCCTGCCGACAAAATCCGTAGCCATGTTCATTCTGTTAAACGAGGCTGGTGAAGTGCTGCTACAGAAGCGGCCAGCCACGGGAATCTGGGGTTCGCTGTACAGCCTTCCGGAATCACCGGAACCCGATTCGATTCCAGAAATGGGTGGCGCCGCAATTGAGGAACAGGACCCCGGCGCCCTAGAGCGGCTCGAACTCATCCGCCACACTTTTTCTCACTTCCATCTAGACATCACGCCGGTGCTGATTTCTGCCAGCAAGCTCGATGAAGTAGCGGAAACCGATCGCTGGCTCTGGTACCCTTTAGATCACTCTCTGGAAGTCGGGCTGGCAGCACCGGTAAAGAAGCTCCTGTCCAGGCTCGCCCAGAAAACATAATCACACAGCAACACAACGAGATTCACTATGTCACGTACCGTCCAATGTAAGAAATACGACAAGGAACTACCCGGCCTGCCCGCGCCTCCCTACCCCGGCGCCAAGGGGCAGGAAATCTTTGAGACCGTCTCCCAGCAGGCCTGGAGCGAGTGGCAGGCGCAGCAGACCATGCTAATCAACGAGAAACAGCTCAGCATGATGAACCCAGAGGACCGCAAATACCTGCAGACCGAGATGGATAAATTCCTCAATAACGAAGATTATGACCAAGCGGAGGGCTTTGTGCCCGAAAGCGAGTAAATCCGCCCTCCAGCTTGACTAAAAAGCCCAGATTCTATTTAATACGCGGCTTGCGTGAAACGGCGCTTTTCTGGAATCTTTCACAGATTTCAATCGTCACAAGCCAAGGTGGAACAAGGCGAAGACCGAATCGAAGGAGGGAGCTTACTTACAGTTAAGTGACCGAGTGAGATATCGGACTTCAACGAAGTATCACCGAGCGCAGTAGCTCAAATAATGCCCAGGTAGCTCAGTTGGGTGAGACCGAGCGTTTTGGAAGCGATAGCTTCCAGCGAAAGTCGAACGACAGCAATCTGTGATTGCTGGCTGGAATGAGCAGAGGAGCAATGGGCTGCATTGCCAAGCTGTGCAGGATGCACGAGTTAGTTAGTTTAAATATTTGCCCAGGTAGCTCAGTCGGTAGAGCAGAGGACTGAAAATCCTCGTGTCGGCAGTTCGATTCTGCCCCTGGGCACCATACATAAAACAGCGGGTTCTACCCCATTAACGGGGGAACGGCATTCATCTCTTCCTATTCACTCGGTTAATAATGCCATCCCATCCGCGATGGGTCAGCACTCTTAGTCGATAATTGGTTGGGCTATGCCTTAGCCATCGATCGACTAGCGGATTCGCTGGATGAATGGCTAGATGTATTACGCGCATCCAGTTTCGAGTATCCCGGGTGTTATCCAGCGACAATCCCGATGACCGAACTTTCGCCGAGCGCCACACTGCCATGACTTGGCCGCTCCCGCACATCCCTGTACTCCGCTGCGCCCGATTCTAGCAGACTCGACCGGGCATCCGATTTACTCAACCTGATTCGGTGTAAACCGTTTATCGAGTACCGCGTTGTTATAGAGACACAGGCGACTAAAACGGCGAGCCTGTAACTCGAAGCCGGAAGCGGCGTCATTAGAGTAAGCGCCGGATACTTTTGACTTTCTGCATAGTAATAGCATAGGCAAAACTGTGGCCTACTTGGCAGTTAGATCAGGTGAATATGATTAAATGACCGGTGTTTACTGGGATAAAGCGGGTATGAATATGAGATATAAAGGAATTAGTTTTAAGCAATTGGGCAGGAGGATGCTGGCTTACACCCTATTATGTTACTTCTTCGGTCTGTTTTCTGCCGCCGCCTCGGCGCAGCTACCGGAGCTGGGGAGTCCCTCCACAACCGGTGCCACGACAACCGCGAGATTCTTCGGCGGGGCTACCGCCGACAATAGCGTCTCGTTTGCTTCCAGCTTCGCTGCCGATCAGCCGCTGAGTCTGTTTACGGAGATTCAGGTTGAGGCGGGGCATGTTAATACCGTGGGCAATGTCTACTTACTGATACAACTCGGCACGGACATCTTCATGCGTCTCGAGTCGGGTGATTTTGCGATCTGGGATCAGACCCTGCCGAACCTGCAGGCCACGCTGCCTGATCGTACCTTGCAGGCGAGTGAGCCGATTACGATTCTGGAAAACATCGCTTTCGGACCTGCAGGTTTGGCGGGCGCGTCGCTTTCGATCTTTTTAGCCTACGACACGACGGCGGCGCCAGGTGAACTTTACTACAGCGGCGATCCACTTACTATTTCGATTGAGCCTGAAGTTGTCGATCAAGCCAGTCTTACACTTTACCTCTCGAATATCTCGCAGCCGATTGTGCAGAACCAATGCATCGTCTGTCACACCAGCACCGGTGTTGCTTCGACGAGTGCGCTGCACTATGTCAACAGCAGCGTCGAAGGCTTCCAGCAGATCAATTACAACACGCTGGTTGATTACATTCAGAACGTGCCTAGCGGCGCCTCGTTGATACTATCCAAGCCGCAGGGAATTTCCGCCCATGGCGGCGGCGTGCAATTGACCACCGGCAGCACCGCACTTGCCGACTGGTCAGCTTTCGTCGCTACCGTTAACGATGAGGTCGCCAGCTTCGGCTCAAACGTGCAGGGGATCTTCGCGGCGGTGGCCAAGCTAGACAACGAGCAGACCCTGCGCAAAGCTGCCCTATTGTATGCGGGTCGTCTGCCCACAGCGGCGGAACTCTTCAGTGTGACCAGTGGCAGCGGGGCAGACCTGAGTTCGGCAGTGCGCGGGCTAATGGCGGGCCCCGGCTTCGAGAATTTCCTGATGGAGACGACGAACGATCGCCTGCTTACCGAGGCGTCTGCCGCCAACCTGTTTAGCATAGTGGATCGATTCCGTTATCCTAATTCCCTGCAGTACTATCAGGTGCCAGCCCCAGCCGGTTCCGATAAGCGCCTAACGTCCGAGGCGCTGGCGCAGGAGCCGATGCGCCTGGTTATCAATGTAGTGACTAAGGAGAGACCCTATACCGAGGTGTTAACCGCCGACTACATCATGGTGAATCCCTATTCGGCCCAGATCTACGGAGGGAACGTTACCTTCGACAATCCCAGTGATCCTGACGAATGGCGTGAGGGCAGGATCACCGACTATTTCCGTTGCACTGTCTGTGCACCGAACAACCCGAACGTCAGTTATAACATCCCGACAGAATATCCCCATGCAGGCCTACTGAACTCTCCCGCTTTCCTAAGCCGCTTTCCATCGACAGCTACTAACCGTAATCGCGCCCGCGCACGCTGGGCCTACTATTTTTTTCTCGGAGTCGACATCGAAGGACTCTCCGAACGCACTACCGATCAGTCTGCTCTGGCAGATGAGAACAACCCAACATTGAACAATCAAAACTGCACCGTGTGTCATGACATAATGGATCCCGTTGCAGGCGCCTTTCAGAATTATGGTGACAATGGATTCTACAAAGACCAGCCCGGCGGTCAGCACTCCTTGCCCGGCTCCAATCGATTCAACCCCGACAGCGGCTATCAGCTCGGCGATACCTGGTACTCCGACATGCTCGCACCAGGCTTCGGCAATGAATTAGCCCCGAATAGTGACAACTCCATTCAATGGCTAGCAGACAAATTTGTAAAAGACCCGCGCTTCGGCTACGGAACAGTTTATTTCTGGTATCCGGCGATTATGGGCCGCGATGCCTATGCGCTTCCAGAGAACCCGGAAGACTCTGACTACAATTCCAAACTCGCTGCGTACAATACTGAGCAGAAGATGATGCAAGACGTTGCGGCCAATTTCGTAACAGGCAGCGCCGGCAATGGCGCACACAATCTCAAAGACTTATTAGTAGATCTGACCCTTAGCGATCATTTCAGGGCAGACTCAGTGAATGCGATTACGAGCCAGCAAGTTGTAGAGCTCGATCGTGTGGGAACCGGCAAGCTTCTTACACCAGAACAATTGAATAGAAAACTGGAAACCACGACAGGTTTTAGCTGGGAGTACGGTAGCTTCGGTGCGCTCGACGAGGTCTACAATCTAATCTACGGCGGCATCGATTCCTTTGCTATTACCGACCGCGCCACGGACTTAACGACGCTGATGAGCACCGTAGTCACCACCATGGCCAATGAAGTGTCATGCCCGATCACCGCGCAGGACTTTGGCCGCAGCCAGAGTCAGCGCAAGTTGTTCCCCCACGTGGAGTTAAGCAGCCTGCCAACAAATGCAGAGAGCGCGATACGCACCAACATTCAGCACTTGCATAGCACACTGCTTGGCGAAGAGCTTGGCATCAACGACCCCGAGATAGATGCGACCTATGAGCTGTTTGCGGCGGTATGGAATGCGCGTAAAGCGGCGAACAAGGGTCCGAATGTGTTAAGTGAGACCGAGATATGTATTACCGACAACGTTTCGAACCCGGTATTAACTGATTCGAATCAGACGCTACGTAGTTGGGCGGCAATCGTCAATTACATGATCCGTGACTACAAGTTCATTCACGAGTAGTCACGGATCTATTGCTTGGAAAAGAGTTGAATCACTATGAATAGACGCGAATTCACTAAAATATTAGGCATGGCGGGATTGAGTGCGACCGCTCCACTGCCATTCGGTATCGCTCAAGCAGTTGAGCCCTATAGCGGCCCCTTCTATATTAACCTTGCAGCGATCGGTGGCTGGGATGTAACTAGTTTCTGTGATCCTAAGTCAAATATCGCAGGCGAGCGCACCATCAATAACTGGGCTGACTCGGCCAGCATCGAACAGGTTGGCAATATCGCATATGCTCCGGTTGCGAATAACAAGGCATTCTTCGAGCGCTTCTACCAGGATATGCTTGTTATAAACGGTATAGATACGCAGACCAACTCCCACGACGATGGCAGGCGGCATACCTGGAGTGGGCGGCTGGGTTTTGGTTACCCGAGCTTCGGTGCTATCGCATCTAACGCTATCGCACCCGAACTGCCACTTTCGCTGGTACACTCTGCCGGCTATAGCGAGACGGCCGGCATTGCTCGGTTCAGTCGCCTGCAGGACCCGGATGTTATTAGAAACTTGGTAAACGATTCCGTGGTTCAAGATGGGAACAATATCTACGGTCTGTTTGAAGATAATGAGTTAGACCTGATCACCCAGTACCAGGACGCTCGCCTCGCTCGACTACGAGGTAGTAATCAACTCCTGCCGCGGCAGATAGACGGCATGAACTCCCTGCAACTGGCGAATGCGACGCGGTCAGACCTAAAACTGTTTGCCGATCTGCTGCCTGACAATTTCGAAGGGGGTCGCACCAACAGGGCCGCCCAACTCGCCTTGATTGCTTATCAGTCTGGGCTCTGTGTCTCTTGTCAATTGGGCATCAACGGCTTCGATACCCATCAAGCTCATGATGGGAATCACTTCGGTTACATGGCGGAATTAACCGATCTGGTTTCGTATATATTCGATACAGCGGAACAGGGTGGTTTCGCCGACAAGATCGTTATCACGCTAGGTTCCGATTTTGGGCGCAAGCCTTACTACAATCCAGGCGGTGGCAAGGATCATTGGCCCATCGGTAGTGCCATGTTTATCCAGCAGGGTGCTGCCTGGGGCAATAGAGTCGTTGGAGCGACTGATGATCTGCACAATGCGCTAAAGATTAATCCGACTACACTTCAAGTTGATAGTGCCGGAGTAGGGCTCGAGCCAAAACACTTGCAGCAGGCAGCCCGAGAGCTTGCCGGCATCGAAAACAGTGTTGCCGCCTTGCAGTTCCCGCTGGATGCCCAGGGCGTCGATTTTTTCAATCCTTCGAAGCAAACGGTATAGCTTGAGCCGCAACATGTTCGAATGCAGTTCACGGCTTGCCTTTACCGGCGATGTAATTCGCCTCTGCCAGGCATACTTTCCCTTTATGATCATTAGCCGGAAAAGGAGGTTGAGGTTGAATCGGCATGATTTGTGCGCCATGGACTCTGCCCCTACAGATCAGTAGCCTTACGCGGTTGTTATTAAATTCCGAATTACCAGTGGACCTCGATTAGCCGGAATTCTATTGATTTCTGTGCACTGGGCGGGTTGGAGATAGCCTTTATGCTTCCTGTACACTGCTTTGCATCTGCGCAAAGCGGCGCGAAGGTAACCAAACCGCGGCTATCACTAGCAATGAGATTCTGGCAGAATAGTCTTCGCAGATGCTAGGATTGATAATAATCACTAGCTCAAAGGCTTACCGCAAGAAAACGAAATGAACATCAAGCAGAGAACATGAATACTAGCCCTCTTGGCACTAACCACGATCAGCGCATCCGCCTGGGCCGCAGAGGAAGGCGATACACGAGTCATTAAGCGGCATCTAGTCAGCTAACGACTAGCCCCAACAACTTAGTGGAGGCAGTTCCAATTGCAACAGCTCAGAGCCACCCTACTCTTGTTTATGTGCAGTCTATTGCTGATATCCTGCGCGGATGTAAAGGCGTGGGAGCGTGGCTATCTCGCTAGAGAAGAAATGGCATGGGATCCCGATGCCTTAGAGAGTTCTTTGAACGATCACATATTCTTTAGCAAAGAAGCCTCCTCCGGCGGGAATAGCGCTGCGGGTGGTGGCTGCGGCTGCAACTAGCCCTATTCCAATGTGAAAAAATACGCTTCCCGAAAAATTATCGCCCTTACTAGCACTGCTCTAGCGCTACCAGGCATCGCCCTGGCAGATGCTCCCCCGACTCAGAGCACAGCATCATACAAGCTATCCAATTATCAAGAGGACGATCTGTCTCGCTCAGAGGCTGCCCCGGGAGATCTGGAACGTTACGACATCGATGTTCATCAGTTTCAATTAGTCTCTCCGCTAGGACGAAATATGTCTCTTCAGGTGGACGCCAACTACGAGTCACTCAGTGGAGCGTCACCATGGTTTACCAGCCGCGGCTTGGATGGCGAGCCCATCGTCAACCTAAGCGGCGCGAGCGGTATTAGCGATAGACGGGCGGAGCTAAGCCTGGGCGCTCGCTATTACTTGGAGAACGGCAGCTTCGCAGGAAACATTGGCTATTCCAAAGAAAATGACTATCGCTCGATCTATTTCGGCTTGAATGGAGAACGGCACTACAACAACGATCTCACCACGGTCTCTATAGGGTTAAGCTACGCGTCTGATGACATTTTCCCAACCGATGCCGCGCTTTTCAATCGCGTGGAGAGTGAAGAAAAGCAGAATACTTCGGCTTTTGTTTCTGTCAGTCAAATTATAAATCAAACATCTAACTTTCAATCTGCGCTGAGCGTTACTGAGCAATCGGGTTTTCTAAGCGACCCGTATAAACTTAGGGACATAAGACCCGAGGACAAAACCCAGATAGCCTGGAGTAATGCCTACAGGAAATTTTTTGTAGGAGCGAATGCTGCCCTCCATGTGAATTACCGTTACTACCATGACGATTTCGGCATCAGTTCACACACGGCAAACCTGTCCTGGCACCAAAATCTGGGGCGCACATTTCAAGTGGTTCCCTCGCTTCGTTATTACAGCCAGTCCGCAGCGGATTTTTTCACCAACGTCGATGATTTCCTGTCCCCCTCTAGTGAGTATCAATCGAGCGACTACCGCCTCTCGGCATTTGGCGCTGTGAGCGGAGGCCTCACACTAATAGCAGACATGAGGTCGTGGAAGGCTACGCTGACCGCCGAACGCTATCTAGCGAATGACAAGTATTCTGCCTTCGATGTGTCGCAACCAAGCACCGCACTCGTAAAGTACAATCGTGTGTCGGTAGGCTTGGATTTAAGCTTCTAGGCAATCGACACCCACTACTGGGTTACATTTATTCTTTCCTGGCCTGACTAAGATAGTGATATGACTCCGACGCCAAAATGTTTCTCCTTCAAGGCCATGGGAAGCTTCTGCGAGATTCAATTGTTCAATGAGTCACGCGTCAATGCGAAAAAACTGTTTAGGCAACTTACAGCCGAAGTAACGCGTCTGGAGAAAAAATATTCTCGGTTTATCAAGGACAGTTTTCTGAGCGAAATAAATTCCTCAGCTGGAAATAAACTCGGCATTACACTCGACGAGGAAACACAATCCCTTTTTGACCATGCCCTGAGCTGCTACGAACAGAGCGGTGGCTTATTCGACGTTACCGCTGGCGCACTGAATACAATCTGGGATTTCAAAGAAGCAACCGTCCCCAGTCAAGCGCAAATAGACTTGGCTCGCAGCCATGTCGGGCTGGAGAAGATTACTTACAAAGACTCCCGGATTTATCTCCCTCAAGGCATGCAGATAGACTTCGGAGGAATCGTAAAGGAGTACGCCGCGGATTCCGCCGCTCAGTTAGCACGCCGCCTTGGAGTAAAGCATGGCCTCGTTAACCTAGGCGGCGATTTCAGTGTTATAGGCGCACAACCTGAGGGCAAGCCCTGGGCAGTGGGCATCTCTAACCCCAACCCTGAAGTAGGCATCATGGCAAAGATCGATATTCCTAGCGGCGGCCTCGCAAGCAGCGGTGATTACCAACGCTTCTTTATGCACAAAGGGCGGCGCTACAGCCATATATTGAATCCGCGGACGGGCTGGCCCTCTGCTGGCTTGCGCGCAGTTAGTGTAGCCGCAAACCTTTGTACCGTTGCGGGCTCCGTAGCTACTATAGCGATGTTGCTGGACGAGCGGGAAGCCAAAGATTGGTTGGAGGAATCTGGTCTGGCGTTTGTCTACATGGATAGCGGGGAAGAAATTAACAGCGCTGAGAAAAGTCGATAGGCTAAACGAGACGCAAGGCAGGCTCATCGAGCAAGAAAAGCTGCTCACGCAGTTCTGTTCAGCCCAATAACGCTCGGTATTGAACCAGGGAAAGCTCATCGGGCATGCGGGATCCTCCCAGCGACGCGCCAGCCAAGCGGCGTAGTTCATCAGACAAAACGTGCGCATCGATTCTACTAGCTCCAACTCCGAATTTCTAAACTCACAAAACTCATTGTAGCCCTCAGCTAGTTCCAACAGCTGTGCCTGGCGTTGATTTCGGACTGATCGGACCGACCACCACCAGCAGTCCGGCAGCGAATACATAGCAGACCAGGCAAAACATCGATGCACGCCAGGCGAACGGCAGGCGATCGGCCCGATGCAGTGCGATCACGACAGCCACTGCCACGGTGTCGAGCACGGCAAGACCGACAAACCCGCTTCTGACGGCTGCGACCACACTCGGCAGGTAGACTAGGAAGCCCATAACCGCAGCAATCTTCAGAATCAGCGCGAGCAGATCGTGCCGGCTCGGTGACCCAGTCGACCGTGTTGCGCGTCTGCATGGTCACCTCATCGGTGTATAGGAAGAACGTATTGGAAGAAGTATCTGGGAAGATTCAAAGGTATCTCCGACGCGGGGCATTGTCCAGTTGTGTTTAAGAAGCATTGAGGCTATGCGCGAACGACCGCAGTGTCCAGTTTCGCAACCGAATGATCCGAATGCAGCCCGTTGCCGCTCGAGTTCTCCCGCAAATCCTTCACTTTCGCTCTTCATGGGGAACCAAGCTAACACCGAATCTGTAGTGGCTCAAAAAAATCGGTCTCGCAGCCTTCTGAATAATCTTCTATGCAGTCCAATTAGCTCGCGCATTGCACGCGGCTGACTCCATTCGGCCTTTCGTCTATCCTGGCTTTTAGTAGGCGCCTCTTCTCAATTCTACGACGTCTTTATATTTATCTACCCTATCCATCCAGCAGTGCGAATACTCCCTGTTCAGACAACACTCGCATACCCATGCGCTGATCCGATACCCCCGGGTGAAGTTGGTAGTCGAATTCCAGCTTACCTGCACTTTCCTGTGCCTCGAAGTGGCATTTAACGATACCCGCTGTCACAGAGAATTCTTCATCTAATTCGATCAGGTGCGATGAAAACAGAAACAAACAATCGTGCTTCGACACAAGTCGGTCGATGATCGCCAGTGAAGCCTCCAAGGCATCCTTAACATTCGTTCCCTTGAATGGCTCATCCATTATTGCGATGACTTTTAAGCCTTCTGCAACAGCACTCGAGATCGCCTTGATTCTTAGTACTTCGGCGAGGAAATAGCTAGTGCCTGTATGCACATCGTCGCTGATCGTGATAGAACTAAACAGTCTATCAACAGGGGTGAATGCGAACTGCGTTGCCGGCACACCCATACCTAAGTGCCCCATGTATAAAGCGGTAGAAATGGCTCGAAGATAGGTTGTCTTTCCGGCCATGTTCGGCCCTGTCAAAAATAGCAGCCTATTCTGCTGATCGAGACTGACTTTGTTTGCGATGGCTCCCTCCACCTGGGGATGGACCAGCCCACTGCCGCCTATTCTTGTCGGGCCATCCAGAATTTCCGGGATAGCATAACCGTACTCATGGGTGGCATCGGCCAATGAATTTAGCGCATCTATTTCGTAGGCTAACTGCATCAGCTCATGAACCCGCTCTCTTTCATAGACTCGGAAGGACTGATCTAGCCGCAGGATCTTCCAAAACTTTCTGCCCCTGGGCTCCTCGACAGGCACCTGCAAAAACTTGGGCAGGTTTAGAATCTGTTTGATGTCTTCCACCAACAGTGCGAGCTCACCCGCTGGCGGTTCGGCTTCTGTTTGTCTCAAAAATTCTCGAAGTGAGTTAATTAATAAGCAGGTAAATTGCACACCTCTAAAAATGCGATGGTAATGATGACCATCGAACAGCTTCAGAGTGGTGGCACCGACCAGGAAGGCTGCTCGATTCTGCTGCAGTACGAACATCAGCGGGTCTCTTTGATAGCGTTCCACGCGCCCGGTTATCCAGAAACCTATCCTTCTGAAAGTTTCCCTGTGCCTCAGGATGTAAGCTATTGACTGTTGCGTTCGACAAATACTTTCTCTATCCGCGTAAGGGTTCTCCATTCGCTGTCGTAGTATCTGCGCTCCACCCTGAGTTCTGGTGGAATTGTACAGATCAAACAGACTGCTGCCGGAGCTCTCGGATTGGAATATTTCCAGGTCTCTTAGGGTATGGGAATCCAGCTCGAGCGTCTTCGACTCAAACTGGCTGCGCTTCTCCACCCGAATCTTATAGCGTGCAACAGCCTGCCCTTTGCGCAGGGTTGAGTCACGCAGGATGGACCGAATACTGGGGAAGTATCCGATTTTCATTCGATGAATATCGTCGCTAGCACTTGAACCCACTGAGGGGGCTTGCAGGAACGAACTTTGCTCATGCTTTCTGACGACTCCATTGCTGCTGCTTTTATAGCACAATGCTATTTTTATAGCATATCGATCTTGAAATCAACTCTTAATTGACTGCGCCAAAGCAAGAACGAGTAATTGCGACTGGACTAGCGACTTTAAGCGTTGCGGGCGTTTAATACGGGAATGGTCAGTATGTCTCATCAATAGGTCTCCTAGGTGACAACCTATTTCAGGACGGGACAGGGGACATAAAGAAAGGACATAAAGAAGGGACATACGAAAGGGACATACAATTTAACAATAGTGCCAGCAAGATTGGCATCAGCGGGAGCATCCATTTATGACCCATCATCAGCATGTATGACTTCCATCGCATGGCCCTGAAGTTTTAGTCTGCTTGCACCCACTGAAGAAAGCTCATTGGGGGATCTACGGCATCGTACTTTGCCGGAATAAAATCAGTTCCCTTGTGCGCCAGCGCGAACCCATCGGGGATACACAGGCCTGAGCTTGTTTGGGCTATTCTGCTTCCAGGGCCACAGCTACCCCCAATGTTGGCTCGCGGGTTCCTCAGTTAAGCTATCCCTTCTATATACGGATCTTTCATCGCAAACCTTACTCGATAGGACTCGGTAGTGCCTGATCAGAAAATTTAAGTTTCTAAGTAAGGATAGGGGGAGTTATTATAGCTTGCCGCAACTAAACCTCTGGCGTTAATTTATTATGCCTGAATCAACAGAATATGATTTCACCATTTTCAAAGATAAGGCGGTTGTCCTTCTTGAGCTAAAAGGAACCATTACCCTTGCGGTGCTAATTCAAGCGGCTGAGGCTATATATTCTCATCCTGATTATGATGCCAGCTTCTCTACCATTAGCGAACAGCTTCGCGCAAAAATCGAAATTAGTTCCACAGACTTATTCCACTATATCAGCCGACTCAGCTCGGACCCCCGACGCCTGCAAGGAGACACGGTGTTCGTCGCCGAAGATCCCGTTAATTACGGCATGGGCCGAATGTATCAGAATATGTCAGCGGATGAAGTGCCGGATAATATCTACTTTGCCAAGACCGTGGACGAAGCCTTTGCCATATTGGCAAATCGCTAGCGTTGGCCCGGTCGTGAAGACTGCAGAGAGCTGTGCGGAGAGTTGGGTGTCCTTTCTCTCTTTAGTGCGGAGAGTTGGGTGGCCTTTCTCCCATTCTTTCCCTTCACTTTCCCCTGCTTTCAGGACGGGACAGAAGAACCAGAAAAGGCGGCCTTCTTCTGACCGCCTATTTAAGCTGAAGTTATCTGATTAAATCAATTTAACTAGGATGCTACCGGATCTTCATCCTCTACTTCATCAGAGAAGCCGTCACCATCGTCATCATCATCAACTTCACCATCTACATCTTCATCGAAGTCTACCGCTTCGTCGGTTACCGTGAGACCAACCACATCGATTAGGCCCAGAAGACCGGTATACCAATCACCAATGACCAGAGGATCGCCGCCAGGATTGGTTAGAATAAGACCTATCTGGTAAGTTCCGCCCGGTAGTGTACTCAGGTCTACCGCTTCCAATTCGAATAGCTTTACCACTTCAGTGGATGCAGCATCGCTGACCGGAATCACAACCGGCTCTGACAAGGCAGAGGCTGTGCCATCAGATGAGTCAGTTTCGGTTGTCTCTGTGGAATCCGCGTCATCGGAGGGGGCCTCATCCTCTTCCACTACTGTTGGCGCGAAGACGACGACATAGGCATCTACACTGCCAGAGGAGATGAGCTCAGACCCGCGAGGAAAGTGAACACTTATCTCCAGGGGGTTGCCCGTATAGATAATGCCCTTATTGGTAATAACCCGGCCCATGATGCCGTCCGATGCATTGCCTACACCAATGTTCTTGTTTTTACCCTGCCCCTTGCCCTGGCTATTACCTTGAGCCAGGACAGATTGCGCGGAAAAAACGAGCAGAACTGCAAACAAGAGCGTTAGGATAGATCGAACTTTTAGTCGTAGATGTGACATTTAATACTCCTTCTGACCAGTGAAACATTTTCACTACCCATATTAGAGGGTTAATCCCCAGAAGCTATGACCCGCCTCACAGATTCGCACTATATAGCTCTATTAGCTGCCTCCTCGATGGCCAGCTGATATAGCCAGGTCCGAACCGTTGTCCAGACCCAGCAGCCGATCTACACGGTGTGCATATTCCTGTTAAATAGACCAATTATCCTTCAGATTCGATTGATCAACTGCGTCGTTAAATGTAGTCTGGAAGGCCAACAAAGCAATCTACATGATTGGTATCGAGTACCTTATGGTCACAATCAGCTGCGCAAATTTGAACCCGCGATTCCTGCCTATCCTCTCGATTCTAGGCGCCGGCTTGCTCAGCTTGGGGGTAGCTGACGTTAAGGCGCAGGACTATATAGTTGGGCGCACCGCAAGCGGCCAACCGGATCTGCAGGGCCTGTGGACTAATGACACTATCACCCCGATCGAGCGCCCTGCCTCAATGGCAGATAAGGCATTCCTGTCCGACGATGAAATCGCCGCCACGGAGGCTAGAGTCGCCGCACGTCGAGCCGTTGCCGATGACAATATCGTCGTCGAAACCGGAGGCAGCATCGGGGGCTATAACCAAATCTGGCTCGATTCGGGAGATACCGTTCTTTCGACCGGGCAAACCTCAATGATTACTGACCCGCCTTCCGGCCGCGCTCCTATTCGCCCAGAGGCTGAGGCAATACGCGACTATGGCTTTGCCCATGTCGAGGATCACTGGGTCTACCACACTGTTTGGGATCGCTGTATTACACGGGGCGTACCCGGCTCCATGTTGCCAGCCGGCTACAATAACGCCTACCGATTCATTCAAACCGAAGAGACTTTCACCATCGTCCATGAAATGATTCACGATGTGCGCGTAATCCACCTGGATAAGCAAGAACATATCGATTCCAAGGTGAAATTGTGGATGGGGGATTCCATCGCTCACTGGGAAGACGACACACTTGTGGTTGAAACGACAAACTATAACGATCGCGGCATGCTCGCCAACAGCATGGCGGGTGGCAGACTCAAGGGTGTGCCCGTCAGCGACCAGCTTAAGGTAGTGGAGCGATTCAGCCGCGTTAGCGAAGACACTATTCTGTGGGAAGCTCGAATTACCGATCCGGTAAACTTCTCCGCACCTTTTACTATCTCCATGCCGCTGACCCGTGACGACGAGTACGTGATGTACGAATATGCCTGTCACGAGGGCAACTACGCCATAGAGAACATCCTGAGCGCTGGCCGTGCGGCGGAGCGCTCAGCTTCACCCTAAAGGAATAGGTGCTGTGTTAGGCGCTCCCTCTCTCCAATCGAGTTCACACGAGTTGACTGCTCGCCGAGTTAGCGCGGGCCGTAATGAGGCGCCGCCTTGCCAACTTCCAGCGCACCTAAGTCGGGCGCCGCGCCGTTGAAGTCATCGTTGACATTGGGCAGATGAACTCCACGATCGACTGCCGCCGATCCCGGCACAAGGCTAAAATCGAGTGTATCCGCGCCGTAAACATTCTGCAGATTAGCGATATCTTCGGCGTCCAGCTGTGGCACGTTACGCATCACTGAATAATCCAACATGATGCCGTGCTGATCCTGCCCTGTTGACCGCTGATAATCTTCCAGGCTCGAATATTCTCTCGACTCAAGCGCAGGAGTCTTGTCCGGTCCCAGATAATCAGCCATCACGCCTGCGGGAGGAGAATTCCAATTGAATGCGATATCCTTTCCCGGTGTAGAATAAAAACCATTGTAGTCAGAAGAAGTGTAGTTAGTATAAGTACTGATCTTGAATAGAACCGGACCGGCGTTCTGACCAAAAATCAGATTATTACGCCAGTGACTATTCTGCAGCGCACCTTCCGTTTCAGAGAGAATTGTATTGTTATAGAAAAGCACTCCTGCCGCACCCGTCGTCAACCGCGTAGAGCCACCAGGCAAGTTATAAGCAATATTCTGAATCCAGTATATCGGCCCACCTATGGCAGGCTGATTGCAAAAGGCATGGGATGGATGATTGATCAGCATGTTTCGCATCACTCGCACGTTATGCATGCTGCCATCGATCTCGATGGGATTGTCGTGACTATTGGTAATGTAATTATTATAAAAATCGATAGCCACCGGCCGTCTATCCCAATACTCCTTTGGTGGATATTTTGGGCCATATACGCCCGAACCCGATGCAACCGTGCCATCGGGATTACCATAGGTCTCGACGTTTATGCCATCGTGAAAATCTGCAATATAGTTGTAGGCAATCACATGCCCTGGCCCGTAAATCTTTATAGCCACATAAGAATCCATGGCCGGTGGATGAGCTTGTCCGTCCACTCCATCGAAACGCGACCACAGCTGAGGGTCAGACCAGCCTATCAATCGATCTGGGTCATTTTTGCCATAGAACCAATTGTCCGCAATATAAAAATTACTGGAGCCAGAATAGTTCGTGAACACACCTGCCGCGACATCTTCAAACCGAGAGTCCTTCACCGTTAAGCCTTTCGAGCCGGCGATGAATTGAGTTCCAGCCAGTATCGCGATCTCGGTATTGCGAAACGTAATCCCCTCGAAATAGTTGTAGTCAGCAGCCTCAACATTGAACAGATTGTAGTTACCGTCTCCGTCAAAAATAACTTCTCCGTCACCTGCCGCCTTGATGGCGATAGGCTTTTCCGCCGTACCGTCGGCCGTCAAGAAATAGGTGCCTGCCAATGGCATCAGGCGATTTCGATTGCTAGTTGTGTATTCGTAACGATTGTATTTATACAGCCCGGCATGAACCAGAATGGTGTCGCCTGGAATGACTCTGGGACGCCCAGTAGTTGACCAGTCTGTGCCTGAACAGCTGAAATTGTAGGCACAGAGCAGCCCCTCAAAAGACGGCTCCATCTTCTCGCCTTCAAAGCCATGGGGATATACATGAAAAGTTCTTCCCGCTGCGTACGGCATCGGTTCTTCTCGAGTACTGACCAATACCGTTCTAATTGCGTCGCCTCTTACTCCGTCGGGGTCTTCTAGTGTAAAGCGAGCCTCATAAGTCGTATCAGGTTTCAGATTCATTATGCTGCCGGCAAACATAGGTGGCAGCTCAATATCAAAATTCGATCTAGCGTAGATACGCTCGCCGCCGATGCGCAACAAGGGCAATCCTTCTAACCATTGCTCACTTCCTGGTTCTCTATAACTCACAGCTACCGTGGCGTTACGGTTTTCGTCGCCGCGAATAAACCATTCGAAACCCAGATTCTCCAGTGTAGGGGGTTCGACGAAGAATTCGTCAGCATACACATGATCTTGCTGACCCGATTCGGATTGTGCCAAAGCCTGAGTGCTGATGCAGAAAGGAATCAGCAATGATGCAAGGATGGAGGCTAAGTTTATTTTTATAGTATTCATCAAGAACTCCGGATAGATTTTTCGGGCTTATTATTACGCCAACAGAGGATTAGAAAACCCCTATATCAACTCCGTAGGCAGGCTTGATTAGTTCTGATAATAACCCGGGATACCAACAGTTAACTGTTAATACGCTGAAAGATCCGCTGAGAATTGGGGTGCGGTAACTCGACTGGCTACTTGCGGCGATTTCACAAGCCTGCTTAGCCTTTATGGCCCTGCCTTGGTAGTACTTGCTCCACTATTCTCACGAAGCCACATCGATCTCAACTGACTGATGCTAACGTAATCGGCGCACTCTGAATTTTCTGCCTTTTATTTTCCCATCAGCAAGAATAGCTAATGCCAGCTTTGCCGCCTTTTGCTCGACGGCGACGTAAGAGATCTTGTCGAACAAAGTAATCTTGCCAATCTGACTACCGCTTATTTCGCCACGTGCTGTCAGTGCGCCAAGTAGGTCCCCTGCCCTCAGCTTATCCTTGCGACCGCCGTTCACGAATAACGTGACCATGGGCGGGTAGAGTTTAAAATCTTCCGGCCCTGTCAACGACGTCGTGCTGAGCACTTTGGCGACTGAGCCCTGATACTCTTCGATGGCTTGCAACTGCCGTCTCTCTGAATCGGTAAACAGGCTCACAGCGAGCCCGGTTTTCCCCGCTCGCGCCGTTCGACCGATACGATGAACGTGCACTTGTGGGTCGCGGCAGAGTTCGTAATTCACAACAGCGGCTAACTCCTTCACATCGAGACCACGGGCAGCCACATCCGTGGCAATCAGTATTGAGCTACTCTTGCCAGAGAATTGAGTGAGCACCTCGTCACGCTCGAACTGTTCCATATCTCCATGCAGTGCCAGAGCATGCAGGTCTCGTTGGCGCAGTTCATCCGCCAGCTGTTGACACTGCTGCTTGGTATTGCAAAAAACCAGAGTGGAATCGGGCAGATAGTGTGCAATAACTCGGAACAGCGTCTGTGCCCGCTCGCTTTTTGTCACCTGAAAGAACAGCTGCTCGATGTCCGTGCTGTTATGGCTGGCCTCCACTCGAATAGCCACAGGATCGCGCTGCACCAAGCTACTGATTTCCTTCATACCATTCGGAAAGGTAGCTGAGAAAAGTAGTGTCTGCCTGGTGGCGGGAGTCTTGCCGATAATCTGCATTATGTCGTCGTGAAAGCCCATATCCAGCATGCGATCAGCCTCATCCAGCACACAGGTCTGCACCGCACTCAGGCGCAGAGTTTCCTGCTCAAGGTGTTTCAAAATACGCCCGGGCGTGCCCACTACTATGTGCGGGTCCCGTTGCAGCGAGGCTAGTTGTGGGCCCATCGGCTTACCGCCGCACAGAGTGAGCACCTTGATATTAGGTATAGCACTGGCGAGCTTGCGTACCTCAGCCGCCACCTGATCCGCCAGTTCCCGGGTGGGGCACAAGACAAGTGCTTGTGTACTATACAGTTGCGCGCCAAGCTTATTTAACAGAGCGATGGCAAATGCCGCCGTCTTACCACTTCCCGTTTTCGCCTGTGCTATCAGGTCTCGGCCCTCGAGCAGATGGGCCAGAGATTGGGCCTGAACAGGAGTCATAGACTCATAGCCGAGTGTCGCAATGCTTGTCAGGAGTTCGGGGCGTAGAGGGAGAGATGCAAATGGAACGGAATTCATTGGGATTGCCTGCTGTTTCGGCCGCAAATCATAACAGATAATTGAGAGCGAGATGGTGGGCTGCCGAAAGATGCCGAAGGAAACGATCGGAGCGATACCAACTTTCTCGTCCGTCGTTCACTTAAGAGAGTATCTCTATGCACCGAATCCGGCGCTAAATACTGTCTGAAATCCCCTGTTACACTTTGTTTCTGTTTTTTTAACCCCTTTCAATATAATCACAGTGTCTGCCAATCCGGTCCCTATTTGATGCAAATCCTGGATCGAGCGAACAAAGAGCAGCGGTTGTTTCGGCCTATTTCTGACCAACTTGTAGATTGTATTTTAGCAAGGTTTGAATAATCGCTTGCGTCACATTTCTTCTCTCACGCATCAGTGCAGGTTTACCGCACCCCAAGCAGTATTAACGTAGTTTATTTAAGTAGTTACGGTAGTCCTCATGTCGGAACTGACAGCACTTCAAGCGCTCCAACGAGGGATCGCCGCTCACAAGCAGGGCAATACCCTTATAGCCGAAAAATACTATCGAGCTATCCTGAAATCCCGCCCCAATCATCCCAACAACCTGCAAGATCGAGATGTGTTAGCCGAAGCATACACCAATCTTGGTGTCGCCCTGCAGCAGAGAGGGGAGGTTGACGCAGCTATCGACAACTACCAACAAGCCGTAAAGCTTAAACCCGATTACACACAGGTTTACTACACTATGGGGCTTGCACTTCGTAATAAGGGCGCTCTCAAAGCCTCGATCGATTGCTACCAACAGGCCGTCAATAATACGCCAAACGATGTCGATTCTCTGAATAACCTGGGCGCGGCCCTACAGCATAGCGGAGAGATAGACTCTGCAATCGACTGCTATGAACAAGCACTGAAGATTGACCCGGCATGTAGCGAAGTTTATAACAACATGGGGGTCGCTCTTCAGGTCAAAGGAGATTTAGCAGCGGCGATTGGCAGTTTTACACAAGCGCTAAAAATAAAACCGAACTATGTGAATGCCCACAATAATATGGGCCATGCCCTGCATGATAGAGGCGATCTTCAAGCCGCTATCGACTGTTATAACAACGCGTTAAAGCTTGCTCCAGAATCTGCTGAGACTCTCAACAATCTAGGCAATGCCCTGAGAAAGCGTGGCGACTATGAAGAGGCCATAAAACACTTCGATTCAATAACGACAACAGAATCCAACCCATCCAACGCCCAGTTCTGGTTCAATTCGAAAGCGCAGGCGCTTGAATGCCTGTATATAAGCGGCCGTTATGACGAGTTGGAAGAAAGAATCAAAGCTCTTGCCGAATCCGGAGACATCAATCTTCGAATAGCCGCCGTGAGTGCGTTTATTAGCCATCAGTTAAAAATCGCCGACCCCTATCCCTTTTGTAAAAAGCCGTTGGACTTCTTACACATTGGAAATTTGAATGACCACGTTTCTGAGGTAGACGGTTTTATTGAAGCGCTGATAGTAGAAGCAAAGAGAGAAAATCAAGTATGGGAGCCGATTCACGGCGTGACGAAGGGCGGCTATCAAACCCCGAACACGATATTTACGGCTGGCGAGAATTGCGCAGCTCTTGAGAAGCTTCTTCGCACGGAAATCGATTCATATTATGCCAAATTCCAAACAGAAGACTGTGCGTATATCAAATCATGGCCGGATAAATATGATCTCAGAGGATGGTTCGCTCGACTAACAAAAGACGGCCACCAGACTCCGCACAATCATCCGTCGGGCTGGCTAAGTGGCGTCGTCTATTTAAAAACAATAGACTCTCCAGATACCGATGACGGCGCAATCGAGTTAGGCCTTCACGGTCATAATTTGACAATTCTGGACGAGGGCTTTTCTCGCAAGACTCATCGCCCGAAGAAAGGAGATATTGTTTTATTCCCCTCCTCTCTTTTTCACCACACAATCCCTTTCAGAGCAGACACGGATAGATGTGTGATCGCCTTCGACTTGTATCGTTACTAATATCCATTCACGAGAGCTTGCGATCGCGAGCATTCAATGGGGACAGTCACTGCTGTCCCACAAATCTCAGTAATGCTTTTATACAATCCAGTAAACATAGA
>JBBDIR010000065.1:0-10343 GCA_040880325.1 Pseudohongiellaceae bacterium
TTATTGTAAATAAAACTGATTTATGAATTTGCCGCGTAGCGGCTTCGTTCAACAATACGCTCTGAGTTGTTCGTCAACCCCGACTCAGCAAATCTCTGCGGTTTTTCTTCTCTTTAGCGCAAACAAATAGGCCGATTCATCATAGGGTATTTTTGTCTGCCAACACCTAAAGAGTATCCTGATCCACTTGAACGCTAGCATGCGAAGTGTAGCTTGATGATGCTTTCCTTCGGCTCGTTTCTTTTCATAGAACTCTTTCGCCCAGAATGAATATTTCGTCGTTTGATACGCCCATTCGACAAAAGTTTGCCGCAGAAACTTAGGACAAGCATAGCGCCAATGCACCCAGCTTTTTTGGCCACTGCGTTTAAGTACTGGAGCGACACCTGAAAAGCGTGCTAGCTCATCTGCCGAACCATAGCGATCACGATTGCTCCCAAACGCCGCTAGCAACCGAGGGCCGAATACAATCTGTCATAATAATTAAGGAAGCGATAGTTGTCATCAGCAATCCACCACTACCCTGATTCGCCTTTGACGATGTTTATGGGGCACACGCCTGTTTGGTACAAGCAAGCGGTTCTAGCGGCTCTGGTAATAAACGTAGTTTTTTGCTTCGTGCTGGGCTCACTTGTCACCTCCTGGATAATCTTATTCGAATTCATTTTCACACTGGCAATGGCTCTAAAATACTTCCCACTACAACCGGGGGCTTGCTTGCG
Source organism: Pseudohongiellaceae bacterium (assembly GCA_040880325.1). GTDB lineage: Bacteria > Pseudomonadota > Gammaproteobacteria > Pseudomonadales > Pseudohongiellaceae > UBA9145. Next base: position 723 of record JBBDIR010000065.1, read on the forward strand.
CTACAGGTGTTGATAATGCAGCTCACCGATTCACACCACGTGTACGAAGAAGTCGAACACGGCTTGCCGGTGATTCTGCTCGTCATCTTCATGGTGGCCGGTGTGCATTTCTTACGGGAGATGCTGTTCAAGTTCATCAACAAGGTACTACTGGGAATTAAGTCACGCGTGGTGATGAATGTAGTGACCATCGTGGTGGTCGCGATTTTATCCGCCTTTCTCGATGCACTGACTATTTTGGCGGTACTCATCGCACTCGCTACTACCTTTTATGATATCTCACTGCTGTCCCACAAATCTCAGTAATGCTTTTATACAATCCAGTAGACATAGAGTTTCACAGCCGATCAGTACAGTGCCGGACATGAATCCGGTTTAAGCCGCCGAGACACGCCGTGAACCCATCCATGGGGGCTCGGCACCAGCATCCCTGCTGGTGACGGTCTCAGCAGCTTAAACCGGATTCATGTCTTCGTAGATTTATGGGACAGCAGTGATGATATCTATGAAAAAGTAGTTTCCAAAGTTGGTTATGCAGCCGACCCGGCCGATGCCAACGACTCACACATCGATGACTTACATCGTGAAGATCTGGACAGCTTCCGTGCCTTCCTTCGCGGCTTGCTAATGCATGGCGCAATCGGTACTGCTATAGGCGGCGTGTGCACACTAGTGGGCGAGCCCGAGAACATTGTTATCGGCAGTGCGGCCGAATGGGACTTTGTTACATTCGCGACGATGGTTGCGCCCGCTACGATCCCAACGCTTATCGCCGGTGTCTTCACCTGTTTCCTGCTCGAGAAGGTGGGTTGGTTTGGCTATGGCGCGGAGTTGCCACGGGCCGTCAGAAAAATTCTGGCCGATGAAGCTGAGAAACTAAAACAGAGCGCCACCAAGGGTGATGGTATGGTAGTCATCTTTCAGGCAATAGTCGCCGTTTTAATGATTGTTGCGCTATCACTTCACCTTGCAGAGATTGGCCTGATCGGTCTGGGCGTAATCATTCTCGCCTCCTCGATTACCGGTGTAACTGACGAGCATAAGCTCGGCGAAGCATTCGCGCCGGGCTTACCCTTCGCTTCGCTTCTGGTAGTGTTCTACGTCATCGTGGCGATGATTAACAGTCAGGAGATGGTCCATCCAGTGATGGATTGGGTACTGGCAATGGAAGGCAGTCAGCAGGTGTTTATGGTACTCCTGTCTAATGGCCTGCTATCTGCCATCAGTGACAATGTATTTGTTGCCACTATCTACATGAATGAGATTACGCCGCTTGTTGAACAAGGCTTGATGAGTCGAGAGATTTTCGAGGCGCAATCGGTCGCGGTAGTAATGGGCACTGGCATTCCCCAAGTATGTCTACATCAATCGGGCAGGCAGCGTTCCTGTTCCTGTTGAGGTCTTCGATCGCACCGCGCATTCGACTGGGCTACGACCGCATGGTCTACATGGCACTGCCGTACTTCATAGTCTGCACAAGCGTAGCCGGTATTATCATGTATAGCTGGCTCCCATAGAACCTGCTATGAATTCGCCTCCGTTGTGTTACTTAATCTTTAATTAATGGACCTATTTAACCAAGTGGTCTAGTCAGGCTTGATTATTAGCACGTCGCGGTCGATAAGATCGAGGAGTCTTTCTGCCGTGCTACCGATCAGGACTCGGTCCAGTCCAGACCGAGAAATCGCGCCCATTACTACTACGCTGGCATCCAGTTTGCCTAATAGCTTTGGTAGAGAATTCTCTATCGGAGAATCGGTCCAGTGACAATTGGATTTTTCGACGCCGGACCGCCTGCCAAAATCGGCAAGTTTCGCGGTTCTGTCCTCCTCATTCATGATCAGCGAATAAACACCCATGAATGGAGGAACCGAATCACTATGAAAAAGGTGCACCGAGCCTCCACTGACCTTCGCCAAAGCTTTTGTGTAGGTGACCATCTTGTTATCCAGCGTTAGGGGTTTGTCATTAACATGCTCAGGATCAACCGCAGTGACGAAGACCGGTGCCGATGGCCAGGATTTACCTTTAACTAACAGAACATTAGTCGAACCATGTCTTATCAGATCCCAGTCTTCGTTCGACAGAAACAGGCGAGCGATTTTATTATGGTGCTCTGTCGATTTTACTACCAGAGTAGAGGCTGGGTCTTTGATATGGGCATTTAACGCTTTATAGCTGGGGTGCCCCCACGCGGCAAACGTATCGACTTTCAATCCTTCGCCTTTTATAGGGCCCGCTATCTCATCGAGTTGGAGTCGGTGCTCTTCCAATGATGCAAGACGTAGTTCGGCAGCTTGAATCGGGTCGAAATAGTGGCCGTCTTCCAGGTAGGAAGAATAATCGATAGCTACGAGCTCTAGACTGGCATCGTTTACCTTTGCAAGGTATGCGGCCTTGTGCACCACTCCCTCAAACTCATCATTCAGGTTAATCAGGGCTACTACATTTTTAATCGTATTCATAGCGAATTCCTCTTTATTGAAATTACCCCAGCTCTGGCCATATTCAGAAAAAGTGATATGACCGGGTATTTTATCGGGCTTACCTTACTCCGTTCATAGTAGCCTCAGTCAACACCAGCGTTTTGACCAGCATCAAACAATCCACCGTGGACAGTTTTCATAGCGCGATTCACTCTCGGCACCGCAGAGTACATCTTTCCATCTTCTCAGGGTTTCTGACATACTAGATTGCATCCTTATTTGTTGAGCTTAACATGTGCCCCGCTATCTTAGAATCACAAACCAATACCGCAACTAGTTCGGTTTTAAGCCTACAGAATGTCTGCAAGACTTATGGCGATTTCACCGCCGTCGATGAGATAAGCCTCTCGATACCGAGAGGGTCGATCTATGGTTTCCTGGGGCCGAATGGTGCTGGCAAGACAACAACCATTCGCATGATTCTGGAGATCATCAAACCCAGTAGCGGCACGATCAGCATCCTGGGCCATGCTTCGGCTCTGGATGTCCGCAATCGGATTGGCTATCTGCCGGAGGAGAAGGGGCTGTATAAGAAGATGAAGGTGTGGGCACTGATTCAGTACTTCGCCATGCTAAAGGGCATGAGTAAGCAGTCGGCGAAGCGGCAGGCCTGGTACCTGCTGGAAAAATACGGATTGAAAGATTTTGCCGAAGCCAAGGTAGAATCACTCTCCAAAGGCATGGGGCAGAAGGTACAGGTGCTTTCCGCGGTAGCGCACGAACCGGAGCTGGTCATTTTGGACGAGCCCTTCTCTGGGCTGGACCCGGTCAATCAATCTGTGTTGGAAGAACTAATAACAGACATGGCGGAAAATGGCCAGACAGTCATTTTTTCTACCCACGTGATGCAACACGCCGAAAGATTGTGTGATCACATTCTCCTGATCGCGAAGGGTCGAAAGATTTTCGACGGCACCGTAAATGAGGCGAAGGCAACGATACCGCGCAGAGTCATGCTGGAATCGCTGGACGATGTAGCAGCATTGGGCTCAATCGCAGGCGTCACTGAAGTCATACAGATCGATAGTATGGATCCTGCTGTTGCCAGCAGTGGGCAGTGGCAGCTACAGATAAGCGAACAGCTCAATCCACAAGATATTCTGCGCAGCTGTTTCGAGCGCAACATAGCGCTCAGCCGCTTCGAATTTACAGAGCCGAGTCTGCACGATGTATTCGTTCACCTGGTGGGGGACGAGGCGAAGGAGCATGCGTTTCGATGAATATGGTTCGATTAATCGCGTGGCGCGAGTACATGGAGAATGTAAAGACGAAAGGGTTTTGGGCTGGCATTCTTATATTCCCGATAATATTCACCGCCATGTATTTCCTGCAGACCACTCTCGCTAATTCGACACCTACGCGCTACTACGTCTTCATCGATCAATCTGGTGAATATTCCAGTGCGGTAGAGACCGCGATAGAGCGCGATCACCAACGCCGCGTGCTCGAGGAATTTGTAAGTTACCTGATGGAAAATCGCAAAGAGACTGACCTGAACCTCACCGCCGCCGGCCAAACCAACCCAGCGGATCAATTGATCGACAGCGCCGATGCGGATGAGGTGGCCGCCCTGGAGCAATGGCTAGAGAGTGGCGGACTAGACTTCGCACTGACCATGGCCAGTCCTGCGCTCAAGGATGACAGACCTCCATTTGAGCAACCAGCGCGCCAATTCATCCCCGCAGATCTTCCCGCCGGTATTGATAGCAGCGCGGCACCGACCGAGATAGCGCAAGCGCTGCGACCCTATCTCAACGGTGAAAGAAAGATTCTGGTGGATTCGAAACCCAGCGAGCTATTCGCTCTTATTCTTATTCCCGCCGACGTGAATGAGGACATCTCGCGACCCGGGGCCATGCCTCAGGCTGGCGGCGGACCCGCCGGCATTCAGTACTGGGCGAGAAACCTGACAGACACACGCCTACCGGACGCTATTATAAGTAGCATTAACTCCCAGATTCGCAATCGAGAGTACATTGACCTGGGCGTCGACAATCAGATAGTTCGCAATGTGCAGCGCACCCGCATGCCAATCAGCCAACTCGACCCGACGGCGGCCCAGGGCGAAGAGCAGGTCAGCGTGGCAGACACCTTCAGGCAACTCGCGCCGATCGGCTTCGTCTACTTGATGTTCATCTCGCTCATGCAGAGTGTGCAGTACCTGCTGAGCAATACGATAGAAGAGAAATCGAATCGCATTATCGAAGTATTGCTTGCCTCGGTTACTGCGGGCGAGTTGATGATGGGAAAACTCCTCGGCATTGGCATGTCGGCACTGACCACTATTGCGGTATGGCTACTCTCCTTCTTCCTATTCATAACTCTGTACCGAAGCAGTCAAACCGAGTTGATCAGTCAAATCCTCGACGTTATTCTCGGCTCCGAGCTTATCCCCTGGTTTGTGTTTTACTACTTCGCCGGCTATGCACTGTACTCCGGCATGTTCCTCGCGATAGGTAGTTTGTGTAACACGCTGAAAGAAGCTCAGGCGATGATGATGCCTATGATCATGATACAGGTCATACCGCTCGCGATGATGGTATTTGTGGTGCGTGATCCACACAACACCATCGTCAGAGCTATGTCCTGGTTCCCGCTATTTACCCCGTACCTGATGATGAATCGGGCCGCCGCCGACCCACCTCTGATTGATGTAGTCGGCACTACCATAGTGTTGCTGCTGAGCATCGTCTTCGTATTATGGCTATCGGGAAAGGTCTTTCGAATGGGCGTATTAAGAACAGGCCAGCCACCTAAGCTGCTGGAGTTACTGCGCTCGCTGCGGCAAGGAGACTAACAGCTCCTGCCGCGGCAGGATTTCTTTAGTCCTTGGAAACGAATTCGGTAGCGGTCGACGACTGACCGCAGTGCACACAACGCTTGCTGAGCAGATTCAGAAAAATGCTCTTCACATAGAATTGATTGCGACAGACAGGACAGTAACGCATCGACATATCGATCGCGAAAATGGCGTAGACGGCCATATAGATCCACATCATCGAATCGATGCTCCTACCGTTATTCAGCAGAACCCATATTGCCAAAACATACACCGGCAATGTGCAGAAACAAACGACGAGGCGAGTTCGCGCCCTTCTTATCCGGCGTAAGCTCTTCTTGAGAAGAACTGGGTCCAGGCTGTTAGGGTCAGGCTTTTTTTGCTGAGAATGTAGCATAGAGGTATGACAGCTCCCGATTAATTTTTAATTGGCTTAGCCTAACAAGGAATTTACCGCGTTCCACCCCTGACTTAAACCAATAAACAGTAGAATCGCCGCCAGAACACGATTAACCAGGAGACTGCTTTTTTCCATATGGGTTTTCAAGTAGCCGCTAGCCACCACAAAGCCATAAAGTGCTAACAATTTCCCCAGCAAGACCCCTGTCAGAAAGCCCATAAGATACACGCCACTGTATTGAAAGGGGAAGTACTGGCTGATAGCGGCCAATGCAAACATCCAGTAGGGCAAGGCCTGCGGGTTAAGCATAGCGATCAGCATGCCGTTTCGAAAAAAGGATCCAGCACGATCTGGCGGGTTGGCCATGGTAGGATTCGGCTTGCGGGTATAAATAAATATTGCCAATGTGATGAAGAGGGAGGCTAGAATGAACTTAATGGCAATGTTCGACTCGAGATAGGTACTTATCAGCACGCCGAAACTAATCGCTACAAACGCCTGCAGCACTTCGACCAATGAAGCCGCGAAGGCAAATTCAGTACCGCTGCGCCGATCAAAATCGATCGTCGTCTTAACCACCGCAAGATTTATTGGGCCGAATGGAATGGTTCCGATGAAGCAGGCAAAAAAACCTACCAACAGATAGAAGAACGGACTACCCACTACTACTGATAGCCTTTTGCTTGCAAGTTGAACAGCGTGGCATACTGACCACCTAGATCAAGGAGCTGCTGATGGCTGCCCTGCTCAAGTATCTCCGACTTCTCGAGCACGATAATGTTGCCTGCTCTGCGCACAGTCGAAAATCTGTGAGAAATAATAATCGAAATCCGATTGTCTGTTAGATCGCCGAAGTGCTCAAATATTTCAGCTTCGGCTCTCGCATCGATCGCAGCCGTCGGTTCATCGAGGATTAATATGTCTGCCTTGCTGCGCATGAATGCGCGGGACAACGCGATCTTCTGCCACTGACCACCAGACAATTCCTGGCCATCCTTAAACCAGGTTCCCAGTTGCGTCTGATAACTCAGCGGCAAGTCCTTCACGAACTCATCAGCCATCCCTTTGCGCGCCGCTTCTGATACTTGATTTTCATCGCCGATATTGTCGACGTCACCTATCCCGATGTTTTCACCGACCACAAGTTGATAGCGCGCGAAATCTTGAAAGATAACGCCGATCTTCTCGCGGATAGCATCGGTATCCCACTCCTGCAAATCGAGGCCGTCTACGAGTATGCGCCCTTCGGTTGGCGCATAGAGACGCGTCAGCAGCTTGATCAATGTGGTCTTGCCGCTGCCATTCTCACCGACAATAGCTAAACTCTCGCCCGGCGTTATATGTAGGTTAATATTATACAGTGCAGCTACCTTGCTGCCTGGATAATAAAAGCTGACATTCTCAAAGCGAATACCGTCGGCCGGATTTGGACCCTGCATCATTACTCCGGTACTCTCGGGAACCTTGTGTTCGAGATACTCGGTTAGGTTCGACAGATAGAGATTGTCTTCGTACATGCCATTAATGGAGGTCAGGCTATTCGTTACCGCCGACTGACCCAGACGGAACTGGGCGATGTACATTGTCATCTGTCCAATCGTGATGGCTCCTGCGATCGCGGCAAAGCCAACCCAACCGTAGGCGAAATAGAAGGCCGCGCTGGCTACCAGGCCTAAAACATATCCCCAGAAACCCCGCCGCAGTACAAGCGACCGATCCTCTTTGTAGATGTTGAGAAAGATATCTATGTAACGCTGCAAAAACATTTTACCCAGACGCAGCAGTTTTACTTCCTTAACCCCGTCTTCTCGCGTTAACACCATCTCTAGATAAATTTGCATGCGTCGCTCGGCGGAGCGTCGACGATGAATCCTGAATGCTTCACCCGAGAATCTTGCTTCGGCAAGAAAGGCAGGAATCCCGGCAAGGGCCAGAAGCAATACCGCGTAGGGTGAGAATTGGAACAACCAAATGCCTATGGTTAGCAACGCGATAATGTCCCGGAATAAATCGAAGGTCTTAATAACGAGACTCAGTGGACGGCTAGATGCCTCACGACGCGCTCGCACAAGTTTGTCGTAGTATTCAGCGTCCTCGAAATGCGCTAACTCCAGTGTCAACGCTTTCTCTAGAATCATCACGTTAATCTTGTTACCTAACAACACTCGTAATATGGATTGGCATATCGTGTTAACGCGCTGCGCGCCGGTCATGAGAACAACCAACCCGGCTTCCACAAACACATAGAAGAGCGCATCGTTTCGAATCTGCTCGGCATTACTGCCATTGTCTTGAAAGGCATTCGAAACGACATCGACGAAGAGACCGCCGACTGACGCTATAGCGGCCGGCAAAACTCCGGCTACCACGGTTGTCAAAGCCATTACGATTGTCAGCTTCGCGCTAGTGCTCCAGACTATCTCCAGGGCTACACCGCTATACTGAAACACGGATAAAAATTTCGCGACGGGATTTTGAGAGTCTTGCTTCGCCAAACTACACTCGGAATATTGCTGTAGGTAAAATAAAAAAGGGTCTTAGCTTAACACCAAGACCCTTCGTTTTGCTTTGCGCTATGTGCTTTGCGCCATGTAAAGGTTCGAAGTAAAGGAGGCTTGAAGAACTGGACCTTCAACCTCAGCGCATAAACTACAGCTTCATGAACTTGAGTACGATGCGATCGGTATTGCGTTCCAGAGATGGATCGAATGGTCCAACCGAGTGATCGTCTGCCTCGTTGTCCAATATGTCGCTGGCACCGGCCAGTACAAACCCGGATTCCAGGACGGCTTTTACCGCTTCATCGAATGCGATTCTATGCAGTGTGACGTTATCTGCACCGGGCGTACCCTCATGATCGATTACAGCAAGGATGCCACCGGGTTTCAGCGCGCCCATAACCTGAGCCAAAATGCCCTGCGCGGCGGCTGGATTGGAATTATGAAAATCATGGAAATTCAATGCGGTGATCGCGAAGTCTACTGAATTCGCCGGGATTTCAGACATATCGGTCAACCACTCTTCTACGTTAGCCAGCCGACCCGCTCTTGCGGTCGCCGCCTCGGCTGAACGGCCACCTGGACGATTCTGCATAAGTACTTTGCCATTCGGGCCTACGGCGTAGGACAGAACTTCTGTATACCAACCACCTGAGGCGTTGATATCCAGCACAGTCATTCCGGCTTCAAGACCGAGAAAGTCCAGAACGGCAGGCGCTTGTCGGCTAGCATCTCTTTCTTTATCGGCCGCTGGGCGGTCAGGGTTTGCCATCGCTCTGGCAAGAGCGGCTGTGTCTAGCGCCTGGGCACTGCTGCAAACCAAGCTGCAAACTGCGATTAGAGATAGTACGGATTTCATAATTATGACCCTTTTTGGTTAGTTCCTGATGTTAACCCCGCCAAGTACATTCGATCTTGGTTTGAGATTGGAAATTCTCTATAAAAACACCTATTTTTAGAAAACAGGGCCTAGGAGCATAAAGCAAGCACGGCAGGGAGTACACAGTTATTCGACGAGTCGAAAACTGCTTAAAACAGCTATTTTTCTGGTGTTTTGGGGAATCAGTGCAGGCGGCGTTCTATCTTCAACTCAGACTCGAAGAATGCCTTTACTTGTAATAATTGGGAGACATCGCCCTCATTTTCCATGAGGGGCATATGCATCTCGATATCGCTCAAGATGTTGGTAATGCTGCCTGTATCCAAGGTGCTCAGATCCAGATCGAAGGGGAAATTCGATTCCTTTGACATAACTGACTACTCCCTAAGGTGCCCAGGCGCTGTTTTGGCCCGAATTTTCGCACAAAAGTAGTATCGACTGACTTTAAGAAATCTTCATAAGAAATTCTTATATATAGAGTTTTTAGGTTTTTGAGCCATTGACAGAATATATACAGCGTAAACAGTATTTTCCAATCCATAAATGAGTCTGAACAGGCAGGTAGCGTCAGCCGGTTT
>JBBDIR010000066.1:0-59290 GCA_040880325.1 Pseudohongiellaceae bacterium
CACTGTTGTCCCATAAATCTATGAAGACATGAATCCGGTTTAAGCTGCTGAGACCGTCACCAGCAGGGATGCTGGTGCCGAGCCCCCATGGATGGGTTCACGGCGTGTCTCGGCGGCTTAAACCGGATTCATGTCCGGCACTGTACTGATCGGCTGTGAAACTCTATGTTTACTGGATTGTATAAAAGCATTACTGAGATTTGTGGGACAGCAGTGATATCCTCTGGTAATCCTAAGCGGAATACTTGCTTTGCAATTTCTGTTGACTGGAATAATCCTAACAACATTAATTTCGACTGCTACTAATCAGCTAGAGGGTCAGGTCTAATCTGAAACTTCACCATCTTACTAGTTGTACCCTTGCCGCCCTCAGTATGCCAATTGAAGTTCGTGCCGTAGTTGGCCCAAACGGCGCGACCCTTCCAACCGGCTTCAGGATCGTCAATGCGACCATCGAGACCTCGCGAATAAAATCCCAAGGGATAGGGCACTCGCATTATTACCCACTCCCCGGTCTCTGGGTCAAGCACTTGCAGGGAATCAGAACCCGAGCCGGTAGCAATGGGAATGTTTTCGCCAAGCCCTAGCGTGTTGAAATTATCGACCCAGTTGTAATAGTGGAAATCAGCCTTTACGTCGGTGCCCTTCATGTTTGGACCGGGCACTTCATAGAGAGACCAACCTTGCTGACAGTGTTGCGAATTGATAACGCTTGGGCCGTTGAGCACTTCGCATTTACGGCGATCGAAGCTGGCCATATGGCTACTGCCTGATAGTGCGGTCCACACCACTCCATTTTTATCGACGTCGAGGCCACGAGGGCCAAAGCCTTGCACCTCACCATCGATGACCGGCAGTTCATAGACTTCCGTAATACAGGTCTCAGGGGGATTCGACCCAATATCCAGCCGGTAGATACGGCCAGGAAATTCGGTGCCGACACCCCAGGCAACATTATCAACGGGATCGACTATGACGCCATAGCTACCGGGACTCATGCGCGTATCGAGACTCGGATCGATGTCGCCCATCTGTTCACCACCGCCGCCTTCGTTCTCGCTGCGCAGCGCACCGACTGGCTGATTCCAGGGCTTCGTGATGCGACCATCACCATTCGTGTCTACTACCATTGGACACCAGCCCTGCGCGGCCTGCTCGTCTCCAGTACGATCGAACTGGCGCGTGTTGATAAAGCCAATGACGTCGCCGCCGCCGCTAAAATAGAGCATGCGATCCTCGCCATATCCAAACTGCAGATGGTGTGTACCAAAACAGGTGTCGATAAGTCCAAATTCTTCGGTTGCTGGATCGTAGTAAGAGGCCTGCCGCGAGCTTCCCCGTGTTGGATAGTACTGCACGTACTTGTTATCTGAACCTTCTTTGCACCATTCGGGTAAGTCGTCGCCGCGCACCTTAGTGGTCATCCATACTCGACCCAACTCATCCAGCATCGGATTGTGGGGATCGGCAGGTCGCTGCCATAGCGGCTCGTTGCCATAGTAAGCGGATGGTACCGGAAACTGCTGGGCAAACCGCGTCACCGCCGGATTGTCCGGATTGTCCTTCACAGCAATCACGACTTCTCGCCAAGCATGGGTCTGGGTGTCCAACTCGAGCAATGTTCCATGCCCACCATCGACACCGTAGACCTTGCCGCCGGCATTGATAGTCGGATCGCGTTTGTCGGTGGTGATCTCATCATGAATATAAGAAGACTCGCTGCCCCAGTCCCACTGGGTTAGCACGACGTTGCGCTCGATACTTGCTGGACGCGGTGGAGTGGGTGGCACCTCACCCGCTGCGATGCGGTCTGTCCAGTCGGCGTACATCTCCATGCCATGGGGCCCGTAGCGGTTGGCAAAGGCGGACATAAAAGGGCCTCGAATACCCATGGCAGTCCGATATCGCCACGCATCCACGCTGCTGTCGAAGTCCAGGTGACCAAGATGGTCGAGCGTACGCGTCGCCTTATTTCCGAGCTGATGACAGAGCTGGCAACCCTGTTTTGTCATATCGATCCACTGCTTCTGACTTCGCATGCTCTCGGAAATACCGTTGCCGTCGACCCCGGTGCCGGGGAACTGGTCGGCAGCAGGTACCTCGAGCAAGGAATACCAATAATTTGCTGGGTAAACCTGTGCGGCGAGGAGCGGATCGCCGGCTTCGAAGACTTTTAAGGTAACGGCATCGGCGCCCGTCCTAAGATAGACCGGATCGGAGTCGACGAGCCCATAACCCCGAACCCAGACCTTGTACAGTGCCTCGGGCAATTCCGGTAGCACGAATCGACCTTGCTCATCGCTAACTACTATCTTGGTGAAATGGGTCGGCAGATCGTCGGTCTCGGCTATAATCCAGACGCCGGCCTCCTGCCCCGCGCTGCTTTGCACGCTACCTGTGATCGTGCCATCGACCAACAACGGCTGTGCGAATACTCCCTGTATCGCCAATGACAGACAGACCAGGACAAAGCCATAAGCCAGGCCCTTTGCGGTGAAGCGGAATGAGGCCGCCGGTAAATTTTCAAGCAAGATCATAACTGTCTCCTTCGGACTCTTGTGCGCATAGTGCTGAGTAGCGATCAGATAGCGGTTTACAGGCTCGCAAACCTGCAATTTACTGAGGCTCAAGTTGTATCACTAATGTCTGGTATTGGCCTTTGAATTTATCCTAGATTTCAAAATCACTAGGAAATCGACTATCCACAGCGCGATTGAAGGGCTACATTCAAGACCTAAAAAGAATCTCGGCCATAAATGGATGTGACTTGCCATCAGGGCCCTCAACAAGAGAACAGCATGCACCCAAATAGAAATGGATTGCTAGCCCCGCCACGGAATAGTTGTCTCACTAGACGCTCATTCCTGAGTTCTCTGGCGGCCGCGGCTGTCTCCGCCTGCAGCCCGGCTAGTCTAAGTGAACCACGCGCTGAGGCGAGCCCCCCGCTGCCGGTTCAGACCATCAATCATATGACCCTCAATGTGTCGAACCCGATAGCCTCTGTGGCGTGGTATCAGGGCCTGTTCGGCATGCCGGTAGCAGCGCGCCAGGGAGCGACCACGGTCATGCAGGTGGGGAATGGGCCGCAGTTCATCGCCATCGGCGGCTCCGCCAGCGACAACCCTCGCATCTCACACCTGTGTCTGGCGCTGGACAATTTTGACCCCGAGCGCACCGTACAAATTCTCGCCGACAACGGCATTGAGGCGCTCGAACAATCAGGCCCCATGCAATCGCGAGTCAGAATGCGTGGCGCAGAATTTGGCGGCGCCGCAAGCGGCACGCCGGAGCTCTACTTCGGTGACCCGGACGGCATCGTCGTGCAACTACAGGACACCAGCTACTGCGGCGGTGCCGGGCTATTGGGCGAACAGTGCCTAGCCATACCCGAACCGGCACCCAGCGCTGGCCTTATAGCACTAACAGAATTCAATCACTTCACGCTGTTCGTGTCTGATCAGGCACGCTCGATCGAGCTGTATCAGCGCCTCTTCGGCATGCAGATCGACACCTATCAGGGCGCACTGCCGGTGATGCGCATCGGTTCCGGCAAGCAGTTTCTTGCGCTGCCCGCCGTGCCTGGGCTGGCAGGTCGTATCCATCATGCTTCAATGGCGGTGGAAGACTTTAATGTTGAGCGTCTCTTCTCGCTACTCGAAGACTATGGGCTTACCGTAATAGGCGAGGCATCGAGCGCGAGCGGCCCGCTGCAGGCCTATGTGACAATGCGCGGCGCTGACCGTGGCGGCTTCATCGACGGCACTCCCGAACTTTATTTTACCGACCCCGACGGTATTCTTATTCAATTGCAGGACATCAGCTACTGTGGCGGCAACGGCTATCTCGGGGAAGAATGCGGCAGCGCTGAAAACCCAACGGGCCGCAACCCGTAAGGTGTCTACCGTGGGAAAGCCGTGTTACCTGGATCGGTAAATTTAATTATAAACAGATTCAACGAGTCGTACGCTAAACGGGCCGTGAACTAAATGAAACAAGTGCTTTTATTCTGTCTAGGTATCGCCAGTTCAGTGCAGCTCTTCGGCGCTGACGCCGCTCTATCAGAAGCGCAGTCGATCGCAGCAAGCAATCGTGCGCTACTGGATCAATACTGTGTCATCTGTCACAACGAGGCCGTTGTAAATAGTGTCAAGACTGCCAACGAGGGCTTACAGACTACGCAGTTGCGTAATCTGGGGCTGACTCTGGATAGAGAGAACGTGGCAGACCTTTCAGAAAATCCCGAAGTCTGGGAGAAGGTAGTAAATAAGCTGCGCGTCGGCGTGATGCCACCGCCGAACTATCCGCGACCGGACAAGCCCCGATACGACAGCTTCCGTGCCTGGTTAGAGAACGGTCTCGATGAAGTAGCGGCGGCGGACGTCGACCCTGGTCGCACACAGGCTTTCCATCGACTTAACCAGACCGAATACCGCAATGCCGTGCGCGATCTTTTAGCTATCGATATTGATGTCGAAGGCATGATTCCAACCGATGCGCCCGATCAATACGGCTTCGATAACAATGCTGACGTATTAGCACTCTCACCCGTGCTCGTTGAGCGTTATGTCTTGGCGGCTCATAAGATAGCGGGGCTCGCTGTGGGTGCTGCTCCTCGGGGAGCGTCGAGTGTGACCTACGATGTGCCCCTGAACCTGATTCAGGACGATCGGCTCAGCGAGGAATTACCGTTCGGCTCGCGCGGTGGAGCCGCTATCAAACACTTTTTTCCCGTCGATGGCGACTATCGTATCAAGGTTAAATTACAAACTAACTATGTGGACTTCGTACGCGGTTATGGCTCTGCTCACGCCATGGAAATCAGTCTCGACGGCAATTTACTCGACACAATCAACTTTGGCGGCGATGCACCTGGTGTGCCTGCACCGTACAGCTACGCTGGAAATATTCGCGGCAGTGACGAATGGGAAGAATTCATGATGGCCTTCGCCGACGAAGGATTCGAGTTAGTGCTGCCCGTAGAAGCCGGTCCGCGCATCATCGGTGCCACCTTCCCGCGCGAGATGTGGGAAGACGAAGGCATCCAGCAACCACGTCTGTTTGGCTATCATCTGGCGGTGACTGAATTGCCCGACAGCAATCCGGGCATCGGCAGCATCGAGATTGAGGGGCCGCTCTCGATCGATGGCCCTGGGGATACCCCCAGTCGGCGCAGAATATTCACCTGCCGTCCGGAAAATCCAGGTCAGGAAGCTGGCTGCGCCACCGAAATTCTGGGCTCGCTCGCACGAAGCGCCTACCGCAGACCGGTCACTGAGAGCGACGTCCAGGGTCTACTCAGGTTCTTTGAGGCGGGCAGATCCGAGGGCGATTTCGAGGCGGGTATTCAGTTCGCACTGGAGCGCATTCTGGTCTCTCCCGATTTTCTGTTTCGCATCGAGCAGGATCCAATCGGCATCGAACCAGGCACTAGGTATGCGATTAGTGACTCCGAGTTCGCCTCTCGCCTATCCTTCTTTCTTTGGAGCAGCTTGCCCGATGACGAACTCTTGGATCTGGTAGAGGACAACTCGCTACGTGATGCCGGAGTGCTTGAACGGCAGGTTGCCAGAATGATGGAAGATCCGCGCGCCGATGCGTTCATTAAGAACTTCGTCGGACAGTGGCTCTATATTAGAAATCTCGACGGTATCTATCCCGACCCTGCCGCCTTCCCCGAATTCGATGAGAACTTGCGCGCCGCATTCCAGCGTGAGACCGAGATGTTTCTCGAGGATCAGATTCGCTCCGACAGCAGCCTGCTCGAGCTATTAAGTGCCGATTACAGTTTTGTAAATGAGAGGCTGGCCGAACATTACGGCATCCCTGGAATCTATGGCAGTCGCTACCGCAAGGTGACGATGGATGGGACGCAGCGTGGTGGTCTCTTGGGGCACGGCAGTCTAATGATGGTGACTTCCTATCCGAATCGCACCTCCCCTGTGCTGCGAGGCAAATTCGTACTAGAGAATCTGTTAGGAGGCCCTCCACCGGAGCCACCGCCGAACGTTCCCGCGCTGGAGGAAGAGAGTGAAGGGAAGAAACTCACTATGCGCGAGGCGATGGCGAAGCACAGAGAGAACCCCGCCTGTCGTGTTTGCCATGCTGCTATGGATCCAATCGGTTTCTCACTTGAAAATTACGATGCCGTGGGCAAGTGGCGCATGGAGTTTGCGAACCAGCCCATCGACGCCTCGGGACTCCTTCCCGATGGCAATACGTTCGACGGCCCCGATGGGCTGCGCGACTTGCTGCTTGATCGTCCAGACGATCTGGTCGGTACCATTACCGAAAAACTTCTAAGATTCGCGTTAGGTCGCAGCCTCGAATATTACGACATGCCGCAGGTACGTCAGATAGTGCGCGACGCGGCAGAAGATGAGTATCGCTGGTCGTCAGTTATTCTTGGCGTGATTGAAAGCACACCATTTCAGATGCGGAGAACCGAGCTATGAAACTATTCAAAAAGACACTGCCGCGGAGAACACTGCTGCGCGGCTTAGGCGCTAGCGTAGCGCTACCCCTGCTCGACAGCATGGTACCTGCGCTCTGGTCTGCCTCGGCGCAGGTAGCGCAGCCGGTGAAGCGACTCGGTGTTGTCTACGTTCCGAATGGCATGGCGATGAAGTCGTGGACTCCGACCACAGAAGGCGCTGGCTTCCAGATGACCCGCATCCTGGCACCGATGGCGGCGTATAGAGATCGCATGTTGGTACTTACCGGCCTCAATGGGGTGTCCAGCAATGCGGGCGTACACGCTAGCGCATCAACCCGCTTCCTGACTGGCGTAACGCCGGCACGCACCGAGTCGGACCTGCGGGCGTCTGTCTCTTTGGACCAACTAGTCGCGCGTATTCTAAGTCAACAGACCCAGCTCGGCTCACTGGAACTCGCATTGGATCAGAGCGACGTGTTTGGCTCCTGCGATATCGGGTTTAGCTGCCAGTACACCAGCACTATCTCCTGGCGCGATGCCAACACCCCATTACCTATGGAGACAAACCCGAGAATTGTATTCGAGCGGCTCTTTGGCGACACCGGCACTACCGACCCCGCGGTCCGACTGGAGCGCATCCGCCGCGACCGCAGTCTGCTGGATTCTGTGACACAACGCGTGTCCGAGCTTAACCGCAGCGTAGGCGCGGGCGATCGCGCGAAACTCGATCAATACCTGGATGCCGTTCGCGATGTGGAACGCCGCATCCAGATGGCAGAGGCGCAGAGTAGCAGAGAACTACCACAGGTTGAGCAGCCATCCGGAATACCGGAGACCTACGAAGAGCACGCTAAACTCATGTTCGACATGCAGGTGCTAGCTTATCAGACTGATCTAACTCGTGTCATAACATTCATGTTAGGGAGAGAGCTAAGTGGACGCACCTATGCAGAGATCGGCGTGCCCGATTCGCACCATCCGACTTCGCATCACCGTGACGACCCAGTTCTCTATGAAAAGGTAACCAAGATCAATGAGTTTCACACGAGCCTGCTCGCCTACTACCTTGACAGGCTCGATGCCACGCCGGATGGCAATGGCTCGCTACTGGACAATATGTTAATGCTATATGGAGCGGGCATGTCTGACAGTAATCAGCATGCAAACACCGGCCTGCCGCTAGTATTGCTGGGTGGAGCCGGCGGTGCTGTTAAAGGCGGTCGCCACCTGCGTTATGCCGAGGGCACACCGATCAGCAATTTGCATCTAACGATGCTCGATAAGATGGGCATCCCATTGGACAAGATGTCTAATAGCACCGGACATCTGGACTTGTTGAGTAGTGTCTAACAACGGGGCATGAAATGACGAGTAAATTAAAAGTTATTCTAGCAGCGGCAATCACCCTTCTGCTCACTGATGTCGCACAGGCCGAGAGCTCTGCGCTTATTGATGCAGTGAAACGACAGGATGCAGAAGTCGTGAAGCAACTCCTAACCGATGGCAGCGACCCGAATGTGCGTCAGAACGATGGGTCAACCGCCTTACATTGGGCGATATATCATGAGAGCAGATCCGCGACCGAGGCCCTGATCGCAGCGAACGCTGATGTGAACGCAGTCAATCGCTTAGGAGCCTCCGCCCTCTATATGGCTGCGAAGAGTGGCAATGCTGAGCAAATAAGTCTGCTGCTTGAGGCAGGCGCCGATCTCAGCGTCACCTTACCCATGGGCGAAACACCGCTTATGACCGCCTCCCGCGCAGGCAGCGCAGAAGGGGTACGGCTATTGCTAGCTGCGGGAGCCGACGTGAACGCGCGCGAAGAATCTCGAGAGCAGACCGCTCTCATGTGGGCCGCTAGTCAGGGGCACGTCGCCGTAGCACATTTGTTAGTCAACGCAGGTGCCAACCTGGAGGCGCGTTCGAAGATTCGCTCCCATCTTATGTATGCCGATGCGGCCAATGGTGGCGCATTCGATCAGGGCGTCATGGAGCAGCTCGGTGGGTATTCTCCCCTGCTCTTCGCCGCACGCAATGGCGATATTGAAATGACACATCTATTACTCAGTGCCGAGGCAAACATTGAAGGAGCAGCTGCAAATGGCAGCAGCCCACTCGTTGTCGCCGCCCACAGCGGACACGGTGAGCTAGCGCGCTTGCTGTTAGAGCGTGGCGCAGACGCGAATGCTATAGGTGCCGGCTACACCGCCCTACATTCGGCAATCCTGCGCGGTGACTTGACGACCATAGAAGCACTGCTAGAGCACGGCGCCGACCCAAATGCTCGCCTGTTGAGAGCCCATCCTGTGCAGCGCGCGAGCGAAGATTGGGTCCTGAAAACACCGATGATTGGCGCCACGCCCTATTGGATTGCCGCAAGCTTTCGCGAAGCGGAAATCATGCGCACCTTGAGCGAGAATGGAGCAGATCCACTGCTTACGAATCAGGAGCAATGGAGCATACCGAGAGCGAGGGAAGATCGTGATTCCTACACACCCGTAGCAGTTGGCGGGTTCGAGAGTAGTGTGCAGGCAGTTATTAAAGGGGACAGTACCCGCGGACGCTACTACGTCCAGCCGAATCCTGATCCAGCTGGCGAAGAACAGCTCGCGTTGGCGGCGGTCGTTGCGGCTCTAGAACTCGGCGTCGATGTAAATCACCGTGACTTCAATCAATCGACCGCTCTGCACGATGCTGCAGCGAGAACCCTGCCCAATATAGTACGTGAATTGGCTCTCAGAGGTGCCGATATAAATGCTCTGAACGCGGACGGTCAGACGCCTCTGGATTTAGCTCTGCGTGCCGAGAGTCGACCTAATTTCTTCGGCTTCAATACATCTATTCTGGGACCATCGGCCAGCGAAGTACTAAAGGCACTTGGCGCTATGCAATCGCAGTAAACTCCTGGCTGGCGCCAAATAGCTGGAATAGCTGGAATAGCTGGAATAGCTGGACGCCACTCATCGCGACTGGAACCAATAAGTACAAGCTCTACCGATTCCGCCATTCTCCTAACAGCTGCCACTTGCCTGCAACCCCAGCGCGGGTCTCACGCCCGTTCCCCTCTAGTGAGGGATTTGAAACTTTGTGTGTCAGCTCCTTATCTCTGAGGCAGGTCATTGTTAGAATCCGCGGCTTGCCTAAATCACTGAGTTGTATGAGGTTACGCGTTGTGTCACGATTTTTTCTTGCTTTCATTAGGTTGCGGACGTTCCCCTATCACGGCGCTGTAATTTTCCTCACTCTTACCCTGAGTTCTAGCCTCGTATCCGCGCAAGAATCAGTGGCAGAGCAGCAGGTAGAAGCAAAGAGTTTTCGCGCAGTGCCAGTGGAGTCTGCACCAGTCCTCGACGGCAAGCTGGACGACGCTGTCTGGCAACAGGCCGAACTTGTCACCGACTTCCATCAGAACTCACCTGGAGACCATGCAGAGCCTTCGGAGCTGACAGAGCTTTATGTTGTCTATACCTCGGACGCTCTCTACGTTGGCGCACGAATGTACGACAGCGAGCCGAATTTGATAGCCGCACCGACGCTGCGTCATGGTCAGGGCATGCCTTTCGACGACCGATTGGTCATCATACTCGACCCCTTCAATCAGGGCAGAGCAGGCTATCGTTTCGAGACCAACCTCAATGCGGCGCGCCACGACTCCCTCTATACGACCCCGTTTCGATTCACCCTTGACTGGAATACGATCTGGGAAGCGGCCACCAGTGTAGATGGCAATAGCTGGATCGCAGAGGTCGAAATTCCGTTCAAGTCGCTCCCCTTTGATCCCGCTTTGGATACCTGGGGTTTCAACTTCGGTCGTGGCATACGACGTCGCAACGAAGAGATGGCCTGGGTCTCCCTCGATCGCACCTACAACCCAACAATTATGGGCGAAATGACTGGCATGCAGGGCATGGATCAAGGCGTAGGCCTAGACATTGTGCCAAGCTTTGCGGCGATTCGTCAGCGTCAGTTCAATCCATCGAGCAACGATAGCAATTATGAACCCTCTCTGGATGCTTTCTACCGACTTACGCCTTCGCTAAATGCGGCGCTAACAATTAATACTGATTTCTCGGCAACAGAAGTAGACAACAGGCAAGTAAATCTCGGACGCTTCAATCTGTTCTTTCCCGAGAAAAGAGATTTCTTTAACAATGACTCTGACCTGTTCCAGTTTGGCGGCATCAGCAATATGTCCGGCGGCAATAGTGCATCCACTGGCGGCAGTCGCGAGAATGCGCGACCGTATTTCTCACGCAAACTGGGCTTGGCAGCAAACGGCACTCCGGTCGATATTAACTATGGCGGACGCATAAGTGGCCGTGTGGGACGCTTTAATATTGGTGCTCTTGCGATCAGGCAGGACGAAAATGCCGGCGTGAACAGTTCCGACCTGTTAGTAACCAGAATCTCCGCCAATGTTCTGAATGATTCACGGATTGGTTTTATCTATACCGATGGTGATCCAACCTCGGACATTGACAACAGCGTTGCCGGCGTCGATTTTCAATATATCAACAATCAACTCAGCAATGGGCGCCGACTCCAGGGCAACGTTTTTTTCCAGCAGTCCGATACGGCGGGCTTGGAGGGTGACGATTCCTCTTATGGCTTCGGGCTCGCCTACCCTTCCAGCGATGGATTTCGTACACGCATCGGTTACAAGGTAGTAGAAGATAATTTCAATCCGGCAATGGGCTTCGTTAACCGAGCCAACATCGAAGATTTTACGGCCGATGTAGGCTACACCCACTTCTTTGAGAGCGGCCTCTTTCAAACTGCATTCAGTGGAATCGATATGCAACGTATAGAGTTAATTGATGGCGGATTGCAGACCGAAGTGATTTCCTATCGGCTACTGGAGTTGGAAACTACCTCGCGCGATCGCGTAACACTGAACCGTTTGCAGAGCCAGGAAGTCATACGCGCTCCGTTCGCAATCTTTCGTCAACCTGGCAACGAAGTCTTTATTCAACCCGGTAACTACGACTTCGGTGAAACAGAGATTGGATTCAATACAGCCGGCCAGCGTCAGTTTGCCGGTAGCGTGAACTACCGCACTGGCGACTTCTTCAACGGTGAGCGCGTCAACATCAACGGCAGCTTCACCTGGAATCAGTCGCGTTATTTTTCGATGTCTCTACGCTACGACTGGAATGACATTGAGCTGCCGCAAGGCGACTTCACCACGCGCCTTAGTAGCGTGAATTCTCAGGTGGCCTTCTCGCCAAACCTGTACTGGGTCAGTCTAATTCAATACGACAATATCTCCGAAGAGATCGGCATCAATACGCGACTGCAGTGGGTTCCGAAAGCTGGGCAAGAAGCGTTCATCGTGCTGAACCACAATATGCAGGACACTGATCGGGACAATACTTTTAACACCGCCTACTCGGATCTAAGTCTGAAGTTCCGGTACACCTTCAGATTCTAGATTGTGTCTGAACGCTAGTTGAGGATTTGTAAAAGCAGGAGTCAGACTGAGCTTCCCCCAGTTTAAATCTGCAGCTGTTGTATTAAACGGCGGCATTGCGGGACAGAAAGCCGAGCATCCAAACTTCTATGGATTCACCCAATCCGGGCACGAAGAGAATCGAAAGAGACACGAGCAGGGAAAGCACGAGAAGCAGCATCACATAGGGTTTGAGTTTCATCCTTTACGCTCCGTCTCTCGGGGCAAGCTCGAATACCCAGGTCTCGCCCGACTCGATTGCCTCCCGGCTTATTCTTGAACGGTATTTCGCGATCTTTTTTGCGATAACTCCATCTAACAGCGGGCTGTAGAACACCCTCTCCAGCTTTCTTTCGTAGCGAACTCCGTTGATGCGTACGACGGCGAGTCCATCGCCTTGGTAGGCCTGCACTGCCCAATGCTTCCACCGACGGCCCAACCAGGTGCCCATATAATCCGAAGTGATATAGATCTTGCCGTTGCTCTCGTTGATCCAGATAAGCCTGGAACTGAGTGGATCGTCCAATTGCAGGTGAACCGTGTTTACTTCATCGGTAAAACGCCAATCAGGCTCGGGGCCGTTATACAGCTCACCAGCTATAAGCTCGCCTCCAGGGAAGAGGACGGAGGGGCCGTCGTTGCTCCGATTCTCGAAGCTTAGGGTTGCCAGGGCCACGGCGGGCAGAGTCACCAACGCAATGCTTAGCTGTAACAACACGATTAGGGTCTTCTTCACGCTTTGTGCCTTTCGATGTGCCTTTCGATATGCCTTTCGATCAAGGGTAGGACTGCTGCCAAGCTTAGCGCATTTCCAAGGCAACTGTCTGCGCGTCCTGTCTGGCAGACGGGCTTGGCGGTGACGGAAACTCCGGCGTTTCACGTATAAACCCTGCTGCTAAGGCGATTTTTAGTCGCTAGAGTACCACTTCCTGCTGCTGCCTTTGGCAGCCCAATTGGATAATAGCATTCGGAGTTGCTGGCATGAAAAAGCTGTTTTCCGTTTCTTCCATTTTTTGTTCTTTGGCTTTCACTCAGTTGGCAACTGCACAGGCGCTGCCCCAAGGGCCGGGCAAGGCGCTGGTTGAGAACCTCTGTTCCAGTTGCCACAGCGTGGCGACGATAACTCGCGCCGCCGGCTTTAGCAGCGCTGAGCAATGGCATGATTTATTCGCAACCATGATCGAGGTGCCCGCCGCTCAGGCGAACACCGTCGCCAACTATCTGGCGACACACTTCCCCGAAGACAGCTCGCGCCGCCCGAACCTGATTGCCGGCGACACCGAGATCGAGATTATTGAATGGACGGTTCCCACATTAGGCCAACGCGCGCGCGACCCGATTGAAGCACCAGACGGTTCTATCTGGTGGACCGGCATGTGGGCAAGCCTGACGGGTCGCCTGGATCCGGATACCTGCATCATGGAAGAGTATCGCCTGCCCCCTGCCTCCAGACCCCACACCCCACACCATAGTGCCCGATGACGACGGCAATATCTGGTACACAGGAAATAGCAACGCAACCATCGGCAGGCTCGATCCCACAAGCGGCCAGGTTATTGAATACAAGACACAGGCACGCGATCCTTATTCGGCTACGTTTCATCCGAACGGCAATCTGTATTTCACCGCACAGGGCGCCGGTATGCTTGGCCGCCTGAATCCTGTTAGCGGCGAGATCAAAGAGATCGATTCCGAGCCGCGGCCTTACGGCATTAAGGCGGCAGCAGATGACAGGCTGTGGGTCGCCTTCAACGACACCAACAAGATCGGCGCCATGCACCCCGACACGATGGAAGTGAAATACTACGAGATACCGAATGCCAATACACGCGTGCGCCGCCTCGATCTGGACAGTAACGGCATGGTGTGGTTTGTGAATTCGACTCAGGGCAAGATCGGTCGCTTGAATCCAAAGACTGGGGAAATCCGCCAGTGGGATTCTCCCAGCGGGGCATCCTCACAACCTTATGCGCTAGCCGTCATTGATGATGTCATATGGTATAACGAATCTGGCATGCGCCCTGATGCGCTCGTGCGTTTCAATCCCGACACCGAAACTTTCCAGAGCTGGGCGATTCCATCAGGTGCAGGCATCGTGCGCAATGTATGGAAGACTGATGCAGGCAATCTGCTCATTCATCAGAGCAGCTCGAATCGAGTTGGCCTGGTGAAGATTAACTAGTTAATCGATAGGGAAAATCACTGCTGTCCCATAAATCTATGAAGACATGAATCCGGTTTAAGCTGCTGAGACCGTCACCAGCAGGGATGCTGGTGCCGAGCCCCCATGGATGGGTTCACGGCGTGTCTCGGCGGCTTAAACCGGATTCATGTCCGGCACTGTACTGATCGGCTGTGAAACTCTACGTCTTCTGGATTGTATAAAAGCATTACTGAGAATTGTGGGACAGCAGTGAGAGAAAATACAAAGAGGTGAAGAATCTCTAAGCCGCGCTTTTTTTAATACATTGAATACCTCACTCAGAATAAGTAACGATTAAACCAATCTATCGTTCGCTCCCAGGCTAACGCCGCGGCCGCTTCATCATAACGGGGAGTCGAGTTGTTATGAAAACCATGACTCGCCCCAATGTAGATATGAGATTCAAACGCTACGCCCGCCGAACTCAGCGCCGCCTCGTAGGCTGGAGCGCCTGCCAATATTCGTTCATCCGTACTGGCATTGTGAAACAACAGTGGCGTCTTGATGTTAGCGGCCTCTTCTACAGTCGCCTGACTTCCATAGAACGGTACTCCAGCATCCAACACATCCGGCATACGCGCCGCGAGATTGTTGACCACGCCACCTCCGTAACAGAAACCAACGGCTCCGACTTTGCCATTGCCGTTGGGATGCGTCTTCAGGTAAGTAATCGCGGCCATCCAGTTGCTCATCATCTCCTCGCGATCCAATTCTGACTGCATTGCCCTACCGTCGTCATCGTTGCCGGGCCAACCGCCCATCGGGCTCAGCGCATCAGGCGCCATCGCCATGAAGCCCACCAAGGCAAGTCGGCGCGTCACGTCTTCAATATAGGGGTTACGGCCACGGTTCTCATGAATCACCAACACTGCAGGCAGCTTCTGCTGAGCTCGATTCGCCGGGCGCGCCATATAGCCCTGCCAGTTTTGCGGCGAGGGAAAATTCAGGTATTCGTCTTCTATTCGAGGATCATCAGGGCTTATCTCCTGCGCCTGTGCGTAGTTAGGCTGCAGGGCCTCGAGAATCGCCGCTGCGCTCAAACCTCCCACTGCGAACTTCGAGACTTGTGCCAGGAAGCCTCTTCTATCGATAGCGCCGTGCACATACTGGTGAAAACTGCTTAAAACCTCGGGTTCGAAGTCTTGAATCGTCTTTCCAGGCTTGGCCATTTGCTGCCCCTCTAATGTGGGATGAGTCGTGAAGGAAATCGGTGAAACCTGACGCTCGGCCGGATCGCCGCTCTGTCCTACCACTAGTGTCTAAGTCTGCCTCAATATACCCTATTTAGTGCCCTGCTCCGGCCAAATTTCAGCGTGGTCACAGCAGCCCGATTTATCACACTTTATTACAGTCCCTCTTTCCGCTACCTCCATGCCCTATGGTATCCTCCCATGGATTTTGTATCTAATGAGGCTATAACAATGAAAACACGTTCTTCAACAATAACCGGCTCAAAGCACGGAAAGCTCGCAGTATTGAGCGTTCTGGCGGCCTTTCTGGGCTTATTGCCTCAGATAGGTATGAGTCAGAATAAGGTCACCGATGACACTGCAGAGTGGTTTACTCTCGGTGGTGACTACGCCCACACCCGCTATACCCCTGCTGCCGAGATTACGGCCGAAAACTTCGACGAGCTCGAAGTCGCTTGGGAATGGGATGGTTCCAGCTTTAATGGCCAAACAGGCCGCTCAACTCCTACCTATGTAGACGGCAAGCTATTCACCGTGTCCGGTGCTCGCCGCAACGTGGTTGCGATCGATCCCAAGACTGGCGAGACCCTCTGGTCTTACCGCCTGCCCAACACAGGTCGCTGGGAATATTCCATGCGCGCCTCCTACGGCAAGGGAATCGGCTATTCTCGTATCGATGGAAAGGGCGTGGTGTATATCTCCACCCCGGGTTTCTTTCTGGTAGCACTCGATGCCGAAACGGGCTCTCCTCTTGAAGGCTTCGGCGGACAAGTCCCGGTAGCTGGCTTCCCTGCTACTGGCGTTGTCGACATGCTTGCCGATCTGGGGCACCCCTACGACCCTTATGAAGGCATTCCGCTAGAGACTGGTTACATCACTACTTCATCACCACCGATTGTTGTGAACGACACAATTATCGTTGGTAACTCGGCCGAACAAGGCTACAACCAGGCTCGAATCGAGAACGTTCCAGGCGATATCCTCGCCTACGATAAGACAACGGGTGCACTCAAGTGGAAATTCAACGTAATTCCACGCCCGGGCGAGTACGGTCACGAGACTTGGGAAAACGATGCCTGGCAGTGGACCGGAGACGTATCTTCCTGGGCACCGCTGACAGCCGACCCTGAGAACAACATAGTCTACATTCCAACCAATCCACCTACTATCGATTACTATGGCGGCTTCCGCCCTGGTGATGGTCTGTTCGGTACCAGCGTGATTGCATTGGATACTGAAACCGGCGAACGTCGCTGGCATTTCCAGACAGTGCACCATGATGTGTGGAACTATGACAACCCAGCCGCGCCTATTCAGCTGGATGTGAATATCCCCGGGCGCGGAATCGTTCCTTCTGTGCATCAGGTGACTAAGCAAGGCTTTGTCTACTCCTTCGACCGCATGACAGGCGAACCACTTTGGCCTATGGAAGAGCGCGCTGTACCAGCGTCAATGGTTCCTGGCGAGAAATTGTCTGCCACGCAGCCTTTCCCAACCAAGCCGCCAGCCTTCGAAATGCAGGGTCTGACTGAGGAAGATCTGATCGACTTCACGCCGGCGCTGCGCAGAGAAGCACTCGAAGTGATGGCTAATTACGACATGGGCCCGCTGTTCAATCCACCAATCCACGATACAGATCCATCAGGCAAGATTGCTTCTGCAATGTGTCCAGGTGACGGCGGTGGCGCGAACATCAATAACCCACCGGTAGCCGACCCTACTACGGGCTACCTCTATGTAACATCCAGAAAAGCCTGTAGCTGGCAGCGCATTATTCCTGGCGAAGAGGCCGATGCGCGCATCGACCAACCAACGGGAGTGACTTTCGCAGCCTATGCCAATGGTCCGCGACCACGACCGCCTCGCCTTGCTTCAGGCTTACCCTACTTCAAGCCACCGTACAGCACGATCACCGCGTACGACATGAACACAGGCGAGATCGCGTTCCAGATTCCAACCGGTGAAACACCGGATCGAATCCGCAACAACCCTGCTCTGGAAGGAGTCGATGTTGGCGACACGGGTACTGGCAATGCGATTACCATGGTGACCACTGCGAACATGCTGATTTATTCAGACGTAGACCACGACGGTACCACTGTACTGCTTTACGGCATCGATAAAATGACCGGTGAAGAAATTGGTAGAATCGAAGTACCTGCACAGAGCCGTTACGGCATGAGCTCCTGGATGCACGATGGACATCAGTACATCATCCTGCAGACTGGCTCAAAGCTGACAGCGATGGCCTTACCCGGCGCGCAAGTAACTGGTGGTGCTGCGCACTAAACTATAAGCTGTCAGTCGATCTAACTTGATCGAGTGACAACTAGTTTGGCAAGACAAGGGGCGATAAGGATGTTATATCCATATCGTCCCTTTTTTTGTTTGGCGGGCAGGAATCACTGGCTCCCACCTAAAAATGCCAGATTGGATGCTGCTTTGGGCCTGTACAATCTTAAAGTCCCGCTTATCACTACATAGATCGCCTATGCTATCCTAGGCGTGATTTGCTTCTAATGAGGTTATACCAATGAAATCACGTTTTTCAAAAATGTCCGGCTCGAAGTCCAGTAAGCTCGCGGCATTGAGCGCACTGGCAGCGGTTCTGGGGCTTTTGCCACAGATCGGCTTGAGCCAGAACAAGATCACCGACGACACTGTCGAGTGGTACACACTGGGTGGCGATTACGCCCATACACGCTATACCCCCGCCCATGAAATAACAGCCGAAAACTTCAGCGAATTAGAAGTGGCCTGGGAATGGGATGGCTCCAGCTTCAACGGCCGCACGGGCCGCTCCACACCTACCTACGTAGACGGCAAGCTTTTCACAGTATCAGGGCCCCGCAGGAATGTGGTTGCCATCGATCCGAAGACTGGCGAGACCCTTTGGTCTTACCGCCTACCCAACACAGGTCGCTGGGAATATTCCATGCGTGCCTCCTACGGCAAGGGAATCGGCTATTCACGTATCGATGGAAAGGGCGTTGTTTATATCTCCACTCCGGGCTTCTTCCTGGTTGCTTTGGACGCCGAGACCGGCGCGCCGCTTGAAGGCTTCGGCGGACAAGTCCCGGTAGAGGGCTTCCCCGCGACTGGTGTCGTGGACATGCTCGCCGATCTCGGGCACCCCTACGATCCGTACGAAGGCATTCCGCTTGAGACCGGTTATATCACTACTTCATCACCACCGATCGTGGTGAACGATACTGTTATCGTAGGTAACTCGGCCGAACAGGGCTATCTGCAGGCCAGGGTAGAAAACGTGCCGGGCGATATTCTTGCCTATGACAAGACTACCGGTGAGCTCAAATGGAAATTCAACGTAATTCCGCGTCCGGGCGAATACGGCCACGAGACTTGGGAAAACGACGCCTGGCAGTGGACCGGAGACGTATCTTCCTGGGCACCGCTGACAGCCGACCCTGAGAACAACATAGTCTACATTCCAACCAACCCACCTACTATCGATTACTACGGCGGCTTCCGTCCTGGTGACAATCTATTCGGTACCAGTGTGATTGCGCTGGATACAGAGACGGGTGAACGCCGCTGGCACTATCAGACGGTCAAGCACGATGTGTGGAACTACGACAACCCCGCGGCACCGATTCAACTGGATCTGAATATTCCAGGCCGAGGTGTAGTGCCTGCCGTCGCTCAGGTAACGAAGCAAGGCTTCGTCTATACTTTTGATCGTATGACTGGCGAGCCAATCTGGCCGATGGAAGACCGTGCAGTTCCCGCCTCGGAAGTGCCAGGAGAGAAGCTCGCTACCACACAGCCATTCCCAACCAAGCCACCACCTTTCGAGATGCAAGGCCTCGCGGAAGACGACCTGATCGACTTCACGCCCGAGCTACGTAGAGAAGCGCTTGAAGTGATGGCCAATTACGACATGGGCCCCTTGTTCAATCCGCCGATTCATGCCGCCAACGAAGCTGGCAAGATAAGCTCAGCCATGTGCCCAGGCGATGGCGGTGGTGCGAATATCTATGCACCACCGACAGCCGATCCAACTTCCGGATTTTTGTACGTACCGTCTATGCGTGCCTGTAGCTGGCAGCGAGTCATACCTGGCGAAGAAGCAGATGCCCGCATCCCGATGCCAACGGGAACGACTTTTGCGCAGTATGCAAATGGCCCGGGTGGACGCCCACCTCGTTTAGCGTCTGGCTTGCCTTATTTCAAGCCACCGTACAGCACGATCACCGCCTATGACATGAACACAGGCGAGATCGCGTTTCAGATTCCAACGGGTGAAACTCCGGATCGCATCCGCAACAACCCTGCGCTGAATGGCGTAGATGTCGGCAACACGGGTAGTGGTAATCCAGTGTCCATGGTGACTACTGCCAACATGCTGATCTATTCGGACCTGAGCCATGACGGTACGCCTCTGCTGTTCGGCATCGATAAGAGAACCGGAGAAGAAGTCGGTCGTATCGAAGTGCCAGCACAGAGCCGCTATGGCATGAGCTCATGGATGCACGATGGGCACCAGTACATCATCTTGCAGACAGGCTCAAAGCTCACTGCGATGGCCTTGCCTGGCGCGCAAGCGGCCGGCGGTGCAGCACACTAAGCTGTAAGCTCTTCGGGCTATATCGAAAGGCAGTAGGCCGACAAAAAAGGGAGGGGGATTAATAATCCCCCTCCCTTTTTCTTTGCGATGTTCCCTTGCCCCTATCACTCTACACTGATCACTCTACCCCGATCACTGTGCTGTTTCTTACGCCTCGGATATCGGAATGAATAAACTCATCGCCGACTTAGGTGTCAGTACTGGCGTCATTAGTATCCTTGGAATTATCGAGACTATTGAACTGAGCATGCTTATCTTTGGCTGGTGAATTGCGATTTCATACCGCAGCGCGATCAGGTTTGGGTATTACAGTCGTAGCCAGTTTGATTCACGTGTTGGTAGGGGAATCTTATCTACGGCTAACGCAATACACCGATATCGATGGCTGATATTCAGCCCATGATTTCTGCTCGCCAGGCAACAGACGCCAAAGCGCTGCAGCGATCACTCACAGGAGTGGCTTTGTATTCGATGCAGTGACCCGGAGAACAGTATTGGACCCACGAGCTTTGTTATAAAGCCCCGACAATAATCATATGGTAGTCAAGCAGCCTATTTGCCTATTAAGTTCGCAACTCTTCTTGGTTCGCATCTTGGTTCGCATCTTGGTTCGCAACTCTTCAAATCAGCCGATCTTAGCGCACTTCCTCCGAGAAGATTGGTGATGTAGTGGCTAACAGATTGAAGCCGGGCCTCCACGATTCTGCGAAACCACAAAGCTGTGTGAAAAAGTCCACTTACTCGATTGCAAGAAGTTCGACGATCTTAGTTCTGGCGCTGTAGACCTTCCTTTCTATTCCACCACTACTGCTCTTGCAGAGCGGCCCTCTTCTCCTCGACGCGTGCCCCGCGAAGGATATTGAGCAAACCGTAGTTGCCCTCCTGACAAGCATATTCATAGAGCTGTCCAGCAACCTTGGCCATAGGCAGCAGCGCCGTAATTTTATCGGTGAATGTACTTGGGTCATCCAATGTCCATTCATATTCCAACGTATCGTAGTCCTTGCGTGTGAAGCGTTCGGTTAATATCTTGTCTTTGCCAGTGCCAAGCGAGGCCAAGCTGGCCGTGTAGAAACTGAAGTTTCTGGTTTCTACGACCAGAGTTTCGTCGTCCCAGTAGCCGCGCGAGTCGCCGGTCCACTGTTCGATATTCTCTGGCAGCAGCGGGCGTTCAATCAATGGAACCATGCGCGCGTTGTGCAGCATCTCGGACATGATAACGACATGGTCTTTATTCTGAAAAATCTGCAGGTTGTTGTTGTAGCGGCTGGCTCGATAAGGCGGTAATCCATTCAGGCCTACAATGCAGCGCTCCGGCAGGCCGCGATCCTCGGGACCGTCTTTACCGATACCACCACTCCCGGTTCTAACAGGACGTTCGCCGCTTGCGTCTTCCAGAAAACCACTCTGCCCCCGCGGTGCGCCGGGCACCAAGTCGGGCAGCCGACCGTTCTTTGGATAGATAATCTGCGAAGTGCGCGCGGTGTCGGCGATGGAAGCCATCTCATACCAGAAATGATCATATCCAAATACGAATCTCTCATCGGTAGACGGCTCTCCTCGGTTCGCCATCTCTTCATCCGCCACTACCTCCTCGCCTGCGGCCGCTTCCGCCGCGAGACGCGCCTGAATCTGCCTGATTTCATCGACCGTAAGAAATTCCCGGTCGCCAAAACTTTCTGGGCGCTCCATGGGAATTTCTGTTGAGAAATTCCACACCCCTTGCAGGTCGGGAAAACCCCATTGGGTTTGAAAAACCGGTGGCCCATCGGCGGCCTGTACAGAGGCGATAACGCCGATCGAGATTGCTATTGCTGCTATCTTAAACGCTCGCTGCATGATGGATCTTGCCTCTAAAAATAAGGTATTACTTTACTGAATATTGCATCGCAATACCACGTCTGTCGGCCTGGAATCAGATCAGAGGCAGGTCGAACGCCGCCCATAATGCGACGACAAATTAGCAATCAAACTTTATAGCCAAGTTGTGTGGAGTGCTTGATGAAGAGGCCATAGAATCATGCGGCGTCTTTTCACCGGCATGTGGCTGGAGTATTGAACTTTTGCAGTATTTACTTCAATTTCGCCGCGATAGCGAAATCTTTTGTGCAAGCGATAATACAATAATACAAAGCCTGTCAAGAAATTTTCTGTAACAAAGACTTCTAACACCTGCACTGCTGGAAACTAATACTTCAAACTGAACGTGATAGATTAAGTTTTTAGCAAGCCCAGACTGAGCGTGAAATCCACAGTTGTTCTGTGCTTTGTCGCACCAACTCAACTATTCATAGCCCAGAGCTCCTTGATTCTTGTGTTTTCTGCTATAGTGTAGTGTTTGCGTCCAAGGCATTTACTTTGATGAAAAACAAGATAGTCAGCTCATCTCTCAGCGTTTTACTCCTAGTCTTGCAAGCCCAGAACGGCTTCGCTCAGAGTAATTCGGAAACCGAGCCATTGGCAGGCGATACTGAAATATCAGGCCCAGGCAGCGCTGACCAGAATGCAGACTCGACTGTTATCTATACGGCCGATTTCTTCTCCCAATACAACCCCGTAACCGCCAATGACATGCTAGATCGCATTCCCGGCCTCTCGCTTGGTGGCGGTGGTCGTGGTGGCCGCGGTCTTGGCACCGGTGGCAATCTACTTATCAACGGGCAACGTATCGCCGGCAAAGACAATTCCGCCAGAGACCAGCTCGGTCGCATTACCGCGGCTGAGGTCGAGCGTATCGAAATTATTCGTGATACAACCGGCGCCTTGAATGTCCGCGGCGCCGGCGAAGTCATTAATATAATCCTGGTGGCTGCACAATCCAGGTCGAGCACGACGGTTGAGCTCGTCAATCGACTCAGCCATGATGACACCTTTGAAACCGGCGGCACTGTCGCCTGGTCGCAGCAGATCGGAAACTTTCAAGCTCTGGCAACTCTACAATCACGCCCTAACTATGAGAATCGCGATAACCGGGAAGTTCGACTCGGTCCCAATGGTGAATTGCTGGGAACACTGTTCGAGACAAATATCCGTGACCAGGATGAACTGACTTTCTCTACAAACATGAGCTACAGCATTGGCTCTCATCGAATGCAACTCAATGCATCAGTTGGCGAGGGTGATCATCCTCGCCAGATTGACAGAGATTTCGTCGACTTTATTGATACCGGAATGGTCAATCGCATTGAGCAGGAAGAGATAGCGAACGTAGAAGAAAACTGGGAGCTAGGCGGAGACTACGAGTTCAATTTCCAGAATGGTTCACGCCTCTCAGTATTGTTCGTGGCAAACAACGAGATTCGCGATTCAATTCGCGAACGCTTCGAGGCTAATCCTGCGGAAGTCGGGTTAAGCAAGAATCTGTTTATCGATTCCAGAAAAAATACAAGTGAATTTATCGTTCAGGCTAATTACAATTTCTCCCTCACCGAGTCACAGTCACTACGCGCTGGTATCGAACGTGCCGACACCCAGCTTGACTCGAGTCTGCTCATCGCCAGCAATAATGGTACTGAACCACCGTCCACTAATGCTGGGGGCCTTTCGCCGCTGCCTTCGGTCTCCAATCCAGGCACGGGAGTGCAGGAAATCCGCTACGAGGCTTTCGCCTTTCACAACTGGTCGCTCAGCGAGCGTAGCTCTCTTGAAAGCACACTAGTCTATGAGACCTCTGAAATATCTCAATCGGGCGCCGTAAACAAGACCCGTGACTTCCAGTTCTGGCGACCCTCGTTTGACTATCGATTCAATATTACCGATAACTTCCGCTTTCGAGCGACGGTAGGTCGAAACGTTTCTCAGCTAAGCTTCTCCAGTTTTGCCGCTACCACGAACAATGAAGACAGAGATTTGAACGCCCTCGCCGGCAACCCCGATCTGGAACCTGAGACTAGTTGGAACTATGACGGTGAGCTAGAGTACAGACTGCCAAACGATGGCGGCGTGTTATCAACCAGACTTGGCTATTCTGAGATCGACAACTACATTGGCAGAATCAATGCCACCATCGATCCAACCCAGCCGCTCTCAGCCACGGGCAATGTTGCACCGGCGAAACGTTGGAGCATGTTCAATCGGGCGAGCATCCGGCTAGGAAAACTGAACTTGCCCAACGCTATCTTAGGGGTAAATATAGGCTTGTTCGACTCCGAGATTATCGATCCATTCCTGAACAATGAGCAACGCATAGGTGGGCGCGGCTTCGTAGGAATCAATTTCCGCCACGACATCACTTCCCTCGGTTTAAGCTACGGCATTGATTACAATCATTCGATCTGGGGTGGCCAGAAAGACATCGATATTCAAACGATAACTCGAAACGACAGACAACGTTCGCTAGACCTGTTTGTATCTAAAGTCTGGTTCGAAGATTGGACCTTTCGACTGGAGTCAGACAATACACTTGATGCATCGGAATGTCGCTACCGGCAGCGTTTCGACGGCACGACTATCAGCGGCAATCTGGCCTTAATACAAGATTCTTGCAGTAGCCGGTATCGCCGCTTACAGTTGAGCGTGCAAACAACTTTCTAGTATCGAAGCCGCCAGGAAAATAGAAACTCAGGCTTCTTATTCGTACTCTGCGAATTTAGAGTCTGCCCTCTTCGGTCAGGCGAAGATTGTCGAGTTAACGAGTTGTCCAATAGAATACTTCCCAGGTATGTAGGGGTTCATTCTGGCTAACGATAATCTCGCCGTCGAAGTCGTAACGCATCTGCATACCGTTGTTGGCGCCATAGGCTTCCAGCATAGGAAGGCGCGCATCGCCTAGTATCTCTGTTGCTTGCAAGGCGTAGGTCTCATCACCAAAACGCATCCAGCCATTCGGATTCTCTCTAACCCTTCTTGCCCAGTAACCATTGTCGGGCCGCGTTGCCGTAATAATCCCACCCGCATCGGTAGCGTAGAAGACCTTCACTACAACAGGGGGAAAGCCCGCGAGCTTTAGATAGACAACCCCATCGACATCAATGCTGTTCCAGTTTGTAGGATGCTGTGTGAGCTGCCCACCAATTCTTACCCCGGGAAGTCTTTGGTAATTGAATGGTGCCGTGTAGACGTAGAACACCACCGCAGAGGCGAGCACCAGACACAACGCTATAGCCGCGAATTTTAGTTTCTTTCTCATACTGACATCCTGAATCGATTATTTAATTTCACTGCTGTCCCATAAATCTATGAAGACATGAATCCGGTTTAAGCTGCTGAGACCGTCACCAGCAGGGATGCTGGTGCCGAGCCCCCATGGATGGGTTCACGGCGTGTCTCGGCGGCTTAAACCGGATTCATGTCCGGCACTGTACCGATCGGCTGTAAAACTCTATGTCTACTGGGTTGTATA
The DNA here is from genome assembly GCA_040880325.1 of Pseudohongiellaceae bacterium. Lineage (GTDB taxonomy): Bacteria > Pseudomonadota > Gammaproteobacteria > Pseudomonadales > Pseudohongiellaceae > UBA9145. The sequence continues at coordinate 25,205 of JBBDIR010000066.1, forward strand.
AAAGCATTACTGAGATTTGTGGGACAGCAGTGATTCAATTTCCAAAAACAACATCGCTTCGATAGTATTTTTTGGCATGCCTTGGCTTGCATCTACTAACTACAGTCCATGCCTCGCCTTATCCGATCTCCATGAGAAGTTCTCCTGGCGTAATGCGGTCGCCCTTTGCGACGTTGATGCTGAGTATCTTGCCCTCGATGTTGGCATGAATCTCGTTTTCCATCTTCATGGCCTCGGTAACCAACACGGCCTGACCGGCACTGACTGAGTCGCCTTCGGCAACGAGTATATCGACCACATTGCCAGGCATTGGTGCCGTCACATGGCCCGGTTCAGTGGCTTTCTTTCTCTTATCACCCTTCTCGGCCACGTACTCATTCAGCGGTTCGAAGATAACTTCTTCGGGCATACCGTCCATGGAGAGATAGATCTTACGGCGGCCACCGCCCGTCTCGCCAACACCGGTGATCGCTATCTCGTAGGTTTCACCATGCACGTCAACCTTGAACTCAGTAGCCATCGATGTCTTGCGCCGCTCACCATTGTCAGGCGGCAGTAAGGCCTCGGGCACCAAGGTGCCTGCGGCGCGTTGCTTAAGGTATTCGCGACCAAGATCGGGAAACATAGCAAATATAAGAACATCTTCATCGCTCTTTGCCAGATCACCCACCTCGGCACGCAGCTTCTCCAACTCAGGCTTAATTGAATCGGCAGGTCTTTCATCGCTATAGGATTCTTTGCCGATAGCCTTGCTACGCAATTCTTCATTAACCTCGGCAGGTGGCCGGCCATAGCCGCCAAGCAGATAGCGTTTTACTTCATTGGTTATGGTCTTATAGCGCTCCCCCGACAGAACATTATAAACAGCTTGCGTGCCTACAATCTGCGATGTGGGAGTTACAAGTGGCGGAAAACCGAGATCCTCTCGTACTCGCGGAATTTCATCGAATACTTCGCGAATGCGATCGAGCGCATTCTGCTCTTTTAATTGGTTCGCAAGATTGGACATCATGCCGCCTGGCACCTGATTGATCTGTACCGAGATATCCTCGCGAGTAAATTCACTTTCGAATTGTTGGTACTTCTTGCGCACTTCCCGAAAATAATCATCTATAGCGGTGAGTTTTGTCAGATCCAATCCGGTGTCGTAAGGGCTGTCCTTAAGGGCGGCAACTTGCGCCTCTGTCGATGGATGCGATGTGCCTCCGGCAAAGGCAGAGATAGATGTATCTATGCGGTCCGCACCCGCCTCAACGGCTTTAAGCTGGCACAGCGTAGCAAGGCCAGAGGTCGCGTGACTGTGTATTGCCAGGTCCAGCGGCACAGCCGCTTTTATTGCCTTGACCAGCTCATAAGTACCGTAAGGGGTCAGGAGTCCCGCCATATCCTTAATGACGATGGAGTCGGCGCCCATGTCTTGTAACTCTTTCGCCTGTTGAACGTAGAGCTGAGCAGTATGAACGGGGCTAGTAGTGAAACAGATCGTGCCCTGAGCGTGCTTGCCCGCATCCTTGACGGCCTTCATCGCCGTCTCGATATTTCGTAGATCATTCAGCGCATCGAACACTCTAAAGACATCGATGCCATTGTCGGCTGATTTCTGCACAAAGGCGCGAACGACATCGTCGGCGTAATGACGATAGCCCAAGAGATTCTGGCCTCTGAGCAACATCTGCAGGCGCGTATTTGGCAGCGCCTTACGCAGTTTCTGCAATCGTTCCCAAGGGTCCTCTTTCAGAAATCGTATGCAGGCATCGAAGGTGGCGCCGCCCCAGACTTCCAATGACCAATAGCCGATCTCATCCAGTTGCGGACAGATTGGCAGCATGTCATCAAGGCGCATGCGAGTAGCGATCAATGACTGATGCGAATCTCGCAAGATGACATCTGTTACTTGAATGGGTTTAGACTTGGTCATGCGTAGTTCTCCTGCCTGAATTCTTTTTTACCAGCCCGAGTAGGCAGCAACGGCTGCCGCAAGCGCCAAGGCAACTTCACTGGGATGGCGTTTATCGGAGTAGTTGAGTAGTTCGGGATGTTCGGGCACGAAACTGGTGTCGAACTCTCGGTTCTGAAACGTTTCATTCGCTAGTATCTGTTTGTAATAGGCCGCCGTGGTTCGTATTCCATGCAGACGCATGTCATCGATAGCGCGCTGTGCCCTCGCGATCACCTCTTCCCACGTTAAAGCCCAGACTACGAGCTTGAGGCACATGGAATCGAAGTAAGGGGGAATCTCATAACCGGTATAGATTGCCGTATCGACACGCACTCCAGGGCCACCAGGCGCATAGTAATGTGTGATGCGCCCGAATGAGGGCAGGAATTCATTCTTGGGGTCCTCGGCATTGATGCGCATCTGCAGGGCAAAGCCGCGGTAGCTAATATCTTCCTGCTTATAACTAAGCTTACTGCCCTCGGCTACTCGAATCTGTTCACGCACAATATCGATACCTGTAATTTGTTCGGTGATGGTGTGCTCGACCTGAATACGTGTATTCATTTCCATGAAGAAAACATCTTCACCGCTCAAAAGAAATTCCACCGTACCTGCACTGACATAGCCAACCGAGCGCGCGGCCGCCACCGCCATCTCACCAAGATATTGTCTCTGCTGCTCCGATATCTGCGGGCTAGGCGCAATCTCAATAAGTTTTTGATTGCGTCGCTGAATGGAACAGTCGCGTTCATATAGATGAACCACATTGCCGTGCGAATCACCTAACACCTGAACTTCGATATGCTTGGGATTGATGATGCACTTTTCCAGAAATACGTCAGCCGAACCGAATGCCTTGGTGGCTTCCGAGATCACACGAGGATACTGACTCTTGAGCTCCTCCTCGTTGTCGCAACGGCGAATGCCACGACCTCCGCCTCCGGAGGTTGCCTTGATCATCACCGGATAACCGACCCTTTTCGCCTCTACCAATGCCTCTTCTATATCGGCCAGATTCCCTTCAGAGCCCGGTGTCACCGGCACCCCCGCCTCTATCATGGCGGCGCGTGCCTGAGTCTTGTCTCCCATGCGGTGAATGACTTCCGACGACGGGCCAATATAGGCAATGCCCTTCTCTTCACAGAGCCGTGCCAATTCGGGATTTTCCGAAAGAAAGCCGTAGCCCGGATGAAGCGCATCACAGCCAGTCTCTAGCGCCAAATTGACGATGCGCGCTGGGTGCAGATAGCCGGCCAAAGGTTCCTCGCCAAGAGAATAAGCCTCATCGGCGCGCTTGACGAACAGACCATAGCGGTCAGGTTCGGTATAGATAGCCACCGAACGGATACCCATCTCGGCACAGGCTCTCACTATGCGCACGGCAATCTCACCGCGATTGGCGATTAATAGTTTCTTGATTTGCCGTGTACTCATTTTAAACTGATCCAAATCGATTCTGTGATTGACGTTGCAGCGGCCCTATTGAACCGATAAATTTCTACAACGGACGCGAAATTCTACCTAAATTCAGCTGCTTAGGCGAGTTAAGCTGGCGTGAAATGCCTTCCAGGCCCATGCACAGGGCTGGGAACACGCTGAATTGGGACTAAAGCTGCAGATAGGACCACTGATCAAGCAGGTGCATTTGCTCTATGCCTGCTTGATCGGTCGCTGGCGAGATTAATCAAATTGCGTCGCGCCGGGCGACATCGATCTCACCAATAAAGAATGCCATGAAGCGTGCCATGCGCTCGAGGCCGGGGATGGAGATGACTTCCAGCCCTTCGCCGCTGGTGTGATAGAGCGGCGGAGCCTGCATGGTTGTCACGATCGGCACGCCAGCGACACGGTAGCCGCCGCCTTCACCGCTTGCCATATCGGATTCGCTCGACATGAAATTCGTCCCATAGCGTGTGACCCCGCGAGTAAACAGCGATGCTATGAAGGGGGATTCGTTGCTAATGCCAGCTACGATGGGTGCTTCGCCCGAATCGGCGGTGTATTGACGATAGCCATCTTCGAACAGGAAGCGCGCGGGAGCAATATTTCGCTGAGCAACATGCTCCAGATTAAAAATCAGCAGCGCCTGGTCAAACAGATCCGGGTTCATTCGCACGGCGTTTCTTGGGCCATTCAAACCAGTGGTGTGGTGCCCGGCACTTACCACCAGCACGAGAGTGCGGTTCAATTGGTGTTCTGATTTCGCGAAATGACGGCCTAGTGCTAACAATACAGCCAGGCCGTCGGCATTGTCACCGGCCCCATCGAACCAGGCATCGGCATGGGCGTTAATAACGATTGTCTCCTCACTCTCGTTACCGGGTATTACGGCGACGGCATTAACCGCACTCAAGTTCGAATGAACCTGACTTCTAAGCTGAATCTGCATCTGCAAATTTTCAAATGACCCGGCATCGGCCGCTGTATTCATTACCTGCGTCAGAAACCAACCATCTCTGCCGCCCAGGTTAAAGCAGGGGCCGCCGCAATTACTAAAGTCCCTCACTCGTTCATTGCCCGGCTGATCGACAATGGAAATCACCGCTACAGCGCCGCGCTCAAACAGTCCTCGCGCCGCTGGCACGGCGCTACCGCGCTCGAATACCAGATGCGCCTGTGGAGTGACATGCTGAATAGCGATCTTACCAGCCACATCTATATGCATAAGCTCCGCGGGAGATCCCTTGCCCACATACACGATGCGAGCGGTTAGCTCACCGCCTGCAATCGCTGAGGGAGCTAATGCCATGGATGTCTCCAGGACGACATCTTCGCTTGCGGCACCAAATACATCATTGCCGAGCAGACGCACTTCCCATGCTTCGGGCAACCACAGCCCCGCATCTTCGTCTTGCCCGAAGTTCTGCAGCCTCACCTCCTCGATTCCGGCAGCCCTTAACTGCTCGGCGGCCCAGCGCACTGTCGCCTCACCGGAGTCGAAACCGCTCACGCGGCCCCAAAGCTGATCGCCGCCTAATTCGAGGCTCACCCTGCTGCGCTGGGAAAATTCGACGATCTCTTTCAGGTCTAGCTCAATTCGTGCGCCCTCCAGTTCGCTATAGCCCGTCTCACCCACCGGCACGACAGCCGGTGCGGGGCCTCTCTCGCCTATGAAGGCCGCGCTGCTAAATCTATCTAAACCCGGAGGAAGGGGAATACCAAACCAGGGGCCACGCGTTTCCAGTGACTGGGCGTGGACAACTCCGCCCACAGCAAGTGTTAAGATAAAGAGCAGGATTCGCATGGTGTGGGGATCCTTATTTTTTCTTGGTTTAATGCTGACGATCAGTCTAGTGAAAAATTCCAAGCTGATCTAGTGGAAGTTGATCATTCGGGTACAGCGGCCAATGCCTTGGGTGGTGAGGCGAGCGTCGGCGTCGTGGATAGCGTGAATGGCTGGCCTGGATAGAAATAGAGGAGACCGAAAAAACTGCAGAGACACAGCGCAGGCTAGCTCGGTTGGTCAGTTGGTCAGTTGGTCAGGCATTACTCATGATGCAGAATTAGAATGTTGCGCAGCAATCTCAATAGAGAGCCACTTGGGCTCTCTATACCAAAATATACCTGTTAGGCTCGGCTCTCATACGCAAATCTTGTTACAGATCAGGTGCGAACTAGTAAGTCCATTGAGTGCGGAGTGTGAATACGTTCATGTCTGGCGCGAACATGCGGATGGTATTGGATTCATCTGTATCCAGTATGCGAGTCCAATCAACCATGATGCGCATATTGTAATTAGGATGCCAGTTCAATCCAACCGAGAGTGCATCCTCTTCACCACCGACAATGTTTCCATCGTTTAGGTCTATCTCTGCATATCTAGCCGTTAACTCAAACGCGCCCCATGTACCGTTCTTTATATCAAACCTATTCGTAGGCCTGATGCCCTTGTATTCGCCTTCATTGATTCTATAACTCGATGCTCGGTTCTCTCCCGTGAGGTTCCAGGTTGCCGCGGCATGCCAGCCACTAAAATCGACGGTGGGGGCGGCCACGCGAGATATCTGTGCCGTAGTGTGTTCGGCAAATAGAAACAGGGGACCAAATGAAGCGGCTATCTCGGGCCCGAACAACGTTGCTGACTCAGCGTCAGCTAGCGTACCGGTATTTACAATATTCAGATTAGAAAAATCTGTCGTCTTGTCTTTGATTCCAACGCTCGGTGTAGCGAGGTCTACCTCACGATAGGAAGCCCGAAGACCGAGATGTATCACAGCATCCTCTTCGATTACTGGTGCGTAGATGAAACGCCCGGATGCTCCCCATCCTTCATCACCGGGTGTTGTGCCTTCATCGAGCGTGTCTGAAAACAGACCACCGGCGACGAACCAGTTCGAGCCACTGTTCTCATATCTTGCACCTAGTGCACGGTCGGTGAAAGTCGCAACAAGGTAGTTATCGACGCTGCGCTCTGCGAAAGGAATGTCGTTAGAGCTCATTTCCAGAGACAGACTATAGGGTTGCTTCTGGTGCCCCAAATAAAAGCTGGAACCGGTATCTGACACATAACCGAACTTGAAATCTTTAATTTCCACTTCATTCTTCGCAAAATCAAGCTCGGCGGCGTATCCCCAATGCTGATCGAAGGTTCCGTCAAACTCAATACGACCACGACGAACCTGGCTGCCACTTATGGGCCGGGTGCCCATTCTGGCGTCGTAGTCGTGATCGACATAGTCCATATGAAGGCGGCCGCCGATCTCGACTTGGTATTTACCGTCGCCTGATGTGATATTCAAACCACTGCCGCCTGAGAAATCGATTTCAGCAACATCGATCTGCTCCAGCTCTTCTTTGGCTAAGAGTTCGTCGTATTGTTCCTGGGTTATGGCGCCATTTCCAAGCAGGATATCCAACAACTCCTTCTCGGCGGCGTTGGCGAGGCCTGCAGGTAGAAGCAGTGCTGCCGCTGCCATTAGTTGTGTTAGTAATACAATTTTTTGAGTTCTCATGTTTTTTATTCGATTCCAGTAGAGGATTGCCAGTTTTCTAGTTGGGTGACGATTGAATTGTCAGGCGTAAAGCCACAAGAGACACCGTTGAAACGCTAATTTCTGACCGCTACCTTATGCGCTGAATATGACAATTTGATGACATTAGTGACGGTTCAGACTTATTTACTTCATAAATTTGTAATACAGGCACCCGCTGTCCAGCTGCTCCGAGCTTGAACCGCAGCTCTCTGCTTATCTGCCTAAGCAACAGCCCGCCTCGCTGATGTTGAGAGCAATCAGTAAGCCCATCCTGCTGCCCCTGCAAGTTATGCTTCATTTAGAGGCGTGGCCACACAAGCGCGCACCAATCTAGAGCGATTCTCCACATCAGCAATCCCTTTGGCTGCGAACTCACACGTTATTCAAGGCGTTCCGTGCTTTGGCACAGCTCTTGCTAAATATCCCGTAGCGGGTGGAATTGACCACCTATTACCACTACCAACCAAGGGATTAGATAAAACATGAACTCACGAATTCTCTCACTAGCAGCAGCAGGTTTCTTGCTTTCAGCTGGCACAGTACAGGCTGATGAATGGACGGCGAACTTCGCGGCCTCCAATAACTACATCTGGCGTGGTCTCACTCAATCAGTTAACGAAGCCGCAATCTCCGGTGGCATCGATTTCTCTGCCGATAGCGGATTCTACGTAGGCACCTGGGCGTCCAATGTGAGCTATGCAGCTGACGATGTTTTCTCTTACGAGCATGATTTGTATGGTGGCTTCGCAGGCGAAGCTGGCGGTATTAGTTACGACATCGGATATCTTTATTACAACTACGATGCAGAAGCGGAATTCGACTTCGGCGAAATCTATGGCTCGATCGGTATTGGTGCATTCACTATAGGCATGAATATTCTGGCGAACACTGAGGCGGACGAAGCACCTGGTCAGGATTTTGGTTTCGGTGAAGCCACTTACACCTATATCGACTACGCAACTGAAATTGGCGATGCCATCGAACTAGGCTTTCACATTGGTCACCACGAGGGAGATTTCTCAGAAGCCTTCAATGGTGTACCAGGTGACTACACTGACTACAACGTATCGCTTTCCAAGAATGGCTTCAGCTTCATGATCACTTCTACTGATCTTGATGATGCCGGTGCTGATAACCTGGACAACGACGAGATCAAATTCGTAGTTGGCTACAGCATGGATTTCGAACTTTAAGCGCTTTGACAGTAATCATCTTTACTCTAAGCGCATAGAAGCGTCCCGCCCACAATCGGACGAATTCTAGCGAAAATAGGAGGGAGCGGATGGACTGGTTGGTCTGTCCGCTCCCTTTTTTAATGTCGGAAATTCCAGGACAAGAACTAACAACAGCAAGGTCTCGAGTATTAAACAAAAAAAGCCGGTACTCATTCCGAGCACCGGCCCAATGCTAGCTTGCACTAAATCTTGCTTCCTACATAAGATCGAATCGATCGAGCATCATCACCTTGGTCCATGCATTCACGAAGTCCTCTACGAACTGCTGGCGCGAGTCTTCTGCGGCATAGAACTCAGCGATTGCGCGCAGCTCTGAGTTGGATCCGAAGATAAGGTCAGCGGGCGTTGCCGTCCACTTCAGTGCATTCGTCGCTCTGTCTCTGCCTTCGTATATACCCTCATTCGAATCTGACCTGCTCCATACCACAGAGAGGTCGATCAGGTTTACGAAGAAGTCGTTACTCAGCGTGCCAGGGCGGTCAGTGAATACCCCGTGCCTGGACTGACCTGCATTCGCGTCAAGTGCACGCATGCCACCGACAAGCGCCGTCATTTCCGGGACAGTCAGGTCTAGCAACGCAGCCTTCTCGACCAGCATCTGCGCTGGTGAGCGCGAATTGCCGGATGCGAAATAGTTGCGGAATCCATCTGCTGTCGGCTCCAGAATTGCAAAAGATGAAACTTCGGTTTGCTCTTGTAAGGCATCGGCGCGTCCAGGCACGAAGGGGACATCCACATCATGCCCAGCTTGCTCAGCTGCCTGCTCTATCGCAGCTGCCCCAGCGAGAACGATCACGTCAGCCAAAGACACTTGTCTGCGAGAGTTGCCTTCATTGAACTCATTCTGAATGCCGGCCAGAACATCAAGCACACGAGCCAATTCCTGCGGATCGTTAGCAGTCCAGTTGTTCTGTGGCGCTAGGCGAACACGAGCGCCATTGGCACCGCCACGCATGTCAGTCTCGCGGTAAGTAGAGGCTGAAGCCCACGCGACCCGAACTAGTTCCGCCGTGCTCAATCCAGATGACAATATCTCACGCTTCAATCGATTCACATCGCGATTATTAACAAGACTGTAGTCAACTTCCGGGATCGGATCCTGCCATACAAACTCTTGATCAGGTGTCAGGCTTCCCAAGTAACGTGAGTTAGGCCCCATGTCCCTGTGCGTAAGTTTGAACCAGGCTCGTGCAAACGCATCCTCGAACTGTTCTGGATTCTCCAACCATCGAGTTGTGATAGCTCTGTACGCTGGATCAACCTTTAGCGCTAAGTCAGTTGTGAGCATCATTGGCGCGTGCTGTTTCGAAGGGTCGAATGCATCGGGCACCAAGTTTGAGGCCGCACCATCGGCAGGCTCCCACTGTATGGCACCTGCGGGAGAACGAGTCTGCACCCATTCATAGCCATACAGATTCTGTAGAAAATTATGCGTCCAGGCAGCTGGGTCTATCGTCCACGCGCCCTCTAAACCACTGGTGATGGTGTCACCCGCATTGCCAGTACCGTAGCTGTTCTTCCAGCCGAGTCCCTGCTGTTCAATGGGGGCAGCCTCAGGCTCTACGTCTACGTATTCCGATGGGCGCGCTGCACCGTGTGCTTTACCGAAGGTATGCCCGCCGGCGATAAGGGCTACAGTCTCCTCGTCGTTCATAGCCATGCGACCGAACGCTTCGCGAATAGCATCGGCTGCTGCTTGCGGATCAGGGTTTCCACCTGGGCCCTCGGGGTTGACATAGATGAGCCCCATTTGGGTTGCACCCATTGCGCCAACTAACTCACCCTGTTCGTTCCGACGATCGAACGCAAGCCATTCTCCTTCCGGGCCCCAGTTCACTTCTTCTGGTTGCCAGGCATCAACTCGTCCGCCAGCAAATCCCAGGGTTTCGAAGCCCATGGAATCCATCGCGACGGTTCCCGCGAGAATCATCAGATCCGCCCAGGAGATATTGCGACCGTATTTCTGCTTCAGAGGAAGCAACAATAACCGTGCCTTATCGAGATTGGCATTATCCGGCCAGCTGTTTAATGGTGCGAATCGCTGCATGCCACCATCCGCACCACCACGCCCATCGATAGTTCGGTAGGTACCCGCACTATGCCAGGCCATGCGAATGAAAAATGGGCCATAGTGACCGAAATCTGCCGGCCACCAGTCTTGCGATGTCGTCATCAATTCTTCCAGATCTGCTGTGAGAGCCTGAAGATCCAGCTCGGCGAAGGCCTCTGCGTAATTAAATTCGGCTCCCATGGGATCGGAAACTAGAGAATTTTGCCGCAATGGCTCGAGGCTGAGTCGATTTGGCCACCAGTAATCATTTGTTCGCACCTGTTCTTGAGCGCTTGCGAGATTAACCGGCGCAAGTGCAATTAGCCCAAGTACGGCTAGTGATAATTTTGATAGGTTCTTGCTAATCATTCGTTTTAACTCCGTCTGTGGTAAATGGGAAAAACTTGTTTGGAGATTACACAGACCAAGATACGCTCCGGATATAGATCGGTAAAGCGATATAAATCGATTGTATCTATCGTTAAATACGATCAAAGGTTGTAATGTTGAGAATCCCGCAAGCGCTGGCGAGGCTATTTGAGTGACTCATTGGGCAGGATACTGGCCTACCCATAAAACATAGACTTGGCTGCCTATAGCTCTTATTCTTGGCGGTAGCGTTATCGATCTAATAAATAGAAGAAGGAATCACCCAATGAAACGCCCTCTACACTTGCTCGCAACCCTGATGCTAACTCTTACCTCATTTTCTGCCGCCGCACAGACAAGCGTATTATTCATCGGCAACAGCTTCACCTATGGCTATGGTTCCGCCGCCAGGTTCTACCGCTCAGATTCGGTAATAGACCTTAATAATGAAGGCATCGGTGGCGTGCCCGCGCTATTCAAGTCATTCGCCGATCAAGCCGGCCTCGACTACGATGTGTACCTGGAAACGCGTGGCGGTAGCGGTATAGATTTTCACCTGGAGAATAAGCTCGGAGTTATAGGTCGTCGCCCCTGGGATCAGGTTGTCATGCACGGATATAGCACTCTGGATAGCAACAGCCCCGGTAATCCAGCGGTACTTATCGATACAGTTGCACAGATGTCCAGTTTCCTTGAAGGGCTGAATTCGGACGTCGAGGTATTTCTCACCGCAACCTGGTCGCGGGCGGATCGTGTCTACCAGTCCGACGGCCCATGGAGAGACCAGCCTATAGAACAGATGGCGCGAGATATTCGAGCTGGTTACGATCAAGCCGCCGCAGGCGCCCCTGCCGTGAAAGCAGTAAACGGTGTTGGCGAGGCCTGGACGCGTGCGATGGATAGTGGAGTTGCCGATCCAAACCCTTATGATGGAATTGATCTGGATAAGGTCGATCTTTGGACTTTTGATCACTATCACGCCAGCAGCTATGGCTATTATTTGGAAGCACTCGTCGTCTTCGGTAACTTGACCGGCCTCGATCCGCGCTCATTGGGCGAGAATGAATGTTCCGGCTATGAGCTAGGTATGTCTCGCGCACAAGTAACAGGATTGCAGCAAGCGGCCTTTGATCAGCTGGCCAGCGAAGGCAAGGTCACCCCTTCTCCTCTGCTGCTGCCCAGACCGGTTGCTCCGGAACGCTGCGCAGACATTCGTTAGTGATTTGAACATCGTAAGCTGATTGAAACAGGCAAGCTGATCGATTACTGTCGTTTCCTGTTAATTATTCAGTCCGGGCAAAACATGCTACCGAAGCTGAGAACTCTCATCTCCGCGTTTATCACTGCCGGGAGGGCATTTTTTCTGCCACTTCCACACAACACATCTGCGCACAAAAGCTGGGGCTGTTCAACACAGTAGATGTTCTAACTGATGATCTTGGGTCTGCTGATATTTCGACCATTGGCATTGGGATAAATACACCGCCTATATGCGGAACTGGCAGCATCCGGAATTTCTTTCACCGACTATCTCACTGTCGCTAGCCGTGTCCCAGAACGCGCCAATCTTCCTATCGACGAGCAGGCTAATTGCGATGCCGATAGCGAGAGACATACACTGCGAAATGATTCCCAGCCCACGGAATGTTTTTTCGATAAGACCAGAGAGTTTATTGATCAGATCTAGCATCTATTCAGCATCAAAGTTGATCCTGGCCAGTCGCTCGACTCAGCGAATGAAGAACCGCTTAGCTATACAGAGCTGCTTGCCGACTACGGGGAGTATGCGGCCAGAAATAATGTTCTGCCCAATTCACAAGGCTACGATCAAACCAGAGCTGGCCCATCGAGGCGTGATGAACTGGAATGGTCTTTATGAAGACGATGATTATCCAAAATAAAACCTGGGCGTAAATCTTGTCGGATATCTCTTGCGCGACTCTTCTTCCTTGCGGCCCTTGCAGCGCCTACAGATGAAACCATGAATCTGTTAGAATCCAGTCTTGTGAGCTCAATCCTGCTCGGTGAATGCCGCTGCCATCGATATGGCAGGGTTACTGAGATTTACTGAGCAGGAGCTTATGGTCATGGGAAACTAACGGCCGAGGCGTTGCGATACTGCATTGCATTCAAAGGAGGCAGCCATAGAGCAAAGTTGGACGGAAGTAAATTCAAGAAAGATGAACTTATAAAAAAATTTCGGGCTAGCAGATAACTGCCCATTTCAATTCACGCGAAGATGGAGCGACTTGCATCTGACTAAGTTTCCCCCAGGCTTCCAAATTCAGGAGAGGAGTTAATATGAAATACGAAAGAATAGTTGTCGCGATAGATCTGAGCGCAGAATCCGAAAAGATTTTGAACATCGCCAGTTCCATCGCTGCTGATGATTGCAGCTCCGTACATGTTATTCACGTGATAGAGCCAATGCCTATTTATCCCTATGAAGCTTATATCCCCGATATGCAGAACGTACACGAGCAGATCAGCGCCGAATCGAAAAGACAACTGAGCGAATTTGCGGAACGCGTTAACATCCCGCCTTCAAACCAGAAAGTTATTCTAGGTCCGCCCGCCAGTGAGATATGCCAGTACGCTGAAGATTCAGATGCCCAATTAATCATCCTGGGTAGCCATGGCGTCTCTGGATGGAGAGTGCTACTGGGGTCAACGGCAAACAGGGTTGTCCAAGAGGCAAAATGTGATGTGCTCACCGTGCGAGTCGGTTTATCTAAACAGGAGTAAGCGCCAGTGGTCAAGAAATCAAGCCTGCTTGAAGAAATGATTAACACACCCAGCAAGTACTTCGAGAACCCCGGTCAGGTTCTCAGCTATCCTGGATTGGAACCCTCGGAGCGCGCCGACATACTGCGCTCCTGGAAACAGGATGTCATTTTATTGATGAAGGCCGCCGAAGAGAATATGGCAAACGGCAATAATTACGACCTGGAGGGAATTAATAAAGCGCTTAATAGGGTAGCACCTGAACAGGAACAGGATTAAGCTCCACTCAATGTCTGGATGAAGGAATACGTCGGGTCTCTAGTTCGTCAGGCGCTATCCTGCCTATAACTCTGGAGTAGATCGTGAACAAGAAAAACGTTTCACATCGCGAAGAAAGCGACAGCATGGGCTCCGTCGAGGTACCAGAGAATGCATTGTGGGGAGCACAAACCCAAAGATCACTGCAACATTTTTCCATCGGCGATGCGACCTTTCCGAAAGCGTTCATCCATGCCCTCTGCCTGGTAAAGAAAGCAGCGGCCATCGTAAACCAACGACTGGATTTGCTAGACAGCAAGAAAGCTAAACTTATTCAGGAAGCCTGCGACGAGATATTGGCTGAAAAACATGCTGAGCAGTTCCCTCTCAGTGTCTGGCAAACAGGCAGTGGCACCCAAACCAATATGAATATGAATGAAGTGATCGCGAACATTGGAAACAGGAACTCGGGTAGCGCCCTCGGCAGCAAGTCTCCCCTTCATCCGAACGATCATGTAAACCTTTCGCAATCTTCCAACGATGTGTTCCCTACCGCTATGCACATAGCAACGAGAAGCCTGGTTATTGAAAAATTACTACCGGCATTGAAAGTATTACACGAATCACTCGATGAGAAGGCAATCCAATTTGCAGGAGCAGTCAAGGTAGCTCGAACACATATGATGGATGCCACTCCTATAAGTCTTGGTCATGAATTCTCAGCATTTTCTGCTCAACTGCAGTTCGCAATGGATCAGATTTCGCAGAGCCTCGTTGCTCTTCAATATTTAGCCATCGGAGGCACCGCCGTAGGCACAGGCTTTAATAGCCACCCAATCTGGTCCGAGTCTATGGCGAAAGAACTAAGCAATCTGTCGGGGCAGGATTATTATTCGGCGAAAAACTTTTCCAGCCAAATGGCTTCCCATGATGGATTGCTCAACACTCATGCGCAATTAAGTGGCTTGGCAACAGCACTGTACAAGATTGCTAATGACTTGCGTCTGATGAATTCCGGGCCTCGTTGCGGCCTTGGCGAGATAACTATCCCCGCCAATGAGCCTGGCAGCTCAATGATGCCAGGCAAGGTAAACCCCACCCAGATTGAGGCACTGACTATGGTCTGTCTCAGAGTGATGGGCAACAACACAACTATCACTATGGCAAACTCCCAGGGTCAGTTTCAGTTGAACACTTATAAGCCGTTGATAATTCATTCGCTATTGGAATCGATCGAGCTCCTATCGGACTCCTGTACCGTTTTCACGGAGTACTGTGTTTCGGGAATCGAGGCTGTTACTGAACAACTTGAATACAACAATAGCCGCTCACTGATGTTCGCTACGGCGCTAAGCCCCACTCTGGGATATGACAAGGCAACAGAGCTTGTTCACTATGCTCATGAGAGAAAGCTCAGTTTGCGCGATGCAGTATTAGAGCTCAAGCTTTTGAGCGCGGATGAATTCGATAGTGCAATTGACCTAAGTAAAATGTTGGGGCCATCGATTCAGGATGCTAAGTAGTCGAGGAACACGCAATCTTGAACCTGTAAACGCTACCTAATCCTCCCCTTTCAAAAATCAGTCCATAGGCCCAATATGTCAGAAAAAGTAAATTCCCTGCTCGAAAAGATCAAGAAACTGGAAACCGAACTTGAATCTGAAATCCATGAACAGGCAAACCGGTTCAAGTTCAAAGTTGAAGGCAAAGCTGTCATTTTCGATGAGGCTGTGGTGTCCGCTCATAAAAAGTTACGCGTCAACATTCTACGTTGGCTAGGCTCTTCCCTTCTCCGAAACGTGTTGTCTGCTCCCTTCATCTACGCCATGATTATTCCAATTGCGTTCATGGATCTCACCGTCACAATCTATCAACATATCTGTTTCCGGCTTTATCGAATACCTCGGGTCGAACGCTCCAAATATATCGTCATGGACAGGCATCAACTTTCCTATCTCAACGCTATAGAAAAGCTCAATTGCTTGTATTGTGGCTATGGAAATGGCGTTATCGGATACGCTCGGGAGATTTTTGCTCGTACTGAGCAGTATTGGTGTCCGATCAAGCATGCGCGCAAGGCGCTCGGAACACACAGGCACTACAGTAAATTCCTTGGCTTTGGCGATGCTGAAGATTTTGAGACGCGGATTTTGAAATTCAGGGAAGCCATGAGCGATAAATAGGAAGCGTTGATATCTAGCGCCTATTCATCGGTATACCTCACTTCCAAACGTCTCAGAATCAGCACTGAGATCGTTACGGTCGCTGCACTCAGAGCAAACATGCCGATAATGGATATCCACAGTGGCGGTGGTGCAACAATAACGGCCAACGGCCCCTCGTCCAGCGGAATAGGCAAAAGCCCTTTAATATAGTAAATGATACTGAATATTTTCAATGCCGGCGGCAAGATAAAGCACCCTTCCTGTGATGGTTGTTAAACAGCTCGTCAAAGGTCGGTGGACGCCCGTCTTCATCTGACTGAGGCTCATTAATCAATGTAATGGCATAATCCCCCATATAGAAGTAGACGATGGTAGAGCCAGATTATTAACAGAATATCTTAATTTCCAGACGCGGTAACGGTTCAGGTACTACACAATGCAGCAATCAGTCCGCCCGTCCGTCCATCTGTCTGAACTATGCCTCGAGACCGCAATCGCTCATTCTTTGCTACAATCACGAGACCGGCCGACAGCCGGTGATAATTGAAACGCGACCACGAAGGATTATTCAATGCGCCGCCCTACCTCTGTGAATCTAACTCTCGCTGCACTATTGATACTTGCATCGTGCAGCGATGAGAATCCAACTATCAACCAATCTCCGGTGACCAGCGCAAGCGGCTGCGAACAAGCGGATTTAGTGCTGCACAACACAAAAATCTATACCTCGAATGAGGCGCAATGGACAGCAGAGGCGGTTGCCAGCAATGAGGGAAAGATAGTATTCGTCGGATCGAATGCCGCGGCCGAAGACTATATGTGCAACTCCGCTACGGTTATAGATCTGGCAGGCAGGACAGTGTTTGCCGGCTTTACCGACAGTCATCAGCATCTCGAGGGTGTGGGCAGACGAACCAAGACGCTGAGCCTTTTTGGCATCGCAACGCTACAAGAGACGGTTCAGACCATAGAAGACTGGGCCGCCAACATCCCGGATGGTGATTGGGTTCAGGGGCGCGGATGGATCGAGAGAGAATGGACTGACGAGCAGCGCTTCCTGAACAAATACGATGTCGACCCGTTTACGGCGAACAAACCGCTTTTCATGCCGAGAGCCGATGGCGTATCCGCGCTGGTAAATTCCAGAGCCATGGAAATCGCCGGCGTTACGCGCGACACGCCGGACCCGGAAGGCGGCCGCTTCGAGCGAGAGCTGGATGGCACCCCCACTGGCTATGTGCTTGCCAATGCGATGAAGGTGTTCCGCGAGATACTGCCACCGGAGACCGATGCCTACCTGAAAGACAACCTGCTGCGCGGTCTGCGCGCGAATGCCGCACTCGGCTGGACCCAGACTCAGGATGCCGGTATGTCCTATCGACTTGTTGAACTGATGAAGGAGATACACGAAGAAGGAAACATGGCGCATCGTGTCTATGCGGCCATTCCGGTGCAGGAGGCAACGACCATGTTAGAGCGCGGCCGCGAAACAACGCCAGACGCTATGTTCGATGTGCGTGGCATCAAGGTTTTTATAGATGGCACTCTGGGGTCGCGTGGTGCGGCACTGATCGATAACTATTCCGATGCCGATCACAACGGCTTCATGAATCGGACCACCAAAGAAGAGTTGATGCCGATACTCTACGCCTCACTGCGCCAGGGTATTCAGATCGAAACTCACGTCATCGGTGACCGCGCGGTGCGCTCACTGCTGGATTGGTACGATGAAGCCTACAACTATGTACCACGCAGCGAATGGGCTAGCGAAGACCTGCGCTGGCGTATGGAACACGCACAGATCATTCCACCCTCGGACCAGCAACGCTTCGTCGATCTCGGCGTGCTTCCCTCCATGCAACCAAGTCATGCCATCGGCGATCTAAACTTCGCCCCCGATCGCTTGGGCCGCGACCGACTCGCCTATGCCTACCCCTGGCAGCAGCTCGTGGATAGGGGGCTGATGATCCTGGCTGGCTCCGATGCGCCAGTGGAAGAAGGCGACCCACGTATCGAGTTCTATGCAGCAGTGGCGAGAGCGCGACTGAATGGAACTTCGGGCCCAGGTTGGCATCCCGAGCTAGCAGTCTCCCGCGAGACCGCATTACTCATGCTGACACTGTGGCCAGCACACGGCGCCTTTCAGGAAAATCTTCGAGGATCGATAGAGGTCGGCAAGTATGCCGACTTCACAGTGTTCGATAGTGACCTGATGACGATTCCAGTGGCAGACATACTTAGCAGCCAGAATGTAATGACCATAGTTGGCGGCGAGATTACGTTTCAACGCGATTAATGGGTCGCTGTGTTTCGGCCAACTCTGGAGCCTGGTTGCGACGGCATAGTTAGCAAGAAAGTTTCCCGCGCTACTCATTACTACGGCAATTGCGTAGAACTCTACATTTGGGTACTGACGAATTAACTATTCCCGCTCTCAAAATCTACCGTTTAGCTTCTTCTATATCACAACTGCTCTTTCCAAAGACATAAAGGCACGCGTTAAAAAATAACGATAGAATTCTGCTGATACTAAGTGCTTACCAGATTGAATACATTGTATAAGGCAACATGGGCAGCTAAAAGCACTGCGCCGTCAGGGAGGACTGCTTATTCATGGAGGTCGTGCCGTAGATTCTGATAGACCGGGTTGAGAACTGACGACGAGAACCCCGCCTTTTACTTAATTGCCGCTAACCCACTGGTCGCAGACACCTGTAAGGAATATCAGGCCGCCGTGTGCCTAGCCGCCTTCCCCGACAGGCAGTAGCAAAAGCTAAGGACAATCATACAACTCGATCTGTGATGGGTGTCTACGAATCTTCTGCCGTCGCTAATCTTGACACACTCCAAGCAGCACATTCTCAACACCCTTGCCGTTTCCCACAGGGTAGTGGGCGGCGACAGTCTTTGTCAGAGCATAACGACTGTCGATGCGGGATTTAACCTGACGGCTTGATCGTGTTAATTTATTAATCGAGTGGGATGCCCGCCAGTTCAAGTCCATTCAGATAAAGTTCTACCTGCTCGGGCCGTTTCAAATAGAACATCTTCCTCCTTGCAAACTTTTGCGAGAAACCGGGTTTACTGTGCAATAGCTGAACGGCGCGCAACTCGGATTCCTCGATGCGCCCAAGCAGCGCCAGGGCGACCGCCTGATGAGCTATGGCCCAATACTGACAGTTGGGAATGGAGGCGGCCAGTTCCGACCAGCGCAAGGCGCGATTAAAATCATGATTGAAGATCAGAGCCAGGGCGCCGTAGCTATAGAAAGCCCAGAGTTGCGGATCGTTGGGGCTGAGGGAAATGGCGCGGTCAAAATGATCAATGGCTTCGTCGTAGCGCCCCTCATAGGCCAGCGAATCACCCATTCCACAATGCGCCGCAGCAAAGGTGGGATTGAGTTTGATGGCACGATGATTCTCGTCGATGGCTTCGTTGTACTCACACCTGGCCAGGTGCACGCGCGCTTTCAGGGAATGAAAAGTAGCGTTCTGTCGATCCAGCGAGAGAGCTCGATTGCAGGCCGACAACGCCTGATCCAGTAACGCCTGTGAGGGTTCGGTGTCCCAGTAAACCATGCCCAGCACTACCGCGTAGGCCCACCATGCGAATGACTCGGCGAAATTTTCGTCCAGCTTTTGCGCTTCCTTGAGCAGCATCTGGGCCTGTCGGTTACTGGCGCTGGAGAACTCGTAAAAATGGTAGATTCCTAGCTGGTAACAATCCCAGACTTGAAGATTTGCCGGCCGGGAAATGACCACTTTGTGACGCTCGGCGTATCCGATCTCCGGCTCCAGTCGCGCAGTGATCATCTGGGTAATCTCGTCCTGCACGTCGAAAAGATCGGTGGCATCACGGTCGTACTGTTCCGACCAGACCTGAAATCCCGTTCTGGCATCTATCAGGCTCACTGTAATCCGCACCCGTTCCGAGCTGCGCCGCACACTACCCTCGACGAGATAACCCGCATTCAGTTCTTTTCCAACCTGACGGGCGTCCATGGTCTTGCCCTTGTAACCGAAGCTGGTGTTACGGGCGATTACGTTTAACCAACGGTGCCTGCTCAGATGGGTGATGATATCTGAGCTGATGCCTTCGGAAAAGTATTCTTCCTCCTTGCTGGGGGACAGATTGAGGAAGGGCATAACGGCAATGTTCGGCCTTGAATGGCGGGCGTGGACATTGGCATCGGTGAACGACTCTGGCGCTGGAGCGGTTTCTTCCAGGGTAACTTCTGCCACAAAGCGAAAGCCCTTGCCATGCACGGTCTGGATGATCTGTTGAGATTTGCCACTGTCTCCCAGGAGTTGGCGCATAGATTTGATCCGACTGCTCAGTGCCGAATCAGTCACCACGCGGCCCTTCCAGATTTGCCGGTTGATCTCGTCCTTGCCAAGCATGCGATCCTGATTACTCACCATCAGCGTCAGCAATTCTATAATCTGCGGTTCGGCCTTGAGCGGTCGCCCGTCTTTCAGGAGCTGATACTTTTCCAGATCAAGGACGAAGTTTTTGAACAAGTATCTCATTGCAATTCAGCGCTGCCGTGTTTCAGGAACCGACTCCATGTTTGATTCAGCATCAAATCCACAATTTCTCCAGAGAATCTTCAGACCTAGTTCAAGCGCTGGTTTCCAGCGCTGACTAACATACCTCGCAGAAACGGTTTAACCGAATAATACCCGACTACTGACTAGAGGAACGCAGTATGGCAAACTCAACAACCGCTACGCCCCAGAAATATCTGATAAATTGCCAGCATGGCGCAAATGATCCGGAGCGCGCGACGATTTCCCTGATTTTAGCAGTAACCGCCTCAAAAACCAGTGAGGCCGTGATATTCGCTACCTCCGATGCCTGCCAACTTTGTGTCAAAGGCGGCGCCCACAGCGTTCAAGCCCAGGGCTACGAGGCAGCTTCCGAACTACTGGATGCCTTTATCGGTAATGGCGGGAAAATCTGGTTATGTCCGGCCTGTGCAAAGGCCAGAAATATCGGGATCGATGACCTCATCGACGGTGTAGAAATTACCGGTGCTCCTCGCAGCATGGGGTTTCTCGCCAGCGGTGGCAAACTTCTGGCCTGAAAGGAGAAGCAAACATGTTCGACAAACCTAAATTAAATGCCAAAACCTTGCGCCGTCAAGTACAAGAGAAATATCGCGATGTAGCCCTTAGCCCAGGTAATAAATTTCATTTTCATACCGGCCGCTATCTGGCCGACCGTCTTGGCTACAGCGGTTTGGGCATCGAAAACTGGCCTGACCTGGCAGTCGAATCATTTGCTGGTGTGGCCAATCCATTCAGCCTGAGGCAGCTGACACCCGGTGAGAACGTGGTTGACGCCGGCTCCGGTGCAGGTTTCGACTCGTTCGTCGCTGCCACCATGGTAGGAGAAAGTGGTAAGGTGATCGGCATTGACATGACTGACGAAATGCTCGAAAAATCCAGTCGCGCCGCCGCGGCGCTGGCTTTTGATCATGTTGAATTCCGCCAGGGGCTGTTGGAAGAGATGCCGGTAGAGGCACAATGGGCCGACGTTGTACTAAGTAATGGCGTGGTCAATTTATGTAGCGATAAGCTCAGCGTTTTAAAGGAAGTGCTCCGAGTATTGCGTCCCGGGGGCTATTTTCAGTTTGCCGACATCGCCAACAGTAAGCCCGTACCACAGGCTGCCCTGGACAACATTGACCTCTGGACCGCCTGAATTGCCGGTGGCCTGCCGTGTGCAGGCTGGGTAAAAATGCTAACCGAGGCTGGCTTCGTCGAAGTGTCTGTGGGTGCGCCGGTGGACACATTTGCAGGAGCCTCGGGTGAGGAAAATGCCAGGCGCTTTGAGGTTTTCGCTTATCCATTCCTGGCGCGGAAGCCATGGTAGTGAAATCGATTTTTAAAGCACAAGCCTCATGAACGCCCTAGTCTCCGATGCTGAATCTACATTGCGTCTCGCGGTGTTTCTGGGTGTATTGCTGGTGCTGGCCTTGCTGGAATGGCGATTTCCGCGCCGGCCGCTGCGTCACTCGAAACTGCGGCGTTGGTTTAGCAATTTTGGCATCAGTTTTCTTAATACCGTCACCGTGCGATTGTTGCTGCCGATTGTTGGAGTGGGGGCAGCATTGTTGGCTGCCGAGCGGGGCTGGGGGCTGTTCAATGTCCTGACAGTACCCGCCTGGCTGAGCATTCCATTGTTTCTGTTGCTGTTTGATCTCACTATTTATTTTCAACACCGGCTGTTCCATATGATTCCTGTGTTGTGGCGACTGCATCGCATGCATCATACGGACCTGGATTACGATGTCTCCACCGGCAACCGGTTTCATCCTCTCTCCATTCTGCTATCCAGCCTGATCAAGCTGACGCTGACCGTTGCCCTGGGTCCGCCCGCGGTGGCAGTGATGATTGCCGAAGTATTGCTTAATGCCACGTCCATGTTCAATCACAGCAACCTGCGTCTGCCGGCGAAGTTAGACTCTGGATTGCGGCAGCTTGTAGTGACCCCGGACATGCATCGGGTGCATCATTCCATGGATGAAACCGAGCACAACTGTAATTTCGGGTTCAATTTCCCTTGGTGGGACCGCATGTTCGGTACTTATCTGGCACAGCCGCGCCTGGGACATGACGCGATGCAAATCGGAATCGCCGGATTCGAGGATGATCGCACGATGAACCTGAGCTCTCTGCTGGCACAGCCGTTTCAGGACAACAGCTCAAAGCGATCGCAGCCGCCAGCGTGAGTCCAGGCAAAAGATCATCTGAAACAAATATACAGAATGCTGGAAATCTTAAATCGATCCGCGGCCGCGCTGGCGGCGAGGAATCTGAAACTGGTCTGATGTCTATAATTATCCCTTAGTTCAGATCCGGCTGCGGAATGAAGACTGTACCATCTTCTAATTCTATCTCTCTTAGATACATCGTGAACTCACGCCGGCCCTTCCTGCCTGTCGCCCTGACTCTCGACCCTATCTCGAGAAGGTCTAACGTGACACCCTGACGCTCAAGAGTGGTTCTTGCACCAGACTCGATTAGCCAGAACGTTTCTGCGCCTTGTTGATCAATATTTTTTATTAGCACAGAGGCGTGAGGATTCTGAAAACGTACGCGCTCTACAATTCCTTCAACAGTAATAATTTCTTGTGTGAAGTTTGCGTTCGTCGAATGATGAGAGGCAACCGGCAATGAAACCAATAGCAGACTCATTAGCAACAGATATTTTTTCAATGTCTCTCTCCTGTATTAGTTCGCATTGAGCTCATCGAACCAATCGTAGTTTGCGTCTGTGCAGTTGTAAGTAGCGAGCGCGATGTCGTCGGCGCGCCTGAAAAAATATTCCAGCACGAGCGGCTTCTCAAAAATCGCTTCATCAATGTAGGTGTGCGTGATACGGAGAACATCTTCTGCGACAGTGAGCTCTTCGATTGCAAGCGTAGTGGGAGACTGCGGAATACCCCGTGACGTACGGATATACCCCTGTACATGATTCTTCGATTCGATGATGAGTTTATTGCCAGCATAGCGCGCAATTGAGGAACCCATCTCCGCGAAAAACACACCATTGAGGTTCTTTGTACTTGGCACGTCGGGCATCATCGATTCATCGCCCAATGGGATCTCTCTGCGCAAGTCGAATAACTCGTAACTGATGAGAACTTGATCTTCTGACAGTTCTATTTTGACAGGCGCATTTGGATTTGCCCAAACTCTGGAAGAGCTAGCTGGCGTGCAGTAAAGGCTGGGATCGTCAACCAGCAGATCATACTCCGATCGGATGCGCTCCCCTTCCTGTGTCAGCCGTATTTCACTTTCAGTCCCAGGGCCATCGAGCAACCAGGTCCCAGATATCTCCGCCTGCCCCAGAACCCGCAAGGAAACACAAAATATCAAAAGACCGAGAGCAAATTTTAAAATCATAACTACCCTCCTATTCTAAAGCCTATGGGCAATCCACTACCTCGAACATCCAGATGGCGCCGCTGGTAACGGCGACTTCGCTGCCAGAAACTAATTCACCGCTGCCCCCAAAGTATTTTCGGCTGAGCTCGGCGAGCACTGGTACGGCTTTCCCGGCATCTTCCAGGATTCTCTCAAGACATTGCTCATATATTTTCCCAGAATCCCGAATGAGGATTCGGTTGTCTTGCTCCAAGTATGCCGGCCACTGTTTCCAGAGTTTTCCAATAGTAGAATTCATATAACCGCTAACGATGTAGAGTTGATCACCGACTACCGGAACCCACACCGTCCGCGACGTGGTGGGATTCAGGGTTTGAATTTCAATCTCCTCTCGATCGCGCAGGAAAGCCCAACTCGCTGGCGCGGCCGTAATCTCGCCGCTACGAAACGGACCACCGATACTGATGGTGAACCAGGGATAAAATTCCACCGGCCCATCGTGCATACGCATAACACCATAGGCCCCAGCTACTAGAACAAAACATACAACTAAAGCGATACCCATCCATTTGAGAAACGTTTTAACTAGCGGCATAGACTGTCGACTCCGAAAGCTGGTTTATTTCACTGCTTGGCAGACATCATGCTCATTTATAACCTATTTCGATGGGTTTAGGGTACTGAGAAACAGCTTAAGCCATCTAAATCCGCTACGCCCCGATACCCAACAGCTCCGAAACTTGCGCGATTAGTGCACGTTGAATTCATTGTCGAGCTATTTGAGGATCATTCCTGATGAAATTTAACCAGCTAACACCGCCTGACCTAGCCTTTTCACCTGCTAGCAGGGCTAACGTCTCCACAGCATGACTGCAGGGTTTGCGATTCTCTCTTGGTTGGCCTGCTTGCCATTCGACGGCTCAAGAAACGTCGATATTCCTGCGCAACCGCTGCGCTATTAATGGTAATCTTGGCGGGTATGCACTTACTGCGGCAACCTCATAGCCTTCTCTACTATCTCGCTCATCAGGCTTGCTCAGCAGGAATAACATCATGATAAAGCGCTTCTTGTTTATACTCACACTCAGCCTCGGCCTCATTCCGGTTAGCTATGCCGCCGACGTCTACACTGCCTGTAGCAACCTGGTTACAGACTATGCCTATTATCGTGATAGATTTGATGCAGCTGGCTTCTCAAACCTATTCACCGAAGATGCGTCGCTGAGCGTCGGAAATCAGACATGGGTCGGCCGCGACGAGATTCGTGCGCGAATACAAGGGCTGGATAACAGCTCAAAGATTCGGCATCTGATGAGCACGATACGCATAGAGCCTGTTGACGATCTCCATGCGACGGGCGTTAGCTATGCCACGATCTATACGGCTACGGCGGGCTCAAATTCCGTAGAAGGCTTCGCTATCATCGGCGAATACCACGACAACTTCGTACTGACCGACGACGGTTGGAAAATTAGCAATCGCGAACTACGGTCAGTGTTCTCCTATGAAGACAACTAGCTTAACGGCAATTCGCTAAACAGATTTTGCGACAGACCCCGTTCTAATAAAAATCCATTTATGACTCGTCTATCACACATATTTACTTACTGCATGGCATGCGCTCTATACTTGCATCTCAGTTTTGCTGTGAGCGCAGAAGAAGACTTTTTATTACTATCCATTGATAGAAATCTAATTGGCGTGACAGATGCTCTGCGCGGCCCCGTGACGAACCGAGACGAGGCACTGCGTTTAGTTATTGGCTATCACCACCTTCTCACGGCCGATGTTCAACGCGATGCAAACTCCTTACACGAGCAAATGCTGAATCTGATACCCGATTTCGAGCTTGCCTATACCGCTGCAGATAGTGCCGAGATTACACACGTTATGAGTGAAATTGACTTACGCCTGGCCACAATCAGTGAGATTCATGCCGCTCATTTCAATCGAGAGGTACTCGAGCTATTAACTGATGCCTATATGTTGATACTTCCAACTTTCGGCGACAAATAACGCTCAGTCTTTCTTGCAGGCTTCGGTCGTACCAAAATCTCTAAACAGACTAACCCTTGGGTCCACTTGCAGTAGAGCGTCAACAGGCAATGGAAAGCGCTCGCCACTAGGGGGAACTGAATACTCAGTCGAGCTCCCCTTGTGTGTGACGAGAATAGGAATTGAAAAATTGGCGGCGTGATTGCCCGGCCAGCTAAAGCTTACTCCCTCATCGTTTCGGTCCATAGCGAGGATGGGTATAGCGGCTTGCCCTAGGTACATGTCGAAGAACCAAGTTAGGTCCTCTCCGTATTCTTCGCTAACTATTCGCACGAAGTCCTCGCTGCTACGCCGAGTCGGGGTTATCGGATAAGCGAGCGTCCATGGCTCAGGCGTGTCGTAAATGAGTCGGCGGAGCGAACGCCAAAACGCCTCTTCACCGATTAGATACCGCAGTGTGTGCAGCGTCCAACTCCCTTTGAAGTAGGCGTCATTCGAGTCGAAGTAGTCTAGCGACACGGCCTCATCCGGCACGACCGGCTTGCAATTGGCCAATCTATTGTAGAAATCCCACATATAACCCCAATAGCCAGCATCTCCGATAATCTCTTGCGCATACACCGGCTGCATGTAATTTGCGAAGCCCTCATGCAACCAGAAGTCTCTGCTCTGCGCTTGCGTCATTAGATTTCCGAACCATTCGTGCGAGAACTCATGTTGCATCAACCAATCAAAGCCATACGGATCGAGCTTGAAACCATTTCCATAGCCATTCATGGTCTGATGCTCCATGCCGAGATAGGGAATCTCAACAATACCAATCTTTTCGTCTCCCCAAGGGTATGGACCGAGCATTCTTTCGAAGAATTTTAACTGAGCGATGAAGTCTTCTTTAATTAGCCTCTCTATTTTCTCCATATCATCTGAAATATGGTAAAAAACAACAGGTATAGGGGCCTCAGTTATCGCATTACGATGCTGAATCTCGTACTTCTTAAAAGGGCCTATATTAATGGCGAGATGATAGGCTGAAATAGGATTTTTGGTGCGCCAGTGGTAGGTAGTTCTATCGTTGAGACTATGCTCGGAAAGTAAAATGCCATTCATTACCGCGGTCAGGTCTGAGGGTACCGTAATCAACATATCGGCGCCTCGTTCAGGTTTGTCCGAAATATGATCCTTGCAAGGCCAGTACAGATCACAGCCTCTACCCTGCACCGCCGTCGCAATCCAGTGCTCTCCCGCCCCGGTCTCGGTCCAGACGAACCCACCATCCCAGGGCGGGTTCTCCGCCGCATAGGGCTTGCCTCGATAACTAACCAAGGTTGTAAATGCACTGCCCGGCTCGATTGTAGAACCCGAAAGTAGCAGCTTTCCGCCTTCAGATTGATGCGCTGCAGGCTCACCATTTATCGAGGTTTCGAGAATTTCAAATCTTGGGTCCAGGTCCAGCTCGATGTGACTAACCAACTCTATAGCCCGGGCCTGCATGGTGACCTGCCCTGAGATTGTTTTACTTTCGGGAAAAACCTGAAGCTCCAGGCGATAGTGTGTTACATCGTATTTTGCCTGCAGGGCAGAAAGCTTGCCGCTAGAGAGCGCTGTCTGTTGATGCAGGGGGGGATTCGAGTTCAGGCAGGCAGTCAGGGCTGACAAACTGAGAACACAAGAAAATAGGCGAAACGATTGGTAGAGGTCTATATGCATTGGCCTGGAAAAATTGGGCTCAGAGTAAAATTACTGTAACACTAGATTATTTCGTCTTTATGTTCAAAGTAATATTACTCCAACCCCAGCTTTCGATGGCCGGAAACAGTTAGCTGCCCGCCGCAAATATCTGCAGCTCGACACGCCGATTCATCGATCTTCCTGATTCCGTGTCGTTGCTCGCGATAGGCTGATCCGGGCCCATGCCCTGTGAAACGATTCGTGATTGGTCGACGCCCTGATTGGCTAAGTAGTTATTAACACTGCTTGCCCTGCGATTAGACAAGTTATAGTTGTAGTTAGCATCTCCGGTGGAATCCGTATGCCCGTAAACCTGTAAGTTGGTATCTTTGTACTTGCCCAGCACGCGCGCAACCGAGCCCAGCACGGGATAAAACTCGGGCTTGATCGCATACTCGTTGGTGGCGAAAGTGATATTGCCTGGCAATATAAGATCAAGGCGGTCTCCATTGCGTTGAACTTGCACTCCAGTACCTTGTAATTCCTCTCTCAATTCGGCTTCCTGAACATCCATATAGGCACCGATTCCTACGCCAATAGCACCGCAACCGGCGGCGGCATTTCGCGCTCGCTGACCGCTTTCGGCAGCTCCGATGAGGCCACATACAACCGAGCCTATGGCACCGTACTGTACTGCACGGCTAGTCTGACGTTCCCCAGTGTAAGGATTAATAGTGGTGCAAGCCGCCATTAACAGGGATGTCGCTGCTAGTAAAATTATGAGTTTGAACTTTAAATTCTTCATTCCTGTATTTCCTTTAAGTAGAGAACAATAAACATGTCGTAAAATATGAATCGAAAGCCCATCGGGCTAATGCTAGAGGAGCATCCCGAACTTTGCTTGAATTATTGGATAATTGGATAATTGGATAATTGTCGAATTTCTTCGACACAGCGTTTCGCGATCGCCTGAATGGACGGCTTCTATTCTACACCATAATCGGCTCCCTATACGTACAGACTTTACTGCCTTGCCCAACAAAGGAGGTTGATGGGCAATGGCAGGACTTGACCGCATCAACTGGCGCTTTACTGACGAGCACCGCCCTCAGAAAACCGTCAGGATACAGTGTCAACGGCGGTCTGCCAGCCCAACATCGGCACCCTCCTCTATCACAGACAACTTGGTAACGGGTAATAGAATAAATTGATAGAGGCGCAGCACTGGGCCAAGCGGAGAAGCCATCCTCTGGGCATTGCTTTAAAAATAGACGTGGGGAATAAGCTCGGCTAAAAACGTAAACGCCACCGTTGAGAGCATAAAGGCAAAAACGATTCCTGACCAAACTGCTATGCGGTGAAACCTTGGTTGTTACTAGTGGTTTGTGTTGGGTTGATAGATGGAGCTTTTACGCGAGCCCTGGTAATAGATTTCGCAAGCCACCGACAATAAACTCGACCGACATCGCTGCCAATATCAAACCCATAACTCGCGTCGTAACATTCATTGATGTCCGGCTCATGCGATCTCCAATCTGTGGTGCGAAGTGCAATATCCCCCAGATGATCGCCGCCACCAGCTGGCAAATGATAAAAAGCGCGAGGTAATCTACTATCCCTTCTATCTGATTACTGAAGAGTATGACCGTACTCATCGAACCAGGCCCTGCGAGCAATGGCATTGCAAGAGGCACAACGGCTACTGAGGCGCTATCAACCGCCTCTTCGTCCTCTTCCGGAGTGTGGCCAGTTCTATTCACTTTCGCCTGCAACATGCCAAATGCGATCGACATGAGAAGAATGCCGCCGGCTACTCTGAATGCATCTACGCTAATACTAAAGAACGACAATAGACTCTGCCCTATTAGCATTGTAGTCGTGAATATTAGCGCCACCGAAAAAGCGGTAGTCCTAGCAACCACTGCACGCCGACGCTTGATGTTTTCTGTAAAACTGAGATAGAGCGGAACCACACCAATCGGGCTTACGATAGCGAACAGGCCTACAAACATGCGGGTGTATTCGTTCCAATCCATGGTCTAGGCTACTCGTGGCATCTTGTTCTTCTACAAATGACTGGAACTATCGCTTTTGTTCACCAGTCAAATTCGAGGGTATCGTTGTGGCTTCGCTTTCATTGGGCCAGCGCTTTCAAAATTCGCGCACTTCCAGCATCGTCGGACTGATATCGATGCTATACGAAAAAAAGCCCTCCTGGCAGATATTCAGTGTCTGGCCGAAAATAGTGCTCATCTGTAAGATCAATCTTACTCCCGCCCTGCAGCTTACAATAAGCAGCGATAGTCAGTGCGCTACAATTGCAGGCTTTGGCATGAATGACCCCTCGATTTTAGAGAAAGGAGCTGATATCTATAGAGAAGCCGCGGAGCGGTTACGTTCTAGAGATTCAAGCACTATAGTACATGAGCGGCTAACACGAGAAACAGCTTTCCCGTATTATCCAAGAATCTTCGTAGAAAAGAAAAATTTACCGTCAGTTAAGCTTCAAAATTGGAATCGTTAGCTATGGAAACCAACAGCGGCATCATTCATGCCTTCACCATCGACAAGAATGGCTTAGGCACGAGCTTGTCAGGGGACGATAACATTGCCGAATCGATCGAGGCGGAACAGCTCGCCTGGGTTCATTTCGATGCCAGCGACCCCAACAGCAAGAACTGGCTGGAAAGCAAGCTCGACTTCCTCGACAGCATTATCGTGCAGGCGCTACTAGCCGACGAGACACGTCCGCGAATCCTGCAAGTCGAGGAGGGCACCCTGCTTATCCTGCGTGGGGTGAACCTCAATGAGGATGCAAAGCCCGAGGACATGGTTTCTATTCGCCTTTGGATAGATAAGAACCGGATCGTTAGCGTGCGCCGGCGCAAATTGAAGGCAGTAGCCGACATCAGACAAAGGCTGATCGTCGGCAATGGACCAAGGAACTCAGGCGAATTTGTTACTATGCTTATCAATAGACTTTTCGGGCGCATGGAGCCCGTGTTCTCGGAACTTGATGAGCAT
This sequence comes from Pseudohongiellaceae bacterium, assembly GCA_040880325.1. Taxonomy (GTDB): domain Bacteria; phylum Pseudomonadota; class Gammaproteobacteria; order Pseudomonadales; family Pseudohongiellaceae; genus UBA9145. The sequence continues at coordinate 55,500 of JBBDIR010000066.1, forward strand.
CTCGACGATACCGAAGAGAAGGTGATGGAGAACCCAGACACAGAACTCCGCCAGGAGATTACTGCTATACGAAAACAAGCGATCCTGTTTCGCCGCTATATCGCCCCCCAGAGAGATGTAATCGCTGCCCTACGTACTTCTGATCAACCCTGGCTCAGTCTTACCGATAAACGCAATCTGCAGGAATCATTAGATCAAGCGATTCGTTATGTGGAAGACATAGACGCCATCCGAGAACGAGCGCAGATTACAAAAGATGAACTGGCTAACGCGCTTTCCGATAAAATGAATAAAAACCTGTACATGCTTTCCGTGGTGGCTGCAATTTTTCTACCACTTTCGTTTTTCACAGGTCTACTGGGAATAAACGTAGGCGGTATCCCTGGGGCGGATACGGCCAACGCGTTCCTGATTTTCTGCGGAATATTAGTCGGCGTGGTGATTTTCCAGATAGGGCTATTCAAATACTTTAAGTGGTTTTAATCGGCTTTGCTTTGGATATATTTGTAAGAAGCTAACTATCAACCAGTCGATTAGAACTGCCTGATCGAAACGACCTACATCAGGGTTTAGTCGGAGATCACCTGAAATCAAATTCTGTAGAACAGGTAAGTAGCTACACTAACGATCTAACCATCTAATCAAGGTTGATGGAGCCGCAAGAAACACAAGCTCGCCATCATCCGAATTCTAGTTCGCGCTTCGACTAAGTGATGTTTCCAGAATAATTAAGTTGTTAGTTTTCCCAACTCTCTAGGTGCCACACTCTACTTCACCATCACTGGAGATTCTAAGTACGCCAAACCCCTGCAAGAGGCAATAGCCCTTGTTATGCATTCGAGCCTGCTTCTCGATCAACTGAAGATTGAACGTGAAGAAAGGATTTGTTCTGAGCTTTGCACTTATTGGGGCGTGAACTTGTCCCAATGTATGGGAATTATCGATGCAGGGTCAACCTCACGAATAGCCTGCGCAATGTATTCCACGGCATAGCCATTCGACAGAAGCCCAAATCGGGGAGTTGCGATTAATAAAATATCCGCCATTGGCCTGGCTAGCGATGTAGGCCAAACAGATTTTTTTAAAGGGATGAAGGCCAAGCCTCTCTCGGTCCTAGCTAACATCATTTACATGTTATTGCTTTTTCCGCGCTCGTCTTGACATCATATTTAGTCCTTCGATAAATACAGAAAAAGCCATGGCCGAGTATATGTAGGCCTTTGGGAAATGAGCTCCGAAACCTTCGGCGATCAGAGTTGTACCGATAAGTAATAAAAAGCCTAGCGCTAACATTACGATTGTGGGGTTAGCATGGATAAATTTTGCCAGAGGGTCAGCTGCCAGCAGCATCAGTAAAACGGTAATAATGACCGCTACAACCATTATTGGAACGTGTTCAGTCATTCCCACCGCCGTAATTATACTGTCCACGGAGAATACAATATCTAATAACAATATTTGAACAACAACAGCCATGATACTCTCATAGCTATCGATGGATTCAAGGAATCGGGACCAGGATCAGGGTCTACAATATGATGAATTTCTTCTGTAGCTTTCCAGACAAGAAAAAGGCCTCCAGCAATAAGTATTAAATCTCGCCACGAAAATGAATTGCCAAGTAGCTCAATTACCGGATAAGTAAATTTTACAATAAAGGCTATAAGCCCTAGCAGCGCGAGCCTGAGAATCAATGCCGCCGCGATACCTACGCGGCGTGCTTTAGGCCGCTGATGTTCAGGTGGTTTATTAGACAAAACTGAGCGGGAAAGCGAGATTATCTATTCCAAGAACAATCTCCATCGCAGTTAATGCAACAAAAGCCGCTCAAGCGTTGGGGTCGTATAATAATGAAATTAAATAATCCATCATAAATATCCAAATATTAGATGCTGATTGCGTCTATCAATGTGTTGACCGAGCGAGAATTGAAAAGCCCCTAAAATAATATGGATCGCACTGCTTATTATGTAGATTATTATAGGAACCGACGCATTGAAGAACCCCGGATCAACACCTTTATCCTCTAAACCGGACATCAACTCAACAAATACACTCGCTCCGCCGAAAAGCGGGGGAAAACCCAGTACAATCAGCCTTGGAGACCCGATTCATGTTCCAGCTCCATTCAATTGCCGTGGTTCTAAATCCTGGTATTTACTGCCCTTTAATTGATTCTAAAATACGGTCGAACGTCAGCCTAACGAGGCTGTAGAATAACTTCGGCCTTATAATCTGCACAAATTCCATCCACAAAATTGCGCTCCCGTGTAAAATTCCGACCAGTTCCGTATCGACGAAAATATTTTAAGACACTCACCGCACGAATATTTTCTCAAGACCATAATCGTTAGAGTTTTTCTACAGCATCAACGCCCGCGCTCACGCGCGATTTTGGAGCTGCGAAGCAGCGTAAAAATTGTCGCTGTGCAGCCGATTGTTATGTTTCGTGCCTCATGATAGAGCGTGTACAACTTATGCATTAATACACACAGGTGATTTATGAGAACCAATATTGTTATCGATGATAAGTTAATGACTGACGCACTTAAAGCATCAGGTCTCAGCACAAAAAAGAGGCTGTGGAACAAGGGCTTAAGCTTCTTGTTCGGCGAAGCCAACAGCAGGAGATTCGCAAACTGCGCGGCCGGATTAAATGGGAAGGCGACCTCGACGAAATGCGAGGAGGCAAGTGATACTGGTCGATACCAGTGTCTGAATCGGCTATCTTAATGGCGTTCAGAGCAAACACAGCGATGCGCTCGATTCCGGTATTGTCGAAGGCACCGTTGCTATGGAAGATCTGATTTTCCTCGAAATTCTTCAAGGTATTCGGGATGACCGGCAGTACCGTAAGACAAAACAGACATTACTGATGCTGGACCGACTTGAGATGTTTGGCCAGGGCATGCCCGAAAAGTGCGCAGAGAATTACCGTGAGCTTCGCAAAAAAGGAATCACTATTCGAAAAACAACTGACGTTATCATCGCCACCTTCTGTATAGAACGACGAATGCCGCTACTTTTCAGTGACCGAGATTTCGTTCCATTCGTTGATCATCTTGGTTTACTCTCGGTGCTGCCGGAAACATAATCGGGATAGGGCGAGGCCTCACGGCCCCGCTCCTCCCACACCACCGGGCATACGGATCACGTACCACGGCGGTTCGTTTACTGACTAATCATTACACTACCAGCGATGGTAGCCCCAAGCTCGTAAAGTATCTATTTGGCAGCGCCCTGTACAGGGCCGGACTATTACTCAGTCGCCAAGGACCATGCGCCGACTTGGCTGTATTCCACGCCAACTGACGATCAATCCCCAAGCGTCTCAACATCCGGTAGCCTTTGCGGCCCCATTGCTTCCAAAGATAACACCGCAACTTCCGTCGAATCCACTTGTCCGTGTCCTGCAGCAGGCCCTTTACTTCGACAATGCCGAAGTAAGCTCTCCAGCCGAGCAGGCTTTCTCTCAAGTCTGCAATCACACGGCCAATACTGTGGCCTCGCGTCCGACGGCATAACACACGCACCTTTTCCTTCAGTTTCTCCAGTGCCTTGTTCGACAACTTCAATGCCTGACCTCTGCACCTGCTAAATCCAAAGCCCAGGAACGTCCGGTTCCATGCCTTGTCCACCGCACTCTTCTCGCTATTCACTTCGAGCCGCAAAGTCTTCTCGATAAAGTGCTGCACCCTGTTCATCACCCCATCACTTCGACGCCGGCTTCCTTCAGACCCCATCTCGCGACGACGCCCTTGCCATAGCCTAACCTTCGGCTCTGCGAACAC
>JBBDIR010000067.1:0-10044 GCA_040880325.1 Pseudohongiellaceae bacterium
ATTTAAGGAGAAATGGCTCAAAAAATGGCCAAATCCGGCTTTTGTGCAGTAGAACAGTCTTAAGTCCGACAGCCTCCTAGCCTCACGCAATGCAATGCAATGTAAGGCTAGCCATCTCACAAGCGGTACTTCTTCCTACATAAAAGCCTGTATCCCGGTTTGAGACCTGCCGAGAATAAGTGCGTGAATGTCCTGCGTTCCCTCATAGGTATTCACCACCTCCAGATTTTGACAGTGACGCATAATCGGAAACTCATCCGAAATACCGTTTCCACCTAACATGTCTCTGGCTTCGCGCGCGGTATCTAAGGCTTTTAAACAGGAGTTGCGCTTCAGTAGCGAGATCAGCGGTGGCGCTAGTTTGCCAGCGTCTTTCAGGCGACAAGCTTGTAGACAGCCTTGTAATCCGAGTGAGATATCGGTCTGCATGATCGCCAGCTTCTTCTGAATTAACTGGTTCGCCGCAAGCGGCCTGCCGAATTGCTTTCTATCCAGGGTGTACTGCAATGCGGTATGCCAACAAGTCTCGGCGGCGCCCAGCGCTCCCCAGGCGATCCCAAGCCGTGCCGAATTCAGACAGCTGAACGGGCCGGCGAGGCCCTTCGCGTGAGGTAATTTGTTCTGATCGGGCACAAACACTTCGTCCATCACAATCTCACCCGTGATCGATGCGCGCAGTGCTAATTTTCCTTCGATTTTTGGAGCACTCAGGCCCTTCATTCCCTTATCCAGGATGAAGCCGCGGATCGTGCCACTATCGTCTTTCGCCCAGACGATGAAGACGTCGGAGATCGGGGAGTTGCTGATCCAGTTCTTCGCGCCAGTCAGTGAGTAGCCGCCATCGACAGACTTCGCCCGGGTTATCATGCCACCCGGGTCGGAGCCATGATCAGGCTCCGTGAGCCCGAAACAACCTATGTACTCGCCGGTGGCCAGCTTCGGCAGGTATTTTTGCTTCTGTTCTTCGCTGCCGAAGGTATTGATCGGATGCATCACCAGGCTGGACTGCACACTCATCATCGAGCGATAGCCGGAATCGACTGCCTCCACCTCACGCGCCATCAGGCCATAGCAGACATAGTTCACACCGGCACAGCCATAGCCCTCGATAGTGGCTCCAAGCAGACCGAGAGCACCCATCTCACGAAAGATCTCCGGATCGGTATGCTCTTTCTGATAGGCTTCCCGCACACGGGGCAACAACTTCTCTTGAGCGTATTGCTTGGCCGTGTCTCGAACCAGACGTTCCTCTTCAGACAACTGCTCTTCCAACATGAATGGATCTTGCCAATTGAATGGCACATTGTCCGATCTGACAGACATAGCTTTCTCCTGGTTAGCGCTGGCATCCCACCACGTGAGTACCGGAATAAATTTTTGCGATCTAGCCTCTGTGAGACGGGCCTTAACTAGCGGCGGGATGACCGCTACGACCCGGACGCAGGCGCGGTAGTCTATCAAAGTTCGGCCTATTTCTCTAAGACTGCTGCTATTCATCGAGCGCGATTTTACTTGGATAAAGCGGAGCTTCTCGGCGACATTTTGATAGAATAGCGCGCCATGGATGTCTCCCACATATTAGATTCCCTCAACGATGAGCAAAGAAACGCCGTGGCGAATCCGGCACAGCACCTGCTTGTGCTAGCCGGGGCCGGCAGCGGCAAAACCCGCGTGCTGGTGCATCGTATCGCCTGGTTGTTGGAGGCCGAGCAGGCCTCGCCCTTCTCCCTGTTGGCGGTTACCTTTACCAACAAGGCCGCGCGCGAAATGCGCGGTCGTATCGAAACGTTAATGGGACACTCGTTTGCCGGCATGTGGGTCGGCACCTTCCACGGGCTCGCCCATCGACTCCTGCGCGCTCACTGGCAGGAAGCCGGCCTGGTCGAAGACTTTCACATCCTCGATAGCGACGACCAACTGCGATTGATAAAGCGCATCAATCGCTCGCTGAAGATCGACGAAGATAAATGGCCAGCGAAGCAATGTCAGTGGTACATCAACTCACAGAAGGATGAAGGGCTGCGTTCGGCTAATATCGATCATTTCGAGGACGACTATACCAAGACTATGCTCCAGATCTACAAGGCCTACGAACAGGCCTGTGATCGGGGCGGCATGATCGATTTCGGCGAGATACTGCTCAGGGCTCACGAGCTTTGGCTGCACAATCCCCAAATACTGCAACACTATCAGCACCGTTTTAAGCATATCCTGGTGGACGAGTTTCAGGATACCAACTCCATACAGTATGCGTGGCTACGAGTGCTGGCAGGAACACAGAATCAGTTAATGGTTGTCGGTGACGATGATCAGTCGATCTATGGTTGGCGTGGTGCCAAGATCGAAAACATACAGCAGTTCAACGTAGATTTCCTGGATGCAGATACGGTTCGCCTGGAACAAAACTATCGCTCCACGTCGACCATTCTCAAAGCCGCCAACAAGCTAATCTCGAACAACCAGAGTCGCCTCGGCAAGAATCTCTGGACCGAGGGCAGCGATGGCGAGCAGATTAGCCTGTATGAGGCATTCAACGAGCAGGATGAGGCACGCTTCATCGTCGACCGCGTGCAGGACTGGTTCAACAACGGCAACCGCCGCTCCGATGCCGCCATCCTCTATCGTTCCAATGCACAGTCGCGAGAGTTGGAAGATGCCCTGTTAAGAGTTGGCATGCCCTATCGCATCTACGGCGGCCACCGTTTCTACGAACGGCTCGAGATCAAGAATGCGCTCGCCTATCTGCGGCTTGTTCTCAACCGCGATGACGACACCGCGATCGAGCGCGTGATCAATGTGCCGACACGGGGCATCGGTGGTCGTACCATCGAGCAGATTCGCACCGTGGCAAGAGATGACAATAGCTCGCTGTGGCAAGCCTGCTGCAAATGTGTGAACGAATCTCTGATGACCGCCAGAGCCGCCAACGCCGTACTCGCCTTCCTGCAACTGATCGACGAGCTGGACAGCGCCTGTAGCGATCTGGAGCTGGCCGAGAAGGCAGAGCATATCATTACTCATACGGGGTTAATTCAACATCACGAAAAGGAAGGAGGCGAGAAAGCGCGCGCAAGAATTGAGAACCTCGAAGAACTGGTGACCGCAGCGAGCAATTTCGACGACCCTGACATCGAAGCAGATTTCGACATGAAGTCCAATGCATTCCTGTCTGCTTTCCTCGATCAAGCGGCCCTGGACGCTGGTGAGACCCAGGCAGATGAGTCCGATGACGCGGTTCAGCTCATGACATTGCATTCGGCGAAAGGCCTGGAGTTTCATCTTGTCTTTCTCGCGGGCATGGAAGAAGGTCTTTTTCCTCACAAAATGTCTATGGACAACATCGCCGGCTTGGAGGAAGAGAGAAGGCTCTGCTATGTGGGTATCACACGTGCCAAAACCAAGCTGTATATGAGTCACGCGGAGTCCAGACGTCTGCATGGCGATGTGAATCTCTGTAGACCGTCGCGCTTCATCAACGAGATACCAAGCGAATTGCTCGACGAGATTCGCATGAAGTCCAGTGTAAGTCGGCCTGCTTTTGGTAATACGCGAATAGGCAGAAAGGCCAACAACGGCCTCGGTGGCAATATTGAAGTGCCGGAGACAGAACTTTCCCTAGGCCAGCGCGTGATCCACGGCAAATTCGGCGAGGGCGTCGTTCTGAACTATGAAGGGCAGGGGCCGAATGCGAGAGTTCAAGTAAACTTCGATGCGGTGGGTAGCAAGTGGTTGGTGCTATCCTATGCGAAACTGGAAGTATTGGCGTAAACCAATTTCTAACAACTGAGCTAGCAGGAACACAAAATGCATGCTACCAATTCAATAGGCGCAACCACGAAAGCGTTCTGCCTGCTTGGCTTGTTATCGGTCTTCACTGCCTGCGGCGGAGAAGCGCAGAATAGCGGTACCACCGGCGTAGGCAACAACAGCCAGGAACAGACTGTCTACAACTGGAAGCTAATAACTTCCTGGCCGAAAAATCTACCAGCCCTCGGCACGTCTCCGGAACACTTCGCCGATATCGTCGAGAAGATGAGTAACGGCCGTATGCGCATCCGTGTCTACGGCGCCAACGAGTTGGTAGGCGGGCTCGAGGTATTCGATGCGGTATCACAAGGCGTGGCCGAGATTGGTCACACCGGCGCCTACTATTGGCAGGGCAAGATTCCCAGCACGCCCTTCTTCTCTACCATTCCGTTCGGGCTTACTGGCACGGAGATGAATGCCTGGCTAAGCCATGGCGGTGGCAACGAGTTGTGGCAGGAAATCTATGCTCCCTTTAATTTGATTCCCATGCGCGGCGGTAATTCCGGCACTCAGATGTTCGGTTGGTTTAACAAAGAGATAAATTCTCTGGCAGACTTGCAGGGCCTTAAGATGCGGATCCCGGGGCTCGGTGGCGAGGTATTTAGTCGCGCCGGCGGTACTCCGGTGACCATGCAGGTTAGCGAAGTCTTTACCGCCATGCAGACCGGTGCGCTCGATGCGACAGAGTTTGTCAGCCCGTTTAACGATATGGCAGCGGGCTACCATACCGTCGCCGACTACTACTATTACCCAGGCTGGCACGAGCCAGGTTCAACTCTGGAGACCCTCTTCAATAAGCGCGCCTTCGAGGCGCTGCCGCAAGATCTGCAGGCGATATTGAAAGCGGGCACCGAGGTGATGAATCAATTATTGCTGGATGAGCTCACCGCCAGAAACAACGAGGCGCTGCGAGTCCTGGTCGAGGAGCACGGCGTAGAACTGAGGAAGCTGCCCGACGACGTGCTGGTGGAGCTGCGCGAGATTTCTAACCAGGTAGTCAGCGAGCTGGCCCAGACCGATGAAGTCACGCGTCGTATTTATGAGTCGTACAAGAGTTTTCAAGAAGGCGTTGAAAACTATCACAGCATCGCCGAGGACGCTTACGTCGAGGCGCGCAAACTACCGCGCAATTAGTTTGCGCCACTATTCATGCTGGTAAGTAGCCCAGCCCTAGCGTGGTACTGGTCTGGGTTTTCCCTTGTCATCGATCGCAACAAACACGAATAGTCCCTCTGCCATCTTCTTCGGTAGATCGTCGATACTGATTAGCGAAGTCCAAACCTCAACGTTAATATGTACCGATGTGTTCCCTGTCTTCACCACCCGGGTATAACAGCTGACCGTCGCCCCTACTTGAACTGGGCTAATGAACTGTACGTTCTGAATAGCTACCGTAACTGAACGTCCACGGGTCGCCTTCTTACTCGCGATGCCAGCGGCCAGGTCCATCTGCGACACTAACCAACCGCCGAATATGTCACCGTTAGCGTTCGTGTCTTTTGGCATCGCTAGCGTTTGTAATGCCAGCTCACCAGCCGGTGTTGTTTCAGGGTCGCTCATAAACCATTCCTTTTTCTTGTGACAGCTTGATCAGAGTACTGACGGTAACCACGTTGCCAATTTGGGCTGCAACGCCAGTAACAGCATCAGCGCCAGTTGCATGATAACAAAAGGCGCTACACCACGATAAATATCACTCGTGCGTACCTCATCCGGGGCGACGCTGCGTAAATAGAACAGGGAAAAACCGAAGGGCGGGGTCAGGAAAGAGGTCTGCAGATTCACCGCGATCATCACCCCCAGCCAAATTGGATCGAGGCCCATCGCCAGCAGTATGGGGCCTACCAGAGGTACGACCATGAAGGTGATCTCGATAAAATCCAGTATGAATCCGAGCAAGAAGATTAACAGCATGACTACCAGAGTGGCCGAAATAACGCCGCCCGGGAGATTCATCAGCAGCTCTTCGATCAATACATCACCACCAAAGCCTCGAAACACCGACGAAAAAATTGTGGCTCCGACCAGGATCAGGTACACCATCGAAGTGACTCGCATCGTCTCGATGCTGACTGACTGCAATACCGAAAATTTCAGACCTCTCTTTACAAAAGCAAGAATCATAGCGCCCACCGCACCGACGCTGGCCGCCTCGGTTGGCGTGGCGATGCCCAGCAATATGGAGCCAAGTACCGCCACCATAAGTAGAATAGGAGGAAGCAGGCCTTTTAATAGCGCCGAGAAGACATTGACGCCCTTATCCACATCATCCGTCGACATTGGCGGCGCCGATGTCGGCTTCCACAACGCGATTGAGAACATATAGACGGCATAGGCAGCAACCAACAGCAAGCCAGGAATGATGGCGCCAGCGAACAGATCGCCAATCGATACGAAATTCGGAGCAAATACACCGGCGTTCAATTGAGATTGTTGGTAGGCATTCGAGATCACCTCGCCGAGCAACACCAGACAGATCGACGGCGGAATGATCTGGCCCAGGGTGCCTGTCGCGCACAGTGTGCCGCAGGCAAGCGAGGGCTTATAGCCCGCCCTCAGCATGGTGGGTAGCGAGAGTATGCCCATCGTCACCACCGTCGCACCGACGATGCCGGTGCTGGCTGCCAGCAACATGCCAACGATGATGACTGAGATTCCGAGGCCGCCGGGGAATTTGCCGAACACGATGGCCATGTTCTTAAGCAAGTCCTCGGCGATACGGCTGCGCTCCAGCATCGTTCCCATGAACACGAACAGCGGCACGGCAAAAAGATTCTGATTTACTAACAAGCCATAGATACGATTTGGGATCAGCGCGATATAGGCCGTGTCGAAGACACCGGCCAAGGACCCAATTGCGGCAAAGCCGAGTGACACCCCGGTGAGCGATAACGCGACCGGATAACCAGCCATCAATACCAGACACACGACGAGGAAAAACAATAGGGGAATGATCTCTATCACTGTTGCTCTAATCGCCTGTCTGGTCGCCTGTCTGGTCGACTGTCTGGTCGACTGATAGTAGCTAGCGTCTTAATAAACTCTGAAACCCCCTGCAGTAGTAGCAGGCCAGGCATAATCAGAATCGCCGATTTAAGAAGATAGACATAAGGCAGCCCGCTGGACTCGGCAGAGCCCTCTCTAATCCTCCAGGAGACAGACACATAGTCCCAGCTAATCCAGATGATAAACAGCGTCGATGGAATCAGGAAAATCACCGTCCCGAACAGGTCCACCCAGGCGCGACGCTTAGCGCTCAGGTGGCTATAGAAAATGTCGACTCGAACGTGCCCCTGCTCCTTAAGTGTGTAGCCGACACCGAAGGTGAAGATAAGGGCATTGATATAGATCACCGACTCCTGCAGAGAAATAGAGCCAATCTGGAAGATGTAACGCAGCACAACAATCAAGGCCATAACAATTACCATAGCCAGAGTCAGCCAGCTAAATAGTAGGCCTAGACCATTCGACAACCTGTCGATGAGGTGAGAAAGCTTTTCCATGAAGTTAGTCTTGCACTAGTTATTGTTGTTCTATCCGGCTCGAATTTCGGGCTGCTCATTATTACATACTCGACCGAAAAACCGAGTCTCAAAGCCAGACTCTTAGTAGTTGATAGCTCAGAAACAGCAAGGCTATCGCGCTGCCCACTGTTAACAGGCCGAGAACCCAGAACACTAATCGCCTGACTCGCAGCGCCATTCGCCTGCGAAAGGTCGTGCCCTCGGCGGCCTTGCCCGGTGTGCGCTGGAATATCTCGCCGGTGCTATACAGCAGCAGCGCCCAACAGAAGCCAAGTACAGCGGGCATCAGCAGGGCGTCTCCCTCCAGCCAGGGGTTTTCTACCATGCTCAGAACAAGTACCCCCAGAGAAAAACCCGCCAGCAGGAATAGCGCCAGTCTAAACCGAGCCAAAATAGTGGCAATTCGCTGAAGTCGCTCTATCATTGTGTTCCGTGGCTGCCTAAATAGATCATCTTGCCCGTCAGCTTACCTACTAAACAGACATCCATCCACAGAACTGCAAGGTACTTCCATTGAGCTCTCCGAACGACCCCGAACTAACCGAACGCATCGAACTGCCCTTTCTGGCCGGCATCAATCCCGAAGGCGAGCCCGTCTTCGAGAGCCTCGAAGTGGAGTTGGTTGAGGACAGCGAGGACGAAGTCCGCCTGCTGCGCTCCCCTCTGTTAACACGAAATCTGGCGGCGGGTGACAAGCTGAAGGTGATTAATGTAGCGACGGCCCAATACGAGCTACTTCGTCGCAGTGGCAATGTTTCGATCCGGGTCTTTCGTCTGCATCAGCTAGATGTGCTGGCGGAAAACCTGACGGCGAAGATCGAGAAGCTCGGCGGCGCTCTGGATGGAGAAACAGATCGCGCTCTGGTCTACAGCATTCATTTCTCAATCGGCTTTCAGACAATCGAAGAGCTGCTAAGCGAGGCCTGCAAAGATTATCCGGACACAGTTTGGTACTATGGCAACGTTTACGATCCTGAAGACGGAACCACGCCACTCGAATGGTGGCTCGATTTCGAGGATCAGGAATAATCGCCAATTGATCGGCACCCGAACCCAAGAATAGGTAAGACGAGTTATACAAGAGTAAGCCAAGCATGTTGATTGTAGTTTCCCCCGCCAAGTCGCTCGATTTTACTTCCAAGGCCCGCACCCGAAAGTTCACCGAACCACAATACCTCGAAGAGTCCGCGGAGCTGGTCGACAAGTTACAACAGCTTAGTCCGGACGATTTCTCCGAGCTTATGCATATCAGCCCCGCGCTGGCCGAGCTCAATCATGAGCGCTACGCAAACTGGCACACACCCTTCGATCTGAACAATGCCAAGCAAGCCCTCTTCGCATTCAAGGGCGACGTCTATATCGGCTTGGAGGCCGAGCGCTTCTCGAGCGCCGATCTAAATTTCGCACAGAAACATCTGCGAATTCTTTCCGGGCTCTATGGCCTATTGCGGCCGCTGGACCTGATGCAAGCCTACAGGCTGGAGATGGGCTCGAGATTGAAGAACAGCCGAGGAAACAATCTGTACGAATTCTGGGATGGAAAACTAACCGAAAACCTGAACGAGTTGCTCGAGCAAGAGAAGAAACCGGTACTACTGAATCTTGCCTCAAAGGAATACTTCTCTGCGATCAAGCCGTCCACACTTAATGCCCAGATCATTTCGCCTGTATTCAAAGACTATTCCAATGGCAAGTATAAGATATTGAGCTTCTTCGCGAAGAAGGCGCGGGGGGCAATGGCGGCTTATGTTATTCAGAATAGAATTAAGAACCCAAACAAACTCAAAGAATTCGACGTAGATGGTTATCGCTATTGCGACGAAGAGTCTACCCGCTCGCAACCCGTTTTTCTGCGCGACCCTCAGTAGCTCCTATGGATGAGCTCCCCTACAGCCAAGCCAGCGAGAATAATAAACCGTTTATTCTGCAGCTACTAAAGCGGCATCTCGCAGACACCGACCGCGTTCTGGAGCTTGCAGGAGGAACCGGACAACATGCCGTGCACTTTGCAGAGAATCTACCGCAGGTACATTGGCAGTCTTCCGATATTCCCAGCAACGTGGACAGTCTCAATCTGCGAATAGCGGCCGCGAGGCTTCCCAACCTGCCGCCGGCACTCGCCATCGATGTCAATCATTTGCCGTGGGGCTGTGACCGGCCCAGCGCGATATTCAGCGCGAACAGTCTGCACATCATGTCGGCAGACTCGGTGGTGAATTTTTTTAAAGGCGTCGGTGAAAACCTGGAAGCAGGTGGCAGCCTGATCATCTACGGCCCTTTCAAGTATGAAGGCAATTTCACCACGGCCAGCAATGAGGGCTTCGATCGTTGGCTGAAAGATCGCGACCCGGTGAGCGGAATACGGGATTTTGAATGGCTTAATGAACTCGCTACCAACTCCAGTCTGCACCTCATCGAAGACAATGCGATGCCGGCAAATAATCAGTTACTCATTTGGCAAAAGTCCTCCTAGGAGGCTGTCGGGTTTAAGCGTTCGTAGCGAGGGAAAGTCCGGTTTGAGTCATTTTTTGAGCCATTTTGACGCGAATAGTGGTTCTATTTAAGGAGAAATGGCTCAAAAAATGGCCAAATCCGGCTTTTGTGCAGTAGAACAGTCTTAAGTCCGACAGCCTCCTAGCCACAGGGCTATATCGAAATGAGCTATGCTCAGAACTGGTGTATAGGAAACAGGTAGCGGTGTACCCTGTCGATT
>JBBDIR010000068.1:0-9560 GCA_040880325.1 Pseudohongiellaceae bacterium
TGGCCCAGATTGCGTCACAGGAAAGCCTTGCGCACTTGTCCCAAGCCGAAACAGAGGCGGTAAATCTGAAAGACGATGCGTCAAAAAGAATCAGTGAGTTTCTGGCGAAAGCGCAGGCCACGTCCGCGACACCCGTCCAGCCTGCAGTCAAGCAAACTCAGGTGATAAAGCCATCCACACTTTCCAAAAAGGCATATCTGGAATCGAGTGAAGACATCGATCAGTTTCTGGACGAATTGCGAAGGGAACTGAATGCGGCCCTGGCATCAGACAAGCGCATTGAGATCCGATAGTTTGGACATTTATTGATGAACACCAGTCACTTGAAAGCCTACGCCCCGCAAGCACGCCGGGACTTTATCGCCGCCGTAATGGCACGTGCAGCGTTGTACGGCTTAACACCCAAGCGTGTTGAACCGATGGTAGTTCAGGGTGATGTCGCGGTCATTGGCGAACGTGCCCATCCCCGTTACGTGGCGGCTAGTCGCGACAAACTTGAAAAGCGCATCGAGCAACAAGGTTTTGCCCATGTGATGGAAGTCATGGCCTATACCTGGTTCAACCGTTTCATGGCTATTCGCTACATGGAACTGCATGGTTATCTGGATCACGGTCGGCGCGTACTGAGCCATCCGGAAATACAAGGTGCTTTCCAGATTCTGGAAGACTGTACAGAGATCGAATTGCCAGGTGTCGATAAAAACGAAGTCATCGAACTGAAACTAGACGGTGGCAAAGACGAAGAACTGTATCGGTTGTTATTGCTGGGCCAGTGCCACGCCTTGCATGAGGCAATGCCGTTCTTGTTTGAATCGATCGATGATGAGACAGAGTTACTCCTGCCAGACAATCTTACGAAGACGGATTCGCTGATTCACGATTTGGTTAACAGGATTCCGGCATCGGATTGGGACAACATCGAGATCATCGGCTGGCTCTACCAGTTCTACATCTCGGAGAAGAAAGACCAGGTCATAGGCAAGGTGGTGAAGTCCGAGGACATTCCTGCGGCGACCCAGCTCTTCACGCCGAACTGGATCGTGAAATACATGGTCGAGAACTCGCTGGGGGCGCAGTGGCTCGCAACCTATCCTGACTCAAAGCTGAAAGAAAAAATGGAGTACTACATCGAGCCGGCCGAGCAGACCGACGAGGTGAAGACACAGCTCGCGGCCATCACGCCCAGCCAGCTCAACCTCGAGGAATTGACCCTCATCGACCCGGCCAGTGGGTCCGGTCACATCCTGGTGGAGGGCTATGAGCTCTTCAAGGCCATCTACCTGGAGCGCGGTTATCCACCACGAGACGTCCCGCAGCTGATCCTCGAGAAGAACCTCTTCGGCCTCGACATCGACGAGCGGGCAGCGCAGCTGACGGGCTTCGCGCTGATGATGAAGGGGCGGGCGGATGACCGGCGGCTGTTCGAGCGCGGGGTGAAGCTCAATGTGATGGCGCTGGTGGATAGCGCGGGGTTTGATGCGGAGGTGCTTGCCAAAGGTGTGAGGCTATCGGACTACGGGCTGAAGCCGCGGGACCTCACGGAGCTGAAGCGGCTGTTCGAGCACGCGACGACGTTTGGATCGTTGATTCAGGTGCCGGAGGGGTTGGCAGAGAAGCTACCGGGGCTGATGCAGTTGAGTGAGGTGACCAGCCAGGACCTCTTTGTGTCGGAGGCGCTCAAACACTTGGGGCCGCTGGTGCTGCAGGCTGAGTTATTGGCGGCGCAGTACGGCGCGGTTGTCGCAAATCCGCCATATATGGGAAACAAGTACCTGACGTCGACATTGAAGGAGTACCTCAAGGACCAATACAAGGGCTATGAGAAAGACTTCTTTTCGGCTTTCATCGATCGAGACCTTGCTTTCAGTAAACCTCATGGGCGATTGGGCTTCATGTCGCCGTTTGTTTGGATGTTCATTTCGACACACGAACACCTAAGAAAGCGCTTGGTCGATAAGGAGACCATCACTTCCCTTGTGCAGCTTGAATACTCAGGCTTTGAGGGAGCCACGGTGCCGATCTGCACGTTCACCCTTCAGAAGGGTCACGTGAACGGCGAAAAGGGCTGCTACATACGACTTTCCGACTTCCGAGGCTCTGACAATCAAGGACCAAGAGCGCTTGATGCTATTCAGGATCGGAGCTGTGGATGGTTCTTCGAGGTCGCCCAGGAAGAGTTTAAGAAGGTGCCGGGAAGCCCGTTAGCGTACTGGGTGCGTCCCAGCACATTCGATTGTTTTCGCAGGCGTTTCACTTTTGCCGATGTTCTGATCTCCGAAGGTGCAGTCAAGACGGGGAACAATGATCGCTACATCAGAAATATTTGGGAAGTCTGCGCATCAGACGTAGGTTCAGAAGGGCCTTGGAGGAAGCACCCCAAGGGTGGCTCCTACCGGAAGTGGTACGGAAACCTCGATTCCGTAGTCGAATGGCGACCATCGAGCAGGCGCCACTACCGTTCAGACCATATAGCGAGAATCCCTGACGAGACAAACTGGGACAGGGAAGGAATCACGTGGTCTGCGGTCTCAAGTTCTAATCTCTCGTTTCGCTACGAATCACCGGAAGAAATCGCAAACAACGCGGCGCTCTTTGTGTACCCACGAAGTGCCGGCGAACTTGCCAGCCGAATGGCGTGCCTCAATGCCGCAACTACGACACACTTCTTAAAGTTCATAAGCCCTACTTTGAACTACCTCGTGGGCGACGTGCTTGCTGTTCCGGCTCTGCAAGATTCCCAGATCGGCAGTGAAACTGCATCTTTGCTAGGGGCGATCTCGAAGCGTGACTGGGATGCGTATGAGCCGTCCTGCGACTTCCAATCTCTCCCCCTGCTGAGGGCCGCCTCCGAGCCTACCCCGACCCTTCGATCCAGCTACACCGCATGGATCACCCAGAACCGCGACACCGTCGCTGAGATGAAGCGCCTCGAAGAGGAGAACAACCGCCTGTTCATCGACGCCTACGGCCTGACAGACGAACTCACCCCCGAAGTCCCCATCGAGCAGATCACCCTCACGGTGAACCCCGCCTACCGCTATGGCGGCAAGCTCACTGATGAAGAGTTATGGACTCGGTTTCGGCAGGACACGATGGAGGAGCTAGTCTCCTACGCCATCGGCTGCATGATGGGCCGCTACAGCGTGGACGCGCCGGGCCTCATTTACGCCCACAGCGGCAACGAGGGCTTTGACCCCAGCCGTTATCCCACCTTCCCGGCCGACGCCGACGGTATAGTTCCGCTCACCGATACTGAGTGGTTCGACGACGATGCCACCCACCGCATAGTCGAGTTCATGTCTGTCGCCTGGGATAAGTCACATCTCGAACAGAATCTTTCGTTCCTGGCCGACAATCTCGGGCCCAGGAATAATGAGTCGAGCCGCGAAACACTGCGTCGTTATCTCTGCGACAGCTTCTTCAAGAATCATCTGCAGACCTACAAGAACCGCCCTATCTATTGGTTGTTCAGCAGCGGCAAGGCAAAAGCGTTCCAATGCCTCGTCTATCTGCACCGTTACAACGAAGGTACACTGTCGCGGATGCGGACTGAATACGTGATACCGCTGCAGGGGATGTTGGCGTCACGAATCGAACAAAGAGACGCGGACATCTTGGCAACAACCGCGTCATCCCACCGCAAGAAGCTGGAAAAGGAACGCGACAAGCTGGTGAAGCAGCGTGCGGAAATCCAGAAGTTCGACGAGAAGCTGCGTCACTATGCGGACCAGCGGATCAAGCTGGATCTCGATGATGGCGTAAAGGCCAACTACGGCAAGTTCGGCGATCTGCTTGCCGAGGTCAGGAAAGTCACAGGAACGTCGGCAGACTGATGAATTTGATGAATAATGCACTTGTTACATTGCTCGATCTCCATGAGCACCAGCGGGAGGCAAGTTTGAGTATTGCAAGAGCGATACCTGGAACAAGCGGGTGACTAGCTGATGGGTATGCCTCTGCTGGTACAAGAGCCCGTGCAGCGGCATAAGCTGCTCTGCCATCAACAATTTAATCAAATGCTGTTGTGGTTGGAATTCGTTGCTGCAGGTGTCCTGCTGGCGATCTATGTAGATTCCGAGGTCATTGCCCTGGCGGAGATTCCCGTTGGGCTTTTGTTGGCAACCTCTGCTTTAGCGATACCGCTATTGGGTGTTGCTGGGCTCAAGTCCTGGAAGTTCTATCAAAGTAAGCGCCAATTGAATGCCTATCAACTGACTCGACAGCAGTTTGAGCAATCCCGCGAAGAATCCTCGGCCGGGTGTATCCAAAAAGTCATGTCAGAAGCAGGGTTGGCGGCCAGCTCCAATCACCTGATCGCTAAACTCCTTGAACACTATCGGCCTATATTGAACGCACGCTTAGTGGCGTTACACAAGGATAGGTTACACAGCTCTCTAAACGAGGAGTTCGCATCGCTAAAGGCAACTTGCGACGCGAGGATAAATGAAGTCGCGCGGCGAGTCCCCCTTTTAAAAGTAAAACAGGAGGTCGAAACCGCGTTGTCGCTCTTAACGAGGCGACGCCAGGAGATGAATGACCAGTGGGTGGCCGCATATGAAGGCTTCTCATGGTGGGACAAGATAAAACACAGCGATGGCCCGGATTTTTCTGAAATTGATAAAGCCATCCGAGAACTGACGACTCTGCAAAAGAATATGAAAGTGAAGCACGCAGCCGATTTCAAGACGCTCGAACTACATTTTGGACAATTGACAGAGCGGGCCATCGATAGAATGGCGTTAGCCAAAGCCAAGGCAGAACAGTTCATTGAAGACGGTAATTATCAGGAAACCTACGATGGGTTGATCTTGAAGAAGGCGCTTTGGTTGTCTGCCTTCTCGGTGCCGGTTTCTATCTGGGCTGACGTTGATCGGGCGAGAGATGTCTATGACGCGCTGCGAGGCGTGAATAACAATTTTGCTGGCATGTCCGACGCTGAGATCTGGTCGGAGACCCTATTGATGCCCACTGAAAGTCTGGCTGGATTAGCCGCATTAGCCAAAGGTGCATACTTCGAGCAATTGGTCGCAGCAGATACAGGCGGACAACTCTATGAACACTTTAATCATCCCGACACCGATATTGTCATTGACGGCATCGCTTTTCAGATCAAGGCTACCGAAAGTCTTGCCTATGTCGCCAGCGTCGATGATTCCATTCCGGTGATCGCTACCTCGGAAGTTGCTGTTGCGACAGGTGCAATCGACGGCGGTTATAGCAATGAAGCGCTAACAGATACGATCGATTCCGCGCTCGGCGGTACGGTGATCGATGTTGGTGATACAGCCAGCACTGCGATTCTAATGGGGCTTGGCGGCCTTGGCTTTTTTGCGACCGTTGAAGGTATAAACCATGCCGGAAAAAGGTATGAGAACGGTGGTGATGCTGGACTGGCTGTATTGGAGGGGGCCGCTGTGGCGATTGAAGGCGCAGCCCGGGCGATCGTGAATTTCGCGGAACTGGTCTATAACATTCTCACATCGAGACCAATGCGCTTTGTCGGTCGGGTCTTGTTATGGATTGGATCAAAGTTGGTATATATGTTGGATGCGAAAAGCCAAACTGTGGATGCCCAGGGCCCGCCTGAAAAAAGACCAAAATAGCCGACGTGATACCTGTCGGCGCAATGGACTGCATCTCGATGTCAGCCTCAAGTTGAACCACGGCGGGTTTGGTGGCCCTTTCATCAGAGAAACGCTGTGACTTACAAGGGAACCTGAACAGTGGATATCAAGGCACGTGCGCTGGCGTTGTTACGCGACAGCCTGTCGAACCCGGCAGCAGAGTTTCACGAGGACCAATGGGAATCGATTTCCACCCTGGTTGAAGGGCGACAACGTCTACTGGTGGTTCAACGAACTGGCTGGGGCAAAAGCGCGGTTTACTTCATTGCAACAAAGCTGCTGCGTGAGCAGGGCTGGGGGCCAACCATTATCATCTCGCCCCTGCTAGCGCTCATGCGCAACCAGATTGATTCCGCAGCGAAGTACGGCGTCAGGTTAGGTTCTATCAACTCATCCCAGTCCGACAACGAGAATAATGGCACGATCACAGCGCTTACAAGTAACAATCTGGATGCGGTCATTATCTCTCCAGAGCAGTTGTCAAAGCCTTCATTTAGAGAAGATGTTCTGAATCCGGTTGCAGATCGTGTGGGCCTGTTTGTGATAGATGAGGCCCACTGCATTTCAGACTGGGGCCATGACTTTCGGCCCGATTACAAGCGTATTGTGAATATTCTGCCTTTTCTACCGAACAATATGCCGGTGCTGGCGACCACAGCCACCGCAAACCAGCGGGTAATGGACGACGTCCGTGCGCAGCTTGGCAGAGAAGTTCAGGTGTATCGAGGCGCACTCACCCGCGAGTCGCTTCATTTGCAGAACATTCAACTACCAAACCCCAGTCAGCGACTCGCGTGGCTTGCAGATACGCTTCCGAACTTGCCCGGGACGGGGATCATCTATACAGCAACCACGCGGGATGCGGATTTGGTGGCGAATTGGCTAAAGCGCAGGGGCCTAAACGTGGCGGCTTATTACGGCACGTTGCCGAATATGACGCGCGAGGCGAGTGCCGCCCGCCGACTTATGCTGGAAGACAAGCTCATGTCGAATCAGCTAAAGGCACTTGTCGCAACCTCAGCGCTGGGCATGGGCTATGACAAGCCAGACCTCGCCTTTGTGATTCATTACCAGAGTCCGGGTTCCGTTGTTACCTACTACCAACAGGTAGGCAGGGCGGGCAGGGCGATACCCAAGGCGTATGGCGTGTTGCTGTCTGGCGGCGAAGACAATGACATTCAGGAATATTTCATCAGACAGGCATTCCCTTCAGAAAAACTGGTTGCCGAGATACTACAAACCCTTGAGTCATCGGATGGGCCTTTGAAAATACCGGAAATTCTTGGGCGTGTGAATGGTGGAACTGAAAAGGCAAAAGATGCTCTGAAGTTTCTGCTGGCGGAATCTCCTGCGCCCGTGGTCCTGGCACAGCAGCAACCAATCAAATATGCGCGCACCGTCATCGACTATAACCTTCCGCATGAGGCAATCCAGCGACTGAGCGCGCTTAAGGAAAGCGAGTGGCGAATCATGCAGCAATACGTTGAGCACCATGATTGCCTGATGAATTTCCTGTCGCAGCAGTTGGACGATCCGGTTTTCGAACCGTGCGGTCGATGCGCCAACTGCGCACCAGAGAACGCGCTGCCTGAAACCTACCGCCACGAGACCGGATTGGATGCAGCAGCGTTTCTCGAAAATGTCATGATTGAGATCCAGCCACGAGATCGAGTAAGCGTGAGTCGGTTTCCGCAGGACAAATTGCCCTCTTCCCTCAAGCGTAGCAACTTGCAGCATGAACCAGGCAGAGCGCTTTGCCGATGGGGAGAAGCTGGCTGGGGTGAGATAGCCATGCACGGCAAGCGTGATGGGCACTTCGACGAGCGTCTGGTGGGTGCCTCCGCTAAACTGATCCTACAGCGTTGGTGCCCCGCCCCGTTCCCGACCTGGGTCACATTTGTGCCCTCCCATCAACACTCGAACCTGGTTAAAGATTTCGCCGCCCAGCTTGCCCAGAGTTTAGGACTGCCCTGTATGGATCTGGTGAAAAAGATCAGGAAGAACCGGCCACAGAAGACCATGCAGAACGCTGAATTCCAGAGTAAGAACCTGGATGGTGTATTCCGGATAGAACCCGGATTTCCGGCGGGGCCTGTGCTGTTAGTGGATGACGCGGTGGATTCAAAGTGGACGTTTACTGTTATCTCGGCGTTATTGATCAGGGCGGGTGCAGGCCCCGTCTTCCCGTTTGCTATCATGTCTACATCAACCAGCGACTAGGACCACAGCTATTACTATCACCGAATCTCAAAGAATCGATGAGAACAAGCAGGCAATTCTTTTGTTGTGCACGCATTTCTCGGCGTCCAAAAAGGGTGATCCAACCCCGCTGACCGCCATTGAGTATGGCCGCTTTGCCCTGTGGCTGAAGAACAAGGACTACAAACCGGGTGATCTGTTTCATCGATTTGATTCAATCACCGACGAGTGGATGGACACCAAAAGAAAGATTACGCGAGAGCGACTCAAGTTTCTGTTGGGTCGCGCCATGGCGATGGGACTCGCGCTGGAGAAGTGGCAAAGCGCGGGTATCTGGTTCTTGACCCGTTTAGATCCAGAGTACCCGTCGAGGCTCAAAACCAAGCTAGGCATCAACGCCCCCCCCATCCTCTTTTGTGTTGGGAATAAGCGACTGCTGAATGCGGGTGGGTTAGCCATTGTGGGTTCCCGCGAGATTGATCAGGAGGACGAGAAGTACGCGGCATCGATCGCCAGGCAGGCGGCAAATGAGGCTTTGAACATCGTTTCCGGTGGCGCCCGCGGCGTGGATGAAGTCGCGATGCTGGGCGCGCTGGGGGTCGATGGAACAGCGCTCGGTATCTTGTCCAATGACCTTTACACGTCGGCAATTGCCAAGAAATGGCGCACCTACCTCAAGAACAACCAGTTGGCACTAGTATCTCCATTTTATCCAGAGGCACCCTTCCAGGTAGGCAATGCCATGGGTCGAAACAAGTACATTTACTGTCTCTCGGACTATGCGCTCGCCGTTCGCTCGGAAGAGGGCAAAGGAGGTACCTGGACAGGCGCAATCGAAAACCTTAAGCACCGTTGGGTGCCTCTGTTTGTGAAAGCCGGTTCGACTGCGACCGGTAACATTGCGTTGCTCGCGCACGGTGCCTCGCCACTCAGTGTTCCTTGCGAAAATGAGGCGCCCAAAGAATGGTTGCTCGCCCAGTTACAAGGCTCGGGCATAGAAGCGGGCGCTGATTCGCACGTTGGCGAGTCGGATGTTCCGGATTATCAAGGCGATCTCCCTCTTGAGGCCAAACGGCCGGTTGAGAGCGATTCAACCGAAACTCCTGCCGCATCGCAGGCTCCCGTTCCGGAACCGGTTGAGGAAGTTATAGCCGAAGATAAAACTCTGCCTGAACCCGCGCAGTTGGTCGAGCAGGAATCACCCGCCGAACTCGAACCAGACACACAATATCTGGAGTTTGTACGCCTGCTGAGTAAGCTGGTTTTAGAACACGGTGAGGTCAGATTGGCGCAGCTAAAAACCAGCCTGCCCGAACTTCGCCAGAAGCAGATTGTATCGCTACTGGATCGGGCAACAGAAAACGGAGTGATCAAGCGCAAGGGCAAAAATCGAACCTATGTGTTGACGAGCCAGAGCCAGGGGCAGCTTGAATTTTTTGAAGACCTATAAAAAGAAATTTGGTGATCTGCTTACGGAGGCGTGAGAGATCATCGGGCATAAGGAAAATAATGGACGCAAGCCAACTCAACGTCGCGCTAAACAAGGTGTTCTCGGAGCACAACACACGAATCGTCTTCTGGAACGACCCGGAAGGCGAGTTTGCCCAGTCGTTGCCTGCACTCGCTTTAAATGACGTACAACTGCTTCGACTTGATGAGGTAAGCGTGCTAGAGGTCAAGCTGCGACTGGAACGGGATGATCCCGCCGGCCGCTATCTTTTGTATCTCCCGGAGGAA
>JBBDIR010000069.1:0-55851 GCA_040880325.1 Pseudohongiellaceae bacterium
ACTCGGTAACGTACCGAATCGCTATCGGCCCGCAGAAAGGCAAAAAGGTGTTCTCGCTCCAGACCATTCCGCCACAGCCGGAGCCTGCTCCCGACAATGCTCGAGTAGCCAAACTCAACGGCTTCAGTCTGGCGAGAATCGGGGTCGGACCTGGGTAACTCTCTGAATTGCAGAAAGTATATCCAGAATCGAGTCAATTTATGCCCCTTAGAGTTGAATTTTTCCGCTTGAAAACATGCTGTAAGTCGCCGCAGGTTCCCGCAGGAACCAATCTCCTTGATTCTGACCTACATTTCTGGCCTCTACCTTGACACCCATCCTTGATTGATAGCCTTCTACGAACGTTTTGCTTCCTACCGCAAGGTTTTCGGTCCAGCGGCTGTCGCGTTCGAGGCATACCCCGTCGTATGGCAATCCCAACCCATGTAGATGCTTAAAAATGCTCATATTGATGAAGGCAAGACACATTTTGTTTTTTCCTGATTACGAAGTGGCGCTAGAAAAAGCCAGTGATATGATGGCAAAGGATACCGCGGGTCATGCTTGATCTGTTTGATTACGATAATCCACCTGATACTTTGCAAGCCAAGGTAACGCGAAAGGCCAAATCGGAACGGATCATAAAAGAAGTACGCGCAGATGGCACAACTTTTACAAAATTTATGTGACCGCCGCACCTGAAGATGGCAAAGCCAATGACGCTGTGATCAAGCTGTTAGCGAAGAGTTTAGGTATTGCCAAATCATCTTTCATCATTCTACGCAGTCATACCAGTCGCGATAAAATTATAAAAATTGAACGATAAAGAAAGGTCACCCTGATGAGTAAAATGCCCCATGCCCCAAATGCCAATCCCCTTATGTTTGTTTATGCAGATGGAACAATGCTAATTTGTCCTAAATGCGCTTATGAATGGTCACCTTCTGCCGAGGAAAACACAGATATTAAATTGTGCGTGACGCCAATGACACGGAGCTCAAAGACGGCGATACCGTAACTGTCATCAAAGATTTGAAAGTCAAAGGCTCATCCTTAGTGGTGAAAGTGGGTACTAAGGTCTAAAACATCCGTCTTGTCGATGGGGATCATGACATCGATTGCAAAATTCCTGGTATCGGGGCGATGGGGCTGAAATCAGGATTTGTGAAGAATGTGAGTGAACAACAGAAAGGCTACTCATCTACCACCTGCGATATCTTATTCTGTATCAGCTTAATATTCGCATCGCTCACGCCATATTGTTTTGCAAGGGTTGGCCATTTTGAAAGGCTGGCATTTGTGGCTTCGATGATCTTGACAGCGCGATCTTTCTTGATTTTTGCCTCCTCCGCCAGCTTTAAAAGATGTTCTGCACTCGGGTTACGGCCTTCGCCCATAACCATCGTGCTTTGCTCGCCGCGTGGGCCAGATGAGAATGTTAAATCATACGCTGGTGAGAGTTTCCACTCGCCCTGGCTATTCATCAGATAACTGAAATTCTTTGAATGGTCATCACGATTATGCGCCAGCACGTTAAGCACCGCCAGTTGGTATAGTTTTTCAACCTCACGCACATCACGGGTCAGCATACCTGTTAAGCCGATTAAATCTTCGTAATCAAGCGATGGTGTGCGAAAGTCTGAGTGGAGCAATCCGCAGGCAGTGTGCATGTGATAGCGCTTGTCACCATCGCGATCAAAGCGCTTGATCGCAAAATAACCAGCACCGCGCTGGGCTGGGAAAAGATGAACATCAGGCATCACAACGCCTGCCTCTTTGGCCATCAGGGCATACACAAATTCAATCGCGCCAGCATCGATGCCGTCTTGGCTGTTCGGGAATTTGACCATCCATGGCGTGTAACCTTCAGGCCAGGCATCAATGCCATGAATGATATGATCGCGTTTATCATTCACACCAATCAGTGCCTTTGGTCTTGCCCCTGCGGAAGATCCGTTTAAGGCTATCAGCTCTGCTAATACGTCATCTGATGTACCGTTCAATACCTCTTGTGATTGCCAGACAAGCTTATCGAGACTAATGTTGCCTTGTGAGTCATCTGCGCTGTGATCGGGTTCAAAGACTAATGCACCGAGTCCATGTGATCCGATATGCACCAAACGATCAAGCGGTGTGATGTCTGCTGGTAATATGCCTTGAGAGCGGGCAAAACGATCAAACAGAAGCCTGCCCCAGCCATCGGGCAGGCTGTCATTAAACACACCTGGCAATCCCTCAAAAAGGTCGTAATCAATACTCTGCACGCCTGCTTTAAGAGGCAAGCGCAAAGGTGATATCTCAATCCCACCTTCAATAAAGGTTTGATCATACTCAAAATAGATCTGACGGTCTCGAATAGCCAAACGCCCTACAGGATCGACACCGTCCCCGAAATTGACCCCGACTTTCACTTCTTTGACTGATTTGATCATGCTCATTTACGCTTTCCTCTTTTGCGGGTGGGGTTGCTGCTCTGTTTCAACACATCGTCAATCGATGAGAAAAGCGTGTCTTTGACTTGGGTTGCTTTAAGGATATCCTCTAATCCGCCAAGCACCATGTGAAGCTTAAGAAATGATTCCATAGATAGTGCGCCTGTGCGTTCAAACTTACGCAGCGTTGACAATGCCACGCCGGAACGCTCGGCAAGGCCTTCTTGGGTTAGCTCCATCTGTAGTCGCCGTGCGCGCGCATGTTCTGCAAGCTTCTTTTGTGCTTTTGCCGGGGTTATAAATGATACCATAATGCCTATAAACCTATTTTAAATACGTTTATTGATATCATGATATTACTAATATTAAATATCAAGTAAAGTTTCTCGAGGCAGAGTACCCGTAGACAGTGTTGGCGAACATTTTTGGAGGGCACAGGTCGGACAAAATAGCCTAGCTTAATCAATTCAGTCGCCGGAATAGTATCGCAAAGCCACGCACCTATTGGCCGCAAAGATTATTGGGGACGTAGCTTTTGCTTTTTCCCTTCTCTGGAAAACATAAAAGGTACTCGCCGCGGGTGAACCCTATGCGGCGGGCTTAGGCGCAGGAGTTTCCTAGCGCCAGAAGATTTTTTGGGGTACGCGCCCCCAGCGCCAACTATCACAAAACCAGTTAGAGCAACTTGTTCAGGGTGCGTACCTTGGCGCGCACTAACGCGCACCTGACTCAAAAAAAGAATTTGAATTTGTGGATCATTGCTACCTTAAAATATTGTCGTTGTGCGCCGGTGTCGGCAGACTCGATCTCGGCATTCGAGTGGCACAGCCTAGCCACCGACGGGGTCGAACAACTCCATGACTTGCTCCATGTCATCAGCCAACGGGTGGCCCGCTTTCTGGAGAAGCGCGGGATTCTGGAACGGGATGAAGGCAACAGCTATCTGACTCTGGACGGGCTGGAAGAAGATCCGCTTCAGGATATCCACAGCCACTGACGTGAATGGAATCACTAATGCCGCGGGCGCAGGGATGCGCAGGAGCGGCCGGTAACGTACCGAATCGCTATCGGCCCGCAGAAAGGCAAAAAGGTGTTCTCACTCCAGACCATTCCGCCACAGTAATTCATGGACACCCAAAGTTTAGATCCACGAAAACAATTACTTAGCTAAACCAAAGTGTGGGTGTCCACGACTTCCTCACGACTTCCTCCACTTTCCCATGACTTCCTAGTAAGAGGATTTGCAGCTTTCTAGTTAAATGCCATGCCTGGCTGGCACACACGCCCTAATAACCAGCGCAACTTTGCTGCGCCTAGCGCCAACGGCGCGTAGTTGATTGGATTATTAATTGTTTTTATACACAATTGAACGATGCGCAACTTTGACAACGTGAACAATAAGAGTTTCATCTCGAATTTCATAAACGATACGGTAGAGACCTTGCCGAACTCTGTACCGTTCTTGTGCTGATAGCTTTACACAACCTTCCGCACGAGGGTCAATCGAAAGGGAATCAATTTTTTTAAGAATACGCTTAACTTCTAATGAAGGAATACTTCGCAAATCTTTTGTAACAGACTTTTTGAAGGTGATTTTATATTTTGCCATGCTTCTTCAAATCATTAAGCAGGGCTTCATAACTAATCTCTTTTTCATCTCTTCGATCAGAAAAAACAGCTAAATCCTCTTGATCTTCGTTCATAAGCAGGCGCACGGCATCGTCAACAAGCTCTGATACAGAGAGTTGAGAAGATGCAGCTTTGACCTTCAAAGCCCTATGAATAGCGGGCTCAAAGTAAACTGTAGACCTTTTAGATAAATTGCTCATTTTGTCTCCAATTAATATTATTGCCATTTTAACGCTATAACGTTATAGACTTCAATTAACAGTTAACGAGGCTGTAAAAAAACCCGTTTTCGTTGTTGTTTTTAGTGCTTTAAAAATGAGTGTATGGAAGCATAAAGGCTTGTAGTGGCTCAGTGAATTTGGCCAGATAATAGGAGGTGCCCAGCTTCATCAGATTCCAGACTTTGGTGCGTGGCTTGCGCCATTGTCGCCAGTAGGCAATCCGCACAGGCGCCGGATCCACTGATCCAGGTCGCAGCAGCCTACGCCTCCTATGATGTTCTTGTTCATCAGTTCGCAAATTTTCTCCGAGCTTCATCGGGCAGCACATAAGCAAGCAACATCGCTGTTGCACTGACAGTCCAAATGAAGAACCAAATTGTTGGGATATTGTCGTAGCGAAATAAGATAGTGAAGTAATCATGTCAGTACTCGGAAACTGCGCAAACGTGAACTCCGTTGTGGGTTAGCGCCGCGCGCTGGCGTTGTTGAGGCAGGTTTATGCTGCTCAGACGTTGTTGTGTAGGACATTTTGGGCACAGATGTTATGCCCATGCGTAGCCCGAATTTCCTCAGGATGGCATCGATAGTATTGATGGTCGGATTGCCCTTGTCCTTTTCAATCTGGTACAAGGCCTTGGTCGATATCTTGCACATGGCGGCAAAGGTATCCTGATCGAAGCCGGTCACCTCTAGTCGTAACCGACGAATGGAAGTTCCCAGGCTTTCCTTGCCCATCCCGTGCTGTTTCATGATGTCATCAATGCGCTGCTGGCGTTCCTGGTGGTTGATAGTTGTCATCGAAGTTTCCATTGATTCAGGCTGCGATCCAGATTATTCAACGGTATGGACGAGGCGCTTCTTACTTCCTCTGGAAGATCGACTAGCAGATCCGGCAAGGCTCGAAGCTGCTCGGCAGCTTTTCGTAGCCGCTCGTAAATCACATCATCACCAGCCAGGTCCCGGAAACGTCCGCAGATCGTTCTCCACTCTGGCGACCCCAGGTGTTCTTCATTCCATTTGGTTGCTCGGGAAACCCCTTCCGGATCGAGCACCATAGGCGCGAGGTCATAGATTGGTGCCAGTTCAAATCGGCCCTGGTACCTGAAGATGGCCGTGTTGCGTCCGTGATTGTCGGAATTGCCGAGAATGCGATTAAGCAGGTCGCGCTGCAGATACTCAGAGACCAGATCTTCAAGCTCCTCGGCCTGCCCGTTCGCACGCCAGAGGTGGATGAGGCGGTCGAGCACATCCTCATGATTCATCTTTGAACCTGGTGTGCAATTACCACACACCGAATACATCGACTCAACCGGAATCCTTTCCACCACTCCATTTCTGATCCGCCGATCAAAACGTGGCATCCACAGGCTTGGTTTCTCGGCCTCTTCAAGTACCAGGCCAATCGTGGATACTGTGTTCAAACCAAGCTGTGCAACGGCTTTGTAGTAGTGGTACTCGGACCGCAGGATATTCTTGTCGCGCTCAGTGACCTGATTGCGGGCAAACTTCACCAGCCAATGGTTGCGCGCAAGGTCATCAGGCAGCATGGCATCGGCATAAAGGGCACCGTCTGGTCCTTCAGCCATAATCAGCTTCGGCGCCTCTCCTTGCGCGCCCGTCGCACCGCCCAACGCTGCCCCTGACTCATAGGCGTACTCAAGAAAGTCGCTCGTGCGGGTGACGACTTCCTTGCGTGGGAAAGCCTCTATTCGTGTCTGATCGATAGTCTCGAAGGACTCCTTAACGCGCAAGTGACCTACGGGTGAAGGCGTGCAGCGCCCCAGCAGGAAGAGATCCAAGCTCACGCCATCGGGCTTTTTACCACTGAATCGCTTGACCAGCGACTTCCGGGCAGCGCCAGCCGGCATAATATCGTAGACAACCGGGGGATACCCTTTGCTGTCAAACTGGTTCCAGTTTAGCGGAAGGTTAACGCTGACGGCAGGCTCAAAGAGCGTCTCCAGCTTGTCGATGAATTCGACCAGGTACTGATTGTCGTAGGAGAGGCTGCACCGCGATACCTCGACCTGCTCCGGATTGGATACAGATAGCACCATTGCATCGCGCCAATGGCCGTCGACGAAAGTCTGGATTGTAAGCTGTTCAGGCATATTGCGTAGCCTAGTCGGAACTATATTGCTGAATATCCTAAACACAAACTACGTTATCAGCAATATAATTCTGGATAAAGTGGTGCTTGCGCTTATAACCAGTATTATAATGCTGGTTATATGAGGTCCAAGGCTGAGCTAACTCGATTGCGATCCGATCCTGTATGATCAGCACAATAGGCTGGATAGCTGGTCTCTTTACCCTGGGCACAGCGTCGACCATCGCCGGCGCCCTGGGCGTGCTGGGACTGGTGGCGATGACAGTGCAGATGCGCGAGACCCTGCCTGCGTCGCGTGCCCCGGATAGTTGACCCGGAACAGCGGTCGATTATCCAGTCTTGCCGTTGTAGAAGTACTTGCCGCAGTGATGTAAAAAGAAATTCAGGCTATGAAAAATCAATACAATGAAATATTTCATTAGGATGAATATTGCCCCATTCCTGCCCTAGGGCAGCCCAATGTATTCAACGCGGTTCCCCAGCAATTTCCCAAACTTACACGAAGTGGCGCCAGTTGGGCCTCGCAATTGTCCGCGGTTTACACGGAACCCGGGTTTCGCTATCGTCATTCGATTCTCTGGAATGACTCGCGCATACAGCACGCCTGCGCGCTGTATTTAAACTCACCACCGCCATAATAGCTAAGGAAGGGCATATGAAAAGCATAGCAAGTGCTGTCGCATTCCTGATAATAGCCACCGGATGCAGTCAGGACGACAGTGTATCGGTCAGTGTATCGGACACCAACACGACTCTCTCTTCGACGAGTGAGGAAGTTCCGGAGAAAGTTCCGGAGACGCTGACGATGGGCGGTGAGCGCTCGGTAATGAGTTTCTTTATAAGCAGTCGCGGCTCGGGTGACGGGGGCAACTTAGGTGGTCTGGCCGGCGCCGATGCCCATTGTCAAGCGCTAGCCGAGGCGGAATACGCCGGCGACCGGGAATGGCGGGCCTATCTTAGCACCATGGCAAGCGATGGCCAGCCTGCGATCAATGCCCGCGACCGTATCGGCCAGGGTCCCTGGTACAACGGCGAGGGAATGTTGATCGCCGCCAATCTAGAGGCACTGCATGGTGATAATGCTATCAACAAAGAGACGGCGGTCACCGAGAGAATCAACAGCATCAATGGCGCAGGGGATTCGCCCAATCGTCACGACATTCTCACAGGTTCCACCATCGAGGGTAGGGCATTTTCCGGCGCCGAAGACCGCACTTGCAATAACTGGACCTCAAGCGAGAACGGTTCCGCGCAGGTGGGCCATCACGATCGTCGCGGCCGCGGCTCGAGCATCAATTCATGGAACTCGGAGCACGCGACGCAAGGCTGTAGTCAGGAAGATTTTCTCGCCACTGGTGGCGACGGTTTGTTCTATTGCTTCGCCGCCGATTGACTTTACGCTGCACAAAGGCTCTGGATTCTCAGAAATGAACTGTTGATAAAAAAGCAAGAATAGAACCTATATGTCCTACTAAAACCTGGATCGATTGATTGCAGCGGGGCCAAGCCCAAGCTGAGGCTTAGCCCCAAGATCAGCAACCGACTCAGTGAAACAGCAAGGCCAGCTAGCTGAGTGTGCGACTTATCCAGTCAGAGATATCGACCACCTGCTGCGGACAGAGTGAGTGCTCCATCGGATAGCTATGATATTCCGGCGCATAGCCCAGCCCCTCCAGGGTCGCCACGCTTTTCTGTCCGAGCACCTCAGGGACAACCGGATCCATGCTGCCGTGACAGATCATGATGGGGATCGACTTCTGAGCCGTGTCGGGCTTGATGCTGGCGGCAGTCGCGAAGTAGGTCGAGAGCGCCATTATGCCGGCCAGTGGCTTGCCATAGGTCAGCGCCGCCTCGAACGATACGGCGCCGCCCTGGGAGAATCCGGCGACGATGATGCGGCTGCTGTCGACGCCACGTTCTATTTCGCGGTCGATTAGCGCATGCACCCAGGCCGCCGATTGCAATAGCTGTGCCTCATCGAGGTGTCGGTCGATATCCATTTCTTTGATGTCATACCAGGCCGGCATTACGAAGCCGTTATTGATCGATACAGGAATAGAAGGAGCGTGAGGAAAAATAAAACGAATAGCGAAACTGTCAGGCAAGCGCAGCTGTGGCACCAGTGGGGCAAAATCATTGCCATCCGCACCGAGCCCGTGCAACCAAATAATGGAGGCGTTTACTGCCACGCCGCTCGGTGACTCCATCTCTACTGCAGGCAATAAATCCATAAGACTTGCTCTCCTTTTTATTCGTTTCGTTCGATTCGAGCGCCGAAATTAACACAACTCCAATACGCCGGACAGCTCGGAATTTATAGCAGCGTACGACCGCAAGCAACCTCGATTGCATTTTTCATCCTCAGAATTCTGTGTTTTACTCCTATTCAATGCACTCACACTTAGCACTATTCAAGGCATAGCGATGAAAATTACCGAACGATTGTTTAGCCTGATACGAAGCAAGCGGCTTCGAGGTCAACACTCCCTGCTCGCCGCATTTGTTCTGATCACTCTTACCGTGCTCGCCCCGCTCGCCCAGGCACAGCAGCACAGTGATCCACGTTGGCTAACCACCTGGGCTACCGCACCGAGCACACTGCCAGCTCAGGCCGATCCCGAGGGCACTACACAAGATCAGACTCTGCGCCTGATCGCCCACACCAGTGTCGGCGGCAACAGCGTTCGCATTCGGCTTAGCAATACCCATGGCAACGGGCCTATCACAATAGCAGCAGCCGCCATCGCCCTGCAGTCTGAAGGAAGTGCCATCGAAGCCGGGTCTAGCGCGCAACTTCGATTCGCTGGCCAACCCAGTGTCAGCATTGCAAAGGGTGCCGTCGTATTCAGCGACCCGCTTGGCTACGACGTCCCTGAGATGACGAACCTTAGTATTAGTCTCTACCTACCCGAAGACTCAGGTTTTCTGACCGCACACGCGCTGTCGAATCAGACAAATTATATGGCGGTCGATGGCAATCAGACCGAGGCTATCTCGCTAGACGATGCCGCCGAGACATCGGCATGGCCTCTGCTCACGGCTATCGATGTGATTAATTCCGAAGCGCTCTCCGCCATCGCGATGGTGGGGGATTCCATCACCGATGGCTGGGGTTCCACGGCGAGCGCGAACCAGCGTTGGCCCAATCATTTTAGCAGACGATTGTTTGACGACAGCACGGCCAGAAAGTTTGCCGTGGTAAATGCTGGCATCAGCGGCAACAGGGTGACCGCCGAGGGCAACTCACTGTTCGGCGAGAATCTGCAGGCTCGCTTCGAGCGCGACGTACTCGCGCTAAGTAACGTGACTCATATGGTGTTGCTGGAAGGCATAAACGACATCGGCATGTCGCCGAGTGGCGATCTGATTTCGTCCAGGGCGATTATCGAGGGTTACCGACAGCTGATTGCACGGGCGCATGCCAGGGGTATAAAAATCATCGCAGCGACTCTCACGCCCTACGAGGGTGCGGCCTATTACACGCAAGCAGGAGAAGCGGTGCGCCAAGAAGTCAACGCATTCATACGCGGCGGCGGCGAGTTCGACGGCGTCATCGACTTCGAGAAAGCGGTGCAAGACCCAGCGAACCCAAGCCGGATACGCGCCGACTTTACCGAGGACAAGCTGCACCCTAACGATATCGGTTACAAGGCGATGGCGGACAGCGTCGATTTCAGGCTGTTCGACTAAGCAGACTAAGCAGACTAAGCAGGAGGTGGCGCTTAGCCCGACTGCTTACCCAGCCCACAGCGACCGCTCACTACGTGTATAATGGCCTGCTCTGTAACAAGTCATGGCATGGAGAACGATGAGCGACTCACTATCTGATAAGTTTGAAGAACTGATTGGCCTCAACTACCAACTCTATAACGGCCTGTTTCTTACCCTGCCGCTGGACGCCGTGGAGAAAACGGGACTGCTGTTGCCTCTGCTCGACGACGCCTGCCAGCAAGGCCTCGAGCAAGGCAAGACTCCGGACACCATCCTCGAGGAGTTCTTCGACCTGCATAAACCGCATTTCAATGCGCAGGACAAGATTAACTTCCTGTTCAAGGTGATCCAATACGTCGAGCGCCAGGTAGTTCTGGTTGACGCAATCGAAGACTCGGCCTATAGAAAGATGCATCAGGTCGACAAACTGAAAGTCTTACGTAGTGTGATCGAGAAAGTCGAATCGGAGAATCAACAACAGCAATTTTCTGACATCCTGAAAAAATTTGGCATACGGGTAACGCTGACCGCTCACCCCACACAATTCTATCCAGGGCCGGTGCTCGCGATCATCAATGACCTAACGCGTGCTATAGGGCGTAATGATATTTCGGAAGTACGTAATCTGCTGCAACAATTAGGAAACACTCCTTTCTCTCGCAAGGACAAGCCCTCTCCCTACGACGAGGCGGTACTCCTCAGCTGGTACCTGGGCAGCATTTTCTACCCGGTGATGGGGCAGCTCATCGATAGATTCGCGGGTCGCTACGAGCGCGATGTCATCGAGAATCAGCAATTAATGACTATCGGATTCTGGCCTGGCGGCGACCGCGACGGCAACCCCTTCGTGAATGTAGACACGACGCGTCGCGTCGCCGCAAAACTGCGATACAGCATCGCGAGCTGTTACCACCGCGACATACGCGAGTTAAAACGCCGCCTCACTTTTAAGGGAATCTACGAGACGCTCGACGAGATTGAGAAACAGCTGCACGACGAGATGTCCCAGAGCAAACCGCACTACACCTTAGATGCGCGAGCCTTGATCGCCAAGCTTGATGATATCGAGACAATTTTGCTGGAAGAGAATCAAGGAATGTACGTAGAGAAGCTACGCTCGTTCCGGCGCAAGGTGCATCTCTTTGGTTTCTACTTCGCAAGCATGGATATTCGACAAGACAGTCGCGTCATCAATAGCGTCCTGACCGCAGTCATAGAGAAAGACTCAATCCTGAGCAAGCAGTTCGAAGGGTTGGACGAGTCACAGCAGATAGATAAACTGCTCACCGTTTCCGGCGACGCGGACATCAATTCCTTCGATGACGCATTAATGCAGGATACTCTGGGGTCCTTCTCCCTGATCGAGGATATTCAGGCCCTGAACGGCGAGAAGGGATGCCATCGCTATATCATCAGCAATTGCCATGGACCGATTGATATGGCGCGAGTCTATGCGCTGTTTCAGCTCTGCGGCTGGAAGGGCAAGACCCTCAGTGTCGATATCGTTCCACTGTTCGAGTCGATCAATGACCTGCATAGGGCCGGCGAGTATATGCGCAGCATCTATGCCAACCCGGTCTACAAAAAACACTTGAGCAACCGCGGTAATCGCCAAACCATCATGCTGGGATTCTCCGATGGCACCAAAGACGGCGGCTACCTGATGGCAAACTGGGCCATCTACAGGGCGAAAGAAGATCTAACCGCCATCTCAAGAGAGGCAGGTATCGAGGTCATCTTCTTCGATGGCCGTGGCGGGCCGACAGCGCGCGGCGGCGGCAATGCCTATCTGTTCTATGCAGCGCTCGGCGAGAAGATCGAAAGCAACCAGATACAGATGACAGTACAGGGTCAGACCATTAGCTCCAATTATGGAGTGAAGCCGGCGGCGCAGCACAATCTGAGTCTGCTACTGGCTGCCGGGCTGGAGAATAACCTCTACAAGCGCCCCGAGCGGGAACTGAACTCGCAGCAGAGCAGCCTGATCCAGTCTCTCGCGGAGTCCAGCCTTTCCAAGTATGAGTCATTGAAGAAACACGACTTGTTCCTGCCTTATCTCGAAGAGATGAGTACATTGAACTACTACAATATGACCAACATCGGCAGCCGACCGGCGAAACGCGGCGATAGCCGTGAATTGAAATTTGAAGACCTGCGCGCGATTCCTTTCGTCGGGGCCTGGGCACAGCTTAAACAGAATGTACCTGGCTACTACGGTCTCGGTACAGCTCTGCAAGAACAAGACAAGCTGGGCCTGCTGGACAACTGTGTTCAACTTTACAAAGACTCGGGTTTCTTCCGCGCCCTAATCGACAACGGCATGCAGAATCTAGCCAAGACGAATTTCGATTTAACACGTTATATGACGAACGATGAACGCTTCGGTAACTTCTGGAAGATGATCTATGAGGAGCACGAACTCACCCACGTCATGGTGTTGAAAGTTGCCGGACAAGAATTTCTATTGCAGGACAACCCGCGCGCGCGGCTCAGCATCGAGCTGCGCGAGCGCATCGTTCTTCCGCTACTGGTCACGCAGCAGTTCGCACTGATGAAGATAAACGAGCTGCGCGGCGAGAGCGAAGATGATGCGTTAATCGATGACTACGAGAAGATGGTCGTGCGCTCTCTGTACGGCAATATTAACGCCTCGCGAAACTCCGCCTGAACTGCAGCGACCGACTACGGCCTGGCCTTCTGCATCTCCAGCCAGGAGCGCAGCATCGTGGTGACGAACTGAACATCGCCGGTGTTCTGGGAGTTGTGCCCGATGCCAGGCAGCGTCACCAGGGTAAGATCTTTTCCCATGGACTCCCATGTGTCATTGAGCGATTCGTTCACGTAAGCGCCGTCTTCCAAGCCGTGAAACTCCAGCACTGCAACTTGTATGGGCACGATGGGTGACTCATCAACCAACCATGGGGGCTTTGGGTAATAGGCTCGGTAGTAGTTCAGCATCGCCTCGTAATCCGATCGCTGATAGGCGGCTAAGTAACGCTCATACCAGAGCGTACCCTGATGACTCTGAGCACGCCGCGGCGCATCCATGCCGCCGAGATCTCCCTCACTATTGGTGAAGAATGCAATGTAGGCACTGCGCTGTTTCTGCTCATTATTCAGCGCCATCTCCCGTTTACGCGAGCGCGGATGAGGGCGATTGAAGATCACCAGGTTCTCTGTCTTCTCCGGGTAGGCCTCAGCGAAGCTCCAGGCAATGATGCCGCCCCAGTCGTGCCCCACGATAGTCACCCGCTGCACATTTAGATCTTCCATAACCGCCACCACGTCAGCAGTCAGGTGTTGCAATTGATAGTTTTCGACGCCCTTGGGCTTATCGCTGCGATTGTAACCACGCAGCGATATCGCAACGACGCGGTATTGATCCGCCAGCGCCGCCATCTGATAGCGCCAGTCATACCATTGATTCGGGAAACCATGAATGAAGAGGAGAGTCGGGCCCTCGCCGAGACTGACATAGTGAATGTTCACGCCGTCGTTATCGGCATAGTGATGCTCAACCAGGTCATAGAGCTCATCAGGGTCGACCTGTGCATTTGCCTCTACCGTGAACAACAGCAAGAGAGTGAGGGACGCGAGCGTTAACTTTGACATAGGTATTCTCCGGTTTAGTCTGACACCAATCGAATGGCTAGAATAGGCGGGGCTGCGGCCTGAGTCTAGAAACAATATCGGGCAGGGTCAAAACCCGGACGTTCTGCGCCCTGCTGGGGCGCTGCCATTGCAAGATAGGGCCAGAGCCAATACCATGCGGGTCGACCAATCGCCCGATTAACATCAGGAGTACTATCCGGAGACAGACATGAAATTTCTCGAATCACGCAGGCCTGTCAAGATGGCCCTACTGCTGTGCTTCTCGCTAACGGCAATCAGCCAAAGCAATTCTCAAGGCAGCTCGCAGAATCCGGACAAACAGCTGGACGTTACCGAGGCGCTGTTTAAGTGCCTCACCGAGATGACAAGATCATCTACCGGCGCCTTCTTCGTGGACAATGTGTTAGGCGATGTCGATGCGACTGTGGCCATAGCGAATTCGGAAAGCGGCGGCGTGTATCCCGCCGGCTCATTGATCTCGCTGATTCCCACCGAGGTCATGATCAAACACGAAGCGGGCTGGAACGCGGCAACCAACGACTGGGAATTTTTTGAACTCAAGGTCTCTAAGGCCGGCTCCGAGATCGCCGTGCGCGGCACCACCGAAGTCGTGAACCGCTTCGGCGGCAACTGCTTCGGCTGTCATATGCAGGCGCGACCGGAGTGGGATTTGATCTGCGGTAGCGACCACGGCTGCGCGCCGCTTCCAATCGACCGCGAGACCATTGCTAATATTCAGAACAGCGACCCGCGCTGCCTGCGGGAGGACTAGTCCAGCCCAGCCGAATGGGCGGGGGCGCTGCCAAGATGGCAGTCGGGGCTCAGCCGAGCCATTTCGGCGGCAAGTACTTTGAATCCTGACCCGTTATCTGAAATACTCTGTTGCTCTACAATTAGAAGAACAGTGTAGAAGAACAGTTCAAGAAATTAATTCAATAACCCAGGTAAGTTACCTATGTCCTATCTAAAACAACGCGTTGCCCTAACAGTTAGCGCCTTTTTAATTAGTCTTGTTTCGACCGCCGCACTGGCCCAGAGCGACTGGCCAGAGGTTGCTCCCGATGAGCCACCTGCTCATTGGGGCGCCGTTTCCGCCAACTTCGAGGAGATCCCCTATCCCTACCCGGTACACTTTCTGGAGCTGAATCGGTTCCAGCAGGATATCCGCATGGCCTATATGGATGTGCCTCCCAGCGGTCGTTCAAACGGTCAGACCGTGTTGATCCAACACGGTATGAACTTCTATTCTGAGGCTTACACACCGACCATCCAGGCGCTAGCCGCCGCCGGCTTTCGCGTACTGGCCGTCGACAGGATCGGATTTGGCAAATCATCGAAGCCGATACTCCCATACAGCTTCAACTTCGTCGCGGCAAACATGAAGGCCTTACTGGATGAGCTCGATATCGATGAAGTAGCTATCGTCGGACACTCCATGGGCGGCATGACAGTCAGTCGCTTCGCCATGGTCTATCCCGACATCACGACTCACGTCGTTATGGTGAATCAGATCGGCCTGACTGATCAACGTCAGAGCCGGCCCTGGAGCGATCCTTTTGCCGGCGGCGGGAACACCACTTATCAGTCAATTCTGCGCGGCCATCAGCGTTATTTCCCGCTGCGCTGGCCACCGGAACATCTGGAATTCGTGCGCCGTCAATTCGGTCAGACCATGAGTGGCGAATGGCCACGTCTGGCCCAGGTGCGCCGACTACAAGGGCAGATGCTATATGACGATCCGGTCGTCTATGACTGGCAGCATATCGATACCAAGGCTCTGGTAATCGGTGGCGAGGAAGATGGCTTGGTAGATGATTTCCCAAGCTTGGCGCACAACGTAGCGAACCAGCTTCAGAACTCGGCCATTCTGCTCTATCCCAATGTGGGCCACGCACCGCAGATAGAGATACCCGATCAATTTCACGCCGATCTGATTCGCTTCCTGGAGTCGGACCCGAACGAACCTGCCAGCGCCTGGAAATAGTGCCTGGAAATAGACGCTCACGTAATTCTTGAGCAAGGTTCATATAACATAGAGTAACTAAAGGCCCCGCAGTGACCCTCCAGCCACTGCGGGGCCTGTCTACTCTCGCAACAGCAACGCGCTGGCAGAGCACTCTTGCAAGCCACTGTTCTGCCTCACCACGATCGGTAACAAGCAGCACAGCCGTCGACCTCCCGATCCCGTTATTCTCCTCGAGACTTTTACTGCTTCACCCCCGAGTATTTCGTGATAGTCTAGGCACGCGGGACTGACAGAGATTCTACTCGAATATCAAATCTCCAGAGGCTGCGCGATTGCTCTATGATTCTCCTTTTAGTCGGAAGCGGACATTATGACTAGCATGTTGGAGCGCTCAGACACTCAAGCCGATGCAGGCTCGCACGACGCTCTCGTGCATCGCGAACAGATCGACTCGGTATTTCGACAGCTGCGCCTCATCCTCACCGTGGATGCGGTGTCTGGCACCATTTTGCTGCTGTTCGCGTTCCTTTTCGCTGAAACAATCTACCCAGGCACCTATCTTTGGTTCGGGCTTCTGCTTGGCAGCTGCCTGTGCTTCTATTTAGCCGGCCGTTCTCAAATCCAGCTAAGCTCAACCGCTGAAGATATCAAATACCGCGAGCGCTTCCTGTTCGCCATGGTTGTTATATCTGGTGTAATTTGGGGCAGCACCTGGTTGCTCGCGCCATTCAGTGCGCAGGAGCTAGCACTTGCACCGAAGGGGGCGTCTCTCATCTGGCTCTGCCTGATGTTAGCGAATGCCACAATCGTGCTGTCGGTGAATCCAAAGCTCTTCCTCGGCTTCGCCTTGCCTGCCGTGATTTTGCAGATTGCCTATTCCCTCTACTTGGGCGCCCGTCAGGATTATCAGATTGCTGGTGCGTTGGCGATCATACTGGCCTTTGCCTATTTCATGGCGAGACGAATCGGCAGTGACTTGAATCAAATCATACTATTGAAGCTGCGCAACGATAGACTGGATCTGAAACTGGGAAAGGACGAGGAGACCCTACGACAAAGAGAGTCTGAGTTGGTAACGCGCATCAAGCGCGAGGAAGCGCTGCTGCTGGAAAAACAGGATACAGATAACAAACTAGCAATGGCGGCCAGAGAAAAGTTGTTATTGCTCGACGCCGTAGGCGAGGGCATCTTCGGAATCAATAGCACAGGCAATATCACCTTTGTCAACGCGATGGCCCTTCAGCTCCTACACTTTCATGAGTCTGAAGTTATCGGAGAGAATGCATTAGACTTAATCTGTCAGAACCAGTCGGAGACTGGAAAGGAAGCAATCACTCGCAATGCCATAAACCTCTGTCTGAGTGAGGCTAAGTCGGCACAGGGTATAACTGGCGTTTTCTGTGGCAAGGATGATCTCGTCATCCCAGTAAGCTTCTCCTGCAGACCGATCAGCGAAGGCAACAGCCTTATCGGCGCCGTGGTGAGTTTCGCGGACATGACAAATCAGGTAGAGATGGAAGCGAAACTCCTGCAGGCGCAGAAGATGGAAGCCATCGGGCGAATCGCCGGTGGTGTGGCACACGACTTCAATAATATGCTCACCGTAATCATGGGCAACCTGCAGTTTCTTAAGCGCCGACTCACCACAGAGAGTCGAGTCGGTGAGATTGAAATAGTAGATAACTTGATTAAGGCGTCGAAGAGCGGCGCCGAGCTGAACAAAAGACTCCTGAGCTTCTCGCGGGAGCAGGCACTGCTTAATAAGGCCGAAGATATCAATTCGATTCTTACCGACATGGAGTCGTTTCTTCGCGGCGTGCTGGGCGAGGACATCGACCTGCATTTGGATTTGAGCGAAGGCAACAACACGGTGAAACTCGACCGCACACAATTCGAGAATGTAATCGTCAATCTCTGTGTGAATGCGAAGGACGCAATGCCCGACGGCGGCAAGCTGGAAATTTCTACGCGTCAGGTGAGAATGGCTGCGTTCAATACCTCAGCGACACAGAACTCAAACGAGCAAGACTTCCTGGAGCTCACCGTTATCGATAACGGGATTGGCATACCTGCAGAAATTCAGGACAAGGTATTCGATCCGTTCTTCACCACCAAGGAAATGGGCAAGGGCTCGGGCTTTGGACTCAGCACCGCATTCGGGTTCCTGCAGCAATCGGGCGGCAATATTTCGGTAAAGAGTCGTCAGGGCGAATGGACTAAATTCACCTTACACCTGCCTCTCGCTATCGGGAGTGCGATGCCAAAACAGATGGACGTAGTCATCGAGGATGGACCGAGGCAGTACAGTGGTACGATCCTGCTGGTTGAGGATGACTCGGATGTCAGGGATGTGGCGACGCAGATGCTGCTGGAGGCGGGCTATACGGTGATCGCGGCCAACGATGGCCACTCAGGTCTGGAGCGCTTTAACAAGCACCCAAACATCGATCTGGTGTTCTCCGACATCATGATGCCGGGAGGCATGAACGGCATCGATATGGCCAAGCGAATCCTAGTAGCGAAACCGTTAACCCCGATTCTCTTGGCGACCGGCTACACGCAGCAGATTCTAAAAGACAAGCTAGACGAATCGGAAAAGATCATCTGTATCTCCAAGCCTTACGACACCAACAAACTACCCGCACTAATTAACTCTATGCTGGTGCATTAATAGCTGCCACCTCGCACAAGCTCAGACAGAATTATTATTTTTTTGCTATGGGTAACTTATTGTTTTTAGCAACAATATCACTTTGCCAAAACCCAAAAACCCAGCCTCGCTGTCGCTACGGTAATAGATACCGTTTAGGCAACAAACCCTATCTGCAGCCGTAATAACATACAGAGTCAGGACAGCATACGCACTTCTCGCTGCGGAAAAGGAATCGAAATATGAGCTTGTTGGAGCGCCTCTTTGATTGCCTGATTGGCGGCAAAGCGAACCTGGTGAAACTTCTCTGTTTTTGCCCAGCCGCGAATCGCAATAGTGATGGCGCTGTCGCCAAATTCATCGATACCAATCTGAATTTCGCGCTCCGTGCTCAGCCCGTCGATACTCGCCAGCTTCGCCGTTATGGCCGCCATCGCCGCATCGGTATCGCTGTCGTAGGCGATGCCGACGGCAAGCTCCAGAATCGTGTCGGTCTGTGAGTTGTGCAGAATCTCCCCCACAATGTGTTTATTCGGGATCAGGATGAGCTCGTCATCCTCATTGGTAAGCAGGGTATAGGCGAGGTGCACCTCCTTTACC
The DNA here is from genome assembly GCA_040880325.1 of Pseudohongiellaceae bacterium. Lineage (GTDB taxonomy): Bacteria > Pseudomonadota > Gammaproteobacteria > Pseudomonadales > Pseudohongiellaceae > UBA9145. The sequence continues at coordinate 18,911 of JBBDIR010000069.1, forward strand.
ACGCCGAAAACGCCCTCCACCCGAATCGTGTCCCCCACCACGAATGGCCGACTGAAGATGATACTGAGCCCTGCGCCGTAGTTCGACAGCAGGCCCTGCACCGCCAATCCAGCGCCCAGACCGATGGCACCGACCGCGGCAATGAATGGCGTGACTTGTATACCGAGCTTCGGCAGCGCAATCAACACCGCGCAGGTGATGACGGCGATACGAGCGGCGCTGGCGAAGAAGCGGCTAAGGGTTATATCCAACGACTTCCTGGCGCACAGCGCCAGCACCAGATTGTTGACGCGTTTTGCGATGAACACACCCAGTATCAGCACTACCACCGCGCCGAAAATCTGGAAGCTGTAATTGACCATATAGGCTACAAGCATGTTGTAGAGATCGGTCACCTGTTGTAATTCTTCTTGTCCCATAAGCCTTATTCTCTGTGGAGGATTAACGTCAGGCAGTCTTTGGCCAGCTAAATAATCTGTCGCCTACGATGGCTCGCGCCAGTCGCACAGAGTATTCATGTACTTATCCAGAGACTCCCTAGTATCATAGCTGCCTGGTATTCTGCCACGTCGTGCCGCGCAGGCAAACAAAGGTCTTTCTATCTCTAAAGATATATCAACAAGTTACGCAGCAAGAATCCTTCTATGAATTCAGAAATCGACGGCACCGAGATGCTAATCAATCGTCTGCGCAAGAATCAGCGTGTAATCGGCAAGTGGGCGCGACAGCAGCAGATCGAGTGTTACCGGCTCTACGACCGCGATCTGCCGGAGTATGCGTTCGCCATCGATTGCTATGGCAGGCACGTGCAGATGGCTGAGTATCAGGCCCCTGCCTCAATCGAAGAGGTAAAGGTGGCGGCGCGACGCGAACAGGCGATAGCCGCTGTGCAGGAAGTGCTTGGCCTGGCGCGAGAGAATATTGTGCTGAAGTCACGCGAGCGTCAGCGCGGCAAGCAACAGTACGAGGCGCAGGATCAGAGCGCCTCCTTCTTCAAGGTGAGCGAAGGCCCAGCACGGTTCTGGATAAACCTGCACGACTATCTGGACACCGGACTTTTTCTCGATCATCGACCGATTCGACAGTTTATCCGCGAGAATGCCGCGGGTAAGCGCTTCCTCAATCTGTTCTGCTACACCGCAAGCGCTAGTGTTCACGCGGCTCTCGGGGGCGCGAGGGACACTCTAAGCATCGACCTGTCCAATACCTACCTCGATTGGGCGCGACGAAATTTTCTGCTGAATAAAATCGGCGGCAAGAACCATCGCCTGAAGAAGGCCGACTGCATCGAATACCTTAGCTCGAAATACGAGAAGTTCGATCTTATCTTTCTAGACCCCCCCACGTTTTCAAACTCGAAGAGCACCAGCAACGTCCTCGATATTCAAAGAGACCATTGCACGCTAATTGACAACGCGATGAATAAGTTAGAGCGAGGCGGACTTCTCATCTTCTCTACAAACAAACTAAATTTTAAATTAGAAAGCGAGTCATTGAATCGATACGAGATTCGCGATTATACCTCCAGCAGCCTCGGCAAAGACTTCCAGAGACAGAAGAAGATCCATCAGACTTGGTTAGTATCCCACAGCTAGGCAGCGCGAGAAGCACTCCACTTGCGCTTAGTCAGCTCGCGGCTTAACATCCTGCCCATGAAACAATCTCTTGAAATGACACGCGTATTCATCCTGGTTCTCGGCCTGATGGCTGGCATCGCAATCGCTGAAGAAACTCAACAGCCGCTCGTCGGTTCCTGGGGAGGCCCCTTGGTTATAGGCGAGGACGATCTCGGTCTTATCTTCAACTTTACCGAAACGGATGGCGAGTATGCTGCCACCATGATCAGTGATGGGCTCGGCATCTATGGCATGCCAGCGGATAGAGTCAGACTCAACGGCCTGTCCCTCACAGTTATCATACGAAGATTGGATGTCGAATTCACCGGGACATTGCGCTTCGATGAGGCGGGCGAGGAGTTGCTGCGCATCGATGCGAGCTGGTTTCAAGGCAGTGAGATGGTACCGGTGGTTTTACGACCGCTTCAATAAGCTGGACAAGCCCTATATGTAGCGACTGAGATTTCTATTCGCGCGCCCAAGACGCTCGGACAGGACTCGCACGATGTAGGTATGCAGTGCCGCGGTGGATGCTGGAAATTTACGCGACATCTCCTCCAGTTTGTCTTTATCTAATCTAAACAGACGCGCATCGTTCTCGATACGCACGCTAGCGGTTCGATTCTCACCTGTGTAGATCGCCATCTCACCGAGTATCGCGCCCGCCTTGTACTTACGCAGTATCCGCTCCGCTTGGTTCGGAATCTTCAAAATCACAACTACGGTCCCGGAGCCGACGAAGTAGAGGCAATCGCCGCTGTCTCCCTCTTTAAAGAGAGATTCACCGGCCTTTCTATCCTCCACCGCAAAAAATTTGGCTAGCAGTTCGACATCCGATTTCTCATAGGCGATGCGACCGAGCACATCGAACAACTCTAGCCGCTGATCCCCGTCGCTTAAGTTAAGGTCCTGCAAGATACGGCGCTCACACCAATCCACTGCCGTATCCAGTTGTTCCTTGTAGTGCCTCTCAAGAGGCTGATCGCCGAAGGTAAAGAAGCCGTGCTTGACCAGTTGCTTGATGGATTTATCATCGGCGCTACTAATGACGATGTGAAAACCGACCCGTTCGCTGAGCTGTGCCAACTTCGAAAAAGTCACGATGGCTGACGTGTCCAGCTGGCTAACATGATGAAAATCGAGCACCAGGAAATCGAACTTCTTTCCATCAATCTCCATGATTCGATTGCGAATGGCGGTAAGCAATTTATCCGCGGTGCCGAAAAAGATAAAACCCTGCAATACCATGATAAGCACACGGTGTCCTTCTTTGTTCAGAAGTTCCCGCGTCTCCAGATCACGATCGACATTGCTGGCATGGTCGCTGCCATTGGTTTCAATCTTGATGACACTCAGCTGCGAGTAGTTAATTACGAAAAGAATGATAGCGACGAAGAATCCGAAGGTAACACCCTGCAGGATATCGGAGAAAATGATAACCACCAGTATGAGAATAACTACGACGTAATCAGACAGAGGCAATTCATCTCGCGCCTTCCACAGCCAGTCGATCAAGAACTCCAGGCCAACATAGATCAACAATCCACCTAACAGGAAGGTCGGCACCAGTTCCATGAACTCGGTACCCGCGAGAATCGCCGCTGCGACGAGGAACGCATTGACGATTCCCATCAACCTGTCTTTGCCACCCAGGCGATCTACCAGCGCTGTATCAGATGCGTCATGCACGCCGGGGAATCCCCCCAGTATCCCGTTTACCACGTTGGTGTAGCCCATCACCTCGAGTTCGTGATCGGGATTTAAGTCTCGCTTGGCAATCAGTTCAATGCCGGAGACATCGAGTAGCAGCATCATCGAGCTGAGCAGCGCGACAACTACGATTCCGCCAAACTGTTCCCAGATGGCCATCCACTTCACTTGCTCAAGATACTCCCAGTGAAAGATTGGTACCAGCGTGCCGGCGGATTCGATGATTGGCAGGAGCCCGTTCGCCGCCGCCTGTTCGCGACTTATTCCGGTTAGGGCTAAAACCCCATAAAACAACAGCACCGACAACAACAGGATGCCAGGTACTGAGAGACGATTGTCTCGGAACATCTTGCCAATGATTAGACAGAGCGCAAGTACGACTGCCGGTGTAACTAACTGAATAAACTGAGGGTCGGTGATCGAGGCAAGGTCCGCATCGCGACCACTGGCCACGGTGAGGCCGCCTTGAATGAAAATGTATCCGATGCCTGCAAAGAACCCACCGGTGACCGGATAGGGAATATATCGCACCAGGTTTCCGAGCTTGAGACGGCCGAGGAGGAGGAGAAATAGACCGGCAAAAGTGGTGGTCACCATGATGGCGACGATGATGGTAGCCTCTGCACCGATTGAATATTCGGAGCCGAAGCTGACATAGATACTGCTGACTATTACGGCGAATACCGGGATCAGTCCATTGCGCGGGGAACAGACAACGCCTTTGTACCCACTGAATAGGGTCCCACCTAGCCCTGTAACGAGTGTGCCGATCAATAAAATAGCGATACCCGGCACCATTAGCCGCGGGTCTGTCTGTGCGAACAGCAGCGCCGCGACCGACACGGCCACGGAAATATTGACCAATGCAATGAGAGCGCCTGAGACAATATTGGCTATGTGACTAGACTGCATATTGTTGTTCTGGAGTTTTATTCTTTTCAGGTAGAGATGAGGATACTACCGGCCAGCGCCTGATGCCAGCATGACGCCCTATAGTTGGCGCTGCAGGGGGCTGGAAAGGGGCTATATGCTCCCTATCTTGTCCCTCAAATGTCATCGGAACTAGAGCTCTCGCGTTAACAATAGCGTAAATTGAACAAAGTGAGCAGGCTGTTGTCGAGATGGATTCAGCGAACTCCCTTTGTGACGCACCTGAAGGAATAGCCGTGTTCCGGGAATAAACTAGGACTGGCGCCTGTCTTTGACTATGATGCTACATTATGGATTGCTACATTATTATTCGGTGCTGCCGCAAGCGGCAGGCACTTGCCAGGGTTTCTGACTATGCACATCTCGCCACAACTACGCACAGGCTACACCGTTGGGAGTTTTAGCCACTCCCTTAGGGCACTGGCTGCCGGGCAGATTACTCCTCTAATTGCTTGTTTTCTTTGCCTGTTCGCATTCTCCTCAGCGTCTGCCACCACTATTCTTGGCATGGATATCGACAAGGTAGTAGCCGATGCCGAGTTCGTCTTCGAGGGCGAAGTTATTGCCAGCGAGACACGCCAGGACAGCAACAGCGGCATTATTAGCACCTATATCACCTTTCAGATCAATGACATTATCAAGGGCGACTATTCCGGCGCTTCCATAGAACTGAAATTCATGGGTGGAACGTTCAATGGTCAGATTGTGCAAGTTAGTGGCATGCGGATACCAGAGATGGCCGAACAGGGAGTTTATTTTGTCGAGTCCATGTCACGAGACTTGATCAATCCACTAATCGGTTGGTCGCAGGGACATTTCATCATCGTAGAGGATAACGGTGTGCGCCGAATTAGCACAGCGGGCAATCAGCCGGTGCTCGAGGTAGAGGCAGTCTCATCAATCCCGAGCAGCATCAAGAAACCGCTGGCACTGGTCGAGGGCAGTTCGGACATCGCGGCAGGTGTTATGACTCAAAGCAGCCCAATCATGATTCAACGAGCGCTAACCGTGGAAGAATTTAAGTCGCGCATAACAGCCCTTATAGAAGATTAGAGACATTAGATTGCGAACCTTCTGTTTAATTCTCATATCCCTGCTATCGACCAATTCATCGTACGCCTTCGAAATATCTGAAAGTGTTTGGCGTTCGACGCAGGCTTTCATCCATATTGGCATCAATGGTAGCTCACCCTCCGGTGACACATGGAATGCGGCCATTACCCGAGCGATGGATAATTGGAGCGACGTCAATGCATTTCAGTTCGTAGCCGTTGATGATTATCTGGATCCCTGCATAGATCGCGGACCGGGTGAGTTCGGTGACGGATTGTCAGGAGTCGATTTTTCAGCCACCGTATGCGGAGCTGAATTCAACGAGAGCACACTAGCGGTGACGCGGACATCTGGCCCCTGTCTGAACTCAAATTGCACCAGCGGTTTCACTATTACCGAAGCGGATATCGTGTTCCGGAGTGATGCAGACTGGGACATCTATAGCGGGCCGCGTCGCTTCGACAATTCAACTGATTTCGAGCGTGTTGCCTTGCACGAACTTGGCCATGCCTTAGGCCTGGATCACTCCGACGCGACTGACGCCATCATGCGCCCGTTCGTTTCTGACACCGACTCTCTGCAGGCCGATGACATCGCTGCTGTTGTCTCCATCTACGGCGGTGGTGGCATCGCAGGAACTACGGTTGCAAACATCTATGGCGTCGCGCTGCTTGCACCGAACGACTCAACTGTTTCCGGACCAAGTAACAGTAATAATCTCAGCGGCACACTCGGCAGCGGAGACAACCAGCTTGAAGGTAAACCGCTCGACTTGTACCAATACACCTTCGAAAATGATTCCTCCATCGAAATCCAGTTAAACGCTGAGGCCTTCGACCCGTTTCTCTATCTCGTCAGAGTATCTGCCACACAATCTGCCGTGCCCGACTACACGTTCTTCGATGATAACGGTGGCCCAGGTAACAACGCGAGAATAGTTGAACAAATTCAGGCTGGCACTTACTGGCTTGGTGTGACCAGCACGCATTCAAGCGCTCTGGGCGGTTACAATGTCTCCATCGAGTCCAGTACCAGCGCCCCCTCTTCTTCTTTTGAGTCATTCACTTCGGTATATGGCGTAGATGTCTTGGTGAATCCGAACCCAAGCATCGGCGGTAGCCTCGGGCTGGGAGATGCTGTATTCGATGAGAGATTTCTCGACCTGGTTCAATTCGAAGTAGCGGCTACCTCGACGGTAAGAATCGATCTGCGCTCCGCAAACTTCGACACGAATTTACTGTTGGTTGATATCCTGAATCAACAAGTAGGGACGCTGCTACTGCAAGACGATGATGGTGGGAGCAACACGAATTCGCGTATTGAGACTACTCTACTGCCTGGCACGTATTGGCTTGGCGTAACCAGTTTCGCTGCAAGCGAAACTGGTGCCTACGACATCGATATCTCCTTAGTACTGCCCTAGCAGGTTCTTAATCTACAGCCATCCGCACCATGGCGATGCGCTTCGGCACCTGACCCACCGCTATCTTCGCGATTGCTTCCATCTCGATGGCATCCACGGCATAGGTGGTATTATCTCCAGCAGCGCCTATATAAACGCGCTTGCCATCCGGTGTAAACGTGATCCATTCGGGATGCTGGCCGACGAAGACACGACCAATTTCTTCCAAATCTGGCAGCGAATGAATATAGACATGGCTGTACACCTTGCTCGTGGACCAGAGCGTCTTGCCATCCGGTGATACCGCCAAGCCATGGGCTGGTGCGCCCTGCAAACCATCGAGATGGGCCTCCTCTCCTGGTACTGCCGGGTGTTCGATGCGCGCCACCTCTGCCCTGCTGTCGAAATCGACGACAGCGAAGCCGTGAAAACCTGAGAGCTGTACGAATATGCTCTTGGTCGAGCCATCGGCTTTCGTATCAAATGTCATGGGACGGATGCCGGAGCTCATCTCCAACTCCCATGCCAACTCGTCGGTGCTGGTATCGATCACGTTGATGGTGCGAGTTTGGATAGAGCCCGCTACGGCATAGCGACTGTCTGGCGTCACGTAGACATTGTGTATGGCACCGTTTACCGGAAGCGTCTTAATATTAGTCATGCTTGCTACATCGATGATATCCACCGAACCTGGCATCTCCATGATGGCTACATACACTTTGCTGCCGTCGCCAGTTACCCCCAAATTATTCGGCCGACCGCTGAGCGGTATGCGTCGTTTTACGCGCAGCGTTCTCGCGTCTACGATATCGAGACTGTGCATGGCCTCATTGGTAATATAAATCTGCGAACCATCCGGAGCACCTACCACACCGTGGGGGATCTCTATATCCGTTATACGACCCACGACCTGATTCGTTGCCGGATCGATGACCGTGGAGTCATCGCCTGCCGCATTGGTTTGAATGATGCGCACGGCTACCTGCGAAGGTTCGCGCCTGGACTTGGCACCGGCAACCCAATCCGCCATGATCCGCCACTCGGGATCGAATTGGCTGTGAAAATGCTTGCCACCGCCATGGAAAGGATCACCACCGGCAGCCGCAGCGAGTGGGTGAGTCAGGAAGCGGCTGCGCAGTGGGTCTTCGCCGGGCAGGATAAATTCACTCGCCGACTCGTAATTCAAACGCGACTGTTCCTCGGTCCAGAAAAGTTGATGTTCGGCCAGCGGCTGTATCCTGAAGTTGCTACTGCGGGTATGGCATTGAATGCAGCGCACATTGCCTTCACGTTTTGCGAGGAAGATGGGCTGCACCTCGTTCTTGAAATAATCGAAATCCAGTTGCGTGTCTTGCGCGACGAGCGTGCCGGAACATAGCAGGCCAAGCATGCCGAGCAGTTGGGTTAGCGTTCTCAGTTTAGTGTGGGGCTTCATAGCAATGCCTCTTGTTTTTCATTAAAAATTATCATTTCAGGAGACGTTACTCTATCAGCTGCACCGCTCCTGTGCGAGGAAATGCAGCACCGAATACTCTCAAGTAGACCCGCCGCTGCTGAATCGCCTGACGGAATTGGCCTGACATGAAGTAGCTACCGGCGGCGGAATCGACATCCGGTGGCAACAGGTTTAGCACGACAGGATCATCGAGAGCGCCATCGCCTTCTCTGTCGATAACCAGGGTTACGGCGCTAATAGCCGCGTCTGAGTCTGACTCCTTATACACATCGAACTTAAACAGATTGCTCGTTAAGTCGAACTCGAAACTCGCCGCAACGCGCAGCGGCGGCTGCTCGAAGCTCAGCGCAAAGCTTTGCGGTGGCGGCGCGCGGCCTGCTTCGAGCGCAGGTGTCGTTGCGGGCGCACGTCGTAAGTTCATTCCGTCTTCATGCGCCTGCGCGATAGCCAGCAATTCGGCATCTTGCAGGAAACCGCCGAGCAGCTCCAGGCCCACGGGCAGCCCGCTATCGGTGAAGCCTGCCGGCATCGAGAGGGCCGGCAAGCCGGAATTCGCGCTAAGACTGCAGTTGCTGCCAGCTTGTGCTTCCCCGGCAAACACTTGCAAGCGTCTGATCGTTGGATAGGCGATAACAGCTAAATCTTGTTCAACGAGCACCGACTCTATCGCGGCGCGCAATTCGGAGCGCACGGCAATCGCCTGCTGGTAAGCCAGCTCGTCCAGTGACGCCGCATTCGATCGACTCAATACGCCGTCGACGGCCTCGTGGTACAGGCCCTGGTTCACGATAGCGTTCAAGTCCAGATTCGCATCAGCGGCGAACGTCGCGAGATACTGGTCGATATCCGGCTTGAACTCGTGGCCGATCAATCCAGAGCGCCGGATCAGGTCCGTCATATTGGGTATCACCACATCGACAAGCTCGGCGCCCTGTTGTTCATACCATTGTAGGGTTTCTTGCAGCGTTGCAATCACGGCGGCATCGGCATCTTCGAAGTAGTCTTGCAGCCTTCCGATGCGCAGACCACTCAAGTCAGCCGAATGCAGATTCTCTACAAAACTCGGAAGCGCCGCCGTCTGCATGATTGCCGTGGCCGGGTCTCGCGGGTCGTAACCGGATACGATGTCGAGAATGATGGCCAGGTCTTCGGCACGGCGAGCCAGGGGGCCTGCGACATCTTGTGTGTGAGACAGAGGCTGAACGCCGTAGATACTCGACAAGCCCTTGCTAGGTCGCAGTCCGATCAGGTTATTAAACGCCGATGGGATACGAATCGAGCCGCAGGTGTCGGAACCAAACCCTGCGGCGGCAAAGCTTGCAGCTACCGCGGCACCGGTACCACCACTAGAGCCACCGGGAACCCGCCGCGGATCGTAGGGGTTGCGGGTCTGGCCAACAAGCGAACTGACACTGGTAATGCCATAGGCATACTCGTGCAGGTTCGTCTTGGCGAGGATGATTGCGCCTGCCTGCAGTAACTTGTCTACCTGTGCGGCATTCTCACTCGGGATAAAATCTGCCAGCGCCACGGAACCGCCCGTTGTCGGCATATCATCGGTGTTGTAGTTATCCTTCACCACGATGGGCACTCCATGCAGGGGGCCACGGGAGCCACGGCGTTGTCGCTCCGCATCCAGCTCCCGTGCCAGGGTCAGTGCCTGCGGGTTCACCCGCACGATGCTATTCAGTGCAGGGCCTTGTTTGTCATAGGCTGCGATTCGATCCAGATACTGCTGCACCAGTTGTACCGAATCGATCTGTCCCTGCTCCAGAGCGCTCTGAATCTGACGAATGCTGGCCTCGAACACATCGAACTGCGGCTGCGCCAACACCGATAGCCCAGCGAACAGAGTAAGAACGAGTAACAGCCTTCGAATCGCAAGCATAGTGCACACCAGTTAGGGACATTAGACGGACAAGGAGGAAAGTGTATGTGAATGTCTGCATGAAGACCACCGCGCGAGTGGCTGAGCTATTTCGAATGTTGTGAGATGTGGCTATGTAGGTCGGCGCCTATTTTCATCGATAGCAGCAACAGGAGTGCGGCCAGACCTGTGCCTAAACTGAGGGCCAGAAATCCGCCAAAGATGATTGTCAGGTGCATGATGATTATGCGCCGATAGGGCTCGCGCATCTGAACCGACATGCTACGACCTTCAAACTCGCCAGACTTGATAAAGTTCAAGTAATAGGAGACTCCGTGACTTATGGCCAGGCCAAGCAGAGCGGGCCACAGTGTTAGCAAGTCAGTCAGTACCTGCAACCTCGACACGTCTGCCTCGCCCCCCACCACAGCGCCAAAGAAGGCATAGATGAACAGCAGATGCACAGCCATGAAGGCAGCGTAATGGCCGATGAAGAACGGTCCGAACAACGCAATCGACCAGCGCCCAACTTGCCACATCTTGCAAAGGTTATAGATGCCAATGATGGCGCTCTCGGCCCAGTACAACAACATGATCTCGCCTATAGCCCACTCATCCAACAGCACGCCGCCCAGGGGAATCAGATTTGCGAGTATTAGCGTGATACCCGAGGCAGAATTCCAGCGCGGCGCTTCGCCGCGGCCACTATCTGGCGCCTGCTCTGGCATGGAGACCCGGCTTACTTCAGCGCTGTCGTTTATCGGTTCGAGTTCAGTTAAATCGATCTCTACGGGAGCCGCGTCATGCTCAGGGAAAAGAGCCTCCAGGCGCGAGATTATCTTCTGTGCATCGATGCCGCTTAGAGCAGAACCGAGTTCAACGTCGTTGCCACCGTAGTCGAAGGCGATGTGCGAGCCACGCCACTGCTTGGCCTTACTGACTTCGCTCTCGCGGAATTGGAAATTACGAATCAAGTCGCCGCTATAGGTCATGCCGAACGCGATGCCGGGTATACCGATCCTGATGGTGAGTTTATTCTGGGAGACATGCAGCGTCTCTCTACCGATACTTACACAGAGAAACAGCAGCAACAACAAAGCCACCCCCGTAGACCAGCCCAACAGCCAGAATAACGAGAACAGCGTAAAGACCAGAGAAAACAGGCTTGAATCACCACTGCCTGTGATGAAGCCTCCCATAGAGAACAGCGGCACACTAAATGCCGCCAGGAAAGCGGCTGCCATGAGAATCAATGGAATTGAGCGCCTGAACGGCAGACTGAGAAAATATTCATCAGCAGCTACAGCGCCCCACTCAAATGCTACCGAGAACTCAGGGGCGAAGTTACCCAGAGCAGTCAATTTTAATCGGCGGCGCAGTAGCTGTAGATTTCGTTTCATGAAGAGATCATCGAATACCGCGAGCGCCGCAGACTATACCTGGCCCCAGCGCCTTAGCAGATTGGTCTGTGCACGCTGGATAGATTGCAGGGCTTCCGATTGCGGTGATTCTTGCATTATTTGATCGTAGGCCATGCTGAGATCGTGCAGCGTCTCACGCTTCGATGCATCTGGCACGATGCTCTGAATCCAGAACACCACAGCCAGCCTTTCGCCACTGCTTACTTCCAGCACCTGGTGCCGACTCGTAGCCGGATAGATAAAGGCATCCCCTCTCGCAAATTTAACGCGCATATCTCCAGATGAAGACCTTACTATTAACTCGCCGCCCTCATAGCTGGAGGCATCGCTAATGAATATCGTGCAGGCGATGTCGGTACGGATGGGATTGCCCATAGAAGACATGATTGGATTGTCTATATGCCAGCCGTAGGCCATGCCCGTTTCGTATTTGCTTATTAGCGGCACGGTCATATTTCGCGGCAGGGCGGCGGAGCGCATCATGGGGTTCGAATTCACTGCAGACGAGATCGTCTGCAGAAATTGCTCTCTGCCTGGATGTTCGCTGAGGTCTATCTGTAGATTCCTCTTCACAGACTTGGTAGGCGCACCGGTTGTGGCCACCCCATCTATGAATTGGCCAGCCGCTATCAGCCCATCCACAAGTTTGAGGTTTTCCTCACTAAGCAATTTGGGGATTCGCAGGTACATCACCGTTCTCCTTCAGAGCATTTCCTGGTTTGACCACCGCTTCAATGACTTTCGCCGACTCGCTGGCAGCTGTCAAGAATACGGCTATTCTACGCGCATAAAAAAGGCCGGTGAAACGTATCATCATTTCACCGGCCTTTCTGCTAATTGCTGACCAGACCTTCTAGTCAGGCATTTTCGCCGCGCGAATCTCGATCTCGACAAGCCAGCCATCAACAACCAGCCCAGCGATCTCTACGAATGAACGCACTGGCTTCATCGGATTCTTTTCGCTACCGAAAAACTGCTGATAACCGGCGTTGAATCCGGCGAAGTCTAATTCACCATCGGCGCCGGATACGGCGAAGGCACGCACCTGCACGATATCTTCCAGTGACCAGCCCTGTGCTTCCAATGTTTCCTGGAATCGGCTAAATGTATCGATAGTCTGCTGTTCCATGTCGCCCCAGCTGCCGTCGGCCTGTTGCCGCGCACCGGAGCCGCTCAAATACAATGTCTCGGCGCCGGCCGGGATCATTATAGTGTTGTAGAAGTTTCTGCCCTCGCCAGTTCGTACAATCTCTGCCCCTTGCGCTGCGGCAGCAACACCCAGAGCCACGACGAGCGAGGCGATTATGGAAACTGCACTGAATGACTTCTTAGATTTAATCATGACTTGCCAATCCTCTTTCCTGTTGGTGCTAAAAAAATACAGCGAATTATGACTTCTGTAACTTTGCCTCACCCATGGTGGCCTCACTGGCCGCCGTCTTGTCACCTAGCAAGCGCGTGGTGATCATGCCTGTGGTTATCGATCCGTTTACGTTCAATGCAGTGCGCGCCATATCAATCAATGGTTCAATTGAAATCAACAGCGCCGCTATTGTGACCGGAAATCCCATCGCAGGCAGCACCACCAGCGCAGCGTTTGTCGCGCCACCGCCGACACCGGCAATACCGAATGAGCCAATCGCAATGATAACTAGCAGGCTAACGATAAAGTTTAAATCAACATCGACACCCATAGTCGGCGCAACCATAACAGCCAACATCGCCGGATATATTCCCGCGCAACCATTCTGACCGATAGTCGCACCAAAAGAGGCCGCGATATTAGCGATGGGTGGGGGAACTTTCAACTCTTCTATTTGAGCACGAATCGTCAAGGGGATCGTCGCGGCGGAACTGCGAGTCACAAACGCGAAGGTAAGAACCGGCCACACTTTCTGGAAATAAGTTTTAATATTGGCGCCGAGACCGATGATGATGGCGGCATGCACGGCGAACATGAGGGCAATCGCAACATAGGAAGCAATAACAAAACTAATAAGATCTATAATCGCCTGACCGTCAGAGCTTGCGATAACACGAGTCATAAGCGCGAGCACACCGTAAGGCGTCAACGCCATAACAATCTTTACCAGGCGCATAATAATTGCTTGCAGTGTTTCGACGGCGCTACGGATGCGCGTACCTTGCTCGGTGTTTTCTTCTGACACTAACAAGGCCGCTATACCAAAGATCAAACCGAAGACAACGACGCCTATAATAGACATGCTACGCTGGCCAGCGAGATCAGAGAAGATATTGGTCGGGACGAAACTAACTAAAAGTTCGGCGAGACTCAGATCGGCGACACTGCCCTGTCTTGCCTGCAGAACTTCGGCACGTGCCATCTCTCTGGCACCGCCGGTTAGATCTCCTGCATTCAAGCCAAACACGGTGGCCATCATGATGCCAATCAGTGCGGCTATGACCGTGGTCACGATCAGGGTGCCCACCACGGTTCCGCCGATCTTGCCGAGGGATTTTATCTCCTCAACTTTGAGCACGGCGGCAATCATGGTAATTAAAATCAACGGCATGATCATCATGCGCAGCAAGGCGACGTAACTATTCGCTACTACATTGGTCCACTCCAGCGTTGCGCCCATCACATCGGGATTCGATCCGAACGCTAACTGCAAGTACACGCCGAATACGCTACCGCCAATCAGACCCATAAACACTCGGCGTGAAAGTGTGAAAGCATCATTCTTGGCAAACTGATACAACAGAGCTAACAGCGCTGCAAAGAGAACCAGGTTGACTATCGCTATAATTGGCATGGGCGGCTCCTGAAAGTGGTGTTAGCTCAGTCTAACGGGAAAGCGTGTTGATGTAACTCACTACATTGAGTATTCCTGCCTCGTTGCGCAGGGTGCTCGCCATGGTTCGCATCTGCGCGCCGTAGGTATCGTCTGGGTGAGTGCCTCTATATCCGGCGAGGAAATTCTTCAGCTGCGTCACAAGATACCAGTCGTTTTGTCCGGCCAGAGCGGGAGCGCCGAGCGCTTGGTTACCCTCGGCATTGGCGCCGTGACAGACGGCACAACCGCTATAGAGCCCGCGGCCTCGGACCGAATCGCCGCCCGTTATCGTCTGCTCAGCCGGCACATACTGCCAGCTCGAAACCCATTCGATGATATCCTCGATCGACTCATCGCTCAGCTTCGTCGCCATGGGGCGCATGGCGATACCTTCTATGTCCTCGGGGTGAACGCCGCGGATGCCAGCGCGGAAATTTTCTAACTGCCGCCTAAGATACCAAGGTTCCATGCCGGCGAGTCTTGGCGCCTGAACACCTTCGTTGCCACGTCCGTCCGCGCCATGACAGGTTGTGCAATAGCGGTCATCAAATTGCTCTCGCTCTGTTTCCGCCGCGTTAACGCTTACCACGCAAACCATGCAAAGACTAAATGCAGATAAGGTCTTCAACATACTGATACTTCTCCGAATCGTGGGGTAACCCACTGAATGAATATTCGCCAGCCTCATAGCCAGACAATTGAATCTCGATCAACTAGGCACGCAGACGCTGATCCATATCTGATATGGCCCATTGCGCCGACATCACTGCACTCTCTTGCCAGGCCGAGTGCATGCTGACCTGATCGCCAATCATGTAGTGGCGACCGTTAACCGGTTGTTGCAGCGCGTGGTACAACTCCTCTTCGTGGTGAGTCCAGCCGCTGCGATCTCTCTGCCAGCGAGCGGAACAGCCAAGCATGTGATTCATGCGATGCCAGGCGATAGTGATCGGCTTCTCGACCAGATTGCGGTAGTCCGGGTGCATCTTCTCGCCGTCGCTGAGGTGTGCCTCGATGCGTTGCTCCTGCGTCATGGCGGTATGCAACTCACCGTTGCCATAATCGTAGGCACCCAGCAGCACGCCCTTCTCTTTATGTATGCCTGCCGTCGGATACCAGATCTGGTTACTTGGATTATTCATCCAACTGATACCACCATAGATATCATCCTTCTCCCAGAAACGCTCTTTAGCCTGGAACGCCGCCTTGTACGCTGTGCCGCGGCGAATATACTTCAGCGCTTCGACATACTGAGCCGGGAAATTATTGCTGATGCCGGTCATTAGATGGCTCGGTATACAGTTAAAACAGAAATCTGCCTGCAACAGGTGGCGAGTGCCATCTTGATCGTAGGAGATATCCACGCCATCGTTTTTTACCTCTACCGAGTTCACCATAGAACCATAACGAATCTGATGGCCGACATGATTAGTGAAGCCTTCGATAATCTTGTCCATGCCGCCTGTGGCCTGGAGCAGAATAGGCCCGGTGTCGCCTTCATTGGCGTTCAGCAGCTGACGCCCCATGCGCGTCTTTAATAGATCACGGAAAGCGATGATGTCCTTCTGCACACCGTGGTTCAGAAAACCGCCGGCGGCATAGCCTGCGCGGAAGCTGCCTTTATAGAGATTGTCTTCACTAAGATCACCGAAGGAACGAATCATGCCCATCAGAGTTTCCGCTTCCTGATCGGTAAATGGCTGATCCATCTCGCCGGCATCGAGCGACTTCGCTAGCAACTCCGCCAGGAAGCCACGGGAATGAGTGGTGTAGTCGATATTGCGAATTGGCTTACCGCCGAGCAGCGCAGGATCCTGCACATACGATGTCTTATTCTCGTTGATAAAAACCTCAAGATCGACGTTTAGCTCCTTGCAGTAGGCAAGCAGGTTGCGGTGGGTGCTGGGGATACGCGCGGCACCGGCATTGAAATACATATGGGGGGCGTCGTCGAATTCACAGTACTGACGATTGCCGATCTCATCGATCAGATCGCCGTGACGCACCGTGAAGACCCTGCCGCCGGAGCGCTGCGACGATTCCAGCACCGTACACTCATAGCCCACTTTACTCAGTTCATAGGCTACAGTCAGGCCGGAAATGCCGGCTCCGAGAATGGCGACCCGTCGATTGGCTGAATTCGCCGCCATCAGATCCATGCTCGCCGCATGCACCGTGTTCGGTAGCAGGCCCAGCGCCGAGCCTGCTTTCAACGCCGCCGCGGTGCCGCCTGCGGCGCTCAATAAATTCAAAAACTCTCTACGTGTAACTTGTTTAGACACGCCTACCTCCGGAGATTAAATCGATCTCGACCTCATCAAACTCGGCCACCAGATCAGGGTTGAAGATGAAATAGCTAGCGAAAACAGCCGCTTTGCCAATTGCGCTGGATACTGGCGCGGCTCAGGGTACAGCATCGAAAAGGTGGAATGAACGTTACGGCACATTATATTACCAAATCGCCCTTCCAGGCAGAGCTCGCGGCTGCCTGCTGGCGAAACCCACAAGTCTCTGTTTTCGCCGCCTCAAAGCCAAATTGACAGTCAGGGACTCGGTTTCAATCGATCCCGGTACCGTCTTTTTGAGGCCGCCTAATTATGTGTAGTGGCTGCCGCGACTGTCCTTCCAGAAACCTACTAAATTCATCCCTTCTGCCTTGGGAAAGTGCTGCTTTCCTCCGGGCGATTCTCCAGTATAATCGAAAGAGATTGTAGAGGCTCCGGGTCTCGTAAATACTCCCAGAGCTGTTGAGTTTCGAAACACTTCAGCAAGTTCTCTTGCAGCCTGCCCAAGTGAAGTGTTCAGGAGATAGAAATATATGGCCTCAGGCCGGCATAGTCTGCAGATCGGTGACTGGTTCGTCTTCGCCGATACCTGCACGCTCAGCGCATCTAATGGTGAGGATCAGACCAAGATAACCCCTCGCAGCATGGATGTTCTGGTCTATTTAGCGGAGAACGCTGGAACCGTCATCAGTGCCACTGAACTGCTGGATAAATTCTGGCAGGGAACCATATCTTCTGACCATGCCGTACATAAGGCCATCGCCGAACTGCGCGCAGCATTCGGCGACAAGGCGCATAATTCTGATTATATAAAGACAGTGCCGAAGCGGGGCTATTCGCTGGTAGCGGATGTGGTGCCGTTTACCGAACCTGGCAATCGTAGGGCAGAGAAGTCTAGCTGGTGGCAGACGCAAACCTTCAGCAACCCCGTGAAGTACATTACAGGCATGGCTGCGGCTGCAGTCGTACTTGGGATTCTCTTCTTCTCGGAGGTCGATCTCGCATTGAACGAAAACAACGACATCAGTCTGGCCGTGCTCCCCTTCAGCCAGGATGGCGCGATCAATGACAGCAAGCAGTTCTTTGTCGAGGGCCTGAGCGAATCATTGATCACCGGTTTGTCAAAACTCAATCAACTTAGCATTAGCAATCCGACGGACGAGCGCGGCTCGAATACCCGTCGCCAATCCGTACAGGATTACGGCAGGCAATTAGGCGTAGAACACCTGTTAGAAGGCAGTGTCCAGTATTCTGGCGACAAAGCTCGAATAACCGTGCAATTGATTCGCGTAAGAGACGGCGTACATCAGTACTCAGAGCAGTTTGACTTATCTGAACAGGATATCTTCGAGATTCAAGATAGAATCGTTGCCAACGTTGTGACCTCACTAAGCATCCACCTGAACGAAGATCAACGATCACAGATGCGCGATTGGGGCACCTCTAACGCGATCGCCTTCGAGCGATTCATGAAGGGCGAGTTTTATAACAATCAATTCAATCCGCGCGATTTCGAGCTTGCGATAGAGAATCATCTTGCCGCCATCGAGGCAGATCCAAATTTCATCAACGCCTATTTAGGCGTTGTCGCGGCAGCGAATAATTACGCCGTCTATAGTGGTGCCGACAAGATCGCCGCGCTCAGCCTATTGATCGACGAGATGCAGCGCGACGTGGCGCGCCTTAACCCCAGCCATGAGGCGCTGGCGTCGATTCGCGCTGTCCAACTGCGCGTTAAAGGCAACGATTACCGCTTACAGGAGAAAAACCTCAGACAGGAGATTCTCGCAGGAAGCGCGCCTGAGTTCGCTCTGGCACACTACGCCTTGTTTCTCATCGGCGCTCGCCTCTACGACGAGGCCGAAGGCTTTCTCGATGTGGCCGACGAGGTTGATCCCTTTCAGATTTCGCCGGATGAAAGCTGGGACTATCGTCTCATGGTGGCACTACCGGAAGACAAGGTGGATAGGCGCAAGCAACAACTCCTGGAACGACCTAACCACATAGGTATCCTGGGCACTATCGCCAGAAACCTGATACTACTTGGTCGTAATGAGGAAGCTCTAGCTTACCAAAGCAGACAGCGCGCCTCCGATGGCGAGGGAATAAGTAGCAACTTTACCGATATAGTTGCGGGCGTCTTGTCCGGCGAACTGTATCCAGGATCTCCCGCGCTGGCGCAGCAATACAAACTGGGAAAAGACTTCAATTTCAACAATGGTGCTCTCAGTTTCATGCTGGACGACATCGACAAGGGGATCGAGTATTGGAGCGATCTGGCGACAGTTCACAAGCGCAGACTAATCAACAACGTGCATGTTAGCGAAGTGTATTTCGCCGAGGGCATTGTCGATGACCCAAGATATCAGACGCTGCTGGAAGATCTGGATTTTGGCCTGTCCTGGCAGCGCACTCTCATGGAAGGTATCATAGCTATGCAAGAGGTGACTGGAGTCGGACTCAGCGAGCAAGCGAGCGCAGCCTATGCATCGAATAGATTCATGTCGCGCAACGATTTATGGACCGATAGCCAATGGGCCAGTATCAGAAAATTCAGGTTGCAGCATCATAGTAAGCTACAGACTGGCTCACAAAACTTCTAGCTCTTCAATCTTTTCTAGCCATCCTGGTTTTATTCATAACTATTAACACATTGGTTTTAGCATGGCTTTATCTGACCACTATCCCGATCAGATCTGCAATCTTCCAGAGTTCGAAGGACAGTTCGACGCGCGCAAACTTTCAGCAGAGAATTGCGACGTGCTATTCGCCACCTATCCCGCCGGCACCGTGATCGACGCCCATCGACATGACACGGACAACGTGGGGATAATCACCAAGGGAGCTCTGGTGCTGACTATGGACGGTGAATCGAAAACCCTATCGACAGGCCAGTGGTACCACGTTCCTGCGCAGAAAGAACACAGCGCCGAATTTCTCGAAGACAGCTGCGAGATCGAGTTCTGGTTCGTTGCGTAGAAAGCGCTTCTACTATTGCCGCCTGGGGTAGGCCCAACTATTTATCCGGCTTAAGCAATATCTCGAGCGCCGAGCTTAGTGTTGGATACTGCAGTTCAATGCCAAGCGGCGCGAGTTTCTTTGAGCATACCCCCACGCTACCAAGTAACAGCGCCTCCCCCATCTCGCCGAACAACAGCTTCACCATGAATTCGGGTAATGGCAGGAAGTGCGGCCGGCGCAGCGCTTGCGCAAGATCTGCGCTGAAATCCGCGTTGGTGATGGGGTGATCCGCTACTAAATTCAGGGGGCCACAATGGGGCTTATCATTGAGAAGCTTGTGAATGATTTGCAGCACGTCGGGCATGCTTATCCAACTCATCAGCTGATCCCCTCTGCCAATGGGTCCGCCAAGGCCTAGCTTAAAGGGAAGCAGCAATTTCCCCAGCACACCTCCATCAGGGCTCAATACGATTCCAAAGCGTAGATGAACGGTATTTATACCGGCTTCTACGGCGGGCAAAGTTGCACTTTCCCAGTCCTTCGCGACGCCTGCCAGAAAATCATTTGCAGCGGGATCGTCTTCATCGACACAGTTGTCACCGGTTAGTCCGTAGTAACCGATAGCAGATGCCGAAACAAGTATCTGGGGCTTGCTCTCCGACGCTGCCAGAGCCGCGGCCAATGCCTGCGTCAACTGCTGCCTGCTGCGCCGAATCACACGCTTTCTGGAGGCACTCCAGCGCTTGTCGGCAATGCCAGGCCCGGCCAGATTGATAACGCCATATAATGGTAGCTTGGGATCCAGATGTACTCGACCTTCCGCTTCCTGATAAAAAAAGGGCGCTGTCGTGGAGTCACGACGTAGCGGATAGACGGTGAATCCCCTGCTGGAGAGGTGCGCACTCAGGGCAGAACCAATCATGCCTGAGGCCCCTGTGATCAGAATATTTCTGCACCGATCTTGTGCCATTGCATTTTCCCCTGTAGTCGATATCTTCGCATGGTGTCAGCAGACACGACAAGAATCTAGCCTTAGCGCTGCATCCGCCGTAAATTCTACGCCGAAGTACCTTACCGGGATCATTTCCCCGATTGGCGATAAGTACCGGGAATATAGCCAGCCAAGGAGCAATCTATTATGCTGTTACTCGTTGTCTACTAGTGACAGACTGAATATCAGCGACTTACCGTAGATCCAATTAATCAGCTAGAGAACCTCGACCATGAACCCGTCAATTACAACAAGTCTGATTGGCGATTTTCCGGAAGCGGCCGCCGTCCTGGTACTGGTCATCGGATTCTTCGTGGCAAAATTCGCTCAGCGGCAGGCCGGTCGTTTGCTGGCAGTTCTGGACAGGCTGGTTTCGCGCTATTCGACCAATGAAACCAGTATCGTGTCTCCCGATATCGCCCGCATCGGGCAATCCGCCGCCTACTGGTTTATCGTACTGTTAACCGTGCTAATCGCACTGCGGATCTTGGGAGCCGGCCAACTCTCAGCCTGGCTGGATGACACCTTACAGTTCGTCCCGCGAATTATCGTGGGCATCGTTATTATAGGTATCGGTCATATTCTGGGCGTAATCGCCAGATTCGTCTTGTCACATCTGAGTGACAAGCTGGATCCTGAATCTCCCAGCCTGCGCATCATCCATGGGCTAATCGTAATCATCGCGATAGTGCTTGGCCTGCAGCAGATGCTCATCGATATTACCTTCATTACTCAGTTGCTGCTCATTGTCCTGTTTGTCGTCAGCGGCGGTCTGTCATTATCGTTCGCACTTGGTGCTAAATATTATGTGGCTAATGTCATTGCACAGTCTGAGACGGACCGCATCAACATTGGCGATCG
This sequence comes from Pseudohongiellaceae bacterium, assembly GCA_040880325.1. Taxonomy (GTDB): domain Bacteria; phylum Pseudomonadota; class Gammaproteobacteria; order Pseudomonadales; family Pseudohongiellaceae; genus UBA9145. The sequence goes on from JBBDIR010000069.1 coordinate 40,262, forward strand.
CATTCGAGTCGACGACGTTGAGGGCGAAGTCGTGGAGAAAACGGCGACTTCGGTTCGCGTCGACTCGAAGGATGGAGTCGTCTCAATTCCCTGCTTGAGATTCATTCAGACCACGGTGACTCAGTTACACGAGGCGGGTCATGACAAATAAGAGCAGTGCACTGATACTGGATTTTGCCAGTAAGGACCCAACTGGCTTCGCGGCCGCGATCGAAAAATTTGACGCCAGCGCGATACGCGATACTCTGCGACAACTACCCAGCGCGCTTGCCGCATCGATAATAGCACGGCTCAGTGCTAGTAAGATTCAGCAGCTAATGGCCGAGACAGATGCAAGCTGCCTCGATTGGCTCGCGAAGGGGTCGCTGGAAGATGTGAAGGTGATCTTGGTACGTTTACCAGAGGGTCGCCGCAAAGCCACTATCCGGAAGCTTCCTAGCGGCCCACGTAAAGTCACCCTACTGCGGTTTTTAAATTACCCGAAGCACTCTCTGGGCCGCTATGTATCGAACGAAGTCATCCTTGTTCCCACATCAATGCCCACAGAGGAAGTGTTGAACCTAATCCGAAGCAGCAAGCCAGGCTTGCCAGTAGTCGTGGTCAAGAAAGATGGCAAGTACGCCGGAATTCTCGATGCTCGCAGAGTGTTGGAGGGAAAACCAAACACATCCATCGACAAGTTCATCGACACTGTAAGCCCGCTTCGTGCCGAGGCGGCACTGATAGACACGATGGAAGTGGATCAATGGCATAGCCACTCCATATTGGCCGCAGTCGACCATGAAGGCCATGTTCTCGGTGTCATCAGCAGAGAGAACCTGCTGCAGAGCCTGGAAATTTCGCCAGATATTCGCAAACCGCTGGACTCCGCCCTCTCCGTCTTTCAGCTCTACATCAAGGTACTGTCGCGCCTGGTAGATTCAGTTTTTCAGATTAGAAGCAGGCCATGACACTAGAATCTCATCTCAAGGAATCCTATCTACAGAAGAATCCTTCGGCGGCGGCGGAGTTTCTCGAGAACCTCTCTACCGCAGAGCTGAAGAACGAATTACAGGGCATGTCGGCGCTGTCTCTGTTAGCTATTCTCGATAGATTGACCACCAGCCGAGCCGGGCTTGTTTTTAGACTTCTGGATGAGGAACAGCGAAAATCGGTCATTATTAACGCAACGCCCAGACTCGCCGTCGTCCTGATAGGTGGCATCAGTAAAGAGCAGCAACATGATCTGATGGAGTCTCTGGATCTACCGAGGCGCGAAGAATTAAATCGCTTGCTCGCCTTTCCCGAAGACACGGCAGGAAGGCTCATGGACCCTGCCGTCGACGTGCGTATGCATATGAACCTGGATCAGGTAACTGAACGGATTCGCTTATCTGGAGTGAACCGAGCCAGGTCAGTCTATGTGGTGGACAACGACAATCGATTGCTTGGTCGAGTAGATATGCAAGACCTCGCTCTTGCCGCGCCTGGTTGGGTCATTTCAGATTTTCTTCGCGAAGCCTCCAACGCTCTTTCGCCCACGGCGCCAAGAGAAGAGATCGTTGATTTTTTAACCCAGACCAGAATCGACTCCGTACCAATCGTAGACACTGACAACCGACTGCTTGGCGTGGTCCGCTATCAGAAAATTTTCGAAGCCATTGAAAGCGTTGCCAATGCCGATCTGCTGAAGATGATGGGCGGTAGCGCCGACGAGAGATCATTGTCATCAGCTTCTTTCGCGATCAAGCGAAGACTGCCCTGGCTGCATATCAATCTGCTTACGGCTTTTCTCGCCGCCTCGGTGGTAGGCCTGTTCGAAGATTTAATCGCTCAGTTTACCGCTCTTGCTGTACTGCTTCCTGTGGTCGCTGGTCAATCAGGCAATGCTGGGTCACAGGCTCTCGCTGTAACTATTCGCGGACTTGCACTGAAGGAAATTGGCACCCGAGAATGGCCGCTCGTCCTCAGGAAAGAATTGTTCGTAGGACTAATCAATGGCGTGGCATTAGCCTTTTCCTGCGGCCTCGGAGTCTATCTTTGGAGCAGCAGCATGGGCCTCGCCGTTGTCATAGCCGTCGCTATGGTACTGTCTATGGTGGCGGCAGGAATTTCCGGCGCACTGGTGCCGATAATTTTGACGCGAGTGGGACAAGACCCCGCGACGGCGTCCTCGATCCTGTTAACAACCGTCACCGACATTGCGGGATTCTTCGCCTTCCTCGGCACAGCCACATTACTCACATCAATTCTCTGACAACAAGAAGCGAATAAGCAATGTTCGGCTCGCTACTCTCCATCGACCCATTCACCTGGCCTGAGATCGGCAGCGCTATCCTCTGCGGCTTTATTATAGGATTTGAACGGCAGCTGCGTGGGAAGCCGGTTGGAATACGCACATCTTCTCTGATTATTCTAGGCACCTATGTCTTCGTGACGGCCTCATTCTACGTTGCCACGGATGACACAGACCCTTCGCGAATAATTGGCCAGGTAGTCACGGGAATCGGCTTTCTTGGTGCGGGTGTGATGTTGTCGAGAGATGGAATGGTTATGGGGGTCACCTCCGCCGCTACCATCTGGGGTCTTGCAGCCATTGGGGTTTGTATAGCGGCAGTGAGCATCGCGCCCGCGATAAAACTGTCTGTGATATTTGTATTAATACTCGTCGGCGTCGACCTGCTTGAAGAATCTTTCGTGTCGCTTACTCGCGGTGTGCATAAGAGAATACGGGGCGGCAGAAATCAGGGTTGAATACACTATTTTCAACAAAGTAAAAAAAAGTAAAACTAATCGCCCTAATACACGCCCTTCCTGGCTAGACTACTTCTTGACCTACATCAACGAAAACCCTGTTCGGCATTGAGTCAGCTCGATGCCGAGCCCACACTGACCTTACTCACAAACCTAAGAGGTCAGCACAATGAACAATCTTGAATACACGCACAGGCTCACTCGAGCTCTTGGCCTTATCGTAGTCGGCTCGGTGCTAGCGGCATGCAATCCGGCCCAGGAACAGAACACAGCTCAGCTGTACCTCCCGATAAGCATCAACGAAGTGATGGCATCCCTGATCAATCACTCGGCGGACCCAATCTGGATAGCCGCCTGGCGCAACCCACAGACCGACGAGGACTGGCGTGAATTGGAACACCTTGCACGACAGCTGCACCTTGGTGGTGCTCTGCTGACCATTCCTGGCACCGGCCCCGCTGACCAGACCTGGACCGGCGACAAGCAATGGCAAAACTATTCACAGCAACTTTCGAATGCGGCGGCGAGAGCTGTGAATGCGGCTAGGGCAAAAGATATCGGGTTGATTGCTCGTGCGGGCGATGAAATCGTAGATATCTGCGAATCCTGCCATATAGAGTTCAAACCGGCGCTACCCACGATGAATATCTACGGCGAGCTGTCTCCCACGGCCGACGACATTTAAGACAATGGGCTAGATTCCTACCTGTCCACTCCCCACATATTCCCCTTCGTCCATAGGCGAAGGAGTCGCTGTGCCCGCGCAATACTTGATGCAAATCAACAATCCCAGATAAACCGATGGTTTTGACCGAATACTGCGACAAGGTGTCGCAGTGAAACGGTATGAATCTAACCCCATATAAGTATCCTGTACTCATATCTATCATGTTCAGGAGAATTACCATGAGAACTTCAATTGCAATATTAAGTCTGGCTTTTGTGCCCACCCTCGCACTGCCTGTCTTAACGTTTGCGCAAGAATCGCGAAACATCCAGGAGATCGTAGTTATCGGAGTGAGAGATACTCACACGATCGTTACCGATGACACCCTCATCGCGCCGGCAGACACCGCACAGATGTTGCGAATGATGCCGGGTGCCAACATCAACAAGAACGGCGAGCTGACCGGCATTGCACAATACCGAGGCATGTATGGCGACCGCATCAAGGTCTCTGTCGACGGCGCACAGATTAGCGGTGCCGGCCCCAACTCGATGGACGCGCCACTTTCCTATGCACCGGTGGCCCTATTGCAGTCACTTACGATAAACCGCGGCATCGCACCTGTAAGCGCGGGACAGGAAACCATTGGTGGTTTCGTCCAGGCGGAGACTTACAGCGGCGACTTCACTAATTCCAACGACTTCTCCGTGAATGGCCGCACTTACTTCGGACTGCAATCGGCTAACGAGGGCGCCGTGGCTAGCGGCTTTGTATCCCTCGCTAACCGTAATCACATCTTTCGCGGCTTCGTGATGAACGAGAGTGCGGACGATCTGGACTTTCCCGGTGGCAGCATCGCGCCAACAGAATACGAGAGAGAACGATTCGATCTTGGCTACGGATACAGCAGGGGCGACCATGAGTTCAGCATCGACGTCGCTCGCAACAATACCGGCAATGCCGGTACACCGGCCTTACCCATGGATATTCTCTCGATCGACAGCGACCTGTTTCGCTCCAGATACGATTGGACCAGCGGGGACTACAGCCTCACTACCGAAGTCTTCGGCAGCGACAATTCACACTGGATGACAAACTTCCACCTGCGCAGACCGCCACAGAATATGACTACCCTGTCCGCGGACCCTATGCGTTTCCGCCAGACCTACGCGGTCAGCGACAACATCGGTTTCTCTGTGAAGCTAGAGCAATTCGTTGCTAATGGTTCTTGGCAGTATGGCATCGACGGCCACTTCACCAAGCACGACGCCGTCATCACCAACCCCAACGCGGGACCGTTCTATATCGATAATTTCAATGGTTCCACTCGCGATGTGTGGGGCGTGTTTGCCGAACGCAGCCTGTCGCTGAGCGACACGCTTGGGCTCGATGCAGGCCTGCGTTTCAATCGCGTCACCACCGATACCGGTACTGTCTCTGCCAACCTGAATCCGATGAACGCAGCAGCAGGCATGCCTGTCATGATGAACAACATGGCCAGCATGCTCGCGAACCAATTCAACAATCAGGACCTTTCGCAGCAAGACAACAACGTCGACTGGTTCGCACGTCTGAGTATGCAGACTGACAACGACCTCACCTGGTATCTGGGCGCGGCACGCAAATCCCGCTCGGCGTCCTATCAGGAACGCTATCTCTGGATTCCGATGGAATCCACCGGCGGCCTGGCCGATGGCAAGACCTACATCGGAACGCCGGACCTGGACCCCGAGCTTGCCCATGAACTGGAACTCGGCTTCGATTGGGAGAGCGACAGGTTCAACCTCTACCCAAGACTCTTTTACAAGCGAGTCAGCGACTTTATCCAGGGCACGCCGTCGAACAATGCCACAGCCAATCAGTTCGCCCTAACAATGTCGAACATGGGCATGGGATTGCCAGACCCACTACAATTTAGCAACACTGACGCCACATTCTACGGCGCGGATATTGAATCCAATTTCGAACTGAGCGAGCGTCTTACACTCAGGGCCGTAGCTAGCCTGGTACGCGGCAAGCGGGATGATATTAACGATGACCTGTACCGCGTATCGCCAGACAATCTGATCCTCGCTCTGGACTACACTGGAAACAACTGGATGGCATCGCTCGAGACCATCAACTATGCCGACCAGAATCGCGTCTCCGCTACCAATCTGGAGCAAACGACAGACGGTTATTCGATCGTAAACCTTTCATCACTGCTCAACATCTCGGAGTCTACCCAGCTGCGTATCGGTGTAGAGAATTTGTTAGATGAGGAGTATCTCGATCATCTCGCCGGCTACAACAGAGCTTTCAATCCTGATATTCCTGTGCGGTCGCGCATGCCGGGTATGGGTCGCAACTTTTACGGCCGTCTGATGTGGTACTTCTAGTCTCAGTGTTTCTGTAGTGCTTGCGGCAGGGAAGCCGCTAAGGCACGCGGCGGCCTGATGCTTTAACTTATCCCAAGTTAGCTGAACTAGAAGGCGGATGACTGGCTAGAGGTACATGGTACTTAGAATTATCGAGTAGCTAAGCCACATTAGGATTGATAAAGGTACACCAACCTTTACGAAGTCGTAGAAGCCGTAATTTCCTGCGCTCATCACCAATAGATTTGTGTTGTATGACATTGGAGTGGCGAAACTAAGATTAGCTCCGAACAGGACGGCTAGTACAAAGACTTCAGGCGGGGCACCCAGTTGCTGTGCAATCCCTATAGCGATAGGTGTGCCAATCACAGCGGCCGCGTTATTAGATACGATGTTAGTCATGATGCCCATCATCAGCATCAATGCACTCATGATGAATGTCGGGGACGAGTCTTGAAAGAAGAACAGAAAAACCTGTGCCAGATACTCAGATGCGCCAGTGACTTCCAGGGATTGACCGATAGCCAAACTTGCCACTACCACAAACAGCACTCTCGAATTTATCGCATTGATAGCGGCTCGAATCTTAAGACTTCGCGTCGCCAATAAGATGAACGCTCCCACCATACTGCTTATCGCGATCGGCACGATCGCCAGTGCCGACATCAATACCACGCCAAACATGGTAGCCAGGGCGAGTGGTGCCTTGCGTGTGCCTGGCACTTCCTCGGACGCATCGAGGACTAGAAACTCCCTGCTCAGCTTCAGGTTTCGTATGCTCTCCCGCTCACCCTGAACCAACAACACATCACCGGGCTCCAACGTTGTATCCTTTATCTCCTCGTGATCCTTCCAATCGTGTCTGCCAACCCGGTGCAGCCCCAGTACTAACAGTTGATACTGATCGAGAAACCGCGCATAGCCCAAATTTAAGCCGGCTATACCCGAGCCATTGACGATCGCTATCTCGGCTACGATCTGATCATCGGCGATAAAGGAAGTGTCATCCTCGACCAGCAATTCGCCGGAATACAGCGTGGCCTTCAATATCTCGGCAGCTTCTTTAATCTTGCTCGCTGTATCCACAACCCGAATCTGATCCCCTTCGAGTAACACAACGGTGGGCAGCGGAAGGAGATAATTGTCCCCTCTTCGTATACGAGCGAAGCTAATCTTCTTGCCGACTAATTCTCTCGCCTCGGCCAGAGATTTTCCTAGAGCAGGGCTATCCTCATTGATAATCAATCTCGCCTGAAAGCGCCGATGGGAATTGTCAGTCAGTTCGATGTCTATCTCGGGCAGCAGCAAAGGCGCAATCAGCCAAAGGTAGATGAGCGCCACGCAGGCTGCGATAGACGCAGGCACGAAGAAATCAAACATTTCTATTTCTGCCAATCCCATATCATTAGCAACGCTTACTACAAGCAGGTTGGTCGAGGTACCAATCGTCGTCGTCATGCCCCCAACGATAGTGGCGAAACCAACTGGCATTAACAGTTTTGAAGGAGGCAAATTAGCGCGCAGGGAGACGCTGACCAGGATCGGTAACAGCAGGACGACGATAGGCGTATTATTAATGAAGGCGCTTAACACAGCGGAGACGAGAAGAGTGACGAAGGCGGAGAGAAAGGGAGAGATTTTCCAAGCCTTGCTGAGAGCTCGCCCAACAGGACTCAAAGCGCCAGTGCTTACCAGCCCCTGACCCAATACCATAAGGGCACACACTGCAATCAGGGCCTCGTTGCCAAAGCCTTGAAAAAAACTGGTTGGATTGAACTCTTCGCCGTTCTCGATGAATGGAAACAGGGAGAATGCCAGAGCGAGGGCAATAAGTATCGCCAACGAGGAAATCTCCAGTCGAATCTGTTCGCGCGTGAAAAGAATCAGCGCGACGACCATCATCATGAGCGCGAATAACGCGTGCAGGTTAGGCAGGTCTGGGAAAACGTCTATCATGATCTAGGCAACCTTGGACTTCAGGGATTCGGAGTATTCTTGTAGACGATCTCTCTGTGGGGGTAAGGAATTACCACGCCATTCTCTCTGAGCGTATCCCACAATGCGATCAACACCTGACCGCGAATATTTGTTAGCCCGCGCTGCGGGTCTCGAATCCAGAATCTCAACACGAAATCCAGCGAAGAGTCACCGAACTTCGTCATCCAGCACACAGGCTGCTGGCTCTTAATGACACGCTCAACGCTCAGTGCCGCGTCAATCGCCAGCGCAGTCACATGATGCGCATCGGATTCGTAAGCCACACCGAATTCTACATCGAGCCGCACAAGCTCATCCGAGAATGACCAATTGATCACTTCCCGAGTAATAAAATCTTCGTTGGGTATCAAGTATTCGCGGCCATCACGTGTTACAACCGAAACGAATCTGGCGCGTAGCTCTCGTATCCAACCGAATGTTTCTCCCAATGATATGGTGTCCCCCGGACGAATCGAACGATCGGCAAGGATTATGATCCCCGAGATAAAGTTTGAAACAACCTTCTGCAGTCCAAAACCGATACCAACACCAACCGCGCCGGTTAGAACCGAGAGCACGGTAAGATCGATGCCAACCGCGGAGATCGCTATAACGGCAGCCAATATGATCAGCGAGATTCTGAATATCTTGCCTATCAGCAGTCTGAGCCCCGGCGTGAGGTCTTCATTGCGTTGTATTCGACGCTCAGCGAAATTGCTGAGCACGATCGAGCCCCATAGCGAGAGACCCAGGATTACCACCACCTTAACAACCAATAGCAGAGAGATTCGAAATCCAGAGATAGAGAAGCCGACCGAGTCCAGCAGATCGGAAACATTGCCGTCAATACCGAGCACAACCATCGCCACATAGAACCAAGCCGCCAGTGAAACGAAACGCCTCATAGGGCGGTTACGTATGGTCTGGGAACAACCGGTGATGAGCAGCCAGGTCATCGACAGCAACATGGAAATATAAATCAAATAGGCGTTCGGCCAGTCGAAATTCTGTAACAATGACCAGGCTACGCCATTGAGAATGGCGAAATACAACCATTGAAGTCTACGCAACAGAGCTATAATTACGCGTAGTAGTTCCGGACTGTCTTTAATCTTGCGAGCCTGTTCCTCGAGTACGGGCTCAGATCGCCGGGCAATGTAGTTAGCGATAAGATAGGCACAACCCAAAATGACAGTCTGTATGACCAGGTAGGGGTCTGTTATAAAATCGGTGACAGTCGTCACCATCCCCATCAATCTTTCCCCTAGTTCCGTTGCATCAAATTCCATTGCCTACTCCAAATCGCATCAATTACGCAGCTCATCTCGGTCGCCCTAGTCACGAACTGTACCGTATCCAATCTCGCCCAGATAGAGCTCAACTGTGTTTTAGATCGCCAGATACAGCGACTTTGCTTGTAGTGTCCGCACTGACGGTAAAATCGTTTTCCAATAGCGTCTTGCGACAGCCGTCCATGACGTTTATTCGCAACAACCAGCCGTCTACCTCACCGTCAAATAAATTTTGCCAATAGTGTACAGTTAGCTGCACGTACTGAGGCTCGAGCGAACTAATCGTAGTACTGGCTGCCGGGTCCTCCAATACACCGACTACCTGCTGAACCGTATCCAGCAATAGCTTACAGGCTTTCTTTGCATCGTTGGCATAGTCGATGCCCACCGTGATACTGAAGCGACGCAAGCCATCCTGGGTATAGTTGATAAGTGGTTTGCTAAGCAATTGAGAGCTGGGCACGTAGATATCCTTGCCGTCATCGGAACGCAGATGGGTATAGCGCAGCTCGATAGCCCGTACTCTGCCCTCTATACCTTCCGAGTTAATCAGATCCCCCACATTGAAGGGTCGGCTGAACGCCAGAAAAACACCCGCTATTAGATTCTCTCCGACCTCTCTAAAGGCGAAACCCAGAACGATGGCGGTCACGCCGCCACCTGCTAGCACCGAGAGCGCCAGCTTTTCAAAACCCACGATGCTCAAGGCCAGAATTGTGCCAATATAGAGGCAGACTAGATGAATAAGCGTACGGACAAATTTATCGTGAATACGTTGCTTCGAAACTCTTTCACGCACAGCACCGTATGCTCGCGACAACACTCGACCCAATAAATAAAACAAAAACAGAACGATCACAGCACCGAGCAGGCTCGGTGCAAAAGCGAGCAATTGCAGGCCTCGTTCTTCGAGGTATTGTGCGGACAGTATCATTTCCTCTCCCGGGTTCTATCGTAGGAATACGGCGCAGTTAAGCACATTGGTTGTCTGCCTTCAAAGCCCATTATTGCTAACATCTGGTGATACACGCCACTTTCATTGGGAGTTGGCTAAGGGCGCGCTAGGTGCCAGCCAAGGTCAGACCTTACGCTACTTCATGTTGGAAAATTTCCTCATCTCTGGTGTAGGAGTAACCCTGGGAGCGCTATTCACGATCGGCCTCAGCATCGCACTTTCCTCTCTTTTCGAGATGCCGACCATGTCCTGGTACTACACGCCCATGGGCATGGTGATACTCATCCTCATCGGGCAGGCGGCGGTGCTCGGTCCCTCTACTCGAGCCGCAAGAAATGAACCGGCGATCGCAACGCGATCAATCTAGGGATTTCTGATTCTGACCTACGCCAGGTAGTAGCTCAGATATCCCCCCTCCAACAGGGTGATGCCAGGCTCCTCCTGCACTGTTCTGTCAACACTGGCTGTGGAACTTTCTCACAGAGACAGCGTCACAGAAGCTGGCAGCGCCAATAACGACGATTTCAATGGATAAGGCCGTAATAACGTCAGTCGTGTTTAAAAATGCGATATAGTCGATGGACTGAAAAAATAGTTTCGCTATGATGAATGGTTGAATCACCACAGCCAATGGATGAAGAACCTATTTCATGAAATATCTAACCCCCAGCATTTTGTTTTCACTTTGTGCCGCGTTACTCAGCGCTCCTGCATTCTCGGCTGAGAACGGCTGGACTCGAGGCAGCTGCGAATCGGGAACGGGCGTCTATGCCTGGACCGACGGCGATCGTTATGAAGGCCAATGCCTGAACAATTCCTTTCAAGGCCAGGGTACGCTAACCCTAAAAAATGGTGACCGCTACGTCGGCCAGTTTCGCAATGACCAGAAGAACGGCCGCGGCCAGTACTTCTTCGCCAATGGCGACCGTTATGATGGACAATTCGCCAACGGCAGGCAGCACGGCCAGGGTGTACTAACCCGTGCCAACGGCGAGCGCTATGTCGGGCAGTATCAAAATGGCGTGAAGTCCGGTCGTGGCACTTTCTATTTCCTCAACACAGACCGCTACGAAGGCAATTGGCGCGATGACCGCTTCGAGGGCCAGGGCAGCTACTATTTCGCCAATGGTGACGAATATTCCGGGCAGTGGAGTGCGGGCGAGCAGACCCGCGGCACCTTTCGCTGGGCAGATGGCAATCGCTACGAAGGGCAGTTTCGCAAAAACCGGCGCGAAGGCCAGGGCACATTCGATTGGACCAATGGCAACAGCTACGAGGGCCTGTGGCGCGACGGCAAGCAGCACGGCCAGGGCGAGAAGAAATGGGCTAATGGCGACCGCTACGTCGGCCAATGGCAGAATGACGAGATGAACGGTCAAGGCACTTTCTATTACTCGAACGGAAATCGCTTTACCGGAGGGTTCCAGAACGACCAGATCAGCGGCAATGGCACCTACTTCTTCGCCAACGGCGACCGCTATGTGGGCCCTTGGCTACGGGGCGAGAGAGATGGTCGCGGCAGCTATACCGATGCCAGCGGCAATTCACAGGCCATGGAGTTTCGCGGGGGGCAACGGGTCAACTAAATTGTGCAGCATCCTAGCTGCGCAGTTTGTACCCGGTCTTGAACAGATAGTAGACGACGCCGAGACAGGCAAACATAAACACCAGTATGCTCAGCAGACTCAGCATCACGCTGACTTCAGATATCTCGTAGAAGCTCCAACGTAAACCGCTCACCAGATACAACACCGGATTGAAATGGGAGATCGTCTGCCAGGGATCGGGCAGCATATCGGTGGAGTAGAAACTGCCCCCGAGGAAGACCAGTGGCGTTACCACGAGCATGGGCACTACCGAAAGCTTTTCAAAGTTGTCCGCCCAGATGCCAAGAATGAATCCGAACAAACTGAAAGACAGCGCGGTTAGCAGGATAAACACCATCATCACTATCGGATGCGCGATCTGCAAGTCGATGAAAAAACTGGCAGTGAGCAGAATAATAATACCGAGAATGACGGCCTTGGACGCGGCCGCACCCACATAGCCCAGCACCACCTCGAGCGTCGAGACTGGCGCGGAAAGCATCTCATAGACTGTGCCAACAAACTTCGGAAAATAAATCCCGAAGGAAGCGTTGGAGATACTGTGGGTCAGCAGGTTCAACATGATCAGGCCGGGCACGATGAAGGCGCCGTAACTAATTCCGCCCACCTGATCGATTCTCGAACCGATGGCCGCGCCGAAGACTATGAAATACAGTGATGTGGTGATGACCGGCGCGACAATGCTTTGCACCAGGGTGCGTCGAGTACGAGCCATCTCAAATTTGTAGATCGCCATAATGCCGTAGAAATTCATGACGACTCCGCTACCAGATTAACGAAGATATCTTCCAGTGAACTCTGAGTCGTATTCAGATCGCGAAAGGCGATGTTCGAAGACTTTAGCTCGTCCATCAACGCCGTGATGCCAGTGCGATCCCCTGCTGTGTTGAAGGTATACACCAATTGCATGCCATCCTCTGTGAGCTCAAGCTCGTAGTCTGCAAGACTGTGAGGTATCGCGGCGAGACTGTCGCGCAGGTCGAGAATCAGCTGTTTCTTGCCCAGTTTCTCCATAAGCTTGTCTTTCTCTTCGATAAGGATTATCTCGCCGTTGTTTATCACGCCAACGCGATCCGCTATCTCTTCCGCCTCTTCGATGTAGTGTGTGGTCAGAATTATCGTCACGCCTTCGGCCTTCAGGTCGCGCACGATCTTCCACATGTCTTTGCGTAGAGAGACATCAACACCCGCCGTGGGTTCATCCAGAAAGAGAACAGTAGGCTCGTGGGACAGTGCCTTCGCGATCAGGACGCGGCGCTTCATACCGCCGGATAGCGTCATGATCATGCTGTCTTTCTTGTCCCACAGTGACAGGGAGCGCAATACTTTCTCGATGTGCTTGGCGTTGGGCGCCTTGCCAAAAAGCCCACGGCTGAATGACACCGTATTAAAGACGGTCTCGAAGGAATCGGTTGTGAGCTCCTGCGGTACCAGCCCGATGATCGATCTCGTTTTACGAAAATTCTGAATGATATCGTAGCCGTCTACCGTCACCTTTCCCGAGCTCGGATTCACTATTCCGCACACAACCGAGATAAGCGTAGTCTTGCCGGCTCCGTTCGGGCCTAACAGCGCTACTATTTCGCCTTTCTGTATCTCGAGATTGATATCCTTGAGCGCCTGAAATCCGCCCGCGTAAAATTTATTCAGACCGGCAATGCGCAGTATCGGGTTTTCGCTAGTATTCATGGGCGAAAGAGTATGAACAGAGTAAGCAGGAATTACAACCAGTGCCAGCCGTTTACTGCGCCAGGATCATGGCAAGATCGGGTATTGGCGTGATACTTTAACCACTCAGCACATTTAGCGCAGTCGATCTGTCCAGACCCGGGAATTGGGGCCTACCGATTCGGTATCGAACAAGGCCTGACTGGAGTTGGGATGCTTGGTCACAAGAAGCTCAAGAACAGCAATTGAATCAAAACCCAGTAGATGACATCACGGAGCAACGAGACAATGAATTCAAGAAACACAGGCAAGCGGGTCGAGATCAATCTGCTAAAGACTTCACTGCTTTTTCTGTTGGTCTGCATCCCTTCTTTTACCGGTTACACACAGGACAGCGTCGAGCCTGCACTGAACTCTGCAGAGGTAGAACTCACTGCATGGCTGGATTCTCAGGAAGAGAACATGTTGGAGCTGTTAGAGCAAATCACCAACATCAATTCCGGCAGTCTTAACAAAGATGGCGTGAACGAACTCGCGGCAATATTCAGCGACGAGCTTCGACAGCTAGGCTTTTCGATCTCGACGCTACCTGGTGATGTTATCGAGATGCCAAGCTGCCCCGGAAGCGACTACAACGTCGATGCCGCGGATCATGTTCTTGCGAGCAAGAGCGGTGCCGGGGCCCGGCTATTGATGATGGGCCATCTGGATACCGTATTCCCACCCGACAGCCCGTTTCAACAATTCAGCCGCGAGGGCGACACGATGTATGGCCCTGGTGTCTCGGACATGAAAGGCGGCCTGGTAGTGATGCTATACGCACTCAAGGCACTGAACCAGAATGGCGCGCTAGCTGACAAGTCTATAACCGTTCTTCTAAACAGCGATGAGGAAATGGGTTCACTCTCCTCGCGCAAGTATTTGGAGGCACAGGCGCCCATGCATGACTGGGGGCTGGTGTATGAATCGTCTGGCAACAATCGCTTGACGCGCGAGCGCAAGGGGCTGGGTCAGGCGCGCTTCGTCGTGCACGGTTTGGCGTCACACGCCGGCGGTGCGCACGAACAAGGCCGCTCAGCGATCAAGGAGCTTGCCTATAAGATCGTGCAAATAGAAAATATTACCGACTACGAAACAGGGGTCACCGTGAACGTTGGCGTGGTGAGCGGCGGCGAAGCACGCAACACCATCGCTCCCTGCGCCGAGGCCTTGATCGACCTGCGCTATCCCGAGACTCAGCAGGGCATCGATGCGGTGGCACAGTTCGAAGAGATATTCGGCAGGGTGTACAGCTACCCCGTAGACTCGGGGGAGATCACCACCGAGAGTTGGACCAACCTGCATCGCCCCGCGAAGATAGCGACGCCAGAATCTGATTTCCTGCTTAACAAGACTATCGCCATAGGTCGCCTGCTGGGCCAGGAACTCGGTATCGGTGATTCCGGCGGCGGCACAGACGGCTCGCTGACTCAGGCCGCCGGCCTACCCACTCTGGATTCTCTGGGCAGCGCCGGTAGCGGGGCTCATTCGAACCGAGAGCAGGGTCGGGTAAGTTCGCTGGTCGAACGGGCGAAACTCAGCGCGGTACTAATTCATAGACTAGCCGAAGAATAAGTGCTTTCATGCCGCAAGGATGTCGCCGGGCCAAAGAGCTGGGCGCCCACTCCGACTCAATGTCGGATGGCCTGCAAATAAGAATAACGCTGAGGACAGCGAATGACTGAGAACATTGAGAGTAGCCTTGATAATTCTGCAGACAGCCTATCTCCGAGTCTAGCCGCAGCCGCCAAGGCCTACCAGAATCCCTATTACCGTTATCTGGTGCTCGGCATCCTCACCGCCGCCTATGTCTCAAACTTCGTCGACCGGCAGGTCATCAATGTTCTAGCGCAATATATAATCGAAGACCTACAGATCAGCGATGGCCAATTTGGCATGCTGTCTGGTCTCGCCTTCGCCTGTATCTACACTACCCTTGGCATTCCTATCGCACGCCTTGCCGATATAAGCAATCGCCGTAATATTATTGCCATATCAATCACCATATGGAGTGTGATGACCGCCGCCTGTGGCGCGGCAACAAATTTCTTTCAACTGTTTATGGCAAGATTTGGTGTCGGCGTCGGTGAGGCCGGCGGCTCACCACCGGCACACTCGATCGTCTCCGATATCTTTCCGGCTGCGCAGCGCGCTACAGCTTTGTCGATCTATTCCCTTGGGGTCTACGGCGGCATCCTGGTGGGCACAATTGGCGGCGCCTATCTAGTTCAGTATTTCGACTGGCGCACCGCCTTCGTGGTTGTCGCCATACCGGGGCTATTTCTTGCTGTCCTG
>JBBDIR010000070.1:0-3394 GCA_040880325.1 Pseudohongiellaceae bacterium
AAAATGGCAGCTTAATGCAGATTGATTGGACAACTATCTTGAAAAATACCGCTACACTATTCAGTATTATTACCAACTTAGGTGCAAGATGAACAGGGAACAGCAACATCGAGTCAACCGAGAAGTCATCCAGCGTATAGAGCAGATAGCTCCAGCACAACCTTGGAACCTACCGAGCTATGCTTTAACTATAGCCATTCTGAACTCCGAGGGCTTTAAATCGTCTAGGGGCAACAAATGGACTAGGCGCAGTCTGTACCGCATGCTTCAAAGGGAAGGCTTTAGAGGATTGCATGGGCTATTCAGGAGTAACGAATAAGGGCATTTTCGGGCATATTAGAAAGCACCACTACATTTATTGGAGCCAAACAGAAAAAGGGCATTTGTAGACGTATACGCGTGCGCGAGGGGATCATTGTTCTGGAGCGTTAAATAGCCTAAATAATCAGGAAGTTAAGAATTGAATCAAGCTCTTTTCGAAGCGCCAGCCAGTAATAAAATCACCTTATAAATCAATGAGATTAATTGAGTCGATCAGGGTTCTGAGCAAATTACGCTTCTACCTAGAAAACTTTTGTAATCGTCAGCGCTATACCATTGGGTAGTGTGCAGATGTAGCCCGGATCAGGAACGCAAGATAACAATGTGACCGTTGCCGAAGTAGCTGAAATAAAATTTACTCTACTAACTATTTGAGCGCCATTTCCTACCGCAGTGCTGAGAACAAGTTCTGATCCGACCAATTCACCTGTTGAGATGGCAAAGTCTCCATCTACCAGGTCCAAGCCCACAACTATCACAGTGCTTCCATTCTGGTTTACAGTGGAGTACGTAGAATCACTGGTTTGCCATATTCCGTCATAGGGGCCTGCGGCATATAGGAAATTGGACGCCGCTAGGACAATAAAGGTGATTACTATTCTAATTTTGTGCATGAGATACGCTCTTAGAAAGGTTGCTTAATTTGCAGTGCTGTTGCCAACACATTTATCGACGTAGAGAGCTGTGAGATGCTCAATTCTGTCATCAATGGAGTCCTGATTTTTGTTCGCCCTAACTTCATTTACTATTATTCCTGGCCAAAAAACTAAGGCAAGTCCTACGTTTCTTCCTGTAACCCCAGAATCATCTTTTGCATCTTCAAAGTCAGCCCCTAGATCCGCCAACTCGAATTGTAGTTGCTCGCAATTCAGTTCGTAATCTCGGGCCTGTATAGTGCGAACTGATTGATTTGAAACGCAGGCGGTGAGGACAATTGAGCTTAGAAGTAATGTGATTGTGTTGCCCATGACAGAACCCTTATTTTAGTTATATTGATACTCTTCAACCGAACTTGTTTGTGATGACCTTTCAGTCAAATATTTCACAGGTGATCTCACATATGAACTCAATCTACGCCCCATATTGAACCACGTCAACTTGGTGGGAGTTCCAATGTGGCAAATGTGCTAGATTAAGGCTCATACCCCTCATAAAACCTTACTTCCCAAGAGGTCCGTTAACTCTTCGCGCGTTTACTGCTCAAGAGCTAGGGGCGCTTCCAGATACTGGCCGATTCAGCCCCCAGTATCTAGCAAGTTAGGGGCTTTTTAGTAGCTAATTAACTCATTGAATTTGCTGCATATTCTAATCACAGAATATATGGCTGTATGGGTCGTCAATAGGCGAAGGGTATTCCGGTTTTAATGAGGGGGTGTACACAAAAAAATTTTAGATCAGAGAGTCATGCATCATTCCTGCAACTTCAGAGATACCTCTTAACCCGTTCACACTGGGATGTGCCCCCGCATCGCTCTAACCTCCTCAAAATTTACCGTTCTAACCTCTAATGACCCGCCCTGTAGGGCAGATCCTATTTCCGGTTTAAATCCCCAGAAGCCTTCAGAAAGGGCTGATTTGCAGCCTTAAATGGATGACTGAAATCCAAATGCTATTCTCCCAGATGCAGACCCTAGGGGGAGGAGGTAAAGGATTACACAGTGCTGGACGAGAGAGCGCAGAGAGGCATCAGCTGAGATAAACGCCCTCTTTTTAAGTTTTTAGTCAGCTACAGCCCTCGTAAATACTATATGGATTAAGCTGCCAGCAGTTCGATCAGTTAGTGACGGTCTAGAATTTGGTGCATTGGTACAGAGATAAGGCAACATCATCTCTACCAGAATAAGAATCGTGATTGTATACCGCTCCGAATAGCACCGAGCGAGCTGCTTCGCCAGTAGTTGCATTAAGACGGAAAAAATCAGTCTCCAAACTGTCAACGCAAAACCAAGTGCCACTGCCAGTACATGTCATTACTCTTTCACGATTACCAACTTTTAGAATTGAGAAGGAACCATCGATAGTAACCAGCATATTCCCTGCTTTGAAACCCTGTCGATCCCATTGATCGTTAGACCATTTGAACCCGTTAGTATCAATCTCCTGACACGCCCAAATCTCTTTCTCTTGAGCTGTTACCAAGGGCGATAGGATTAGCAGGAATATTGGCATTAGTTTTTTCATGGTGTCATCTGTTCCTAATTTCTATCGTGCTATCAGGGGGAAGTTGTCCCCAATCCACAGGGCCAAATCCACCACCACAAGTAAGTCCATTGTATATTCTTGAATCAGTGGTTACTGCCGTAACTATTCCATCACTAAACCAGAGCGTAGAGTATCTGGCCGAGTTAGAAAAACCGCCACTAGCAACTTCACAGTATTGCCAAGCCTCATTTGCGCCTTGAAAGCTCCGGTCCCCTGGCACACCTAGAATCTCTAAAACTCGATCTTTGGTGGCTCCAGCCTGTAATTGGAATAGCTTTTCCTGAAGCCCGCTCGAAGCACAGCCAGACAGTACTAAGACTAAGATAACCGACACTATTGTTGTTAGTTTGTTCATGAATACCTCTAAGTTAGATACATTCAGAAAGGCTACCTCTACAGAGTTGTAGACCGAGGTTTCTGCGCTGCTCTCGATCTCATCATCTTTTGATTGCTTAGTTGCTTACCTGTTTCCACTGACCGTTAACACATAGGCCAATGCTATATCTAACTCTTCTCAGGCAAGTCTCTTGAATACTATAGCGCCCCTCCTTTAACCCTTCTCACGGGGCCTATACCCCCGTCTTGCATCCCAATTAGTTTACATCTAGTTGATCCAGAGGGAGTAATTGTTAACCAGTTAGGAAAGGAACTTTCGATGCGGTGAAAGCTGATTGCATGCAGGATATGCGCAGGATATTGAGGAGTGTTGATATATGTTGCTCCGATAGTACAGTCTAACGTATTGATTTAATTGGTCGGGACGGCGGGATTTGAACCCACGACCACTACACCCCCAGTGTAGTGCGCTACCAGACTGCGCTACGCCCCGAATAGTTGACTGTTAACCGATACTACTAACAACGCCTGTGCA
>JBBDIR010000070.1:3494-67966 GCA_040880325.1 Pseudohongiellaceae bacterium
TCACCGACCTCATCCCACCAGTGTAGTGCGCTACCAGAGCGCGCTACGCCCCGAAATTAAAAAATGGAAGGTGCCAGATGTGCAGCCTACAACCGCGCTATCACGCTCTCCAAATCCTTTACGAGGGACTTGATCTCACTGGCATTGACGTTGGATTTCGCGACGTCCTCAGGGTTATCGCTCATCTTCTGTCTGGCGCCACCGATGGTGTAGCCCTGCTCATAGAGTAAGCTCTTGATTTGCCGAATTAAAATAACATCTTGCCGCTGATAGTAACGACGATTGCCGCGACGTTTTACCGGCTTCAATTGCGGGAACTCGGCCTCCCAATAGCGCAGGACGTGGGGCTTAACCGCACATAATTCGCCTACTTCGCCTATGGTGAAGTAGCGTTTTGGAGGGATTGGGGGTAATTCGTCGTTATTCTTCGGTTCCAGCATAGCCCTCTACCCTTGCCTTTAGTTTCTGTCCTGGACGAAAAGTGACTACTCGCCGGGCCTTGATTGGAATTTCTTCGCCTGTCTTGGGGTTGCGACCCGGTCGCTGCTTCTTGTCTCTAAGGTCGAAATTACCGTAACCGGACAGTTTTACCTGCTCGTTGCGCTCTAGTGAGAGTCGGATCTCCTCGAAATACTGCTCAACCACTTCCTTGGCTTCGCGTTTGTTAAGGCCTAGTTCTTCGAAAAGGCGTTCTGCCATATCGGCCTTGGTGAGTGCTCCGTCCGCCATGTCAAAATCCCCAACTAGTTCCGCAAATTTGCATTAAATTTATCTTGTAGTCCGTTGACGCACTTACTAATTATTGTGTTTATGTCGTCCTCGCTAAGAGTGCGCGAAGGATGCTGCCACGTCAAGCCTAAAGCGATACTTTTTTTGCCTTTTGCGACCGCATCCCCTTGATAAACATCAAATATTCGAAGGCCCCTCAGGTGCTCGCCGGCATTTTCACGCACATTCGCCAAAATATCCGCCGCAGAGCAGGCGTCATCGATCAAGATGGCCAGATCACGACTTACTTCCGGGAACCTGGACAGTGCACTCGCCTGTGGCAGCCGCCGTTCCTGCAATGGTGCAAGCGCGAGCTCGAACAGATAACAACTGCCTGACAGCCCCATCTTGCGCTGTGTTGCCGGATGCAGAGCTCCTATGTGCCCGACTGGATTGCCGTCCTTTTCAACCCGCGCACACTGGCCGCTATGAAAGCAGGCGTACTGTGCCGGCACGAAACTGTAGCGCTCGGGCTCAAGCCCTAAAGCAAGCAGTAGCTCTACATCGCCTTTTACATCATAAAAGTCTGTTATCTCTTTGTTATTAATCCAGTTTATTGGCATTTTTATACCAGAAACCAGACCAGACAACATCGCCGTCTGCACGATATTTTTACCCTTCTGCTCGAACACCAGACCTGTTTCGAAGATACGTATGCGTTCCTGCTGGCGGTTTTCGTTGTATTGAAGAGTGGATATCAGACCCGGCAAAATGCTGCTGCGCATCACCGCCATATCTGCCGATATTGGATTCTGCAGAACCACGCCGGGCTGCTCGGGGAACAAGTTTTGCGCCAGGGCGGGCTCAATAAAACTGTAGGTAACCACCTCCTGATAGCCCAACGCCACTAGCTGCTGTCGAATCTGCCCCACTTCAATATGGGATTCAGGCTTGGCGGCTAGGCTCTGCTTACCCAGACCGCCGGTCTGCGGCAGCTTGTTGTAGCCATAGACTCTGGCTAGTTCTTCGATTAGATCGGCCTCTATGCTGACATCGAAACGGTAGGACGGCACCGTTAAACGCAATACCGAGCCATCGTCCGCCGCCAGGGTGAAACCCAATCGGGATAAAATATCTTTGACCTCAGTCTGCTCCATCTGGATGCCAAGCAAATTTGCAATGGAGTTGTACCTCAGCTCCACCTCGGCAGCCGCAGGAAGGTTCCCAAGCGCCTCGGTAACAGGGCCTGCTTCACCACCACATATTTCAAGCAGCAGTTGCGTCGCCCTATCCATCGCTGTGCGCTGCAGTTGATAGTCGACGCCGCGCTCATAGCGGTGGGATGCATCGGTGTGCATGCCATAGGATCTCGCCTTGCCTGCCACGGCGAGAGGCGCGAAGAACGCACACTCGAGGAACACATCCCTGGTCTCATCGCTGACCGCTGTCGCCATGCCACCCATGATGCCCGCCATCGCCACGGCCTTGTTGGCATCGGTAATGAGAAGCGTATCAGGCGTCAGCTCCACCTCTTTGCCATCGAGCAGCTCCAGTTTTTCATTCTTCTGAGCGAAACGCACATCGATATGCCCTTCCAGCTTCGCCAGATCGAATGCATGCATGGGTTGGCCTAATTCCATCAGCACATAATTTGTCACGTCGACGATGGGATCGATACTGCGCAGCCCACTGCGGCGCAGTTTCTCTCGCATCCACAATGGCGAGTTTGAGTTAAGATTGATATTACGAACGACCCTGCCGAGGTATCGCGGGCAGGCATCTGTGGCGCTGATCTTGATTTCGAATTCGTCGGCTATGGTCTCTTTTGGAGAAGAGAAATCCAGGCTCTTTACGTCCTGACGCCCGATGACACCCACCTCCCTTGCCAGACCAATCATACCGAGGCAGTCGCCTCTATTTGGGGTCAGATCTAACTCTATGCTGGTGTCATCAAGCTTTAGATAGACGCGAACATCTTCTCCGACGGGCGCCTGCTCAGGCAACTCTAACAAGCCGTCGGAACTCTCTTCCAGGCCTAGCTCTTCGCTGGAGCACAACATGCCATTCGATTCTACGCCGCGAATTTTCGCCTGCTTGATCTTGAAGGGCTTGGCATCTTGCGACTCGATAATTTCGGCGCCGAGTTTCGCGAAGGGAACTCTTAGTCCGCTACGAACGTTTGGCGCACCGCAGACCACCTGAAAAGTCTCACTACCATCGAAGACGGAACAGACATTTAATTTATCCGCATCGGGATGGGGCTTTACGGACTCAACCAGGCCAACGACGATTCCGCTGAACTGACGCGAAACCGGAGTCGAGCCGCCGACCTCGAGGCCGGCCATGGTTAACTCATCGATAAGCTCTTGGGTTTCGAGGTTCGGGCTGACCCATTCTCTTAACCATTGTTCGCTGAATATCATTGATCAACTCAATACTTTGAATTACAGAATCTAGTTAAACTGCCGCAAGAATCTAAGGTCGTTCTCGAAGTAGGTCCTAAGGTCCCCTACGCCATAACGCAACATCGCCAGACGTTCGACACCCATGCCGAAGGCAAAACCGTTGTATTTCCCGGAGTCGATATTCGACATCTCAAGTACTCTAGGGTGCACCATTCCACAGCCCATTACCTCGAGCCACCCGGTGTGACCGCAGATTCTGCAACCCTTGCCTGAACAACTGACACAGCCCATGTCCACCTCGGCGGAGGGCTCGGTAAACGGAAAGTAGGAAGGTCGGAACCTAACCGGCATGTCCGCCTCAAAGTAGGCATGCAGGAAATCTATCACCGTGCCTTTTAGGTCGGCGAAGCTCACATTCTCGTCGATTAACAGCCCTTCGACCTGGTGGAACATCGGCGTGTGGGTAAGATCAGAGTCGCAGCGATAGACACGACCGGGGCAGATCATCCGAAAAGGTGGCGCGCCCCCCTCCATGACTCGCACTTGCACCGGCGAAGTATGGGTTCGCAAAACGGTGCCAGGGCTCACATAGAAAGTATCGTGCATGGCGCGTGCCGGGTGATGGCTTGGGATATTGAGCGCTTCGAAGTTGTGATAGTCATCTTCTATCTCCGGCCCTTCAGCCACATCGTAGCCACTGGTTTCGAAAATTGAAGTGATTCTATCTATAGTGATTGTGATGGGATGCAAGCCACCGCGACTCTGTCGCCGGCCCGGCAGTGTTACATCTATAGCTTCACTGCTGAGCTGAGCATTGAGGCTGTCCTCAACCAGGGAAGTCTTTCTTGCCTCTAGCGCTTGTTGAACCTGTTGTTTCGCGACATTGATACTCTCCCCTGCCGCCGGACGCTCCTCGGCAGGCAATTGACCAAGCGACTTTAGCAGTGCCGTCAAACTGCCTTTCTTTCCCAAATAGTGGACACGCAAAGACTCCAGCGACTTTTCATCACCAGAGTCTTCGATTGCTTGCAGGGCTTCTGCAAGTAGGGAGTTAGGATCTGCCATGAGCCACTTCCGTGAAGAAGGGTTATGCTGCCAGGCTAGCTTTCGCTTGATCTACAACCGCATTGAATGCCGGCTTATCGTGTACCGCCAAATCGGCCAACACGCGACGATCAATTTCGATATTCGCCTTCTTCAGCCCAGCTATTAGCTGGCTGTAACTCAAACCATTCTCGCGCGCCTGTGCATTTATGCGAGTAATCCAGAGTGATCTGAATACGCGTTTCTTAACGCGTCGGTCACGGTAAGCATATTGACCTGCCTTGGTAACCGCCTGGGTAGCAACGCGATAGATACGGCTTCGTGCACCGTAATAGCCTTTCGCTTTCTTTAATACTTTCTTGTGACGTCGATTAGCGACGACGCCGCGTTTAACTCGTGCCATTTTAAATTCTCCTGATTAGATTAACGATTAGACTTCGCGCAGCATGCGTTTTACCGCAGGCACATCGACGGTATGCACGGCACTAGTACCGCGCAGATGTCGCTTTCGCTTGGTTGTCATCTTGGTCAGGATATGACTCTTGTAGGCGCTCTTACGTTTGAAGCCAGAAGCTGTTTTCTTGAAACGCTTCTTGGCACCACTATGGGTTTTTAATTTTCCAGCCATTAGGTAAAACTCCGCATTTGCTCCAATGTTTATTCAGTGAACAATTGGATGCTTTTAATAAAAAATCTAACAATCAAAAAGGCCAGCCTCCAATGAACCATTCGGATCATAGCTTGGATAATTGGAGGCTGACCCTTAAATCGCTAGCGCTTTTTGACCGGTGCCAAAACCATTATGATTTGCCGGCCTTCCATCTTGGGCTCCTGCTCTACGGTGCCGTACTCGGCGAGATCCTCTCGAATCTTGCTAACCAGCTCCATACCAAGATGTTGATGGGCCATTTCCCGGCCACGGAATCTAAGCGATACCTTGGCCTTGTCCCCATCTTCTAGGAAACGTATCAGGTTGCGTAGTTTTACCTGATAATCCCCTATTTCCGTCCCTGGTCTAAATTTTATTTCTTTAACTTGAGTTCGCCGCTGCTTCTTCTTGTTAGCAGCCTTTTCCTTCTTGAGATCGAATATGTGCTTGCCATAGTCCATGATCTTACAGACTTGAGGCTCTGCATCGGGTGCAATTAGCACCAGATCAAGTTTAGCATCGGCCGCGGCCGCTCGCGCCTCCTCTAATGACTTAATGCCGAGTTGCTCTCCTGATTCACTGACCAGACGAACCTCATCGGCTTCGATAAACTCATT
This sequence comes from Pseudohongiellaceae bacterium, assembly GCA_040880325.1. Taxonomy (GTDB): domain Bacteria; phylum Pseudomonadota; class Gammaproteobacteria; order Pseudomonadales; family Pseudohongiellaceae; genus UBA9145. Next base: position 8,918 of record JBBDIR010000070.1, read on the forward strand.
AATGATTGGCTTTTTAGAACTACTCCTCATGATATGCGCGAACGCTTATTCCTCGTATTCGATGTCATTAAAATTCTTTATGGTCTGCTCTACTCGCTACGGCCAAAACGGGCGACATCCTGGCTTAAGAGCGTGTAAAACTCATCGAATGTCATCGTTCCCAGGTCTTCACCTCCGCGTTTACGCACCGCCACAGTACCGCTGTCCACCTCTTTATCCCCTACTATGAGGAGATAAGGAATCTTCTGCAAAGTGTGCTCGCGGATTTTAAAGCCGATCTTCTCATTTCTCAAGTCCGCCGACACCCTAAACCCTTTATTTCTCAAGGATTCTTCGAAATTTCGGCAATACTCGCCCTGCTTGTCGGTAATATTCAGAATCACGGCCTGTTCGGGTGCCAACCAGGCGGGCATGGCGCCGGCGTAATGCTCGATCAGTATGCCGATAAAACGCTCAAATGAGCCCAGAATTGCTCTGTGCAGCATGACTGGCTCTTTCTTGCTGCTATCCTCGGCCACATAGCTTGCGCCTAGCCGACCGGGAGTACTGAAATCAACCTGCATCGTGCCGCATTGCTGAACCCTGCCCATGCAATCCTTTAGCGAACATTCTATCTTGGGGCCATAGAATGCCCCCTCGCCGGGCACCAATTCCCAGTGCAGACCGGTGGCATTCAGCGCATCTTTCAGTGACTGCTCTGACTTATCCCAGACCTCATCCGAACCGACTCGCTTCTGCGGTCGAGTTGAGAGGCGCAGGATCACTTCGTCAAATCCGAAATCTTTGTACACGGCAAACAGCAACGCCATGAAATCGGCCACCTCAGACTGAATCTGCTCCTCGGTACAGAAGATATGACCATCGTCCTGTACAAAACTGCGCACGCGCATCAAGCCATGCATGCTGCCGGAAGGTTCGTAGCGGTGACAGGAACCAAATTCGGCCAGGCGCAGGGGTAGATCCCGGTAGCTCTTCAAGCCCTGATTAAACACCTGAATGTGGCAGGGGCAGTTCATCGGTTTGATCGCATACATGCGATTCTCGGACTCGACGCTAAACATCTCTTCGGCAAATTTCGAGGCGTGACCGGATTTTTCCCAGAGCGAGTAGTCCACCAGCTGGGGCGTATTGATCTCTTTGTAGTTGTTCTCGTTCTGCACCTTGCGCATATAGCTCTGAACAGTCTGATAGATCGACCAGCCCTTGGCATGCCAGAACGCCATGCCAGGCGCCTCTTCCTGGAAATGAAACAGATCCAGGTGCTTACCCAGCTTGCGATGATCTCGCTTCTCGGCTTCCTCCAGGCGCTGCAGATAGAGATTAAGATCCTTCTTTGAACCCCAGGCCGTGCCATGAATTCTCTGCAACATTTCATTGCTGGCATCGCCGCGCCAATAGGCACCCGCTACCGAAGTTAGCTTGAATGCCTTGAAGGCACCTGTGCTAGGCACATGAGGCCCACGACAAAGATCGATAAATTCGCCTTGCCGATAGAATGAGAGGTCTTCATCGCCAGCGATAGATTCTATGATCTGAACCTTGTACTCCTCTCCCATCTCGTTAAACATCGCCACCGCGTCTGCGCGGCTCATGAGGGAGCGCTCTACTGGCAGGTTCTCTTTAACGATCTCGCCCATTACCTTCTCAATGGCTTGTAAATCTTCCGGGCCGAAGGCTCGGCTAAACGCGAAATCATAAAAGAAGCCGTCTTCGACCACCGGGCCGATCGTCACCTGAGCCTTGGGAAAGAGTCGCTGAACCGCCTGCGCCATGAGGTGGGCACAGGAATGCCTGATAACCTCGAGCCCGTCACTGTCGCGCTCTGTGATGATAGCCACCTCAGCATCGGTAGATACCAGATGAGAGGCATCGACAAGGAGTCCATCCACACGACCGGCCAGCGCCGCCTTTGCCAGGCCAGCACCGATAGACTCGGCTATTTCCATTACAGTTACGGGATTTGTATATTCCCGTTTGCTGCCATCGGGAAGGGTTATGTTCGGCATCTTCTGTCCAATACACTGCGGCAAATAGGGGAAGAGACTGTCAGCCTCTCGCTATTCGGCAAAATCATCCTGTTGATTGTGTTCTGATTAATCTCTAAGGAATGGTAGGCACGGACGGATTCGAACCGTCGACATCTGCCATGTCATGACAGCGCTCTAACCAGCTGAGCTACGCGCCTAGATTCACTCGATAGAAAAGACTGGCGATTATACGGAATCGCGGGGCTAGGTGTCGATGTCTTTGTGCCAAAATGCCTATTTAAGTTATTGCTTTAACAGTTGATTCTTTAATTGTGCGATCCGGTCTCGGGTATCGGCCGCTTCTTCAAATTCGAGATTTTTCGCGAGTTCATACATTTTTGATTCCAGCAGGCCTATTTCCTTCGTTACCGCCGCAGGATCGCTGAAATCGATGCGAGCAAGAGCCCCGCCTTTCTCCGCCGGGCCCTTGTCGCGCCGCCGTACCCTGTTGGTAGCGCTGGCATAAGCTCCCTCCATCACATCCAGCACTTTGGTCTTTACACCGATTGGGGTGATGTTGTGCTCCTTATTATATTCCAGTTGTACGTCGCGGCGGCGATTCGACTCCCCTATCGCCCTTTCCATCGAGCCTGTCACCCTGTCGGCATAGAGAATGGCCTTGCCGTGAAGATTGCGCGCCGCTCTGCCAATAGTCTGAATCAGAGAGCGCTCGGAGCGCAGGAAACCCTCCTTGTCGGCATCGAGAATAGCCACCAGAGAAACCTCGGGGATATCCAGGCCCTCGCGCAGAAGATTTATACCGACCAGCACATCGAAGTGGCCCAGCCTCAAATCGCGCAATATCTCCGAGCGTTCCACCGTCTCGATATCCGAATGCAGGTACCTGACACGCACATCGTGCTCGGCGAGATAATCGGTGAGGTCCTCCGCCATTCGTTTGGTCAGCACCGTCACCAGGACGCGCTCGTTCTGCGCCGTTACCCGGCGCACCTCGGACAACAGGTCGTCTACCTGCGTCACAGCGGGTCGTACTTCCAACTCCGGATCGATCAATCCCGTGGGGCGAACGACCTGCTCGACTCTGTTTCCCTCATGCTCTTCCTCGTAGGGCCCCGGTGTCGCCGAAACATAGATAATCTGAGGGGTCAGCTGCTCCCATTCCTCGAACCGAAGTGGTCGATTGTCGAGCGCCGAGGGCAGGCGGAAGCCATATTCCACCAAGGTCTCTTTACGCGATCTGTCTCCCTTGTACATGGCGCCAAGTTGCGGAATCGAGACATGGGATTCATCGGCGACGACCAGGGCCTCGGCCGGCAGGTAGTCATACAGCGTCGGCGGCGGCTCGCCGGGGTCGCGGCCAGAGAGGTAGCGCGAATAATTTTCGATACCGGTGCAGTAACCGAGCTCCTGAATCATTTCCAGATCGAATCTGGTGCGCTGCTCAAGCCGCTGTGCCTCTACCAAGCGATTATTACTGCGTAGTTGTTGCAGTCGGTGCTTTAGCTCCAGCCTAATGTCGTCCAGCGTTCCGAGCAGGGTTTCCCGCGGCGTCACATAGTGGGACTTGGGAAATACGGTAAGTCGCGGCACTTCCTTGATTGGCTTCCCGGTCAGTGGATCGAAGAAGCTGAGTTTTTCTATCTCGTCGTCGTAGAGTTCTATGCGAATCGCGTGACGCTCTGATTCGGCCGGATAGATATCGATAACATCGCCGCGCACGCGATAGGTTGCGCGGCGCAGTTCCATGTCGTTACGTGTGTATTGTAGATCGGTAAGCCGCCTGAGCAGATTGCGCTGATCGATCTTGTCACCCCTGTCGAGGTGCACCACCATCTTCAGATAGGACTGCGGATCACCCAAGCCGTAGATGGCCGATACAGTAGCCACCACAATCACGTCCTGCCGTTCCAACAGTGCCTTGGTTGCCGACAGACGCATCTGTTCGATGTGGTCGTTGATCGAGGCATCTTTCTCGATATAGACATCCGAGGACGGTACATAGGCCTCTGGCTGGTAGTAGTCGTAGTAGGACACGAAATATTCGACCGCATTGTTGGGAAAGAACTCTTTAAACTCGCCGTAGAGTTGCGCTGCGAGGGTCTTGTTCGGGGCCATGACCAGGGTCGGTCGCTGCATGTGCTCGATCACGTTGGCAATGGTGAAGGTTTTACCGGACCCGGTTACGCCAAGCAGGGTCTGCGCGTGTAAGCCGTCTTCCAGGCCTTCGATCAGGCTCGCTATCGCGGCAGGCTGATGGCCTGCGGGCTTGAATTTTGACCGAATCTTGAACTGACTTGCCATGAAGGGTTTTCCGGCTGAAGGTAAACCCCTAAGGTTACAACAGCCTCTCAAATTAAGACAGATCGGGACATCGGAAGCCTTCAGAGTTGACCAAGCCGGGTTTTCTCATTAGTATACGCGCGGTTTGCAGCTATACTCTTTTCGGTACTTCTTTCGGTACTTCGTATAGCCCCTGTAGATGATGCCCAATAGCTCAATGGTAGAGTAGGTGACTGTTAATCACTTGGTTCCTGGTTCGAGTCCAGGTTGGGCAGCCAATTCCCCCGCTTCCGACCCCACGCTTTTCCTGCTGTTTTCACTCACCGTTGCCAGCTGTCTTTGCTATTCACCTGTGGTTAAGCCTTGGCCAACTAATGTATAGTTGGCGGCTTGGAAATCTAGGCATTCCCGCATTTTTGGAGAAACTTTATGCGAAAAACCTTTTTATCATTACTCTTGACCATCCCCTTTCTTATGAGCAGTCTTTCGCTAGCTCAGGACAATCCAATCGTTGTTATGGAGACTAACAAGGGAACCATCAAGATCGAGCTGTGGGCCGACAAGGCACCGATCTCGGTTGAGAATTTCCTGCGCTACACAGAGAACAATTTTTTCGATGGACTGGTCTTCCACCGAGTGATTCCCGGCTTCATGATCCAGGGCGGTGGATTTAGTCCTGATATGGTACAGAAGTCCACCTATGAAGCGATCAAGAATGAAGCGTCAGCTTCTGTACCTAATGACCGAGGCACTCTGGCAATGGCCAGAACCAATGTCGTCGATAGTGCCACCAGCCAATTCTTCATCAATTTAGTGGATAACGATTTTCTTAATCATACGGATGAGACCCCGCGCGGATTCGGTTACGCGGTATTTGGAGAGGTTATCGAGGGAATGGATGTGGTCGATTCGATTGCAACGGTAGCCACCGGTACCAGCAGAGGTGGCCATCAAAACGTGCCCAACGAGCCCGTCATAATCACTTCGGCAAGCGTTGCACAATAGAGTCTTCTCTATTGCCGGAAACCAAAAAGTCCGAATTGAACGCTCAACTCCCGGGCGCCGTTCGGACTTTTCTTTTGATAGACTACTGGTGACAGGCTACTGGTTTCACACTACTAATGTTTGTCTTTGAAAAGCGGCGTGATTTTCGGCCGTTTGCTGAGCGGGCGCTCCAGAGCTGAGCTTTCTTCCCAGTGCGGGTCACTTACTTCATCTTTCGGCTCAAACCCAACCACTGCCTTCATCAGGAGTTTTCGTATCTCATTCAGATCGAACTGCTTGCAGGCGAGTTCCAGACGGCTGAGCAAGACTTCAAGCTCATCCCAGGATAGAGTTTCCTCTTTCGCACGCATTATCTTCGGGTGTTCGGTGCCAGTCACAGACTCGCCTATCAACAATTCTTCGTAAAGCTTCTCTCCAGGCCGTAACCCGGTGTACTCAATCGCTATATCGCCGCGATAGGAGTTCTCATCCTTCACTTCATAGCCCATCAAGTGAACCATCTTCTTTGCCAGATCTATGATCTTGATCGGTTCATGCATATCGAGAACGAAGACATCGCCACCTGTCGCCATCGATCCTGCCTGTATTACCAACTGAGCGGCTTCCTGAACAGTCATGAAATAACGTGTAACTTCCGGATGCGTGACCGTTACCGGGCCACCTCTGCTAATCTGCCGACGAAACAACGGCACCACAGAGCCCGATGAGCCCAGCACGTTACCGAAGCGCACCATGCTAAATTTCGTAGCACTATTTCTGGCGGCCATCGACTGCAACACTTGTTCGGCAAATCGCTTTGTGGCTCCCATGAAATTAGTCGGTCGCACCGCCTTGTCGGTCGATATAAGAACGAAATTCTTTACCTTATATTTTTCAGCCGCCTGTGCCGACACCAAGGTGCCAAATATATTATTTTGCACGCCCTCGACTACGTTCTTCTCGACCATCGGCACCTGTTTGTAGGCGGCGACATGATAGACCGTATCGACCTCGAAGGTCCTGATGGCGTTCTCCATCTGCAATCTATTTCCCACCGAACCGAGCAGTGAAACGATCTCAATTCCATCTCCCCCCTCGATACTCTGCAACTTCTCCATTAGCTCGGCCTCTAGCTTGTAGAGCCCAAATTCGAAGGAATCCAGAAGGATTAATTTAGACGGACTAATCGCGATAATCTGACGACACAGCTCAGAACCTATCGAACCTCCAGCCCCGGTAACCATGACCGATTGCTTCTTTATGCAGGCGCCAAGCAATTCCGGATTGGGAGGAACAATATCGCGCCCGAGAAGATCTTCGATATCGATATCCCTTATCTCGTCGACACCCATCTTTCCAGAAACCATGTCAAAAAGATCGGGCACAGTTTTAACGTGGACGGGTAGATGCTCGAGTCGATTCAGAATTTCCTTTCTCTCGCCATGAGTAGCCGAGGGGATGGCCAAAAATATCTGGCGAACCGCGAAGCTCTCTATCAGTTCATACAAGGTGTTTGGGCTGTATACCCGAATACCATGCACCGTGTTGCCGAGCATATTGTGGCTATCATCCACAAACGCGACTGGCAGGTACTGATCGCCATTTTGCAGCGCGACTAACAGCTGCATGCCAGAACTACCTGCGCCATAGATTATCACCGGCTCTTTTGGCCTGAAGTTTTGAATTAGACTCTGCAGCAGCACCTTCGCGAAGAACCGGGTACCACCGATCAACAACAAGGATATCATCCAGAAAATAGGCAGGATCGATAGATCAGAAGATTCCGGAGTCTGAGTGAAAAAGTAGGAGGCAACTAACAGGCAACTGGCCACCGTAACACCCTGCAAGATCAAGAAGCCACTCTGCAGCCCCATGTAAAGTACGAGCGCTCTGTACAAGCCCATCCGAATAAAGATCAGGATGCTGACTGTTGTGGCCAGGGAAAGATAGAAATAGAAACGTTGATCCTGAGCGAAAAAATCCTTGCCCAACAAAGCAAACGAGAACGCCAGCGCAGTTACTATCATTAGCGCATCCGCCAGCATCATCAAGATCTGCTTTATAGAGCGTGATAGCGGAATCATGTTCAAGTCCATAGTATTTCCTGCAAAAATCCAGCCGGCACAACTGCTACTTTGAACTACCTGGAGAAAAGTTTTCTTCCCCGGCGCCAAAGCGCTTCGCCAACAACAATAACGGTAACAGGCCAGCCACCGCAATCACCATCCCCAATTCGGGGTATTTTAAAGATAACCAGGCCAATGGGCCAAGCCAGAAGACATTAAGCATTAACACAGTTATCGACACTTTGGCGTGACTCTTGTAGTGCCTGGCTGCATTTTGATAGGCGTGCGATGCATGGCCTTCGTACCAACGCTGGCGGTAACGGAAACGCTTATACAATGTGAATGTGGCATCGACCACAAAAACTCCCAGTAGCAACACCCAGGCCCAGACCGTCATAGTGCCGTGAATCATGGATAACAACGCCATGATTCCGAGCGTAAATCCAATAAAACTGCTGCCAACGTCCCCCATGAATATCTTTGCAGGAGCCCAATTCCATACCAGGAAACCACCCGCAGCACTCGCTAGACTCGCAGACAGCAGGGCTAAGACATCGTCACTGTGAACAATAATAGCCATCGTCAGCAGGTTTACAGAAATCAGCTCAGTGGCAGCGATGCCATCGAGGCCGTCCATAAAATTAAAAAGGTTCAACAACCACACCAGAGCGAACACAGCGATTACATTGAGCAGCATCGATGCGGGAAACTGGAAAAAACCAAATTCTATGGCGGGAACGTCTCCTAAAAAACTGACGACGAGAACAGCAGCCAGGAACTGTGCGGGTATGCGCCAACGCACATTGAGGTGCCTGTAGTCGTCGATAATGCCGATACCCGCGATAACGATAGCGACCATGAGAGCGGCAAATTCATTCGTAGGAATTTCGCCCTTCGAGTAGTAATAGACGACGGCGGACATCACCAAGGCAACGATCGCTAGCCCTCCGCCAACGGGGACAGGGTCTGAATGGGCGCTTCTCGAGATCGGAATGGCGATGAGCCTGACGCGCTGCGCCGCCAGGCGTAGGAGGCCTGTCAGGACAACAGAGCCCAGAAAAAGCAGAATACAAAGCAGCAATAGCGACATGAACCCGAAGCTCGACAGAGGACGACGTAGGGGCTCTATTATAACGGGCTTTTAGAAAATTTCAGTAATAAAATCAGGCACTTTCAATACATAATGAAAGTGCCTTATCGAGCAATACAGCTACTTATTAACGACTATTATTCGCTGCCTGTTTCTCTCGATCGTTGCCATGCCGATACCCTTCACCTCAGCCAGTTCATCGACTGAATGAAAGCTGCCGTACATTTCTCGATAGGCAACAATCTCTTTGGCCTTCGTCATGCCAATGCCATCGAGCGCAGCAGCTATTGCCGCGGCATCTGCACTATTAATATCCAACACCTGAACTTGCTGCGTGGTCTCAGGCTGCGCCTCAACTGCAAAACCAACTGTCGAGAAAGCCAGTAAAACAGCGGCAATTGCCAATCTATGAACCGCTAGTCTAATCATAGTAATTTCCTTATCGCTATAGTTATGTGAAAACAGCCTCATGCTGTCTACCATAGCTTAGTATAGAAATTAGCTAGCGCCAGCTATTGCCAAATTAAATTCCTGCAGCGCCTTATTTGGAGAGTCAGCCTGAGTAATAGGCCGCCCAACCACGAGGTAATCGCTGCCGCTGCGGATCGCGTCTGCCGGCCCCAGTACGCGTTTCTGATCTCCCATCGCATCTTCTGCGCGCCGGATGCCAGGTGTCACCAGACAGAAGCTCTTCGGCAATTGCGCGCGAAGCAGTCGAGTTTCCGCTGCTGAACAGACCACTCCGTCGAGTCCAGCCTCTCTAGTTAGAAACGCCAGTTTGCTAACCTGCTCCTCTGCCGAACGATCGATACCTGTCTGGTTCAGATCTTCCTGAGCCAGGCTTGTCAGGACAGTCACGGCGATTAACTTCGGCCGCTGTTCTCCAAATTCGAACAGGGCTTCTCTTGCTGCCTCCATCATCCCGCGGCCTCCGGAGGCATGAACATTCAGCATCCACACCCCCATCTGCCCGGCGACAGCGACGGCCTTCGCTACTGTGTTGGGAATATCATGAAACTTTAGATCGAGAAATACATCGAAGCCGCGGCCCTGTACCTGTTTTACCAAATCGGGACCGCAGGCGGTAAACAATTCCTTGCCTATTTTTAGTCGACACAGTTTCGGATCCAGATTGTCTGCCATATCCAGAGCCAGTTTCGCCGAACTAAAATCTAATGCCACTATTATTCTTTTTTCCACTCTTGCTCCAACAGCACTGACTAACTGCTAACGATACGTGCTAGCCGATTCGGTAAGGTATCGATAGGTCTGATCGTGTCCCATTTCTTGCAGCTTGGACACATCCAAAAAAAGCTCTTGGTATCGAACCCGCAATGATGACATTGATATTCTGAACTTTCCTGCGCCTGTTTCTGAACAAGATTTAACAACGATTCCAGATTGCTGGCAACATCCTCATCGACGACATCCAGCTGCAACCGCAACAGCTCGATCAATCCATTCAGCGAAGGCTTTGTGTCGAGATGAGTATTCAAAAATTTCATGGCAGCAGCGTTGCCAGACTTCGCGCCGATTCTTCTTGCAAGTAGCAATGTAGCGTCTATGCTCGAGTCTTCCGTCACCATGGAACCCAGTTGCTTCTCAAACTCCAGTTGGGAGCCCAGTTTCTCATGACAAAAAGCCAACTTTCCCAGCAACTGCGGAATGAATTCTGGTTTCGCTGCGCGAACGCGCTGAAGTTCTTTGATTGCTGCTTTGAAGTTTCCCTCGCGCTGCTCGATGTCGGCTAACAACAACATCGCACGGACACTCTTCCTCTCGAAGGTAAAGGCTCGCTTAATCTGAGTCCTGGCAAGACTGTCCTGGCCGCTGTGTAGGTACTGTTCCGCCAACTCACAGCAGAAATGGGCGGCGCTGCCTAGTAAAGACACATCCTTTTTGTAAGACGGATTTTTTAAAAGCTCGGCACAGCAGGTAATGGCATTCTCCCATTCCTTCTCGGTCTGGTAGATGGTAATCAACTGCTCCAGCGCTTCCCACTGCGCCGGTGAGCCATCTTCGAGAACCTCTTTCGACAGGCGCTCCGCCCGATCCAGCAACCCCGCAGCAATATAATCAAGTGCTAGCTGCAATCTGACCGAATTGGCGAAACTACGTTCAAGATTCGGTCTCGCCAAGAGCGTCTGGTGCACATTGATCGCCTGGTCGACCTTTCCCCTCCTGCGCAGGAGTGCACCCAGGGCCAGGTGGGTTTCTATCGTCTCACTGTTTACTTCGAGGGCTTTGATAAAGGTATCGATGGCCTCATCTGGCTCATCGTTCAGCAAGTAGTTCAGTCCTACGAAATAGTCCTGAAACCAGTCTGAGCTCGCGCTCTTTGCAGGAGCGGATTTTTTCGAGCCGAAGCTGCCGAGCAACCACCCGGCGATTACGGCGACTAACAAGATTACGTAGAATGTCAGGCTATCCATAAGAGCAGACCATTATTTCTTCAGTTCGCGCAACGAGAGCGACCGAAGATTCGAAATCTCCTGTTTCGCATCAGCGAGCGCCTTGTTTAGTCGCCTGATTTCCACCCGCGACCTGAGGTTTCTGAACAGACCCAGACCTAACAATAAGCCCGATAAGCCGCCACTTACAAAGGCAGCAATGATCCATACGGATACCGGCTGTGCCTGCGATTGCCATGAACCGATTCCGATGGCGACGGGAGTGGAGTTGTAGAAAGAGAAAGTGATGCTAACCGCGAAAACAAGCAGTAAGAAGAAACCGGAAAGCAATTGGGTCAGCTGGCGCATCGAAATATCATCCAAGCCTGAAGCTTTAAGTCGAATTCGTTATTGTTACTCAAGAACCTTGGTACAACAGCTATCTCGAACTATTGTACAAATAAAAACGGCATAACCGAGATGGCCATGCCGTGGAATTTGCAAAAGCCAGTGGCTAACTAGTTGTGTTGTTCGACCAGCATGCTCGTATTGACTCGGTCGCGCAATTCTTTACCCGGTTTGAAGTGGGGTACATACTTTCCGCTTAAAGCCACCGGTGTGCCGGTTTTTGGATTACGCCCGATACGCGGTACACGATAATGCAGAGAGAAACTACCAAACCCCCTGATTTCGATTCTGCCGCCTTCAGATAAGACCTGAGACATATATTCAATAATCGCTTTAACCGCTAGCTCTACGTCTTTAGAAGAGAGCTGGGTTTGCTTGCCAGCAATACGATCTATGAGTTCAGATTTAGTCATAATTGTCCCCTGTCCTGGTACGACGCAACCAATTTTCACTGCGCTTTGCCGCTTAGCTGAGCAAGCCTAACACAAACCTATGGCCATATTGAATCAGACAATGGCGCAACATACTGATAAATCTCGAATGTTCTCCTGCATCGTGACCGCCACTTAATCAATCAGGAGGCAGGAGAATGCCAAGATTTCTAGCTTTTATCCATCTGAGCCTTTATTCATCTGAGCCTTTATTCATCTGAGCCTTGATCAGATCGCCGATTGTACCGGGCGAAACATCCGAGGCATCGCTGCTGTGCTTCTTAACGGCGCTCTTCTCGTCATCAATCTCGATCGCCTTGACCGACAGGCTCAGAACACGGTTCTTGCGGTCGACGCTAACGATCTTAACTTCGATCTCAGCACCTTCTGTCAGGGCGTTTCGAGCGTCTTCCACTTTATCGCGGCTAATTTCAGAGGCTCTTAAAACGCCTTCTACGCCTTCTTGCAAGGTAACCGTTGCCGACTTCGCGTCGATCGCTGTTACGATGCCCTTTACGATACTACCCTTCTCAAATTCACTGGCGTAGTTCATGAAAGGGTCGTCTTCGAGTTGCTTCACACCAAGTGAAATACGCTCGCGCTCGGGGTCGATCGAGAGAATAACAGTCTCAATCTCATCTCCCTTCTTGTATTCGCGCACGGCGTCTTCGCCAGCCTCGTCCCAGGAAATATCGGAAAGATGCACCAGGCCGTCGATATTACCGTCGAGGCCGATGAAGATTCCAAAGTCAGTGATCGACTTGATGCTGCCCGATATCTTGTCGCCCTTCTGGAAATTCTCGGCGAAGCCGTCCCAAGGGTTCTGGAAGCACTGCTTGATGCCTAGAGAAATACGACGACGTTCTTCGTCGATATCCAGGATCATGACATCGACTTCGTCACCAAGATTAACAACCTTGGAAGGATGAATATTCTTATTAGTCCAATCCATTTCGGAGACGTGAACCAGGCCTTCCACACCCTCTTCTAGTTCGGCGAAACAACCGTAGTCGGTAAGGTTCGTGACAATGGCCTTGACCTGAGTTTTCTCTGGATAACGTGCCTTGATGGCCACCCATGGATCTTCGCCCAACTGCTTAAGGCCAAGAGACACACGATTACGTTCACGGTCGTATTTTAATACCTTCACGTCGATCTCATCGCCCACATTCACAATCTCGCTTGGATGCTTAATCCGCTTCCAGGACATATCTGTGATATGCAAGAGGCCGTCAACGCCGCCCAGGTCTACGAAGGCACCGTAGTCAGTCAGGTTCTTTACGATACCCTTAATAGATATGCCTTCCTGTAACTTCTCGAGCAGAGCATCTCTTTCTTCTGTGCTCACGGACTCGAGCACCGCGCGGCGTGAAACAACCACGTTGTTACGCTTGCGGTCGAGCTTGATCAGCCTAAATTCCAGTAATTGCCCTTCCAGATGCAGCGTGTCTCGCACCGGTCGTACATCGACCAGGGACCCTGGCAGGAAGGCTCTGATATTGTTTAAATCGACAGTAAAGCCGCCCTTCACCTTACCGTTAATCACACCGGTAACGATGTCATTTTTCTCGTGTGCCGCTTCGAGCTCCATCCAGGATTCAGCACGCTTGGCTTTCTCACGGGATAGTCGGGTGGCACCAAACCCGTCTTCTACAGTTTCCAGCGCCACTTTTACTTCATTGCCAACTTCCAGAGAAAAGTTGCCTTGCTCGTCAAGGAATTCAACGCGGGGAATAACGCCTTCAGATTTAAGGCCGGCGTGGACTGTTACCCAGTCCGAATCTATTTCTATCACAGTGCCGGTTACGATGGCACCTGGGGTCATATCTATTTCAGTTAAGCTCTGTTCAAACAGCTCTGCAAAATTCTCGCTCATTATTTATCCTAATATATTCAATAAGTTACAAACCACATCTAAGGTGATCTACAACCAACCGCATACCAGTTCTGCGGGGTGATTAAATTCAGCTCCACGGCAGCCAATTCTGGGGATGCAGCCGAGAAACAGTTTCAAACAATTTTTACTGACGCTTTTCCGCTATGCCGAGGAGTAGTATTTCAGGACCTGATTCACTACCTGATCGATAGTCAAATCCGTTGTATCTATGACGATGGCATCTTCAGCGGGCTTGAGTGGAGAGATGGCGCGCTCGCTATCGCGCCGGTCCCGCTCTTTTAGGTCTCGCAAAAGGTCGGGCAGAATAGCATCAATACCCTTAGCTATCAACTGCTTATATCGCCTCTGCGCACGCTCTTCAGCGCTCGCCGTCAAGAAGATTTTCAGGGTTGCATCAGGGAATACCGCAGTCCCCATATCGCGGCCGTCCGCAACCAATCCGGGGGGCTGGCGAAAGGCCAATTGGCGCTCGAAAAGCGCTTCGCGGGCCGCGCTAATGGCAGCAACCCGTGATGCCATGTCACTGCCAAGGTCTCCTCGAATGGCGAGGCTTACATCCTCGCCGGCCAAGCAGACGCTGCCCTCGCCGCTTCGGCCAAACTCGATATCGAGGTTTTCAGCGACTTCGCGTACCGCCGCAGGATTTGCGAGGTCGGTATTGTTTCGATGACAGGCGACACCGAGCACCCGGTATAAGGCACCGCTATCGAGCAGGGAAAACCCCAGGGCCGCGGCTACACGGGAAGCAATAGTTCCCTTGCCGGAGCCAGAAGGGCCATCGATTGCTATTACAGGCGCTTTGCTCATTGAATACTCCTAATCACGCGCGCACCGATACTCGCATTCCGACCGCCGCAGCCAGCTCCACAAAATTTGGAAATGAGGTCGCCACGTTTGCACAGTTGGCAATCTCGATGGCCGATTCGGCTCTGAGCCCGGCAACCGTGAACGCCATGGCGATTCGATGATCCCCGAAACTGTCAATGGCGCCACCACCCATCTTGCCCCCAGTAATCTTGATACCGTCTGCATAAGTCTGCACAGCCACTCCGAGTTGCTGCAAGCCTTTTGCCATGGCATCAATACGATCGCTCTCCTTAACTCGCAGCTCCTCGGCTCCACGCAGCAAGGTTTCCCCTTTTGCACAGGCGGCGGCGATAAACAAGACGGGAAACTCATCAATCGCCAGCGGTATTTGCTCCTGATCGATAAGCAATCCAGTCAGTTCACGGTAACGCACTCGCAGGTCCGCAACGGGCTCACCACCAACAACTCTCTCGTTAGTGCTCTCGATATCAGCTCCCATAGCGCGCAGGATATTGATCACTCCTACACGGGTCGGGTTCACGCCGACATGGCGCAGTGTCAGATCAGACTCAGGCGTAATCGCCGCAGCCACCAGGAAAAATGCTGCCGAAGATATATCCGCAGGCACATCGATTTCTGCTGCCTTTAACTCTCCACCACCCGTGACAGCAGAGCTCCTCTGCTGGGGATCGACCGCGACAGCATAGCCAAAGCCTTGCAGCATACGTTCCGTGTGATCTCGACAGGGCGCCGGCTCAACGATCCTGGTTTCGCCCTCGGCATAGAGTCCCGCCAGGAGCAGACATGACTTCACCTGGGCACTGGCAATTGGCATCTGATAGCTAAAACCTTTCAGTTTCGCGCCTTGAATTTTCAATGGCCCGGTTCCAGTAGCGCCGGTCACTATATTAGCTCCCATGCTGCGAAGCGGGTCTGCGACTCGATTCATTGGTCGTTCCATCAAAGACTCATCACCCGTTAATTCGCTGTCGAATTGCTGAGCAGCCAGGAGTCCGGCCAGTAACCGCATCGCCGTGCCTGAATTCCCCATATACAAGGGCTTGCGCGGTTTCTGCAGCCCAGTCTTGCCGACTCCATAGATAGTTAACTCGCCCTGCTCCGGGCCGACAATAGTTACACCCATTTCACGAAATGCTGCCACAGTATTCAGCACATCCTCTCCCTCGAGAAACCCCGTAACATGTGTAATGCCATTAGCAATAGCAGCCAGGATGATCGAACGATGAGAGATCGACTTGTCCCCCGCGACGCGAATAGAACCTGCGACTTTGCCACCCGGGCTGACGCTGAAACTGAGTTGCTTGATTGTCATTTCTGATTGCTTCTTCGGTTGAAAATGCTGGCTGATAAAATCATCCCTGGCTTTCTTTGCAGACCCGAATGCTTCCTCTAATACCTCATGTTTCTGGTCTCGAATCGCCGTCTTAAACTCTAACAGGGTTTTTATATAGTCATCTAGAACTGCTTCTACCGCGGCCGAATTCGCAATAAATATATCCGACCACATCTTTGCATCACTGGATGCGAGTCGGCTGAAATCTGCAAAGCCACCAGCGGCATAACGAAATATGTCTTCGCTCTGCTCTTGCCTGAGCAACACATCCACTATTGCGTAGGCTAGCAGATGGGGCAGATGGCTCGTGGCTGCCAACACTTCATCGTGTTTTACACAGGTCATGCCTATTACGTTTGCGCCTAACTCTCGCCACATTGCATGCACTGCAGCAACGGCAGAAGCCGTATTGAAATTGTGCGGAGTGAGAATCACATTTCGCCCGAGAAACAACTCATCGATCGCGGCCGCATACCCACTCTGTTCGGAGCCAGCAATGGGATGGGCCGGAACGAAGGACGCCAGGTCGCTATCGGCGAACTCATGATTCGAAGAAAAAATATGCGACTTGACGCTAGCAACATCGGAAACAAGCGCGTTGTCTTTCTTATGCAAAAATACCTCAGCAAGTATTTCACAAACCGTAAGTGGCGGAACGGCCAGTACGATGATATCTGCCTGTGGACAAAGAGTGGCTATGGTGCCACTGGCGCTGATAATGCCATCATCAAAAGCCAGCTTCAGTGAATTTTCGTTCTTATCACAGGCGAGGATTTTTCTCTGTGGATTCGCTTTTTTTAGTCCGTGCGCAATGGAACCCCCGATCATTCCCAGACCGATAATAAGGACTACTGTGTTCTCTGAAAACTTCATTATTGCAGACCGCTACGCCTGTGCGCAGATAGGATACGAGCCCAATATTTTCACTACCACACCGCCCTGTTCCAAGACAGAGAATAACTGCCTGGTGGCATCATCATCTTTGTGACCCTCAAAATCGATGAAGAACACGTACTCCCACGCCTCTTTCTTCGAAGGTCGCGTTTCTATTTTGGTGAGACTAAGCTGATACTTCTCGAATGGCTCCAGTACACGAAACAATGCGCCGGGCTTGTTTTCGGTATAGACCAGAATGCTCGTCTTGTCATTGCCTGTAGGGATGGCATCATCCTGGGCGAGTACTAAAAACCGGGTACGATTATTCGATTTGTCCTGAATGCAGATATCGAGACTCTGCAATCCGTAAATCCGACCAGCGAGTTCGCTTGCTATCGCCGCTGTGTCAGATTGTGTTTTCGCCAGAATTGCAGCCTCACCATTGCTGGCGCATTCTATCTGCAGCGCAGCGGGAAAATTCTTTGACAAATAGTTTCTACACTGAGCGAGTGATTGCTTGTGTGAAGCAATTTTTCGGATATCAGACTTTAACGTAGACGCTTGCGCAAGCAGGCTATGCTCTATTGACACTATCTGCTCACCAAGTATCTTCGCGCTGCTATCAAGCAAACAATCTTGCGTATTATTGATCGCACCTTCTGTCGAATTTTCAACCGGCACAATACCGTGCGATACCTTGCCTTGCTCCACCGCGATAAAAACATCATCGATAGATACGCAATTCAGCAACTCAACATCCGCACCGAAGAATTCAAGTGCCGCAAGCTGAGAATAGGTCCCTTCCGGGCCCAAATACGCAACCTTGGTAGTCGCAGCTGTGTCAATGTTGTGACTCATAAGACGGTTTAAACAGATTAATAGATAAAGATTAGGTTTCTAATAGATACAAGCCACCCACCAACTTATCGTGGATGGCTTGTCGGTTCCGTGGGTGCTGCGTTTACTCGGTCTTGCTTGGATCCGGGTCGGCCGCTGGCTTCGAATCTACCACTTCATTACTCTCTTCCAAAGCCTCGGCCTGAGCAACCAGCTCTTCCACCGCTTCCGGTTCATCGACCTGCTCCAGACCGACCAGCTTCTCTGAATCTTTCAGACGAATCAGACGTACACCCTGAGTGTTTCTGCCCTGAATCGATACCTCGGTGACGCGAGTCCTGACAAGTGTACCCTTGTCGGATATCAAGATTATCTCATCTGCTTCGGAAACTTGCGCCGCCCCGACCACGGGACCATTACGCTCGCTAGTTTGAATACCGATTACACCCTGCCCGCCGCGTCCATAGACTGGAAAATCATCCACGTTTGTACGTTTGCCGTAACCCTTCTCACAAACCGTAAGTATCTGCTTCACAGGATCAGGGATGATTAGCGCGATCATCTTGAATTCAGCGGCCATCTTAATGCCTCTGACCCCTCTGGCCGTTCGCCCCATCGCACGCACGTCTTCCTCATTGAAGCGAATAGTCTTGCCACTGCTGCTAATGAGCATCACATCTTTAGAGCCATCGGTGATAGCCGTACCGACCAGCTCATCACCTTCGTCCAGCTCGATAGCTCTAAGACCGACGCTGCGCTGCCGTGCAAAATTAGTAAGCGCCGTTTTCTTTACCGTACCATTGGCTGTAGCCATGAAGACGAAAAGGTCTTCGGGGTAATCTTTCACGGGGAGCATATTGGTTATGCGCTCACCCTCCTCCAACGGGATAATATTTATTATCGGTTTACCGCGCGCCGTCCTGCTTGCCACCGGGATCATGAACACTTTCAGCCAGTACACTTTTCCGACACTGCTAAAACATAACAATGTATCGTGTGTATTTGCTATCAGCAGATGCTCAACGATGTCTTCATCCTTAACCGAGGCTGCGGCCCTGCCCGTTCCACCGCGCTTCTGTGCGCTGTAGTCCGCAAGCGGCTGCGATTTCGCGTAGCCTGTTTTCGAGATCGTTACGACACGGTCTTCCTCAGATATCAAGTCTTCCATCGTGAGGTCCAGTTGCGAACCTACGATTTCGGTACGACGATCGTCGCCATACTCTTTCTTGACTTGCTCCATCTCATCGCGCACCACACTTAGCAGGCGGGGCTCGTTCTCTAAAATATCCAGATAATCGGCTATCTGCCTGAGCAGTTCGGTGTAGTCATTGATTAACTTTTCGTGTTCCAGACCTGTGAGTCGATGCAGTCTCAAATCAAGGATTGCTTGCGCCTGATCCGGACTCAGAAAATACTCTTTGTCCTTCAAGCCAAACTGCGTCTCCAACCCTTCAGGCCTGCAGGCGTCTGCTCCGACCTCACCTAACATCTCCAAAACACTGTCCGACTTCCATGATCTGGCGAGCAATTTTTCCTTCGCTTCTAGAGAGGTCGGAGAGCTCTTGATTAATTCTATAACGGCATCTATGTTGGCAAGCGCTACGGCAAGGCCCTCGAGGATATGACCGCGCTCCCGCGCCTTGCGCAGCAAGTAAGTTGTACGCCTTGAGACCACCTCGCGACGGTGCCGAATGAAGGCATCGAGCATTTCCTTGAGGTTGAGCAATCTCGGCTGGCCATCGACCAGCGCAACCATATTGATGCCGAATACCGACTGCATCTGGGTCTGCGCGTACAGGTTATTGAGCACGACATCGCCCATTTCACCCTTGCGCAGTTCGATGACTATGCGTAACCCATCCTTGTCTGATTCGTCGCGAAGCTCGGAAATGCCTTCGATCTTCTTCTCTTTGACCAGCTCGGCGATTTTTTCGATCAGTCTCGATTTATTTAGCTGGTAGGGAATCTCGCTGACGATAATAGTCTGCTTGCCGGATTTCTCGCTCTCTATAATATCGGCCTTGGCCCGCATATAAATACGGCCACGGCCAGTCTTGTAGGCCTGTACTATGCCCGCCTTGCCGTTGATGATGGCTGCCGTAGGGAAATCCGGACCCTGAATGTGCTCCATCAGGGCATCGATATCAATTTCCGGATCGTCCAGCAGGGCGATAGCGCCACCGATCACTTCATTCAGGTTGTGGGGTGGGATATTGGTCGCCATGCCCACCGCGATTCCAGAAGAACCATTGACCAGTAAATTTGGAATACGCGTCGGCATAACATCGGGAATATATTCGGTGCCGTCATAGTTCGGCGAAAAGTCGACGGTCTCTTTGTCCAGATCTGCGAGTAGATCATGGGCGATCTTTGCCATGCGAATTTCTGTATAACGCATCGCCGCCGCCGAATCGCCATCGATTGAGCCGAAGTTTCCCTGACCATCAACCAAGGGATAGCGAAGCGAAAAACTCTGCGCCATTCGTACGATGGTGTCATAAACGGCAGAATCGCCGTGCGGGTGATACTTACCGATAACGTCACCGACGATACGGGCAGACTTCTTATAGGGCTTATTGTGGTCATTCGAAAGCACGCTCATGGCGAATAGCACGCGCCGGTGCACGGGTTTTAAGCCGTCCCTGACATCAGGCAAGGCACGCCCCACAATCACGCTCATTGCATAGGCGAGGTAGGACTCCCGCATTTCACTTTCTAAGGCAACAGGCAAGACCTGTTTGGCAAACTCGGTCATAGATTAACTACATCCTAAATAGTGGGGAAATCAGGGATAAATTGGGGCATGATTTCTTGCTTGAAAACACGGGTATTTTTTTGTTTTTCCATAACCTTTTAGCGGCCGATTTCGAGCTTTTCTGATAGCTAAATTGCAGTTTTTATCGAGGAAAAATCCGTAGCAATAAAGACCAAGAATTGTAGCATCAATGGCGGCTGCTAGGACAGCCAAATCGCCCAAATATTGTGGCAAAAACCTCTGTTTTTTCAATAATATCCACGTCTGGACGAGGCTAACTTTGCAACGCGCTATTTCAAATTTTTCTAGGTATAATTCCAGCCCTTATTTTAACGCCAAATCATCATTTTCTGAGCGGACAGAAAGAGGCTATTTTGAACACGAATTCGACGACAGAAGCCGACCTGCTAATTTCGGCAAAATGGATCATTCCAGTGCTGCCGCAGGGCACAGTCTTACAGGATCATTGCCTCGCTGTTCGCGGCAGTAAAATTATTGGTATTTTTAGCCAGAAAGAGGCTGAGTCCACGGTCAAGGCGAGGACGACGCTGGCACTTGGCCAGCATGCTCTGATACCCGGCCTGATCAATGCGCACGGCCACTCGCCCATGACGCTGATGCGCGGTATTGCCGATGATGTACCGCTTGCAAAATGGCTCGAGGAATTTATCTGGCCCCTCGAAGCCAAATTTGTTTCAGCAGCTTTCGCCCTTCACGGTGCCAATCTGGCTATCGCCGAGATGATACGTTCTGGCACTACCTGCTTCGCCGACATGTATTTCTTCCCGGATCAGGTGGCCCAGGCCGCACTCGCCGCCAATATTCGCGTGCAACTGGCAAGCCCTGTGCTCGATTTCCCGACGATCTGGGCTCAGGATGCCGATGAATACATCGACAAGGCTACCAAGCTGCATGATGGCTATCGCCACAGCGAATTGATACACACCGCTTTCGGCCCACATGCACCCTATACCGTGTCAGACGCTCCTCTGTTGAAACTCTCCACGCTCGCCGAGGAGTTGGACCTTCCGATACATATGCACCTGCATGAGACGGCTAAAGAGGTCTCCGATGCGCTTGCCGCCGATGGACAGACTCCAATTCAACGCCTACACAAGCTCGGTCTGCTCAGCCCGCGCCTCATAGCCGTGCATGCCACATCACTTTCCGATGAAGACATCAATTCCCTCGCCGCGGCTGGCTGTCATATAGCGCACTGCCCAGAATCCAATTTAAAGCTTGCCAGTGGCTTCTGTGAAGTTGCCAAGTTACATGAGGCTGGGCTTAATATCGCGCTGGGAACGGATGGCTGCGCCAGCAACAATGACCTCGATATGATTTCAGAAATGCGCACCGCCGCCTTGCTGGCAAAGGCGGTTGCCCAAGATGCTAGCGCGCTACCTGCTCGGCAGGCGCTAGAAATGGCAACGATAAACGGCGCGCGCGCGCTGGGTCTGGATAGCATGATCGGGAGTCTGGAAGTTGGTAAACATGCCGACATTACGGCGATTAATCTCGATACGCTCAACAGCATCCCTCTATACGACCCCGTTTCACAAATAGTCTATGCTACTCAAGCCTCGCAGGTTTCACACGTCTGGTGTGCGGGGCAGCTACTATTAGACGACGGTGAGTTTACCAAGCTCGACATCGAGGCCATAAAATCAAATAGCAGGCAGTGGCAGAAAGAACTGTCGGCGGTCAGTACTCTGGCAGGCGAATAAGCAATGGAAAACGTAGACGAGCTCGAAATTCGTAAGTTCGAAGCGCTGGCGGCACGCTGGTGGGATCCCGATAGTGAATTCAAGCCACTTCACCAGATCAATCCCCTGCGCATGAGTTACATCAGCCGAACGGTAAACCCGGCGGCAAAGAAGGTATTAGACATCGGTTGCGGCGGCGGCATTCTCGCCGAGGCTATGGCACACCATGGCGCCGATGTGACCGCTATCGACATGGCCGATGCCTCCTTATCAGTCGCCAAACTGCATCAGCTGGAAAGCAAGCTGGATATAGACTATCAAAAGTCCTCGGCCGAACAGTTCGCGCTGGCACACAGCGCGCAATTTGATATCGTTACCTGTCTTGAGATGCTCGAGCACGTGCCCGATCCCTCGCTGGTAGTGCAGGCCTGCCACGATCTAGTCAAACCCGGTGGTACGGTCTTCTTCTCCACGATCAATCGCAACCCCAAGTCCTATCTGTTCGCCATACTTGGCGCCGAGTATCTCTTGAAATTGTTGCCGCGCGGCACTCATGACTATGCACGCTTTATCAAACCTTCTGAACTCGCTGCCTGGTGCCGGGACAGCAACCTCGACCTGCAAGGCCAGATTGGCATGGGCTATAACCCAATAACGCGAAAGTACAGTTTAGAAAAGAACGTCGATGTGAACTACATCGCCTGTTATACCCGCCCCGAGAAACAACAATGACAGAAAAACTGGAAACATCTATCGAGTGTGTGCTATTCGACCTCGACGGCACACTAATCGATACCGCACCAGATTTCACTGTGGTTGTTAACCAACTTCTGGCGGAGCACGACAAACAACCCTTAGCGTACAAGACCATTTGTCAGAATGTATCGAACGGTGCGCGAGCTCTAGTGAAGATTGCATTTGGAGTCGACGAGTCGCACGCGGATTTTGCCGACTTGCTCAAGCGGCTATTGGATATCTATTACGAACAGCTTACTACGACTGCTGCTTCGCTTTACCCAGGCTTGAATGCACTGCTGCAACAACTCGAGGAACAGGGCATTCCCTGGGGGATTGTCACCAATAAGCCCGAGAAATACAGTATTCGCCTATTACAACAATTGGGGCTTAACAATAGGTGCAGCGTGCTGGTATGCCCCGACCATGTAAGCGAGACGAAACCGCATCCCGAACCAATCTTACTCGCGCTGCAAAAGCTTGGCTGTGACACCGAACGCGCCGTGTACATTGGAGACCATATTAGAGATATCCAGGCCGCAAAAAATGCGGATGTGATAGCGATAGCAGCCGCCTATGGCTACCTGGCAGATGATGCGCAAGTCGAACAATGGTATGCAGACTTCATCCTGCAGGCACCGGAACAAACAACCTCACTCTTAAACTTATTGAAATTTGCCTGAAATGACCTTTACCTACGCTGCCAAGAAAGACTTCCTGGAAAATAAAACCATTCTTATAACTGGAGCTAGCGATGGCATCGGTAAAGTCTGCGCTAAGACCTATGCCGATCATGGCGCCACCGTCATCTTGCTTGGCAGAGATCAGAACAAGTTAGAAAAGGTCTATGACGAAATCGAACAATGTCATCCCGGCAAGGTAATCATTCACCCGTTGGATTTCAAGACAGCGGGCCTGGAAGATTTTAAGATTCTTGCCGAGTCTTTAAACCAGCAATTCGATTGTCTTGATGGTCTCATTCATAATGCGGCTCTGCTAGGTGCAAGGACGCCTATCGAGTTCTATCCTGCTCAGGTCTGGAGCGACCTCATGCAGGTAAACGTGACCGCAGCATTTCAACTGACACAGGTTCTTATCCCCGCCTTGAGCAGATCCAAAGACGCACGTGTACTCTTCACATCGTCCAGCGTAGGTCGGCTCGGTCGCGCGTTCTGGGGAGCCTATGCGGTATCAAAATTTGCCATAGAAGGACTGATGCAGACGCTGGCAGAAGAGCTACAAAATACGACTTCAATTAAAGTAAACAGCCTGAACCCGGGCGGGACCAGGACTAATATGCGCCGCGATGCCTATCCAGCGGAAGATCCTCAGACCCAGCCCACGGCGGAATCACTCATGCCAGTGTATCTTTATCTGATGGCGCCTCAGGCCATGAGCATTCATGGACAGGCATTGAACGCCAGGGGATTTGAGACAGTCTAATCTGACTGCGGCTTTACCGGACGCTCGTTTTCTTTGGCGACTAATTTTAGCAGCTTCTCGATCTCGGGTTTGCCAAGCTCATTAAACCTACCCTTGCTCACGGAACTGGGAATGAACAAAGGCCCAAAACGAACCCGTTTTAGCCGACTGACTTTTACGCCCTGCGACTCCCAAAGCTTACGCACCTCGCGATTACGCCCTTCCATCAGCACCACGTGATACCACTGGTTGACGCCCTCACCGCCGTAATGCTGGATATCGGTGAAGCGACACAGATTTCCCTCGATCATTACGCCCTTATGCATCTCCTGCACCATCTCCGGCGTAACATCTCCCAGCACCCTCACGGCATACTCGCGCTCAATCTGCGAACTTGGATGCATTAGCTTGTTGGCTAGCTCGCCATCGGTAGTAAATAACATCAGCCCGCTGGTGTTAATATCGAGCCGTCCAATCGACACCCAGCGCCCGTGTTTTAAGGGCGGGAGTCTGTCAAACACAGTTTTTCGCCCCTCAGGGTCACTGCGAGTAGATACTTCGTCCTCTGGCTTGTTATAGAGGATAACGCGGCGGTCCTCTCGAATTTTTTTCTGCGGAGCCAGTTTCTTCCCGTCGACTACAATCTTGTCGTCATCGGATACGCGATCGCCTACGGTGGCGACTTTTCCATTCACTTTAATACGACCATTGGCAATCCAGCCTTCGATTTCGCGACGCGAACCAAAGCCGGCACGAGCCAGCACTTTTTGAAGCTTCTCATTCATGATGCATTTGCTTTGCGTTATATAGATTTTGGTGGAACGTCGTTGCGCGCAGTGACTACCGGCTAGTGCTGAATTTCAGATTCTGTATCATCATCCACGCCGATCTCTACCGCTTCCGCTTCAGATTCATGAACAGCCCCTTCTTCCTGGTCATCGTCAGCCTCATCTTTCGAGCTTGGTTCGGCATCGGCGTGCGTGTCTGCGTCGGTGTGCTTGATGTCAGCGGCTTCGATCGAGTCGAGTGCCTCATCCAGTTCTTTGAGCCCGAATTCTGCTTCAAATTCTTCAGTGTCGGCATCTGGCTCGATGTCTTCATCTTCCTCGATTACTGGATCTTGCAGTTCCGGTGGAAGCTGCAAGATCTCATCGAGAGGTTTCGCCGAGAGCGCGACGGCCTCTTCTTCGGCGATTAGCTCGGCCTTCTGTGAATCGCTCAACTCAAGGCTGTTTTCATCTACGACCTCTTCCGGCAATTCAAGTATTCTCTGTCCTGCCAGATCATCTTCGAGGTCGTACTCGGGGTCGCTAGGTGCAAGATCCTTAATTTCAGATAACGGTGGCAAATCCTGCAAACTCTTAAGATTGAAATAATCGAGAAACTGCCTGGTTGTCGCGAACATCGCCGGACGGCCCGGTACGTCTCTGTGACCCACGACACGAATCCACTCCCTATCAAGCAAAGTCCGTACTATATTCGAACTCACCGCTACGCCGCGAATATCTTCGATATCACCTCGCGTAATTGGTTGCCGGTAGGCAACCAGAGCCAGCGTCTCAAGCAGCGCTCTGGTATAGCGCGGCGGTCGCTCCTCCCAGAGTTTCGCCACCCACTCGCTAAGGTCTTGCTTTACCTGAAACCTGTATCCCGATGCCACTTCCTTTAACTCGAAACCGCGGTCGGCACAATCTTCGGCTATACTCTCCATGACAGTTTTTAATTCGTTGCGATCAGGTCGTTCATCCTTACTAAACACCTGAATAATATTATCCAGAGTCAAGGGTCGCCCGGCCGCAAGTAGCAAACCCTCGACGATCATTTTTACTTTATTATCTACATCACTCATGCGGCGTTCTTACCTGGATTTCAAATGAATCGGACCGAACGATTCCGATTGAACTATTTCTATCATAGAGTCTTTCATTAACTCCATTATGGCCAAAAAAGTTACCACCACCCCTAGGCGCCCCTCCTCACGAATCAGCAATGAAACCAGCGGCACAAATTTCTGATTTGATAATCGAACAAGAATCTCTGACATCTTTTCTCGCGTTGATAAGGTCTCCATCTGTACGTGATGATGCTCAAAATTATTTTCTCGCTTTAGAACACTGGAAAGCGCAATTAGCACTTCCTTAAGATCTACTGATGGATCGGCGGTGACGCGCTCGATCTCGGGTAGTGCAGCACCGGCACGGTGTATATCTCGATCCATGCGCGGAATCTCGTCGACATCCTGAGCCGCCTGCTTGAACCGCTCATACTCTTGCAAACGCCGAATGAGTTCCATGCGCGGATCGCCTTCTTCGGCCTCTTCTTCGGCCTGTCTCGGCAGCAGAATGCGCGATTTTATTTCTGCTAGCATTGCGGCCATCACCAGATATTCAGCCGCCAGCTCAAACTGCCAGGCTTCCATCAGGTCGACGTAGTTCATATATTGATCAGTAATATCAGCGACATTGATTTGCAGAATATCAATATTCTGCCGCTTGATTAGATACAGCAGCAGATCGAGCGGACCTTCAAAGGCCTCGAGGAAGATTTCTAGTGCATCAGGTGGAATATAGAGATCTTTAGGGACCTCCGTCATGGCCTCGCCGGCCACTATGGCGAAGGGCAGTTCGTGCTGCGCCGGAGCGTTGGGGTCATGCACTTCGGGGACTACGGGAGCCCCTTGTGGCTCAGTGTTTTCCGGGTCTGCTTCAATGCCGATAATGGTCAATCTGCTGGTCTGCTTTGAGTTCGAATAGTGGACTAAATTTTACCTCAAGTGGGGCGCAAATGCTCACCCATAAGGCATCAAGTTGCCAAATCTCCTACCATTTTCCCAAGCCCATTGCCTCGCGCACATCGACAAGAGTTTCTTTCGCTGCCTCTCTGGCCGTTTCACAGCCCTCGGCGATGATGGACCTCACCAGATCCGGGTCTTTCTCGTATTGTTCGGCCTCTTTCTGTATCGGTTCCAACTCGGCAATAATCGCATCACTAACCGGCTTCTTGCATTCGAGGCAGCCAATTCCCGCCGTGGTACAGCCCTCAATAACCCATTCCTTCGTCTCCTCATTGGAGTAGGTCTGATGCAATTGCCAGACTGGACATTTCTCAGGGTCACCCGGGTCTGTTCGGCGAACTCGAGCCGGATCCGTAGGCATGGTTGCTATCTTCTTCTGAACCTGATCGAGAGGCTCTCTCAGGGAAATCGTATTATCGTAGGACTTCGACATCTTCTGGCCATCGAGACCTGGCATCTTGGCCGACTTTGTAAGCAAGGCCTGCGGTTCAGCCAGTATCATCTTGCCGCCACCCTCGAGATAGCCAAATAACCTCTCCGAATCTCCAAGTGAGATATTCTGCTGCTCTTTCAATAGTGCCTTCGCCTTCTCTAACGCCTCATGATCACCCTGTTCCTGGTAGGCGGTGCGTAAACTGCTGTATTGCTTGGCCGCCTTTTTGCCCATTTTCTTAATCGCCGCCTGCGCATTCTCCTCGAATCCAGTCTCCCGCCCGTAGATATGATTAAATCTTCTGGCGGTTTCTCGGGTGAGCTCAACATGCGCAACTTGATCCGCACCGACCGGCACGAAGCCGGCTCGGTAAATCAGAATATCGGCGGCCTGTAGCAAGGGATAGCCAAGAAATCCGTAGGTAGCCAAATCTTTCTCTTGCAACTTATCCTGCTGATCCTTATAGCTGGGGACGCGTTCCAGCCAGCCCAGTGGCGTAATCATCGACAGCAATAGATGCAATTCGGCGTGCTCCGGCACTCTGGATTGCACGAACAGTGCAGCGGATCCGGGATTCACCCCCACCGCCAGCCAGTCTATGACCATGTCGAGAACATGCTGTTCCAGGGACTCAGAGTCATCGTAGTGCGTGGTCAAGGCATGCCAATCGGCGACGAAGAAGAAGCACTCATACTCGTGCTGCAACTTTAGCCAGTTATTGAGCACGCCGTGCATATGTCCAAGATGTAGGCGCCCCGTAGGACGCATACCCGATAATACTCGTTGTTGTGAATCCACCTTGGACAACACATTCTCCTTAATTGGTTTATTTTATCTAGTAATGGCCCAGCGGCGGCGATTATAACCCGCAATACACTCGCTATAAAAAAGGTTCTGAATCGCCCTTACCCTCACGCATGACTTCGGGTACACCATCAACCAAATCGATCATCGTCGTGGGTTCAATTCCGCAGGGGCCGCCGTCGACTATGAGGTCTACAAGCTTGCCGAGCTTCGATCTCATCTCATAGGGATCTAACAGTCTCTCTTCTTCGTCTGGGAGTATCAAGCTGGTACTCATAATCGGTTCTCCAATCTTTTCCAGAATAGCCTGGGCGATCGCATTGTCTGGCACGCGCAGCCCTATGGTCTTGCGTTTGGGGTGCATTAACCTGCGCGGCACCTCAGGTGTTGCCTTGAGAATAAATGTATAGGGGCCTGGCGTGTAGGCTTTCAATATCCTATAGGCACTATTGTGTACCTGCGCATAACTCGCGAGTGAAGATAGATCCTTACAGACCAGAGTGAAGTTGTGCTTGCTGCCGAGCTGACGAATACGACGAATTCGATCCAGAGCCCCTTTATCGCCTAGGTGGCAACCGAGCGCATAGGTCGAATCGGTGGGGTAAACAATGACCCCACCGTCAAGCAGCACTTCAACCACTTGTTTGATAATGCGTGCTTCCGGGTTGGAAGGATGTACCTGCAAATATTCGCTCATGCACCCACTTGTCTGGTTAGAACCTGCCTGGAGCAAGCCAGGTCAGCAAAAATCAGCTGATTCTATTACATTGGTCTACAAAAGCAGACACCTTTCTGCAAATCGATTACCATGTCGGCGATCAGCCTTACCGGGATTTTTACGAATGAAACAGTTTATAGACTACATACCCTTACTTGTATTCTTCAGCGTTTGGGCTATGGATGAGCGCGCGGTGAGCATCGCGGGGATTGACCACAGCATCGGAGGAATTTTCAGTGCCGCCGAGTTTCTTCTGGTGGCTTCCATCCTGGTGTACGGCGCTTTATTTATCTACCAGAAACGCCTCGACAAGTTTCAATGGATAACCCTGGTTGCTGTAGTGCTATTTTGCATACCAACAATAATATTTCGAAACATCGATTATCTAAAATGGAAGGCACCCATCGTAAACTGGATATTCGCCACCGTCTTTTTAGCTTCTAGATTTTTCGGCGACAAGCCAGCCATAGAACACATGATGGGACATGCAGTCACGGCGCCGAAGGAAGTATGGTACAAACTTAATACGATATGGATCTGCTATTTCATCTTTCTCGGAGCAGTTAACCTGATCGTTGCCTTTACGCTGAGTGAAGAGCTTTGGATAAAATTCAAAGTTTTCGGTAATCTCATCTTAACGTTCGGTTTCGTTATCGGACAGATGCCGATACTGGCCAAGTACATCGAAGTTAAAGAAGACGAGAACGACGCCAGCAACGAGAAATCCACCTAAGTATAGAAATTAGTTATTACGCTATCATCTGTGATGATATTCCAGATAGCCACTCGAAACGGTCGGCGACGCGTCCAGCACAGCTGGGTCGACTCGACAATCTCGCCGATCAGGACAGTTTGCTGCAGGCAGGGCCGCATCCTGCAATTAGTCCTGACGAGCCCGCAGCAGCCGGTTTCAGTGGCAAGTTGGTTATAACAGGGTGTTAAAGCCTGTAATTCGCTCAGGCATGAGCAGGCGCGAGCCCTATTGGAGCGCCGGGGTCTATCAGCGCGTGACAGTGAAACCCTTTAAATCCGTGCTTTAGTGGTCAATTTCCCTCAGGGGCAAGTCTTAGATCAGGGAATTCTGTATCCAGAATGGCGTTCCACTCCTTGAGACGGGTCTCCCGGCGCTCAAACAAGGCGCTTGTATCACCTTCGATCACGATACTATTAATCACATCACGGCGCCGTAATTGATGAACCACGGGCATACCGCTAACCACTTTACCGAAAACCGAATGCTTGCCGTTTAAATGAGGGGTCGCCAGATGCGTTAAAAAAAATTGGCTGCCGTCAGTGCCGGGCCCCGAATTGGCCATCGAAATAATGCCAGGCTGATTGTGATGCAACACTATCTCTCCCTGAAATCTGTAGCCCGGGCCTCCGGTACCCGTGCCAAGCGGATCTCCTCCCTGCACCATAAAGTTTCGCTCCATACGGTGAAACGTCAGACCATCATAGAACCCACGCATCGCGAGGTTGGTGAAATTAGCTACTGTCGTCGGTGCCGCCCGCTCATTCAGCTCAACTACTATCTCGCCTTTGGAGGTATCGATTATGGCGCGCAGAGCTTGCGCGTAAGAATTGATACTTAAGCCTGCTACAAGCATAAGCACAATTAATCGCAAAAATTGCCTGCACGTTTTCATCGAGTAAATCTTCAATTTCATTACAATACCCATTCGTATTCAGTATATCAGTGCGCCATTCTGTTCAATCTACAACGCGTAATCAATGATAACAGGCGCGTGATCTGAGAAATTCTGTGCCGTGTAGATTTCTGCTGATTTAACTTTCTTCGTAAGACCAGGGGTAACCACCTGATAATCCAAGCGCCACCCCACATTGTTGGCGCGAGCCTGGCCTCGATTCGACCACCAGGAATACTGCTCCGCTTCCTCATTTACCAGCCGGAATGCGTCGGCATAGCCGACATCATCATACAATAGGTCCAACCACTCCCGCTCTTCGGGCAAGAAGCCCGAATTCTTTCTGTTCGCCCGCCAGTTTTTCAGATCGATCTCTTTGTGGCAGATGTTCCAGTCAGCACAGACAATTAGCTCTCGCTTGCTCCTGCGTAGCTTCTTCATGTGTTTCATGTAGTCATCCATGAAAGCAAATTTTCTCGCCTGACGCTCATCTGAGCTGGACCCGGAAGGCAGGTAGAGCGACGCGATGCTTAAGCCGTCAAAAACGGCCTCGATATAGCGCCCCTCGGTGTCAGCCAGTTCAAAGCCCAGCCCACGCTTGATCTGCTTCGGCTTCTCGCGCGAAAACAAAGCGGTGCCCGAATAGCCCTTTTTCACAGCGTCATAGTAATGACAATGATATTGCTCCGGATGGAAGATCGGATCGCTAAGCTGATCGACCTGCGCTTTCGTCTCCTGCAGGCAGACAACATCGGCATCCGCCTCGGGTAGCCAGTCGAAGAAGCCCTTGCGCGCCGCCGCGCGAATCCCGTTACAGTTGAATGTCATGATACGCATTTGAAAATCCTTAAGCTCGGGCTGTGAATTTCAAGGCTAACTCGCTCGGGTAACTCTCAATGGCGCAGCAGCCGACCTCTGCTTATACCCTAATCCATGAATGTGTTACGTAATGTTACGCATGTGATTTCCATCACATTTCAATCAGTTACCGGATTCTTGCCGCTAGATTCCATAAGATAGTTTCCCTGTCCGGCCTTTCTCGTTGGAATAAATACCTGTATCTCATTGTATTTTAAGAATTAAATTCGATTAACCTGTATATGTTACTTTATTGCCCTAAATAGAGAGAAATCCTAATTAGTGTTACCCATAATCTCATATTGTGTTACTATACGCCCCGTGGCTGAGGGACAGAGACATCAATCAGCCACATCCCAACCACCACAATGGAGAACGAAATGAGCAAGGCACTCAACAAAATACAGCCCGTAATCGAAGCGACAGTTATCAGTATTCTACTGGTAGTAGCTGCACTAGCAGTACCAGCCGCGATCGTATACGCAGCCGTCTAAAGCAATCCAAAAGGAGGCTTTATGCAAAGCCCTTTAATTGATTTATGCACTGACTAGACGCCAGTTTAAATAAACTATTTAGACTGGCGTTTTTTTTGCACACCGCTTGACCCTCTTAGTAACACCCCCACCCCCTTTGAAACATAGAATCCCCGATTCAAGAGCTAACCTGACGTAGCTTATCGGTAAAGTTACAGGGCTTGTGTCCGCTGTCCAATTGCTCAACAATAATCTTATCCCATGCCGTCGCGCACGCGCCTGGCGAGCCAGGCATACAGAAAATAATAGCGCCATTGGCAAGCCCGGCGAATGCACGTGATTGAATGGTGGAGCTGCCAATCTCATCAAAAGATAGCTGTCGGAACAATTCTCCAAAGCCTTCGATGGGTGTATCGAGTAAAGGACCAATGGCGACGACGGTATTGTCTCTGGCGGTAAACCCTGTGCCACCTGTTAGCAAGATCGCCTGCACCATTGCGTCCGCAATAAGCGCAGACACTTCGGCTCGCAGCTGATAGACGTCGTCTTTAACAATTGTCTTGGCGTATAAATTATGTCCCGCCTGTTCCAGCCGTTCGACCAGGACTGCTCCAGATTTGTCTGTTTCTGGGGTGCGGGTATCAGACACTGTCACCACCGCGATATTCAACGAAGAGAAGGAAGTCATAAAGCTCACTCTAGGGATTCAGAAAATTTTGCAAAGAGACAGAAAAGGTTTCACGAGACACAGTTAGCCACCGGTCATATTCATCAAACGAACCGGCTGCGCGTGATCCTTGTCATAGAAGAAATGGCGCTCGGGCTTAATTTCCATCGAGTCGATCAAGGCCTGCTTCAACACAAAATCATCGGAATTCGGATCGCGTAAAATAGCCCGCAGATCTACGGAGTGCTCATTGCCCAGACAGAGCAACAGGCGACCCTCGACGGTAACCCTGACACGGTTGCAGTCCTCACAAAAATTATGGGTAACTGGAGAGATAAACCCTATGCGGCTTTTGCGATCGGCGATTTTTGCATAACGCGACGGGCCGGCGGTTGTCTCTGCGCTATCGATAAGCTGATATTTTTCAGCAATTCTCTCTCTCACCCAGGCGTTACTGCATGTTGTATCCTCTCGCGAGTGGTCTGAAGCCTCGCCGAGCGGCATCTCTTCTATAAAAGCTATGTCAATATCCCGCGCTACTGCAAAGTCGGTGAGGGCGAGAACTTCATCTTCGTTGTAGCCTTTCATGACTACCGAGTTAAGACGTATACGATCAAAGCCAGCGGCATTCGCCGCTTCGATTCCGGCCAATACCTTGTCGAGTTTTCCCACCCGGGAAATGCGTTTAAAGCGCTCGGCATCGAGGCTATCGATACTGATATTGATCCTGTTTACACCAGCCTTCTTCAGCGCTATTGCGTATTTCTCCAACTGCGCGCCATTGGTGGTCAATAGCAGCTCTTCGAGCCCAGGTAGTGCTCCCAGTTTTTCTATCAATGACATGACGTCGGTGCGCACCATCGGTTCGCCGCCCGTCAACCGGATCTTCTTTACACCCAGTTCGGTAAAGACTTTTGCTACCCGATACAACTCCTCTAAAGAGAGAATCTGAGCACGCGGCAAGAACGTCATGTCTTCAGTCATGCAATAGACACAACGAAAATCACAACGATCGGTCACCGAGAGACGAATATAGTCCACTCGCCTCCCGAACTTGTCGATTAACTCTGCTACTTGATTCTTTTCAGGCATATCAATACTCCAATCGCAACTATACCGCAGAATCCGGGCTAAATGCACTGATCTGCTGGGTGTTTCCCGTACAGATCAGACCCGAATTACCAGGGGATCAACTCACATTCAGTGCTATCTGTAAGGCCAGGGCAATCAGGATCGCCCCCATGGCGCGCTCCAGCCAGGCCCCCATCTTGAGTATGAAGTCCCGCACGCTTGAGACCCCAAGTATTAGGGAGAGCAGCGAGAACCACGCGAATGTCGCCAGCGCCAAATAGAGACCATAAAATAGTTGAATCGATAACGGTGTAACGGGATCGATCACAACGGTAAAAAGTGCGAGAAAAAACAATGTGGCCTTCGGGTTTAAGCCATTCGTTAGAAACCCGAGCACGAAGGCTCGACCAGCTGAAAGTACAACCCCCTCGGCGGGAACGGCTTGTTGATTCGATTGATTAAAGGAGGCACGAATCGATTGCACGCCGAGATAAAAAAGGTAGGCTGCCGCGACAAGTTTCATCGCATTGAACAGTGTCGGTGATTGCGCCAACAACAAGGCGACACCTAGCAAACAATACGCTACATGCAGAAGTATGCCGGTCCCGACACCAAGACTGGTCCACACTCCGGTGCGCGTACCAGCGCGCAGACTCTGCTGCATGACTACAGCGAAGTCCGGTCCAGGCGAGGCAACAGCAAACAGGTGCGCGACAGCGATGGTGAAAAATTCAGCCCAGTACATTCTTAACTCGCATCGGCGCCGAGTACCGCATTCGCCTTTAAGGAATACGATCAGCTATTTCCAGGCTAATCACGGCATGCTGGCCATTGTGTGAAAAATTATCGGTCTGCGAACGGTAGTCACCGGATTCCAACGTGGCAGTACCGGCAAAAGAGACTGCAGCGGATATAAAAATCGTGTCCGCCGAGGAAATATTGAATGGGCCTACGGCATAGGAATTATCCAACTGAATCGTTGCCGGCAGATCAGAGACAGTGAGTTCGGTAGCCGCAAGAGGCGGCATTCCTTCTCTCTCGGCATTACGCACGGCGACAAACACACGCAGATCCGGAACTAGCTCTACCCCTTGTGCCAAAGAAAGATTGACCTCGATAGTCGGTCCCGTTCCTACCTCCGCCCCACCTTGACCCAGTCTTTGCTGTGCTTCGGCGATGCTCCGGCGCAGAATCTGTGCCTGCTCACTGTTCGGATCGCTCTGAATAATCAGGCGCCAGTATTCGATGGCCGTTTCATCGTCTCCACGCTCTTGGGCATCGGCGGCAATTAATTGCAGAATAGACATCTCGTTGGGATTGATCTGCCGCGCCTGATCGATCACCCCCAGTATCTCTTCGGTGAATTTAAAATCCGCGAGGATATACTTAGCCATGGCGACACGGCCGAGAACTAAAGCCTTCTCCGGGGTATCTTCCATCCGCGCCGCCGATTGTTGATAAGCTATCTCTGCCTCGTTGAACATGCCGAGACTGGCGAAGTTTTCTGCCAGGAAATACCATGCCCATTCTTGAGAATCATCTTCCTGCACTGCCTCGCCCAGGCTAACTATCAGCGCCTGAGATTCTTGCGGATTATCCCGGTTGTTCACCGTACGCTGAAATAGCCCCATCAATTCCACATCATCCATATAACCCCACTGGTTATACAGGCCGTAGGCCAACAGTGGCATCAAGAGGCAGAGTACGAGAGGAATAACCATATTGTAGTGCTGTGCTTTATTCTTTTCTTTTTTGGTGTTTTTATCGCGGGGTTGTTGCGATGATTCTTCCTCCGAGACATCGGAAAGAAGACTTTGCTGCAACTCGAGCATCAAGACATCAAACTGCGCCTGATCAAGGTTGCCAGTAGCCAACTCATTCTCCAAATCGTCGCTACGCTCTTGAAATAACGCTATATTCTCATCTTTGCGCGATGCGTCCACAACGAATGATTCGGCCCGACTTCGAGTCCATAGAGGAACCAAGACGAAGCCTATCGCTAGAAGGAATAGAAATGCAGTAAATATCCAGAACAAGGGGTTTTTCCAAAGTGCGGTGAATTTATCTTACGGTTTATTGCCTAATAGTTGCTCTAGACGTTCCTGTTGAGTTTTATCTAGCTCAACATCGCTATCGCTGATCTTCCCTGCTCGACGCCAGATGCCAAAGCCAACAGCGGCACCTATTAACAGAAACAGCAACGGGCCAAACCAGAGCAATACTGTCCCTGCAGTCAAGCGGGGACGAAAGAGAATAAAATCACCATATCGCTCGAACATGAACTGAACGATCTCTCTATCACTCATGCCCGCCATGATCATACGGTGAATTTCTCTGCGCAGATCCTCCGCCACTCCACCAGTGGAACCGGAAAGGCTTGAGTTTTGGCACATAGGACAGCGCAGCTCATCAGAAAGATTGCGAAACCTCTGTTGCTGCTCATCAGTATCGAACTCGAAGGTATCGACCTGCGCATGAGTTGATTGAAAAGCGAATAAACCGCACAGCAGGAATAAAAGAGTGCCGATGCTGGGCAGATCTTTATACCGACCACGAACGGAGAGAGAATTCATCGATTCAACTGCCTTCGCCGCGCAATTCAGCAATGGCCGGAACAAACTGCTCTTGCCAGACAGTCTCATCAAGCACGCTTACGTGACGGAAGCGGATAACCCCATCGGCATCAACCAAGTAAGTCTCTGGAGCACCGTAGACCCCAAGGTCGATACCGAAGCGACCACTTTCATCCAGAATGCTAAATGAAAATGGATTGCCGTTGTCCTGTAGCCAATCGATAGCGAGCTCTTGCTTATCGCGATAATTCACGCCAATCACTGGAATCTCACCCTCCTCCGACAAGCGCATAAGTGTCGGATGCTCTACTAAACAGGGCAGGCAATAGGAGCCCCAAACATTTAATAAGAAAATTTGATCGGGTAGATCCGCGTTGTCAACGGGCTCCCCATCAACCGATATCATCGCAAAGGCTGGCATCGGCTTGTCGATCAGCATAGAAGGTAAGGTTCTCGGATCCAGAGAAAGACCACGCCACAGAACTATCGCTATGACGACAAAGCCAAACACGGGCAGATAGAATTTTAATCTATTCATGGATACACCCTAGGAGCTTGCTTGCAGCTCGCCTCCTACTGGATCAGACTTCTTCTCGCTAATCGGATCGGTCTGTCTTCTACGCAGGCGCCTATATCGCTTGTCGGCTGCCGCTAATATACTGCCAAAAGTCATGAAGAGTGCTCCTAGCCAAATCCAGCGAACGAAGGGTTTGACATAGATAGTCATCGACCAGGCGTCACCTTGTTTCTGCTCACCAAGCGTTATGAAAAGATCGCGCATAAAACCTGCGTCTATCGCCATCTCGGTCGAAGGAGTGCCCGTAGCGAGATAGATTCTTCTCTGGGGCCTCAGTGTCGTTACTTCTTCGCCGTCTTTGAATACCGTGAAGCTTGCCTCCTCACCAACATAGTTCGGCCCATTAACCGAAGTAGTTCCCTCGAACTGAAAGAGATAATTACCGAGTCCAACATCTTGACCTGGGGTAAGCAGTACGCTGCGCTCGCTACTAAACGTGCTGGTTAGTGCCACACCTATAATCATGAACGCGAAACCAAGATGCGCCAGCTGCATGCCGTAATAACTATAGGATAAGGAACGAAGCCCTCGCATCCGCGTAGCCTTGTTCGCCGTCTTGCTTGCGATATCCTGAAGCATTGCGAGCACTATCCAGGATGCCAGCGCGATCGCAAGCGTTGCCGCCAGAGAAAATTCCAAAGTGACAACTAGCGGGAGCACAACCCCCAATGCGATAGCAGCCACAGCCACTTTCCCTAACTGTTGCAGTAAATAGCCAACTGATGTGCGCTTCCAGCGGCACAGCGGACCTATCGCCATCAGAATCGCAAGCAAGCCCATCAACGGGACAAAGATCGCATTGAAATAAGGGGGGCCGATGGAAATTAAATCTGCGGTTATCGCCTGATACACCATCGGAAACAGCGTGCCTAAAAATACCGAAGCGGCGGCGACAACCAATACGACATTATTTGCCAATAAAAGAATTTCTCTCGATACCAGGCCGAATCCAAATTCACTCTTCATTAAAGGAGCCCGAAAGGCAAACAGCAAGAGTGCGCCGCCAACCGTAACACCCAGGATCGCGAGTATGAAGAATCCGCGATCAGGATCGGCAGCGAAAGCATGAACGGAAGTCAGCAATCCTGATCGCGTAATGAAGGTCCCCAACAGACTGCCTGCGAAGGCCAGTATCGACAACAACACAGTCCAGGATTTAAACACGCCGCGTTTCTCGGTGGCCGCCAGAGAGTGAATTAATGCAGTGCCGAATAACCAGGTAATCAACGGTGGGTTTTCAACTGGATCCCAGGCCCACCAGCCTCCCCAACCCAATTCGTAATACGCCCACCAACTGCCAAGAGCGATGCCCAATGTCAGTATTCCCCAGGAAACGTTGGCCCAAGGTCGGCACCAACGCGCCCAAGCCGCATCCATTTTTCCGCTAAGCAGCGCGGCCATTGCAAATGCGAAAACAACCGAGAAGCCGACATAACCCATATAGAGTGTCGGCGGATGAATAATAAATCCAAAATCTTGCAAAGCTGAATTGAGATCTGCACCATCTGCTGGTGGTAGGGGTACGATGCGATCGAACGGGTTTGAGGTTGCCAGCATGAACAGAATGTAACCGGTAATCAGGAACCCCAATACGCCCAGTACTCTTGCCACAAACTCCAGCGGCATACTCTTAGTGAAGATGGCCACGGCTAACATCCAACCGGAGAGCATAAATGTCCAAAGCAGGAACGAGCCTTCGTGGCCACCCCACACCGCAGTAAGCTTATAACGGTCAGGCAACATCGAATTTGAATGCAGAGCGACGAACTGTACCGAAAAATCATCGGTGACGAAGGCATAGGCAAGTATCGCAATGCTGATACCTAAAAACACGAACACACCAGCCGCGAGTGGGCGCGCCAGGCTCATCCACAGATAATTATTCTTGTAGGCGCCGATGATTGGCAATGAGCCGAGCATGAGACTCAGGCATAGCGCCAGGATTAGGGAGAATTGGCCAACTTCTGGAATCATTTAATTCACTGCCGTTGGAGAGTGATTTTCGGCTGAGGCACCGGCAGCATCTAATGCGGCCTTCACCTCTGGTGACATGAAATTTTCATCGTGTTTGGCTAGCACTCGCGAGGCCTGGAAGACGCCAGCGGCATCCAATTCGCCTTCGGCTACAATGCCCTGCCCCTCACGAAACAAGTCCGGCAGTATACCCTCATATTGAATCGGCACATCGCTTACGAAATCGGTGGTTACGAAACTAACCCTTAGACTATCGGCGGCACCCATTACGGACCCAGTCTTTACCATGCCACCTATTCTGAAATGCTGTCCATTACCAACTTCGCCTTCGGCTACCTGTGTCGGCGTATAAAACATATTAATATTCTGCTTCAGCGCGAACGCGGTGAAGCCAACAGCAACACTGAGGCCCGCTGCAATAAATAAGATAATTCCAAGTTTCTTCCGTCTATGAGGTTTCATTTACAGCTCCGGAAATCACTGCTCATCAGTAGATTCTTCACTTTGAATTTCTGCGTCAATCAATGCGCGACGCTTTAGTTGTTGAATAATTTTTTCTTTCTTTCGCAAGGGCAGTATGAGATTCACGGCCACAAATACGGCGAAGAGCGCATACACCGACCACACATTGAAGCCATAACCACCCATGTCGACAAATTCGGCAAAGCTTGAAAACTGTATGGCGTCTAACATCAGCTACCCTTTTAAAATTCGTTTCTAACTTTTTAACACCAACTCTTGTACCCATTGAGACCGTCGCTCTCTTTCGAGTATTTCATTGCGAGTGGACAAGATAAGGCTTACCGAAAGAAACAGATAGACTGCGATGATCATTATCAAGGTGGCAATCCAAAACTCCGGCCCATTGGGGCTATCGTTGCCCATCGACACGGGGCTCGAAACCTGATGCAGAGTGTTCCACCACTCCACCGAATATTTGATTATCACGACGTTGATGCAGCCCACGATAGAGAGCAAGGCACAGGCCTTCGCCGCCGTCTCCGAATCTTCTAGCGCAGAACGCAGCGAGATCACCCCCAGCAGCAAGAACAGTTGAAACAACATCGACACCAGCCGACTGTCAGTCCATTCCCACCAGGTTCCCCACATCACACTACCCCAAAGTGAGCCAGTGGCTAGGGTAATGAAGGAGAACCAGGCGCCAAGGATCGCCGCATTCTTTGCCACCATGTCCGCCAGCTTCATGCGCCAGACCAGGGTTATGGTGCCAGCAACGAACATCAAGGGAAAGAAAGCTAGCGAGGTGCCTGCTACCGCAACATGCACAATCAATATTCTGGAGGTGAAGCCCTGCTGATAATCGGGCGGCAGGAACAACAGCCCCCAGACCAGTCCTATCGTCATGAAAATCACCATGGCAGCAATCAGCCAGGGCAGCCATTTCCCGCTGAGTTCATAGAACCACTTCGGCGAACCTAGTTTCGAAAACCATACCCACATTGCGAACGACTACCCTCTTCCTGTTAGCTGATCAAATATAGCATGTAGCCCGACGACTACCGTGTAACGTATTGTAACGCATTGTAATTACGCGATTATACCGTTATCGGAGCGATCTTTACCCGAATTCAGAAAATGCCGCTAATTGACACTAATTCTCAGCGCAGCCGCCGAGGCCAGCGGCGCCAGGCTGATCGACACTGACAGCATGACCAGCATGAGACTCAGATAACCAACCGGTGAGAGGCTATTCAGAGTAGCTTGAACCGCCAGGGTTCCAAAGATTAGAACCGGCACGCTCATGGGAAGCGTAATTACCGCCAGAATCAAGCCTCGGCTTCCGAGCCCGACTGTCAAGGCGACGGCAATCGAACCGATGAGGCTCATTATCGGCGTACCCAGCAGCAAGCTTAGTACCAGCGTGCCGTAGGCCTCCTGCGGCAAGGCAAGCATATAGGCCAGTAGCGGTGACACCAAAACTACCGGCAGGCCACTGACAAGCCAATGACTTATATTCTTTGCCAGGACTAGAAAAAACAGCGGATGTGGGCTAAGCAGCAACTGCTCTAGCGAACCATCTTCGTAGTCGGACCTATAGAGGCTATCCATCGAGAGCATCGAGGCCAACAATACCGATATCCAGATCACGCCAGCAGCGATCTCTGTCAGCCGCTCACTCTCGGGACTGATTCCTATAGGAAAGAGGGAGACGACGATAATGAAGAACATGAACGGATTCACCACATCGTTCTTCTTCTTGAAGGCGATAAGCAGATCACGCTTCAGCGTGGCCCAGAAAGCGGCGGAAGTAGTGGTGTGATTGTCGTGCATTGATCCCACCCCTATCCCAGGCTCAGAATATTTAATTGCGGGATGTTCAGCTTGTGATGCGTGGTGACCATGACCGAACCACCGGATTGTGCCTGGCTTTGCAGAAAATTCTCCAACTGCGCTACGCCCTTGGCATCGAGCGTGGTGAAAGGCTCATCCAATACCCACAGTCTAGCAGGGCTAATGATAAGTCGAGCCAAGGACACTCTCTGCTGCTGTCCCGCCGACAGGGTATAGCAAGGCGACTCTTCGAATCCCCGGAGCCCGACTTCCTTTAATGCGTTCATGATCTGCTCGTCACTTACCGCCTGCAGCAGAGAGCAACTCCAACGCAGGTTCTCTATGGGGTTTAGCACCTTGCTCACCCCAACCCGGTGACCAATATAAAGCAAGGAGGAGAAGAACCCCGCCGCCTGCTCTGCAATATCCTGCCCATACCACTTGATGGAGCCTTCGTAGTTGTCATTCAGTCCGCAGAGAATACGCATCAAGGTGGTCTTGCCACTGCCATTGCTACCCTGCACCTGCAGCACTTGTCCCTCGATCAGGTCGAAATCCAGGTCTTTAAACAGCACCCGATCATCACGCGCGCAGAAAAGCTGGCGTGCCGATAGCATAGTCTCGCCATTTTTTGACTCTGTGTGATTATTTGGCGCTGCAGATGACATGAACTCTGGTGTTCCCGCTGTGTGGGCTGGGGATTATAACGGAGAAGTAGCGCCTTTTCCGCCGAAATGCAGCGCTGGCCTCACACTAACACGGCCGCCAGCCTGGAGAACTAGTGCCAGTCGGAGAGCCTTGCTCGCAGGCGCATAGCGGCCTGGCTATGGATCTGACTTACGCGTGACTCGCTAACCCCGATCACCTCACCAATCTCTTTTAGATTCAACTCCTCGTCATAGTAGAGGGCGAGTACCAGCTTTTCTCTATCCGGCAGGCCGTCGATTGCGTTGGATAGATGAGCTTTAAAGGAATCGCGTTGCAAGCCATCACAGGGACCAGGAAGTTCCCCGGCGGCCAACTCAATTGCCGAATCATCGCCTTCCATGATGTCGTCGAAGCTGAACAGTCGACTACCGCTGGCGTCTTGCAAAATCGCGTAGTAGGCATTCAGATCGATCTCGAGCTCCCGGGCGATATCCTGATCTTTGGCGTCCTTACCAGTTCTGGCCTCGATGGCCTTGATCGCCTCGGCAACCTTGCGCGACTTGCGGTGAACCGATCTCGGCGCCCAGTCGCCTTTTCTGACTTCGTCAAGCATCGAGCCACGAATGCGAATCCCGGCGTAGGTCTCAAAGCTCGCGCCTTTTGATACATCATACTTCTTTGCAGCCTCAAGCAGGCCGATCATACCCGATTGGATCAAGTCGTCGATCTGAACGCTGGCGGGCATTCTCAGTAACAGATGATGAGCGATACGCTTAACCAGGGGGGCATAGCGCTCCACCACGGCCGTTAGATTTTCATCCGTGGCCTCACCGTTCGGTAAAACCTGCTCGTAAACTTTAGCTCCAGTTGCCGAAGTCATTTATATCATCCTATTTTTTATAATTTCGATGCATACCCGCGCTGCCAAAGGCACCCAAGTATGAACTCGCAAAAAATTCAACGCGGCGTTGAAACTCAGCATCAAGCACGTGCCTGGCCAATTTAATTCTTGCTATCCGGTGGTGGGAATTGCTTAAAACAATGCAGGTGACCAAGCGCGCAGCAATCCCCCAACACTCAAATGGGCGCCGACGGATAGTGGATAGTCTTTGTAATACTTCTACTGCGATAAAGCGCTTAGCTGTCATGCCACGGCATGCTCCGTTTTATTGTGTTACTTCTGCAATTCCATTTAACTTTTAACTTTGCTTTCTAAACTAAATAGCAAATCTGACGATTTACTCAGTAGGTCAATTTGTGGGACCGGCAAGCTGGCTTCTGTAGTCAGACTTGCTCCTTGAAAACGGTGTACACACACCGCCAATTTGCATTTCTTCTACATCAGTCAGTCGCCCCTACTGACTAAAGACGGACCGCTGCATCTATACGGAGCAATAAATGTTCCAACCCTTTGTATTTTCGTAAATTTTTTTACGAGTTCAGGGTTTACGGGCACTGTGGACCGAAATCGTTTTTGTGTGCCTAGAGGGCCGCGCCGAGAAAGCGCCAGAAATTTGACTAAAAGCAGAGTTCACGCGGCGTTACGTCAGAAATACATCACCGATTCCGGACGCTTGGGAGAGTCATTGTTGCGCCCGCTGAGCTAGCGAACACTGGATCAGGCAAGCATTAAAACAGATTACAGGCAGGGGGAGACGCTAAACGCGTTCGTAACGATCAGGCCTTTGGAGGAGTTACTCCAGTCTGGCCCATGTATTTGCCGCCACGTTGTTTGTAGGTCACCTCACATTGCTCATCGGATTGATAAAACAACATCTGTGCAACGCCCTCGTGCGCGTAAATTTTTGCCGGCAGCGGCGTCGTGTTGGAAAATTCCAG
Source organism: Pseudohongiellaceae bacterium (assembly GCA_040880325.1). Classification (GTDB taxonomy): domain Bacteria; phylum Pseudomonadota; class Gammaproteobacteria; order Pseudomonadales; family Pseudohongiellaceae; genus UBA9145. The sequence goes on from JBBDIR010000070.1 coordinate 52,308, forward strand.
TGTCACATGCCCCTCCCACTCCGGTTCCAGTGGCGTAACGTTGACGATTATGCCGCAGCGCGCATAGGTCGATTTGCCCAAGCAGACAGTCAACACGTCTTTAGGAATGCGAAAATACTCTATGGTTCGGGCTAGAGCGAAGGAGTTCGGTGGAATAACACAGACGGGTTCATCGATGGATACGAAGCTGGTTTCATCAAAATTCTTCGGGTCTACGACGCTGGTCGTGTGCACATTGGTGAAAATTTTAAATTCACTGGCACAGCGCACATCATAACCATAGCTGGATGTGCCATAAGAGATCACCTTCTCGCCGTTCACGTAACGAACCTGATCTGCGACGAATGGTTCAATCATTCCCTGCGTGGTCGACATCTCTCTGATCCAACGATCGGACTTAATACTCATATACTCTCTATCCAGGATAAAATAATTGAATCGCAGCCAAGCTGCATCGGCTGTAAGACTCGCACCGACAAATGAACGCGAATGATAGAGCCAATCGCGCGCGGATTCATCCTCTATTTATCTTTTCCGCGATAGCAGTTAGACACAGCAGCGCAGTGCAGGTCAGAAAAACAGGCTGAAAAAACTCGTCTCTTGCAGTATTATGCGGCGCCTGTCGTGATGACTTCTACTATCCGGTAGCAGGCCGCAGAGAGACTCAATCTGGAGCTTCTGCAACATCTTAGGGCGTAGACCGTCGATCGAGTCGCAGCCTATAGCTAACTCGGACTAAATTCTGGAGGAAACCGTGAGAAGATGGCAGTGTATGGTATGCAGTTTTATCTATGAGGAGGCCCTGGGCCTGCCCGAAGATGGCATTCCCCCGGGCACCAGCTGGGATGACATCCCCGATGACTGGATGTGTCCAGAGTGTGGAGTAGGTAAAGAAGATTTCGAAATGATCGAAATCCAGTAACAGTGGGCCGTATCTGAAAAAACAGACAGCTTACACAACACAGCAACAGTTTAAAGAACACAAAGAGCGAGAAGTCAACGTGAGTCAGCGAAAAATACTAGTGACGAGTGCATTGCCCTATGCCAATGGAGGCATCCATCTCGGGCATCTCATGGAGGCTATTCAGACGGATATCTGGGTTCGTCTGCAAAAGCTACGAGGCAATGACTGCGTCTATGTCTGTGCCGATGATGCGCACGGCACCGCGATCATGCTCAGCGCAGAGAATCAAGGCATAAGCCCTGAGCAATTGATAGCGAATGTAAGCAAGGAGCATCAGAGAGATTTCGCCGACTTCCTTATCGACTTCGATAATTTTCACTCGACTCACTCCGAAGAGAACCGAGAGCTCTCCGAACACATTTACAAGATCCTCGATAAGAATGGGCATATAAATAGAAGAAGCATCAAACAACTGTTCGATCCTGAGAAGAAGTTATTTCTCGCGGACAGGTACATCACCGGCACCTGCCCCAAGTGCAAGACAGAGAATCAGTACGGCGACAACTGCGAGGCCTGCGGCTCCACTTACAACCCCTCAGAACTTATCGATCCTCGCTCCTCGATATCGGGCGCCACACCAATAGAAAAAGAATCGGAACATTTCTTCTTCGCCTTGCCCGCATTTCGAGACATGCTTAGACAATGGACTCGCAGTGGCACACTGCAAGACGCCGTCGCCAACAAGCTGAGTGAGTGGCTGGATACCGAACTGCAGGAGTGGGATATCAGTCGCGATGCACCCTACTTCGGGTTTGAAATTCCGGGCGCTCCCGGCAAATATTTCTACGTCTGGTTAGACGCCCCGATAGGGTATATGGCCAGCTTTAAGAATCTCTGCGATCGTACTGACTACGATTTTGATGACTACTGGCAGCGCGGACACGATACTGAGCTGTTTCATTTCATCGGCAAGGACATCATTAATTTTCACACCTTGTTCTGGCCCGCCATGCTGGAAAGCGCAGGCTACAGAACCCCGAGTGCTGTTTACGTCCACGGCTTCCTGACAGTAGACGGCACAAAAATGTCCAAGTCACGCGGGACATTCATCAACGCGCGCACCTACCTCGATCACCTGAATCCGGAATATCTGCGTTATTTTCTGGCAGCCAAGTTATCTAGCGGCATCGATGATCTGGACCTGAACCTTGATGATTTCGCACAGCGCGTCAATTCGGACCTGGTCGGCAAGGTTGTCAATATTGCGAGTCGCTGCGCTGGATTTATTGGCAAGGGTTTCGATGGTTATCTTGCCCAGCAGCCAGACAACCTCGACTTACTCACCGAGATTCAGTCCGCGAAGGACGAGATTGGCGATTTCTATGAGTCGCGGGAATACTCCAAGGCCATCCGGCTCATCATGGCGCATGCGGATAGGGCGAATCAATATATCAACGATAAGGAGCCCTGGGTCATCGCCAAGACTGACAAGCAGTCTGCCGAGCTACAGGCCATCTGCAGCAGCGGCATCAATGCCTTTCGTCTGCTCATCTGCTATCTAAAACCCGTGCTCCCAGCCATGGCCGCGAAAGCTGAAGAATTCCTCGCAATAGAACCCTTGTTATGGAATGACATAGACCGATTACTGGTCGAACATAAGATTAATAAATTCACGCCGCTTATGACTCGAGTGGAGACAGACAAGGTACAAGCCATGGTCGATGCCACCCAGAAAGAGTTCGAGCAGCAAGTACAGATCAAGGAGAAGTCTATGCCCGCCGCAGCTGCCGCCCAGAACAACACGGGCTTCGAAGCCGAGATTGAATTCGATGATTTCACCAAGGTCGACCTTCGGATTGCCAGGATAATGTCCGCCGAACAGGTAGAAGGCGCAGACAAACTGCTGAAGCTGGTACTGAATTTAGGCAAGGACAAACTCGGCCAGGATATCACCCGCACTGTTTTCTCCGGCATCAAGTCTGCGTACGAACCAGACACACTGGCGGGGATGTTGACCGTGGTAGTGGCAAACCTCAAGCCGCGAAAGATGAAGTTTGGCCTGTCTGAAGGGATGATTCTTGCCGCTGGCCCGGGCGGGAGTGATATCTGGCTGCTGGAGCCTCACGACGGTGCGCAAGCCGGCATGCGTATCACCTGATTTATGGCCAACCTGCACGGATTTGCACCTGTCTCAGGTCTCATCATTAGTGCCGATGCGCTGCAGCCGACTGGCGCTGCCGGTGGGAACATATTAAGCTCCAATACTCGATTGCTAGCGGTTATTCGCCATCCTGGGGCTGCAAGTCGCTTATCTTAAGAATGAGGTTCTTTGTATGGGTTTCCCTAACAGTCTTGCTGGAAAGGCAACGCGCCTGTTGCTGCTACTGGTCGCTTTCCTGGCTAGCGCTTCTGCTCTCGCACAGAACAATGAAATCAGAACGATAGAAAAATCCGTTATTAAGATTTACACGACCCAGTCGGCGCCTGATTACTTTACTCCCTGGCGTCTGCTAACACCCAGGCAGAGTAGCGGATCCGGTTCCGTTATCTCCGGCAATCAGATCCTGACTAACGCGCATGTAGTGGCGAACGCGAGTTATGTGCAAGCACAGAAACACAATGACCCACAACGCTACCTGGCTCGCGTCACCTTCATCTCCCATGAGGCCGACCTCGCGCTGATTACCGTAGACGAAGCCGGATTCTTTGACGACCTGACGGCACTCAGTATCGGTGACTTGCCCGCTCCTCTGCAGGAGGTCTCTGTCTACGGGTTTCCGATCGGCGGCAAATCTTTGAGCATTACCAAAGGCATCCTCTCGCGCGTGGAGCAACAGGTCTATGCCCACGCTGGCGCCTACCTCTTGGCCGGTCAAATTGATGCCGCCATTAATCCCGGGAACAGCGGCGGCCCGGTTATCGTGAACGGGCAGATCGTCGGCGTTGTGATGCAGGCCAACAGCGGCGGACGTGCAGAGAACTTAGGCTATTTTGTGCCGCCCAGCATGATCCGCCACGTGTTAGCCGACAGCGAGGATGGCGTTTACGACGGGTTTCCGGATCTCGGCTTTCGCACTCAGACACTGGACAGCCCCTCGGCGAAGAAGGCCTACGGACTGAGTGATGATCAGAATGGCGTGCTGGTAATAAAAGTGTTCGACGAAGCACCGGCAAAAGGTCAGCTGCAGGAGAACGATGTCATCCTGCAAATAGATGACTTCGACATCGCCGAAGATGGCAGTATTCGACTGTCAGAAGATGTACTAACCGACTACAAGCATGCTATCGATTTGCATCACGTGGGTGACTCGGTTGCCATTACCTACGCGAGACGGGGAGAGGTACGCATCACTACACTTGAAGCACGTGAAGCACTGGATAGTTATAGCCTGGTTACCGGCGAGCAGTTCGATAAAATCCCCGAGTACTACATCTACGGAGGAATTTTATTCGTACCTCTGAACATGAATCTGATTAAACGCTGGGGCAATGACTGGAGCCGCACCGCACCGGTAAGTCTCTTGCAAGCACGCAACGAGTGGAGCTCACCCGAGCGGCGCCAGCTGGTAGTGGCGCTGCAAGTTATGGCTGCCGATGTGAATCTTGGTTATCACGACTGGCGCAACTGGATCGTTGATTACGTCAATGGTGAACCGGTTAAGGATTTCAGACATTTCGCGGATCTTATTCGACACAACGACAGTGACAATGTTGTGATGGAAAATCAAAACGGCTACCAATTGGTGATCAATCACGCAGAAGCTGTAGCGAGTGAAGCCGACATCCTCAACCGCTATCGAATACCCGCCGCCTACTCGGCTAATCTGTTCGACGAATAGCCAACAACACAGAATTAGCACAATGTGCCGATCTCGATTAGGTGCAGCTGTTCTGCTATGGCGAGCGTGTTAGAATCCGCCCATTCGACACGCGGTTGCATGCCGCAACCAACTGCAACCAACTAACAGGAACGTTGGAGACGTCTCGCTCTGTGACTAACACTCTTACTATCATTATCGCCGCTGCGCTGGTCAATAATCTCATATTGATACAGCTGCTAGGCGTTTCGTCACTGTTTTATGCAACGAAACGCCTGCCACAAGCCATAGAGTTTGGACTCTTTAACTTCGCCGTCCTGTTTCTCACTGCACTGTTGAATAGTGCTCTCTATCACTATGTGTTACTGCCACTTAACCTTACCTTTCTTCGTCTAACGGTATTCGTCACAGTTAGCGGACTCATTGCCACGGCGCTGCTACAAATACTCAAGAATCACTTCCCACTAACTGCCAGACAGCAAGGCTTGTTGATACTTCTCAGCGGCGGCAACAGCGCCGTGCTGGGAACCACTGTGCTGAACACAAGTAGCGCTTATAATCTCAGCGAAAATATAGCCTATGGCTTCGGCGCCGCACTCGGCTATTCACTCGTTATCATAGGTTTTTCTGCGCTTCGAACCAGACTGGAATCGGCAGACATTCCCGCCCCCTTCCGCGGCAATGCTATTCAACTCATAACGGCCGGACTCGTTGCAATAAGCCTGTTGGGCTTCGCCGGATTGACATTACCGAATTGACATAAAAAGATGCTTCCTCTTATTTCACATTGGTTAATACCACTGCTTTTCAGCCTGAGCCTGTTAACTGTTATCGTCCTGTTACTACTTAAGATCGGTCATCATTTTCAGGCGCAGGGCAAATCACAGAGCTCATTGCTGAGTCAGATCAATCGTGCACTGCCACAAACTCAGTGCGGCCAGTGTGGTCATCCTGGCTGTCTTCCCTATGCACGAGCGATAAGTCTCGGTGAGGCAAGCAATAAATGCCCTCCCGGTGGCAAGCAAACGATTGTCGAACTTGCCAAAATCCTCCACGAGCCAGTTCGCGACCTCGACCCGGCTCACGGTGAATTTAGAGATTTCAGCGTCGCCGTGATTAGAGAAGATGAATGCATTGGCTGTACCAAATGCATTCAAGCCTGTCCTGTCGATGCTATCCTGGGTGGGCCGAAGTTGATGCACACGGTCATAGAGTCTGAATGCACAGGCTGCGATCTCTGCGTCGAGCCCTGCCCGGTCGATTGCATCGATATGCTGAGCAGCTCCGACTCCGGGTTCTTGGCAGATACCGCGTTTTCGTCGGGCAATTTAATTTCAGCAGGTGTGCAGCCATGAGCGCACTGAACTGGATCTCATCGAAGCTTTTCGCAGGTGATACCGTCTACGCCAGACATACCTACGGCGGCATACGCCCGCAATCGTTCAAGCAACACTCCCTGCGTTCTCGCATCATGTCCACGCCCATTCCAGCGCAGCTTACGATCCCGGTCGGTGCCGCTGATGGCGGAACAATCACGCAACTGGTCGCAGTCGGGGAACAAGTCCTCAAATACCAGAAGCTGGCGAGCATACAACTCAATCGGGACGGTTGTTCAGAGGTTTTCGCTCATGCACCAACCTCGGGAGTAATAGCAGAGATTAAATCCGCTCGAGTTGCCGATCACAGAATTCAGCAACAGCTCTGCCTGCTATTGACCACAGATGGCCACGATGACGCTCTGGTAGTCGAGCCCAGCTACGACCCGGTGAATTTGAATAGCGCAGAGATCGTAGACATAATTCGCGAGGCGGGAATAATCGGCATGGGTGGAGCCGGCTTTCCCAGCGCCGACAAGTTAGATTCGGCTTTCAATAGCGCTATCGACATCCTCATTATCAACGCGACCGAATGCGAACCCTATATCACGGCCGACGAATCCCTTATCCGGGAGCGCGCGAAGAAGACGGTCTTGGGCGCCGAATTACTGCAGCGCGCCTGCTCGGCTACTCGTTGTGTATTTGCTATCGAAGAGTCGAAGCGAGACGCCATCGAGGCGCTGACGAAAGCCCTGCAAGCTGATACAGAAGTGGCGAGCAGCTGCGAGCTTGTCATCATACCGACAAAATACCCAGCGGGTTCCGAGAATCTACTTATTCACTGCGTAACTGGCATCGAAGTGCCCTCCGGGGAGTACCCCGCTCAGAGTGGAGTGCTCATGCTCAATAGCGGTACAGCCTATGCAGTTTGTGAAGCAGTCGTTCAGGGCAAGCCCTGTATCAGCCGCATTACGACTTTGTGCGGAGAGACGCTGCAGACTCCCAAAAATTTCGAAGTACTCATTGGCACCTCGGCGAACTTCCTGTTTGATCTTTGCGGCATCGATAACAGCGTCGCCCACCGAAGCATCGTCGGTGGGCCCCTGATGGGTCGCGAGTTGAACGCCGACGATGCCGTGATTTACAAAACCACAAACTGCCTGATCGCCGCCGGGCCGGCGGATATCCCAATGCCTGCCGAGGAACGTGCCTGTATACGCTGTGGGTTCTGTGCGGATGTCTGCCCGGTCAGGCTGCTTCCACAACAGTTGCTGGCGTTTAGCAAGTCGTCCGACACTGATGCGCTTGTCGAGCATGGCCTTTTTGACTGCATCGAATGTGGCGCCTGCGATTACGTTTGCCCCAGCCATATAGCGCTGGTCAGCACCTACAAAGACAGCAAGGCCTGCATCGAGGCACGTCAACAAGAAGTAGATCGCAGCGCCTATTGGCAGCAGCGGTTTCAATATCGCCAATACAGATTAAAAAAGGATAAAGACCAGTCACTAGCAAGGAAAAGCGCCAACAAGACGCCAGCGCCAAAGCTTGAAAAGAAAGCCACTCCCGCCCCACTCCCGAATGGGCAGGATTTTTTCTCCAAAGAGAAAGCCAGCGCAGAGATTGCGGCGGCCGTCGCCCGCGTTAAAGCGCGCCGAGAGGCTAAAACCAGAGTCAACGGAGAGAGTCATGCTGCGCCCAAGGATGATCCCAAGTAGATGAACACATTGAGGCCCGGCGCGCCGTTTCAACACAGCGGGAAAGATGTTGCACAGCTGATGCAGACGCTCTTGTATGCATTGCTACCGGGTATATTTTGTTCACTTTGGTTCTTCGGTTACGGAATTCTGATTAATATTGTCCTGGCAATCTTGTTCGCCTTATTCGCCGAGGCTGTCGTTCTCCGCCTGCGCGGTAAGCACATTTTTCTGCACCTCTCGGACAAAAGCGTACTGGTGACGGCAGTCCTGTTCGCCGTGGCGATTCCCCCCGGCTCGCCCTGGTGGCTGACGGCTATTGGCATCGTGTTCGCCGTCGTCATTGCCAAGCATCTGTACGGCGGCCTGGGACAGAACCCTTTCAACCCAGCGATGTGTGGCTATGCCATGCTATTACTGGCCTTTCCCCTCGAGATGACGAGTTGGCACGTTCCGGGCGAGGTACTCAACGGCCCACTCACCGTCGACAGCTTGGGCATACCGACAACAACAACCGAACGCCAACTCATTAGCCCTTTGAGCTGGACCGCATTCCAGCAGTCTGCGCTGCTGGCATTCCCCTTCGCCGTTTCCAATACTGTTCAGTTGCAAGAATTTATCGACGGCTTAGTGCTGGCGACCCCGCTGATCGAATTCAAGATGGCCGGTCACAGCGCCCTACTTGCTGCCAGGGATTCCGGCGCCTCGCTTTTTGCCCGAGGCTCTGAGACGGCTTGGGAGATAATCAACATCGGCTATCTCTTGGGTGGGCTGTTCCTGCTCTATAAACGCATTATTAGCTGGCATATTCCCTTGGCAATTATCGCAACTGTACTCGCGGTTTCTGCGCTGATGTATGCGCCCGGCAGCGTAGCGGTCTATGGCACGCCCTATCTTCATCTATTTGGCAGCGCAACCATGATCGGCGCATTTTTTATTGCCACCGACCCAGTCAGCGCCGCCACCACTAAAAGCGGCAAGATTATCTACGGCATCATCATCGGTGTATCGATCTATGCCATTCGAGTGTGGGGCAGCTATCTCGATTCAATCGCCTTCGCGGTGCTGTTCGGTAATTTCTGTGCGCCTGTGCTGGATCAGTACTGTAGACCGAGAATCTTCGGACATGGACTGCGCCGGCATTCCCGGCCGGCTGTTATAAGCGAGAGGCCGGCCAAACCATGAGCGATCTCGAAATTCAAGCAGAGCGATCAGGGCTCATCTGGGAAAACAATTCGGTATTTGTTCAATTGCTGGGGCTAAGTCCAGTGCTGGCGGTCTCCAGTACCGCCGCTTATGGTCTGGGCCTGGGTCTGGCCACACTACTCGTGTGTGTGTGCTCCTGTCTCACCACCTCGGCTGTCCGCAAGTTCATCTCTCACAAGTGGCGACTGATTTGGTTCATGGTGATACTCGCCAGCTACACCACCCTGGTAGAGACAATATGCCAAATCTACTTCTACCCCCTATCCCTCAGGCTCGGTATTTACCTGCCGCTGATTTGCTGCAATGTGGCCATCCTGTTGCGCATGGAAACAGTAGCGAGTCGGACTAATTGGATAGCCGCGAGCATTGACGCAATCAAGGCCGGGTTAGGCTTTCTACTTGCAATAGTGTTTGTATCAATCTTGAGAGAACTATTGATAGCAGGCTCTGTATTTTCCAATTGGCAGATGCTATTGCCTTCGAATGGCATGTCTGCATTGCCAAGCCAAAGTGAGTCGGCTTACTTTTTCCAATTCGCAAACACCCAGGCGGGTGCGTTTATACTAATAGGTTTATTAATCGCACTGATAAACTTCATTTCCAGCTTGACTCCTCATCCCCCAGATCAGGGCAGAGACACTATCGTGCCTGTGCAACGAGCGAGAGTAACCGGCAGACTAATAACAGACGAATCCAGGGAGTAGCACCAGCCGATGAATCGAGCGAAGCGAACAGAAATTTTTTCACGACTGCGAATCGAGAATCCCGAGCCGAAGACTGAGCTTAAATACAACAGCACCTTTGAATTGTTGATATCCGTAATTCTTTCCGCTCAGGCGACAGACGTCAGTGTTAACAAGGCAACAGAAAAACTCTATGCTCTCGCCAATACGCCTGAGCAAATTCTTGCGTTGGGAGTTGACGGCCTGAAGAAATACATTAAGACAATCGGGCTCTTCAATACCAAGGCCGTGAATGTCATCAAGACCTGCAGTCTCTTGATAGAACAACACAATTCTGTAGTGCCGAATCAGCGAGAATTGCTGGAGGCTTTGCCGGGTGTAGGGAGAAAGACCGCGAACGTCGTGTTGAATACCGCCTTTCGCCAGATCGCGATGGCAGTAGACACACACATCTTTAGAGTCTCGAATAGAACCGGCATCGCCCCAGGCAAAAACGTCGTAGAAGTGGAGCGCAGACTGATAAGATTAGTGCCGGAGGAGTTCCTGCTCGATGCCCACCATTGGCTGATACTGCATGGGCGTTATGTGTGCCTGGCACGCAAGCCGCGCTGCTCGGCCTGCGTTATAGAAGACCTCTGCGAATTTCGCAAGAAAGTTTACGAGTAAGCGAGGCGATAGCCAGCCAACTCCAATTAAAATCGCCCCTTCTGCGCGGCGATTCTCAGGCGCAACGCATTGAGCTTGATAAAGCCCTCTGCATCTTTCTGATTATAGGCGCCGTCATCATCCTCAAAAGTCGCAATGTCTTCATCAAAGAGCGAATTCTCTGACTCTCTGCCGACGACGATTACATTGCCCTTATACAGCTTGAGTCTCACCTTGCCGCTAACATACTTCTGCGACTCGTCGATCAATGTCTGCAGAGCGGTTCTTTCTGGCGAAAACCAATAGCCGTTGTATACCAGGCTAGCGTATCGTGGCATTAAATCATCCTTCAGATGAGCCAGCTCACGATCGAGAGTCAGGGATTCGATAGCACGATGCGCTTTCAGCATTATTGTGCCGCCCGGCGTCTCGTAACAGCCCCGTGACTTCATGCCCACATAGCGATTCTCGACTATGTCCGCCCGTCCGATTCCGTTCGCTCCTGCCACACGGTTAAGTTGCTCCAATACCTGAGCTGGCGACAGTTTTTTACCATCGAGCGCGACTATATCGCCACTGTTGTATTCCAATTCAATATAGCTAGGCGAGTCTGGTGCCGCCTCGGGCGATACTGACCACAGCCACATATCATCTTCCGGTTCGGCCCCCGGATCCTCCAACACGTCTCCCTCATAGGAGATATGTAACAGATTTGCATCCATAGAATAAGGCGACTTGGTGCCACGCTTCTTCTCCACAGGAATATCGTTGTCTGCACAATAGGCCAGCAACTTATCTCTCGAATTAAGGTCCCAGTCGCGCCACGGCGCTATCACTTTAATACCAGGGCTGAGCGCATAGGCACCGAGCTCAAACCGAACCTGATCGTTTCCCTTGCCGGTTGCCCCGTGAGCGATGGCATCGGCACCAGTCTCGGCCGCAATCTCGACCAGGCGCTTCGCGATGAGAGGCCGTGCTATGGAGGTACCTAAAAGATATTCTCCCTCATACAGGGCGTTGGCCCGGAACATCGGGTTCACGTAATCGCGCACGAACTCTTCGCGCAGATCTTCGATGTATATCTCTTTTATGCCCATGGCCACAGCCTTGGCGCGAGCAGGCTCAACCTCTTCTCCCTGACCGATGTCGGCAGTGAAAGTGACGACCTCGCAGCCGTAGGTCTGCTGCAACCATTTCGCGATTACCGAGGTATCGAGCCCCCCGGAGTAAGCCAACACAACCTTGTTTATTTCTGACATAAGAGAACTCCCAACTCACAGACCCTGCATGAATGCAGAACTACACAACTCCTAAAGCAGCGAATGACCGCCCAGAAAGCTGAATTAAAATTTGACTTTGCGCTCCCAGCAGCGACTTCATGCTCCGGCGCGAAAAAGGACGCGTATTCTAGCACCAACCGACAGTAAATCAGAAATAGTTGGCATTGGAGTGCAAATCAACCCAAATAGGCAATTCAGCTACCTGCCCAATTCCTATACAATAGCGCAGCATCGCTACTGTGAACCCAGAAACTGATAGAAGCACCGTAATGAACCCTCTAACTCTCAGACTAACCCAGCCCGATGACTGGCATTTACATCTGCGAGACGGTGAGGCACTCGCGACTACCGCAGTGCATAGCGCACGTGTTTTCGCTCGCGCGATAGTCATGCCTAACCTGAAGCCTCCAGTGGCAACAGTAGAAGAGGCTATCGCCTACAGGCAGCGAATTATTTCTGCGTTGCCGACAGGAAGCAGTTTCGACCCGCTTATGACCCTCTATCTAACCGAGAAGCTAAGCCCTGCAGAGGTAACTCGGGCACATGAAGCAACCTGCATTCAGGCGATAAAGTTCTATCCAGCCGGAGCCACGACAAATTCCGAAAGCGGTGTGGCTGAACTCGAATGTGTCTACCCTGTCCTGGAAAAGATGGCTGAGCTGGGATTACCACTGCTCGTGCACGGAGAAGTCACCGACAGTCATATCGACATCTTCGATAGAGAGAGGGTGTTTCTGGAGACAGTGCTCGCTCCGCTGATACAAAGATTTCCGCAACTCAAGCTTGTCCTCGAACACATTACCACTAAGGATGCCGTCGATTTCGTTAACTCGCAGGACGCCAACTTGGCCGCCACCATCACTGCCCACCACCTGCTCCTTGATCGTAACGATTTGTTGGCTGGCGGGGTCAGGCCGCACTTTTATTGTCTGCCTATTTTAAAGCGACGCATTCATCAACGCGCACTCGTTGAAGCAGCGACCGGCGGCAGCACTAAATTTTTCCTCGGCACCGATTCGGCGCCCCACAGCAGAGATAGCAAAGAGACTTCTTGCGGCTGTGCAGGTATCTACTCAGCGCATGCTGCGCTCGAACTCTATGCAGAGGTGTTTGAGGCAGAGAACGCACTAGACAAACTCGAAGGCTTCGCCAGTTTCTACGGAGCCGACTTTTATGGCTTACCGCGCAACCACAATAAAATAACTCTTAAAAAGGAAGCCCAGAACGTGCCCGCAGAATTTACCTTTGGCAGCAGCACCGTTATCCCCATGCGCGCAAACGAGACGATCTCCTGGTCGGTCGTAGAAATCGGCCGATGAGTGATTCAGACTCAGTAGAAGATTCAAGTTACCTGCTTGCCAATCGATTCCGCACTTATCTACCGGTAGTCGTGGACATTGAAACTGGCGGGTTCAATTCGAGAACCGATGCGATCCTGGAGATATCTGCAGTTATTCTCGGCATGGATGAGGAAGGAGTAATCGGAATCGATCAGACCTACTACCATCGTATAATTCCATTCGAAGGGCTAAACATCGAAGAGGCGGCGCTGAAATTTACCGGCATAGACCCCTTTCACCCACTTCGAGTCGCCAGACCAGAGCGCGAAGTCATGCAAACCATGTTTGGAATGGTTCGTGACGCCATGAAGGCAAGGCATTGCAAACGAGCCATACTAGTCGGTCACAATGCCCACTTCGATCTGGGCTTCATCAACGCAGCGAGCGAAAGACACAATCTGAAGAGAAACCCTTTCCACCCTTTCTCCTGTTTCGATACGGCAACGCTTAGCGGATTGGCCTATGGTCAAACCGTGTTAGCGCGGGCCTGCGAAACAGCTGGGATTGAATTCGACAGCGACGAGGCACACTCCGCTCGCTACGATGCCGAAAAGACGGCGGAGCTTTACTGTCAAATTGTAAATAAGTGGCAGCAACTGGGGGGCTGGCCTCTCAGCTAGAGAATCCACGCAACGGGCCAGCGCAGGGCTTGGAAGAGAGGTTTTAGGAGTCGGCTTCTACCGCTACCGTATCGATTAGAGCTTGTAATTCACCTTTCTCATGCATCTCGGTGATAATGTCGCAGCCGCCGACGAGTTCGCCATTTACAAATAACTGAGGGAATGTTGGCCAATTAGAGATCGAAGGCAAGGTCGATCGCACGTCTGGATTTGCGAGAATATCGACGTAGGCAAAGCGCTTACCGCAGGACATCAACAACTGTGTCGCTTGCGCTGAAAAACCACACTGGGGCTGCTCAGGGTTACCCTTCATATAAAGAAGAATGGTATTGGAATCGATCTGCTCTTGGATAGTTTCTTCAATGCTCATTAATACTGCCTCGTTTGCCTGTTTAAAGATGCTCGTCCGGCTTCTGTGGTGTTTACGAAGTCTGATGGCAAGCGCACAAGTGTACAACGACGATCACATTTTGTCAGCAGCAGCACCCGGATCGACGCTGAAATAGGCCGCGACTAGTGACGTGGCGAACCCCACCCACCTCCTCCCGGGGTTTCTATCAGCAACCTGTCACCCTTGCTTACCACAAGAGAACATTTGCCTGGTAACTCAACACCGTTGAGCGAGTTTCGCCCGGACATGCCATCACCGCCACCGCTCAAGCCCCAGGGCGATAGCAGTCGGCGCTCGCTAAGCAGGCTCAATTGTGCCTCTTCGAGGAACTCATACTCCCGCACGACCCCTGCTCCACCGGCATGCAAGCCAGTGCCACCACTGTCGCGCCTTATCTGGTAGCGAAGGACGCGCAGAGGATAGTGCATCTCCAGACTCTCGACCGGTGTATTCAGCGTATTGGTCATATGGCTGTGCACAGCATCTCGCCCCGCCATATTAGGGCCGGCTCCGACGCCGCCGGCCAGAGTTTCATAGTAATCCCAGCGCGTGCCGGCTTTGCTGTCTATACGACCCATGGCGACATTATTCATCGTGCCCTGACTCGCCGCCGGTATCCTGCGTGGCAGTGCCTGCGCGAGAGCACCGAAGACGAGATCGACCAGGCGGCTGGATGTCTCGACGTTGCCTGCGGCGACCGCGGCGGGTCTAATCGCGTTTACTATTGAGCCGGGCCTGGTCTTTAGACGAACGCGCCTAAACAAGCCTTCGCAGGCAGGAGGATCACCTGGCAGCAGGCAGCGAATACAATAGAAGGCGGCTGCGGCAACGACGGACTCCGGGCAGTTGAGGTTGCCGCCCACCTGGTCTGCACAGTCACTGAAGTCCAGCTCTAGCGCCTCTTGTGTGATGCGCAATGTGAGGGCCAGTTTCACATTCCTGAGACCGCAGCCATCATCATCCAGATAGTCCGTGAAAGAGTACTCACCCGCGCCGAGCCCGGCGATGACTTCGGCGCTTATACGGTCCGCATAGTCATTGAGTTGAAGCATGCCCCGTTCGTATTCCGCGGGACCCATTGACTGCAACAGAATTTGCAGTCGCTGCACGCCGAGCTTGTTGGCGCCGGCCTGCGCGGCGAAGTCGCCACTGAGCGTGCTTTCTGTGATTCCCAAAAGCGAGAGTGCCGCCGGCTGAATGCGGTTCGCCTCATAGAGCAGAGTGGGAGGTATGACCAGCCCCTCTTCATCCAAACGCGAAGAGTTCGGCATCGACCCAGGAGAATCGCAACCGATATTGGCGTGATGGGCCCGGTTGGCGACAAAACCAATCAAGCGGTTCCCACTGTCGATGAACACCGGAGCCACCAATGTGACATCCGGTAGGTGCGTGCCCCCTAAATAGGGGTCATTCAGCACCAACATATCGCCTTCCCGCCATGCTCTGGCATCGATAATCGAAGCCATAGCAAACGCCATGCTGCCCAGGTGTACCGGTATATGTGCGGCCTGCGCGAAAAGTTCGCCCTGCGCTGAAAACAGGGCGCAGGAGAAATCCAATCTATCCTTTATATTGGGAGAAAAAGCCGTGCGACGAAGCACCGTGCCCATTTCATCGCATATGGCTGCTACACGACTGGAGAACAGCTTGAGTTCTATGGCGTTCATGGGCGTTTTTTTAATTCCCGGTTAGGACAATTGCTCCACCGAGCAGTTGTGGTTAAAATGCCCCAATTCACGAGGCGGCGCGAGCTGCCTTTTCA
>JBBDIR010000070.1:68066-161753 GCA_040880325.1 Pseudohongiellaceae bacterium
TTTTCTGGACCACTGATCATTTTCTGGACCACTGATCATTTTCTGGACCACTGATCATTTTCTGGACCACTGATTCAGGCGCTACCCGCGCTCTGGTCCTATTAACTGGGCCTCGTCCAAGCGAGCCTCTTAACAGCAGACAGCAACAATGAGTGTAAAACATTTTCTTACTCTACAGGACCTAAGCCGCGAGGAATTGAACCATATTATTCATCGCGCAGGGGAGTTGAAGAAGGACCCCAAGCTGGCTATCGCTCAGCCGAGGAAGACGCTGGGTTTGATTTTCGAGAAATCCTCGACGCGCACCCGACTAGCCTTCGAGGTCGCCATGAATCAACTCGATGGTTCTGCCGTGTTTCTGGCCAACGCCGACTCTCAGCTCGGCAGAGGCGAACCCATTGAGGACAGCGCGCGAGTTCTGGCCGGCATGGTGGACTGCGTGGCGATTCGCACCTTCGAACACGAGAAGCTGGTACGCTTCGCCGAATACTCCACGGTTCCCGTTATTAATGCGCTTACCGATGACTACCATCCCTGTCAATTACTGGCTGATGTGCAAACCTTCATCGAGCACCGCGGCAGCATTGCGGGCAAGACTGTGGCCTGGGTGGGCGACGGCAACAATATGTGCCACTCCTATATCAATGCCGCGGATAGATTCGACTTTCAGTTAAGAATTGCCAGTCCGCAAGGTTTTGCTCCTAACGCCGACTTGGTTGACACGCACAAGAGTCGAATTCAGCTCAGCAATGATCCACGCATGGCCGTACAAGACGCCGACCTGGTAGTCACCGACGTTTGGGCATCGATGGGCCAGGAAGAAGAACAAATTCAGCGACTTGCCAGCTTTGCCGGCTATCAGGTAGACGAAGAACTGATGGCGTTAGCGAATTCCGATGCCTTATTCATGCACTGCCTGCCAGCCCATAGAGGCGAGGAGGTAAGCGCATCGATTTTAGATAGCAAGAACAGCGTAGTGTGGGATGAGGCGGAGAATCGCATGCATTCCCAGAAGGCTCTTATCGAATTCCTTCTTACTCAGTAATTTGGTGGGTTTTTGCTCAATTTGTGCACCACTATATGTAGTGGTGCAAGATATTGAGACAATGGCCTGATTTCGAACGACTTTTACGCAGATTTTCGCACAAAATTGGAGCGCCAGATTGGTCCGCGATCCGATACTGTGCGGGCTCCAGTTTCTCCAGTAACAACAACAGCCTACTCACAATTTACTCACATATTACCCACAGAGAAATCACTTGCATTCGAGGCGCAAGCGCATTATCTTGTGTCTTCGATTTATAGCTTGTCTATATATTGTATTAGTTAAGCGTAAATCAAGGGCTTGCGTCTCTTTGAGATTCTAATAAAAATTATTGCAATACTGGGTGGCTAAGCATGCTGCACCATCCAATAATAAGAAAAGCACTTGATCATTAGGGCCTATCCCACCCTAAATCAGGACTCGTTTTTTGGTTTCCCAAAAAAAACCAAAAAAACAATTAAAGTCCTGCCGCAAAAACACAATATATAGTGTATGGCTTACTGATTTTCGGCCACGAGATCTGTTTATTCCGATTTCCTGGCCAAATCTGGCCAGACGGGGTCTGCTTCGCCGCAAAAATTGAAAATTGAAAATTAGAGTGGCGAGACTCGAGCCAGCAGGTTTAGGCACAAGGCGCTTGGCGTGTCGAGCCCATAACAACAAAAGCAGTCCACTAAGAATATTAAGCAGTAGATACCAAATCCGGAGTAAACAATGCAGACAGACGCACAAAGAGCAGTAGATTCTGCCGCCCCCGCCAACCCCTCTAGCAACGAATCAGCAACACTCGCAGCGACAGCACCAGGTCAGTTACGTGTTATTAAGCGTAATGGCGCGGTAGTTAGCTACGATGAATCGAAAATTTCAGTCGCTATTACGAAAGCCTATTTAGCCGTAGAGGGAGGTAATGCAGCGGCCTCCTCGCGTATACACGAATCCGTGCAGCAGTTGGGTCGACAAATCACCGAGATCTTCAAGCGCCGCATGCCATCAGGTGGCACCATTCACATCGAGGATATTCAGGATCAGGTAGAACTCGCGCTCATGCGTACCGGCGAGCACAAGATCGCCAGAAGCTATGTAATCTATCGCGCCGAACACGCTCGCATCCGCGAACAGCAGACCGAAGAAGCCAAGCCCGCGCAAAGCTCAATTAACGTCACCTTCGACAGCGGTGAACAGGGCCCGCTCGACACGGCGCGCCTGCAAACCGTCATCAACGAAGCCTGCGAGGGCCTGGAAGACGTCTCGGCAGAGGCTATCTATGAGGAAACTCTAAAGAATCTTTACCCTGGCGTGAAGATGGAAGACGTTCGTACCTCCCTGGTGATGACTGCTCGCACCATGGTTGAGAAGGATCCGAACTATTCCTACGTGACGGCCCGCTTGCTGATGGACACCATTCGCGCGGAGGCACTAGGCTTTCTCGGAATAGCCGAAGCGGCTACTCAATCAGAAATGCACTATCGTTATGCGGCCACCCTAAAGCCGTATATAGAGAAAGGCGTAGAACTCGGGCTGATTTCACCTCATCTTCTGGAGTATGACTTAGGCATCTTGGGCGAAGCACTGCAGGCAGATCGCGATCAGCAATTCACCTATCTTGGACTTCAGACACTCTACGACCGCTACTTCATTCACAGTAACGGCACGCGTTTCGAACTCCCACAGGTGTTCTTCATGCGCGTGGCGATGGGACTGGCAAGCAACGAAGAAAATCGCGAACAACGCGCCATCGAATTCTATAACCTAATCTCCAGCTTTGATTATATGGTTTCGACTCCGCAGCTATTTAACTCCGGCACATTGCGTCCGCAGTTATCCTCCTGCTTCCTCACTACCGTGCCCGACGATCTTCACGGCATTTACTCGGCGATTAGAGACAACGCCATGCTTTCCAAATGGGCTGGCGGACTCGGCAACGACTGGACGCCAGTACGCGCACTTGGCGCTCACATCAAAGGCACCAATGGAAAGTCGCAGGGCATTGTTCCTTTCCTGAAAGTAGTTAACGACACCGCCGTAGCCGTAAATCAGGGGGGCAAACGCAAGGGCGCCGTATGCTCCTACCTCGAAACCTGGCACATGGACATCGAAGAGTTTCTGGAACTGCGCAAGAACACGGGTGACGAGCGACGCCGCGCCCACGATATGAACACGGCAAACTGGATACCTGACTTGTTCATGAAGCGCGTATTCAACGACCAGCAATGGACGTTGTTCTCTCCGAATAATGTGCCGGAATTGCATGATCTGCATGGCAGGGCTTTCGAGACAGCCTATGTGGAATATGAGCGCAAGGCGATGGCGGGCGAGATCGAAGTTTATAAGACTGTCAAGGCCAGCGATCTGTGGCGCAAGATGATTTCCATGTTGTTCGAGACAGGACACCCATGGATAACTTTTAAAGACACGTGCAACGTACGCTCACCACAACAACACGTCGGCACAATTCATTCCTCGAACCTGTGTACAGAGATTACCCTGAACACAAATCAGGAAGAGATTGCCGTTTGTAATCTAGGCTCGGTGAACTTGCTGAACCACATCACAGAGTCTGGCCTGAATCAGGAGAAGCTGAAGGCGACGATCAAGACAGCGGTACGCATGTTGGATAATGTCATCGACATCAACTACTACTCGGTGCCACAGGCGAAGAATTCAAATCTTAAGCACCGTCCTATTGGCATGGGCATCATGGGCTTTCAGGATGCTCTCTATACTCAGCGTATAGCCTACTCCTCCGACCGAGCCGTAGAATTTGCCGACGTCGCCATGGAAATGATTAGCTACCACGCCATTCAGGCCTCTACCGATCTCGCGGAAGAACGCGGCCGCTACGAATCTTTCGAAGGTTCGCTATGGGACCAGGGCATACTGCCTATCGATTCTCTGAAACTGTTGCGGGAAGAGCGTGGTGAAGAGTACCTGGACGTCAATATGGAACAGCGTCTGGACTGGGATAGCTTAAGAGCACGCATCAAGCAAACCGGCATGCGCAACTCAAATGTATTGGCCATTGCACCGACTGCTACTATCGCGAATATTAGTGGCGTTTCGCAGTCGATCGAGCCTACCTATCAAAATTTATATGTTAAGTCGAACCTGTCAGGCGAATTCACCGTGGTCAATCCCTTTCTGGTTCGCGATCTAAAGAAAGCAAACCTTTGGGACAGCGTGATGGTAAATGACTTGAAATACTACGAGGGTAGCGTGCAGAAGATCGACCGTGTCCCTGACGAGATCAAGCATATCTATGCCACAGCCTTCGAGGTAGAACCGCGCTGGTTGGTAGATGCAGCTAGCCGTCGGCAGAAGTGGATCGACCAGGCTCAGTCACTCAACCTCTACGTAGCCGGTGCTAGCGGCAAGAAACTGGATATCACATACCGCATGGCTTGGCTGAGAGGCCTTAAGACGACTTACTATTTGCGCGCCCTGGCGGCGACAACGACTGAGAAGTCTACGGTATCAGACAATAGTCTGAACAAGGTATCCAGCGGCGACGCCGCGTCGGTACCGATGGCATGCTCGCTGGATGATCCAGACTGCGAAGCCTGCCAGTAATTACGCGAGCAGTGTAGTGGCCGAGACCGGCCCTGTATTACACAGCATGGCGCTCGTTGCTTGGCTGGCGTCAACAAACAGATGAAGTAACAAAAGATTGAGGAATTATTATGTTGTCATGGGATGAGTTCGAGCGGGAGGACGGGGCTGCGCCTTTAGTCAAAGCCGCCACAGCAAAACCTGCCAAAACAGAAGCAGTGTCCAAGGCGCCAATTACGCCTATTAGTGAAGAACCTGCTAGCGAAGAACCTGCTCCCAGCGCACGCGAGCAGGTGGCAAGCTTTCAGTCCAATCTCGAGGATGAAGAAGAGAAACGAAACGCCGAGGCCCTCCAACAGGCGATCGATGATCTGGAAGATCTCGATATTCAGGCTGGGCTGGAAGAACTTGAAGGCACCGCTACTCGAGTAAAAGTCGATGACAAGCGCATGATTAATTGTCGCGCCGATTTGAATCAGCTCGTCCCTTTCAAGTACGACTGGGCCTGGCAAAAGTATCTGGATGGCTGTGCAAATCACTGGATGCCGCAAGAGATAAACATGACAGCGGACATCGCGCTTTGGAAGAACCCTAATGGTTTAACCGACGACGAACGCCTGATCGTACAACGAAGCCTGGGTTTCTTTTCCACCGCCGACTCATTGGTGGCGAATAATCTGGTGCTAGCGGTTTACCGCCTCGTCACGAATCCGGAGTGTCGACAATATATCCTGCGCCAGGCATTCGAAGAAGCCATTCATACACACGCCTACCAGTATTGCATCGAATCTCTGTCAATGGACGAAGGTGCCATATTTAACATGTATCACGAAGTACCATCGGTAGCGAAGAAGGCATCGTGGGGGCTCAAATACACACAGGAACTCAGCGACCCTAAATTCAATACAGGTACGGTAGAAAATGATCAGGCCCTGTTGAAGAATTTGATCGCGTTCTACTGCTGTCTTGAGGGGATTTTCTTCTATTGCGGTTTTACGCAGATTCTCTCCATGGGTAGACGCAACAAGATGACCGGCACTTCGGAACAATTCCAGTACATTCTCCGTGACGAATCAATGCATCTGAATTTTGGCATTGACATGATCAATCAGATTAAACTCGAAAACCCACAGCTGTGGACAGATGATATGAAAGAGCAGGCCACACAGATGATCCTGCAGGCTACTCAACTGGAGATCGAATACGCACGCGATACCATGCCGCGAGGCGTGCTAGGTATGAATGCCGCCATGATGGAAGAGTATCTGCAATTTATCGCAAACCGCCGGCTCGTTCAGATCGGGCTGCCTGAACAGTTTCGTGGAGTTCAAAATCCGTTCCCTTGGATGTCCGAGATCATGGACCTGCGTAAGGAGAAGAACTTCTTCGAGACACGGGTAATCGAATATCAGACCGGCGGCGCCCTGTCCTGGGATTAATGCCTGGCATTAAGATGTAGTACTGGCTCCAATGAGTCAGTGGCAACTGGAGTAATTGAATGAAGGACAAGAAGTACGCCGATGACGATCCGGAACGCACCCTCATCACACTGGATCAGCTTAGCCAAACCATCGAAGTGATGACGAGCGTGGTGAATCGACTGCGTCGCCATCTAAGCGACCAGATAAAAGCTCAGTTGGAGGCACAAGAAGAGTTAAGTGCTGCACAAGTCAGCGCGGCGGCAACTGAGACCGCAGAGGCTGAATTGCAACAGTCTCAAGCCAACAAGAGAGATAGCTTTGTAGTTGAAATCAGCCAGCAGGAAATTGACCCTATTCGCAAATCCAATAAAACCCTTCATTAAGCTTGCCATCTTGGGCTGCTCGAAGAAAATTTACCGGACATACGATGACTAAGCCCATCGGCGCCATCGTGTTGGCAGCAGGTTCCAGCACACGCTTCGGCAGTAGCAAGCTTCTCGCAGAGCTGCATAGCACAAAGCCAGTTTTCCAGCAGACGATGGAGCGAATATCCGCGGTTTTTTCTGCACGCGTCGTCGTCACGCGCCCCGAATTGCTCGCCAGTGTTCAGCCGCTCGCTACAAATACCACCGTGCATAGCTTCGATAACGCCGAACGCGGCATGGGCGCGACCCTCGCGTTCGCTGCAAAACATGTAGGGAGCTGGGGAGGCTGCGTAGTCTGCCTCGGTGATATGCCGTTTGTAGCAGAATCCACCTATCGCCTGATCGCACTACAGCTGACACAATCCTCCATCGTCATACCGACAATCGGAGCCAAGACGGGCAATCCGGTCGCCTTCGGTAGCAACTATTTCTCGGAGCTCACCAAGCTCGACGGAGATTCCGGCGGCAGAAAAATTATCGAACTGCACCCTGATGCTGTACAGCGGCTCGCAGTCGATGATCCTGGCATCTTGCAAGATATCGACACTCAGGGTGACTTAGCTCGGTATCAAGACTGATTAAGCGCTGATCAACGACTCCCCGGCGCCGCGGCAATTCACCGCAACATTGCATCACAATACTATTTCAACCTACAATCTTAGCGTCTAGAAGGTTTGGTGAGACATGAAAAAGATAAAGAATGAAGGTGAACTTTTGAAAGAGGCAATTCGCGTCGGCACACGCTATTTCGAAGCCAGAGGCGCAGGCAAGTTTGAGAACTCCGATCATGCCGATATCAAGGTGCGAGCGATCTACCTGCTGTTGGTGAAAGATGGCGTTATACAACCCCTGGCCACTACCGATGAGAATGTGCTGAATATGAGGCACAAGTTGGCGATCTGGATATCCAAGAACCTACCTGCCGATCACCATCTACTGCAATAGACTAGCCCATGCGTCATCCCTGCTCTCAATTTATATTGCCGCTTTTATTCAGCCTGATTACAGGCATGAATCCAGCATTCGCCGATGTTTCATCGGCACTGCTCGCTATGGAGGACCCGCAGAACCCCTTGGTGCTAGTCAGCACCTCTCAGGGCGAGATCTATCTCGAGCTCTACCCGGCCCAAGCTCCTGCCAATGTTGCAAATTTTCTAGCCCTGGCCGAAGGAGAAGTGGTGTTTAGCAATCCCGATACGGGAGCGCCGCTGCAAGCGCGCTACTACAATGGTATGCGTTTTAACCGTGTGATTCCTGGCTTTTTGATTCAGGCCGGTAGTCCGGCACGTAACCCTCTCGGTCTGCAAGTGGAATTGCTCGCGGATGAGATTAGCGCTAACTCCCTGGGCTTGGATCAGATAGCGGCAATCGGCCCAGACGGTAACTTCGCTGAGGAGCTCAATATCGAATCGAAGTCTGACTTTCATCAACATATCCTGACACCCCTGTATGAGCGTAGAAACATTGCCGATATTCAATCCGCGCTGAGCCGACAGGACGAAATCCTCGATGAGCTTAAAAGCCTCAGCGTGAAATCAGTCTATGAGAATCTAGGTTACCGATACACGCCTTCGCTACAGAGCCGCTCCATCGAACGAGGTACAGTGGCACTAGCAAATTCAGGCCCGAACAGTAATGGCCCCGAGTTCTTCATTAGCCTGGGGGATGCACCAACACTGACCGGGAAATACACCGTCATTGGGGAGGTAGTGGAAGGTCAGCAGGTGATGGATAGAATAGGAAATACTGCTATCGATCCCGCACAGTTCTCAAGTCGCAGTACATTGATTTATTCCATACGTAGGGCAAACTAGCCAGACTACTAGCTGGTCCCGGAGCTGATATGTCTAAAAGAAAAGCTAAAAAAAATGCTACGCAGGGCGTCTATGCCTTTTGCTTGACTGTGGGCGCCATCGTTGGCTTCGGCTTGGGCCCCATCATGGGTGGCGTGCTGATCTCCACCCTATTCGGGCTGATCCTGGGCGGGCTGGCTGGCTACCTGATTAATCGGCCTGGCAAGAAGCGAAAGCCCTAAAAACGAACTGCTTCGTTCAATCAAGCTTGAAGACAGCTGCTAGCCTTCTTTAAATATTTCTCGCCTATACGGCGGCAAGGAGTCAAGGATCGTCTTTCCGTAGCGCCGACTCACGATGCGTTCGTCGAAGAGGGTTATCTTGCCTCGGTCCGACTCGCTGCGCAGCAGCCTGCCACTCGCCTGTACGAGCCTGAACGCCGCATCGGGCACAGCAAGCGTCATAAAGGGGTTTAAACCCTGCTGTTCAATCCACTCAGAGAGTGTCAACTCTATCGGGTCATTCGGTACGGAAAACGGAATCTTCGCAATAAGAACATGGGTGCAATACTTTCCTGGAAGATCCACTCCCTCAGCAAAACTCGACAGGCCAAATATTATACTGCCCTCCCCCTGATCTATACGTTGCCGGTGATATTTTAGCAGCTGCGATTTCTGAAAATCATCCTGGCACAAGACCAGATCGCGCCATTCGGGGGGTAGTAATTGCATAACATCCTGCATCTGCCGGCGGCTGCTAAATAGCATCAGCGAGGCCGCGGATTTATCTACCATCCTCGGTATCGCGCGCACAATATAATCTGTGTGCTTTTCAGCATCGGAGGGATCACAGTGCATCTTGGGGATAACCAAACTTGCCGCATTCTCGAAATCAAACGGGCTCAGAATGCTGAGATAATGGCTGTGCTCCGGCAATCCGGCACGCATTTTCAGCATATCGAAATTACCAAGCGAAGAAAGTGTAGCCGAAGTAAGAACCGCAGCTGCACAATTTTCCCAAAGCCTTTGCTGCAAATTCTCCGCTGCAAGTACCGGGCTTGAAGATAGGCCTATATCGGTAAAATTCTCATTTGTTGTATAGCTTAGCCACCTCGCAATCGGCGCCTTACCAACGGGATCGAGGGATGCATAACTCAGCCACAGCCCCAAATTCGCCTCTGCGCGCTTCAACTGAGAACCAATAAGCGGAAACCACTGTTCCGCGAGTTGCCTGCGCTTTACGTCGGCGCCGTCTTCCATCGCGTCTTTTAAATCGTCACTAATACTTTGAAAATTAGCTTCGAGGCGCGCAAATAGATTGGCGAGGTTCGCAGCGAGCGTTTGAATCTCCTCAGGAACGATGCCAAGCGGAAATGCATGTTGGATGCGATTGTCGTAGCTGTCGGCCTGATCCAGAGATTCGAGAATCTGCTCGAGCATCAACCAGGCGTGGTCGAGTTGCTCGCGTGTATTGAGCGTTAGCTTGTGTAGCGACTTCTGCCCTGCGCTATCAATAAAATCATCCTTCTGTAGTCGAAGTGATAGGGTCTCGGTTTGCTCCAGCCAGCTTATGCTCGCCTTTATTCGCGTGAAGGCTGAAAAGTGATTATTACTCTTTAGCGGCAGGTGGTGAGCCTCATCGAAGATATAGATACATTTTTCTGGTTCGGGAAGGATAACGCCACCGCCCAACGCAAGATCAGACAGGACTAAGTCGTGATTACTGACGATGCAGTCTGCTGTGTCCATGGAATCCCGCGCCTGATAGAAGCAGCAGTTTCTGAAATGACTACATTTAGGCCCCATGCACTGCGCATTGTCTACGGTTACTGGCTTCCAGTGGGCATCGCTAAGTGAGCTTTCCCAGTCGTCCCTATCACCCTTCCAATTGCCCAAACTGAGTTGGTTCAGCATGTTTTCGTAAAGTGCATGATCGCCACCCGCTGGATCATCCAGTTCCTCACCATACAAATCCATCATCGCCTGCATGCTGTCATTGCCACGAAGCAGCATATCAAGCTTGGCAAGACACAAATAGCGTCCCCTGCCCTTCGCTAAGGCAAAGCTAAAGTTTAGATCACAGCCGTGCAATATCTCGGGAAGATCCTTGAGAACAACCTGTTCCTGCAGCGCGACCGTGGCAGTGGCGATTACCACTTTGTGACCGAGAGCTTTGGCGAGAGGTAGTACGGCCAGTACATAGGCAAGTGTTTTACCGGTACCAGTGCCTGCTTCGACTACGCAGATTGGCGGCTCCGCCCCCTCTTCGGTGAGAGTGGACAGGGTTTTGGCGATCTCGGCGATCATCAGACGCTGGCCATAGCGCGGCGTAAGGTCACGGGATTCGAGTAACTGACGATAGGCAAGCTGTATAGCGCTTTTCACTTCTTCCGCCAACATCCAGCTGTTCCCTTGAAATTTATACACAATTGAATGTCCAAATTATAGCAGCTGAACGCCGTAATCCCCCGTATTTGTTGAAAATCGGCTGCTCTGGAAATTCTTTTCTGTTTCGATTGAAACAACTTCTGCTACACTTGTGTCCTACTGCAATCGCCTTCAAATTAATCTGACGTAGCGATTCAACTGGCACAATAATTGAGTAACTTAGTTCGGTTAGTAGTACATGACAACTGCATCAAATTCTGCACCCTCTATAATAGACAATACTTGGTTGAATCAAGACTGTGCACAACGGCTTGTCACCCTGGGGAAGTTAGACCCTGCCGATCCGATTAACGCTGCTTTCTTCATCAAGATTGCCCAGCAGGACGAACACGAGCCGGTTCGCCTTTCTGCCATCACGCGAATTTTAGAGTTCGATGCACTGGTAAAGATCCAGCAATTCGGCGCCAAGGAGAAGGAAAGCGCGCAGCAGCAAATCTACCGCATCATCGCGGGCACAGTAGAAGGCAAACACAGCGAGCCAGAACGTATAGACAAGCTAAAGCAGCTACCGCTTGCCGGCATCAAGCAAGTCGCTCTTATAACAAAGCTGAAGACTATCGGATCGTTAGCTGTCGATGCAGTCACAATGAACGAAGATCTAGCCGATCTATGCTTGTTCGCTGGCAGCGTTCATGTGCGGAAGGCTGCAGTTGGGAAAATTAAAGACACACAACTCCTGAAAGATATCCTCACTCGAATCGCAGGCAAGGACAAAACTGTCTCAAAAATAATTACGGCTCGTCTGGAAACAGAAACAGAATCAGCTCCCACGCCGACTCATGCGAAAGAAGACGGTGCCGCTGAATCGCAGGCCAACGATCGTTCGAAAGTCACAAAGAAGACAAGCCCGAACAAACAGACTCCAAAACCCAAAGCCCCACAGCAGGATCCCGGCACTGAGTTCGAATCCATTAAGAAGGAGTCAGAAAAACTTAGCTTCAAGAACACGGCTCGCTTGTTTGAAATTCGCTCTCAACTGCGTAAGCTAAAGGCTCGGCTATCAGAGTCAGAAATCGAACTTTCAGATAAAATTATCGTTGTGCAGAACGAACTGGAAGACAAAATTTCCAAAAACAATGAATACCAGGAGCGACTCAAGGAGAAGACCGAAGAGCTTCTTGCCAACCTGGCCACCGCATTGGAGGAAGGAAAGTCAGAGGCTGCCACACAATGCTGGGATAAGATTCAGGGTAATATAAGCAACACCGCGAACCAAATAAGGGCCCAGCTCCAAAACAAGGCTAATACGCACAAGGAAAAGATCACAGAGCTGCGTGACTGGAAAATTTTTGCTGCAACCGAGAAAAAGAAAGAATTAATAGTCCAGATGCAGCACCTGCTGGAATCTAAAATGCACGCTGCCGACCGCTCCAAAAGCATTAGCAAGATGCACAAGGAATGGAAGGCTCTCGGTCGCTCAAATCAGAATGAACAGCTCTGGAACGAATTCAAGACGCTATCGGATCAGGCCTACGAGCCTTGCAAAGAGTATTTCAAGCAACGAAAACAACTGATGACTGATAACCTTCTCAAGCGCAGGGAGCTCTGCGAATCGCTCGAGACGGAACTTAAACTCCTGCAAGATTCGGATGATGACGTTGATGTCTCCATGCTCAATAAACTTCTGAATAAGGCGGATAAAGACTGGAAATTACATGCCCCAATAGAGCAGAGCAAGATCAAGAGTTTGCAGAAACGCTTCTACGAAACCATTAACCAGCTGCGCAAAATGCGCAAGAGTAACCTGAACAACTATGCGAAGCAGAAACAGACTCTAGTCGAGAAAGCGCAGGCACTGACGAAGCTAGAAGACCATAAACAAGCCATGAGCGAAGCGAAACGACTGCAGCAGGAATGGAAGAAAGTTGGCCCGACTACTTACAGAGAAGATAATAAATTCTGGCAAGATTTTCGCGCGGCCTGCGATGCTATTTTCGCGAAGCGCAATCAAGCTGAAGGCGAACAGCGGGCAGATCTTAATAAGGTAGAGTCACGTTTAAATCAAATTCTCACACTACTACAGGGAATCTCGCAGAAGAATGACGCGGATTTTCGTGAGTCCCGTAGTGAGTATCAAGACCTTGCTCAGGAATTTTCGAACTCCCTCGACCCACGTATAAAATCACAACGCAAACGCTTGCTTGATCAGTTCAATTCTGTCAAAAGGCAGATTGACTCGAGATTTCGAACACTTCCGGATAAGCGCCAGCTGCTCGCTCAACAACGCATTCTCGAAAGAACCACTATGCTACAGAACCTCGAGTTGTCCCTCATGGCCGAGAGCGATTCAGAAAAGTTTAGCTCTCAACAGCAGACGTTTGACCTAAAGTGCTGGGATGGCATTGAAAAAAGCGGAAATTCTGACATCGACGAGTTACTGCAGACAAGGTTGCAATCTGCAATTTCAGTAAAGAGTAGTAGTGAACTGGCGAAATTATGCAAGCAATGCGAGCAGCAGTACAGAGAGCTCTGTATTCACGCGGAGATTCGCGCGAATACAGACTCACCAGTTGAAGACAAGCCGTTACGAATGAAACTTCAATTGGAACAGTTACAGAGTGGTTTCGGACAGGCAAAACCGGATCCCAAGCAGAACCTGAAGTATGCAATGAATATTGAGCTGCAGTCCTGCGCGATGGGACCTCTCGATGAAGTCACAAGAGAAAAATTAGCCGCCCGCTTAGCACAGATACTACGAAAGTTACGTTGATAAATTTATACGATGGCGGCTAATCACCGGGTTAGCATAGCTCAATAAATAATGGCGATGTAATTCCACTTCAACTTTGTTCAGCCTGGCGCAAAATACTTCGCGCGATTCTGCCTTTATATTCTCCTTATCAATGACGATGCCGGCCGCGCTCTCCGGCAGCAGTCCCTGCTCTTTAAGCATCTCAAAGGCGATAAAGTTACTGTCTCGAAGGCGGTAGTTCGTGAGAATCTGCTTGTCTATACTCGCGGCTATGACATCGGGGTCGTCGCTCTCATATTCCATCTCGGTTCCGAAGCCGACGTGGACCGCTCCCTTAAAGCCAATCATTCCTGCGACGATACTCTCGATATCACTCCGATCGGTTTTTGTAAACGAGCCATGCGTTTCAATCTGATACAGCTCTCTAGCTTTTAGCACGTCGCAGGCATCGTACTCATAGGAAATTGAAACAGGAACAATGTGCAACTGACTGAGACTCTCACTCAGCGGCATCTTGCGTTTATACATCGCCAACATTTTTAGAAGCGCCGCCTCGGTTCTATCGACGCCGTCTTTCGCACGCCCCTCGCGCTGCGCAATCCATACATGGCTGTTCGTCTCGATGCAGTGATGCATATATTCGGAGAGCAATGTTAGACCCTGCAATAAATCTCTACCCTTTAGTGAGCGTTGCACAATGAAGCTCTTATTGAGACGCATGAGATCCGAAACAAAGGGCTTCTTCAACAGGTTGTCTCCCGTTGCGATCTGCACCGTTCTATTTCCTGCGTGATACAGCATATAATTTACGAAGGCTGGGTCCATCGTAATATCACGGTGATTGCTGATGAAAAGATAGCTTCTCTCGTTATCGAGGCTATCAAGTCCGGAATGGGTCAAGCTGGTGGTCGTGTCCTCGATCATCTTGTACATGTAATCGGCGATGACATCTTGCATCGTGGCAACATCGACAACAGATGCAACCTGACCCCGCAATTTCTGTCGAGCGATCCTACGCATTACGCCAGGCATTAGCCGCGAGAGCTTTGGTGCATAGAAACTGGCGATACTCGAAAGAAATTCTGGATCAGTTATCAATCTATCCACTACGGGACGAATTTCATGATCGAAGTAGGGTCGTATCTCTTTATACTTATCCATTTATTTATTATTAAATATCAATGAGTTACGAAGTTTTCCATGGAGATTGGGTGACGCTGGTTCGAGCAGGCGGATTCTATCCGCTTTGTTGACGCTTGTGTAGCGCCAGTTAGGCTGATGTCTCTGGGAAAATACTGATGGCGGCAACATACTCGTCCAAACTATCGAATAAGTCTTGCCTGCTACCTCCCGCCCGCTGTCTTGCCTCTGCATAGCCTTGCTCATATTTCGCCAGCGCTTCGCTAGAACATACTCTAGTCTTCCTGAACTGATTCCATTCCTCTAGTTCCTTCTCGTCCAGCGTGTCTTTAAAGTTCCGCGCCCTGTATCGCTGTAACAGCGTAGCAAGGCGCGAGTCACGAAAAGGGAGATCCAGTCGCGCCAGATCATGAGCCGAAGTCGAGCGGATCATGGCCATCAGATTTTTATCGGCTTGGGAGAAAAATCCTCCGCTATAAATCATATAATCAGGATCAGCCTCGCCCTGCCCCAATTCTTCGGAGAATACTTGCTGGATTTTTGCTACCAGCCCTTTGCTGTCCTTAAGGCGGCTCCAGTGTTGCTTGCAGGCATCCAGATCGATACCAAACTGTTCAGCTCGCTGCGGCGACAGAACTGCAGGAGAACAAACAACCGGGCACTTATTGATGTGCAATGTCTTGAAAGGTATTCGCTCTTTTCCCGTCTCTAACTCCTCCTTCGAAGTGAAAATTCTTTCTCGAATGGCGTCGACACTAAGCTCGCTCCAACAATCAGGATCTACGCGCAAGTCGTACACGATAATGCCATTGCTGTTCGCAGGGTGTTGGCAGAACGGCATCACTAGAGCCAGAGCGCCCTGTTTTGCAGGGTACATCATCGAAACATGCAAAAGAGGTTTTCTAGTGACCATATCTATTTCAGACTGCACCGCTCTCTTGTTACGCAGTTTGTAAACGTATTCATATAGCTTTGCTTGCTGCCGCTTGACTAATTTCGCCATCTCGATTGTAGCGATGACATCTGATAGGGCGTCATGGGCGTCGGCGTGCTCAATACCATTCTCTTTGGTCAGTTGCTCGAGCCTGAAGCTCGTGCTGCCATCTTCGCGCAGCGGCCAATTTATCCCTTCTGGCCGAATTGCCGCACAGAGTCGAACCATATCGATAATATCCCAGCGCGAATTGCCATTCTTCCATTCTCTCTCGTAGGGGTCGTAGAAGTTACGATAGAGCAGTTGTCGGGTGAGTTCGTCATCGAAGCGAATGCTGTTGTAGCCAGCTACGCAGGTTCCAGGTTGTGAGAACTCCTTCTCAATACGCTGGATGAATTCTGCTTCGCAAATTCCAGCATCCAGGGCTTTCTGAGGAGATATACCGGTAATGAGGCAGGCCATCGGGTCTGGCAGGAAGTCGTCAGCGGGCTTGCAATAGATCAGCAAAGGCTTTGAGATAATGTTCAGATCTTCATCTGTTCGAATACCGGCGAACTGGGAGGCTCGATCTCGACGCGGATCTATGCCGAATGTTTCGAAGTCATACCAATATATAGTGTTGTCTGACATTCAGCTGCTCTGCTGTGACTCCGATGATTTTGGCCGATGCGGCTACCCGAGGTTCGATTATAGCGAGTTATTGGCCCCAAGGTTGACAAGATTTACCGAACCAGCGCGCACTTAGCAATTCCTTCCAATCGCTCATTTGTAGTAGTATCCATGTGATTTGATGAACTATTTCACTAGCGACAGGCAGAAACTCAGTCTTCGGCTAAAACGGCGCTAATCTCGCCCTCGGGCCGATATCGAATCGGCCTACACCTTAAAGCAAGGCTCATTACATTATGGAATTTCGCGGCGCCCATATACTCAGCGTAAAGCAATTCGAAAGATCGGATGTCGACAGGCTGTTCGAGGTCGCTGATGCGATGGTTCCTTACGCCCACAGGAAGCGAATCACCAAGGCTCTCGGCGGTGCAATCTTGGGCAATATGTTTTTCGAGCCTAGCACCAGAACTCGTGTGAGTTTCGGTTGTGCCTTCAATTTGCTCGGGGGCCAGGTTCGGGAAACCTCTGACGTTAACACTTCTTCGATTTCCAAGGGCGAGTCCCTGTATGACACCGCCAGAGTGATCAGTGGCTACAGTGACATCATCGTCATGCGACACCCTCAGGTGGGATCAGTCGCCGAGTTTGCAAAGGCGAGTCGCGTGCCGGTAATCAACGGCGGTGATGGGCCAAACGAACACCCGTCACAGGCTCTGTTAGACCTCTACACCATTAAGAAAGAACTACGCACGAGCGAGCGTCAGATAGACGGCATGCACATAGCCATGGTTGGCGATCTCAAACATGGGCGAACTGTGCACTCTCTCTCACAACTCTTAGTATTATATGACAACATAACCTTCACGCTGATCTCTCCAACGGAACTAAAAATGCCCGCCGAAATCGTCTCAGAACTTAAGAACGCCGGGCACAAGGTAATCGAAACAGAAGACATGGAGGCTGGTCTCCATGACAACCACACGGTGTATTTAACGCGGATTCAGGAAGAGCGTTTCACAACGAAACTGGAGGCTGACATCTACCGCGGCCGGTTCAGACTAAATGAGTCAATCTATACACGCTACTGCCAACCAAATACAGTTATCATGCACCCACTTCCCCGGGATTCGCGTGAGGAAGCAAACGAGTTAGACAGCGACCTGAATCTACATCCGAGTCTTGCCATATTCAGGCAGACCGATAACGGTGTTTTGGTCCGCATGGCGTTATTCGCCCTGGTACTCGATGTCACTGACAGGGTCGACGACTTGGCGAGTGACGTGGCTTGGTACACCGGAGGCAGGTTCTAGCAACACGATTTGCGGCCCCTTAGTAAAAAATTAGCGATTTAAGCAAGCAGGAATACGATTATGGGTTTTAACGATCTACTAAAAATGATGATTGAGAAGGAAGGCTCGGACTTGTTTCTAACAACCGGTGCGCCACCGAGCATGAAGGCTTTCGGTAAGCTGACACCTCTGGTCGACAAGAAGTTACCCGAGGGCATGGTTAAGAAGATCGCCTATCAAATCATGAACGCCGACCAGATAAGAGACTTCGAGAAGAGCCCCGAAATGAACCTTGCAATCGCGGACCCTAACATCGGCCGCTTCCGGGTCAATATATTTAAGCAGCGCGGCGAACTGGCAATCGTAGCACGTAACATCAAGACGGAGATTCCCGATGCAGCCTCGCTAGGGCTGCCGCCCATCCTCAATGATCTGATTATGCAGAAGAACGGCATCATCCTGTTTGTCGGCGGTACCGGCTCTGGTAAATCTACCTCTCTCGCCGCACTCATCGATCATCGAAATAAAAACAGTGATGGTCATATCATTACTATCGAAGACCCGGTGGAGTTCATTCACACTCACCAGAAATCAATTATCAATCAACGCGAGGTGGGTGTTGATACCAACAGTTATGAAGAGGCACTACAGAATACTCTCAGGCAGGCGCCAGACGTAATTCTTATTGGTGAGATTCGTAGCCAAGAGACAATGGAACACGCATTAGCCTTTGCAGAAACAGGCCACTTGTGCCTCTCTACCCTTCACGCAAATAACGCCAATCAGGCCCTCGACAGGATCATTAATTTCTTCCCCGATGAAAGGCACAAACAGCTATTCCTCGACTTGTCGTTGAACTTGCAGGGCTTCGTCTCACAACGCCTGATTCCTACAGTAGACGGTAAGCGCGCAGCCGCAATCGAAATCCTCCTGGGCACGCCGCGGATCTGCGACCTGATCAAACAGGGCAAGGTCATGGAAATTAAAGAAGTGATGGAGAAGAGTGAACAACAGGGAATGAAGACGTTCGACTCCGCTCTGTTCGATCTATTTAAAAGCGGCAAGATTAGCTATGAAGAAGCACTTAAGAACGCCGACTCGAAGAACAATCTTCGCCTCAGAATTCAACTCTCTGAAGGTAAAGATGCGGATTCGAGGGACGTGGATGACGATGAAGACTCCGGCGGTCTGTCTCTGGTGCAGCCTGACGATGACAGCAATAAACTATTCTAAATCGAACTCCTAGCCGCCGATGCTTAAATTCTCTGATTATATTCAGCTCGATGGAATTGCCGCCGCCGAGGGCATTCGCAATAAGGACTTCAGCAGCAGCGAGCTCACCGCCTGCGCGATCGAACGCTGCGTTGAGATCAATCCCAGCATCAATGCCATAGTGCATCAGAATTTCGAGCAGGCACTAGAGCAGGCTCGGCTCATGGACAGCGAACCTGACCTGCTAAAGAGAAGTCGGGTTGCCGGCTTACCATTCTTGATAAAGGATCTCGCCGAAGTTGCTGGGCTGGCGTCGACCTTCGGTAGCGCAATTTACGCCAATCATATTTCGAGTAAGCACTCCAACATCGTTTCGCGCTACCTGCGGGCTGGCCTGCCGATTCTCGGCAAGACCAATACACCCGAATTTGGACTCACTATTACCACCGAGTCGCAGGCCAACGGTCCCTGTCGCAATCCTTGGAATCCAGCCTACTCTACTGGCGGGTCAAGCGGTGGTGCAGCGGCGGCAGTAGCTGCAGGAATCTTGCCCGTAGCTCATGCGAGCGATGGCGGTGGCTCCATACGTATCCCGGCTTCCTGTTGCGGACTTTTTGGGCTCAAGCCCAGCCGCGGACTGACAGAAGTTGGAGAAACTACCACTGAATCCTGGGGCGGCATGAGTGTCGGTCACGTACTGAGCCGAAGTGTCCGCGACAGCGCCGCATTCCTCGACATCATTAAATTGAATCACGCCATGCTCTATCCACTGCCAACGAGCCCGCACTCTTTTTTTGAAGCACTGAGTGACACAGTCAAGACCGGGCATAAACTGCGTATCGCCGTACAATATCAACACCCCGGCGGCGAGACCATCGACAAAGATTGCCTCCTGGCAGTGCAGCGCGCCGCTCAGCTCTGCGAGTCACTGGGGCATAATATCGAAGAGGCACAGCAGCCGATTGACCATAACAGTACCGGCAGAGCTATGTCCCGACTGATTAATACCTATGCCTATAAATCCGTAAGCAAACGCGCTGAAGAACTTGAGCTTTCCCTTGATGACTGCCCGCTTGAAAGCTCAACGCGAGCTATGGCCAAGCGCGGAGCAAGCCTGAGTGCGAGCGATTTCCTCGACGCTAGAGACTGTCTGATATCGGCAGAACAGCAACTGAAGGGCTTTTATCAACGCTACGACCTGCTTATACAGCCGGTGTTGAGCAAGGCACCAGCGAAGCTCGGTTGGCTCGATATGAATAGCGAAGACCTGAAGACTTATGCCAGCCGCTTTAAAGCCTATAGCGGATTTACCGCCCTCGCCAACGGAACGGGACAACCTTCGATGTCCGTCCCTATGCTGATCACTGAGTCGAATCTGCCGATAGGAGCGATGTTCACGGCAGCCTGGGGAGACGACTTGAAGCTATTAAAGCTGGCGGCACAGCTTGAACAGGCGGCGCCTTGGCCCGGCGTAGCAAACTCTCGCTAACGCGTTCGAGATCAAGCTGCTCGCTTTGTCACAATTCATGACGTAAGCCGCCGCGAAGCTGATTTATAATCAGTTAAGTAGTATTAAAAAGAAAATATAAATAGTTTATAAATAACAATAGGTTAAATAGCTAATTTAATAGCTTACATAAACTTGGAGAAATGCAATGAAGCTGCGACTTTCGATACTTTCAACAGCGATCACGCTGACTTTAGCGAGCACCGCTGCGGCGCAGGAATACCAAGCGCCCTACACCGAGTGGGGGGTTCCTGACCTGCAGGGGAATTGGAAGAACGCTACTGTGATGCCGTTCGAACGCCCCAGCGAGCTTGGTACCAAGCAGGCCTACACAGAGGAAGAAGCTTTGCAGCTTGAGCGAAGCGCTCAACAGGCCGTAGAAGAAGACAATGAACCGCTGGACCCCAATCGCCCGGCGCCAGCGCTCGAGGCTTTACCTCCTGTTGGCAACTATGATCTTTTCTGGACCGATAGAGGTATGTTCTTGCCCACTATCGACGGTGAATTTCGTACCTCGGCAATCATCGACCCGCCAAATGGTCGAATTCCGGAGCGCGTTGCCGGTTTTCGTGAACGCATGGAAGAATTGCGCGCAAATCAGCCCGATAGAAATGACGGCCCGGAAGGACGTGGTCTGGGCGAGCGCTGTCTGATTGCTTTCGGCAATTCATCGGGCCCGGTGATGTCTCCGGTTATGTACAACAGCCATATGCAGATTGTTCAATCTCCCGGCTACGTCAACATCATCGTTGAGATGGCACACGACGCACGCATCATTAAGATTACTGACGAACGCAGCCCGGTCTCAGCGGTGCACCAGAAATGGATGGGCGACTCTATCGGTCGCTGGGAAGGCGATACCCTGGTTGTAGAGACTAAGAACTACAACCCCTGGATCACCTATCGCGGCGCACCTTCTGAAAACCTAACCGTCATCGAAACTTTTAAGCGCGAGGCCAACAACAAGATAGTCTATGGCTTCACGGTAGATGATCCAACGGTGTATAGCTCGCAATGGTCTGGCGCTTACCCGCTGTCGCGCATGGATGAACCGGTCTACGAATATGCCTGCCACGAGGGCAATTATGGCATTATCGGAATTCTGGCTGGAGCAAGAAGGCTGGAAGCGATGGAAAGAGAAGGTGTAGAGCGCGCGATCGAACAGTAATGCAGAAGCGATTGTGTAGAAAAGGTAGCCGCGGCTACCTTTTCTATTCCTCTGGGTTCTTGCGCAGACTAATTTTCACGTCTGGGTATAGCGTACAGACGTAATTTCCGCCATCACTGCTATGGCAATTTCCGCCGGGGTTTTGCTGTTAATCTGAAATCCTATAGGTGCATGTAGCCGCCCTATTTCCTTTTCGCTTAACCCCAACTCGGGCAGTCTTGCCCGCCTGGCCGCGGACGTATTCACAGAGCCCATCGCGCCAATGTAAAAAGCATCGGTCTTCAAGGCTTCCATCAATGCCATATCATCCACTCTTGGATCATGGGCCAGAGCAATGATACCGCTGTAGGGATTGCTAAATCGCGCACGAACCACATCATCGGGCAGCTGCGCTGTAGTCTCCACGCCAGCAACGTACCAATTATCCAGGTAATTGGGGCGCGGATCACAAAGCGTCACATCGTACTCCAGGGCGATCGCCATTTCTGCAACAAACTTCGCCACGTCACCAGCCCCAAGGATCAACAAACGATACATGGGGCTCAGGCTATGAATCATCCGCGCCCCATCGATGACCACCGCCTCTTCGTTGCTCTGAGCTGCGGCCGAGATCGAACCATTATTCAGATCGACTATCCGACTGACTTTCGTGTGATTCTCCAGATCGCCCGCCAGACGCTTAAACAGATCACAATTCACTGCGCTGGAATCGATGTACTCCAATAACACATGCAGCTGACCGCCGCAGGGTAGCTTCAATCGAGCCTGCTCCTCGGCGGTGACTCCATACTTAACGATAAAGGGCTTCGACTCCTGATCGTATTGTGCCTTGAGGCTTCCATCACGAAGCTGCTCGAGGAAATCCTCTTCGATACAACCGCCCGAGATTGACCCTACCAACTCGCCATCCATGGTACAGGCCATCATTGCTCCGATCGGGCGAGGCGAGGAGCCCCAGGTTTTCAGGATCGTGCACAGCCAAACTGGTCGATGGCTGTGCAACCATTTCTCAACGTGGGATATTATTTGCTGCTGGCTACTCTGCATGAAATCTGTTCTGACTCAACGGTTTGATCACTTCTTGACTTTGGCAACGAGACAGAACGACATGCATCGTTGTTATACCATCCTCTCCTTCCACTTTCCGCGCCGGAAAACAAGGTAGCCTACTATACCAGTGAGGATATCCGACGCAAACACTGACCAGAAAACACCTACCGGCCCAAGACCCACAACTAGCGCGAGGAAATAGGCAAGAGGAACCTGCACGATCCAGAAGCAGAAAATATTGATCCAGGTCGGCGTCATAGTGTCTCCTGCGCCGTTGAAGGACTGAATGATCGCCATACCCGCGCCCCAGGCGACAAATGCCACGGCGAAGATCCTCAGGCATTGCACGGCGTACTCGACAACCTCAGGTACGTCAGTGAATATGCCAACTATTGACCGCGTGAACAGCAGCATCATCACCGATGCGAACCCCATATACACGGAGTTGTATTTTACTATATGCCACACCGAAGCCTCTGCCCGCTCAGGCAACCCTGCACCCAGATTCTGCCCCACTAGTGTAGCCGCGGCATTACTCAAGCCCCAGGCTGGCAGGATGCTAAACATAACGATACGCACGGCTATGGTATAGCCAGCGACCGCCGCACTGCCGAAGTCCGACACGATCTGCATCAGGAAAACCCAGCTAGCCGTAGCGACGAGAAATTGCGACACACCACCGACCGAGATACGAATCAGCGAGCTTATTACCCCTAGCTGCAAGTGCATATTCGAAAGCCGTAAGCGAATCCGACCCCCGCCGCCGCAGAGATAATACAAGCCGTAGGCCACACCGACGCCGCGGCCAATATTCGTAGCAATCGCGGCGCCTTCTAAACCAAGCGCAGGAAACGGTCCGTAGCCGTAGATCAGGCAGGGGTCGAGAATGATATTAATACAATTCGCTAGAGTCAGTGCTCGCATCGCAAGGCTCGCATCTCCTGCTCCGCGAAAGATCGCATTGATCAGGAATAAAAACACGATTGTGAAGCAGCTGCCAAACATGATCTTGGTATAGCCCTCACCCGTCTCCAACACGGCTTCGTCTGCGCCCATCAGCATCAAGATATTTCTTGCGAAGAAGATACCGATAAAGCCTACCAACACAGAGACGATTAGCCCTATCCAGACTGCCTGACCCGCTGCAAGCGCTGCCGCTGGAGTATTTTTTTCGCCGATACGTCTGGCGATCAACGCCGTGGTGCCCATACTCAGTCCGATCGCTACCGCGTACAGCAATGTAATCATCGCTTCGGTCAATCCCACGGTCGCAACGGCGGCCGTACCTAGCCCGGCAACGAAGAAGATATCAACAACTGCAAACACCGATTCCATCGCCATCTCTAGAATCATGGGAATGGCGAGCATTATCGTGACGCGACCTATCGAACCCTGGGTATAGTCAATCTCACTATCACCAACCAGCGACTGTTTGAAAAGCTGCCAGCCGTTCCTCATTTTCTGTAATGTCATAATGATTTCCACAAAATTTTCTAATCGGCACAGCAAAAACTTTGCTGCGAGATTTAAGTGGGAGCGTATGGGCTGATCAGCGTCTGCTACCGAGCTAGTCTGTCAGTAGGCTAATGCGACTCTTTGAAGGATAGTATGAACTGAGAATTTGAGTGGAGACTTTGTCTTGCGCTGTTAGGGCAATAATGACGCATAAAACGACATTAGTGATCACACAAATTAAGGATCAGACCATTGCTCTGAGGAGGGTAGAAAATTTCATCGGCTGAGTTCCGGAAAAAAGTGCGCACATTATAAAACCGACTTCACAATTATATCTAGCACTTTTTGAGGGTGGGCTCGAAGCTAGCTGATTCGAAACTCTGCATTAAACCCGGGGGAGCTCCCTTCTGAAAACAGACACTGAGCAAACTCGGCGGGAGTCGCGATGCACTCCTGGTAGCTCTGACAGCTGTGAACAGTCGCCTCATCAGGTCAATTCTCGACCTTGCGCTTAAGCAGCACCGCCGATTGTTGCTGCACCCACGGGCTGAACAGTCTTCTGGACATTTCACCCGCCGCACTCTTATCGATCATCGTGTTCATACGATTGACTGCACGGCTCGAACTATTCGAGTAAGTTTCGATACCTTGCTCCAGCTCTTCGAGCACATAGCCGGATAGCCCTGCGGG
The DNA here is from genome assembly GCA_040880325.1 of Pseudohongiellaceae bacterium. Taxonomy (GTDB): domain Bacteria; phylum Pseudomonadota; class Gammaproteobacteria; order Pseudomonadales; family Pseudohongiellaceae; genus UBA9145. The sequence continues at coordinate 92,490 of JBBDIR010000070.1, forward strand.
CAAATTATTCGACGCAAGCGCAGCGGCCACTTGAGTGCTTTGCCGTGCAAATGTAGTAACGGTTTCTCTGGAACGACTGATTACCCGAGCAGAGTTATAGGAATCGTAGACAGGGTTTCTCGACAAAGCAGAATAATCTCGATCATCCCGTGGGCGGCAATTGTTGAATTCACTGTCTTCTTCAATCTCGTTACAGTCTCGGGATGTGAAAAGCGATGTCTGATTGCGTCGCAGATTCATAATTGAGCTGCGGACAGCTTCCGCGCTCGGCATAGTAATTGTCTCAATGACTCGGTTTGTAGTATCCAGAACAAGCGTCTGCGCTACGTCGGGCCCGGGCGTCGCCGAACTTTCTGTTGCTGGAATTTTTTCCTGACGCTCTTGCGCAATAACAGACCCCTCTGCCGCCAAAGTAACAGCATCCGTCTCGGTGGCGAGAGTGTTTTCAGAGTCAGCTTCGGGTATCGCCTCTTCATTCTGAGCCGACAGCGGATTGAAGAGCACAAACTTTACCTGGATGGATTGCGGCCTCGTCGTTTCGACCGCCGCGACATCGATGACGAGATAGTAGACCGTGCCGGCCAGTACCAGATGCAGACAAGCCGATATAGCAACACTTAGCTTTAGCCCCCTGGTTGAAGTGAGTGATCGCGATGCGCGCGCATCGTAGCTTTCGTCGCCCGCCAGACCAGCGATATCTGCAGTGGAAAGGCTCCCCAGAGTAATGACTTCGGCAACTTTCATTTATTCATTTATTTGCTTTTCTTGTCCCTATGCGCCTGTTATTGACTGGCACCCAGGGTGATTGCACTCTCAAAATCTAGACAAGAAATAGCTCGATTAGTTCCTGGCCTGGCTCGCTAAACCGTCGCCTAGGAGGCTGTCGGACTTAAGCGTTCGTAGCGAGGGAAAGTCCGGTTTGAGTCATTTTTTGAGCCATTTTGACGCGAATAGTGGTTCTATTTAAGGAGAAATGGCTCAAAAAATGGCCAAATCCGGCTTTTCCGCAGTAGAACAGTCTTAAGTCCGACAGCCTCCTAGGCTAGGCCTAAACCCGGTGCGAAGCGCTGCTCCTCTAATCCCAAAAGAAACTGTTTGGTCTCTATCCCGCCTCCGAAACCGGTGAGCTTACCAGAGGCGCCGATGACTCGATGGCAAGGAATGATGACAGGAATGGGATTCATTCCGTTTGCCGCCCCCACTGCTCTGGAAGCCTTCGGCCTGCCTAGGTAGGCGGCAAGCTGTCCATAACTCCAGGTTTCACCGTAGGGAATTCGCGTCAAGGCATCCCAGACTGATTCCTGAAAGGCTGTGCCACGTGGCATCAGCGGCAGATCGAATTCAAGCAAGTCGGCTTCGAAATAAGCATCTAGCTGAAAACAAACTTCCTTAAAAGGCGTTGCATCGTGAGACCAGTCCGGTTCATGCCGCCTGCGCATCTTGCCACTCGGAAAACCCAGTAGGGAAAGGTAGTCACCATCTCCAGCTAACAACAACTCGCCGATCGGTGTCCGGTGATAGTGGTAATACGTTCTCATTACATTTGTCTCCGTAGATAAACCGTTAAACTATTTCTTATCCCGCATCGTTTGTTGGTAGTGTTTCCAAAGAAAAATTACCGCATAGGCGCGCCAGGGCCGCCAGACCTCAGCGCGCTGCAGCAACTCCTTCGGGGTCAGCGTTTCACCAACGCGCGCCGCAGCACGACGCAATATCAGATCTGAATAGGGAAAGGCATCTGGATCGCTTAAAACACGAAGAGCGATGTAGTGCGCGGTCCAGTCACCGATTCCTTTTATCTCACAGATACGCTGAATGAATACATCGGTTTCCAACACTCCGTCGAATACGATCTCACGCGATTCTATTTTCGAGGCTACCGCTTTAATTGCACTAACGCGCTGCCCGACAATGCCCAGGCCATCCAGTTTCGCCGTAGCGAGTTTTTTTGCACTGGGAAATATCCGAGTTAGTTGCACCGTAGGACAGCTGTAATCGGCCCCATGCTTTTCCGCCACCCTGCCCGCAAGCGTAGTCGCTGCTTTCACCGTTACCTGTTGTCCCAGGATTGCTCGCACCGTAACCTCCAAGCCATCCCAACAACCGGTAACGCGTGTACCGGGGTTTCTCTTCACAATTTTATTCAGTAATGCATCGGACTGAAAAAACTGTTCAATTACTTCGCTATCCGCCTTCAGATCGAACAGCAACCGAACTTTTTCGACGATATAATACAGCTGCCGCGTGTCCGGAAAGTTAATCGTAAGCTCGGCGCTGTTCTCGCGCTCTGAGAACCGCACGCATATATCTCCAACGTTTCCCTCAATGGCGATCGTTCGATGATAGGCATTGTTTTCAGAGTCAATGTATTCGACTCCTGGTATTCTTCTGTAATCAAGGTAGGCAAGCATCGCTCTGAAATCTAACGGAGGTCGGTACGAGAGTCGCACTCGAATGCCCTCGTGTGCTAACCGCTTCGCACCGCGCACTCCTTTACGCAATTCCTTCGGGGACCTTGAGTAGGTGGATTGAAACACGGCATTGAAACGCCGCACACTGCCATATCCAGCCGCGAAACAAACCTCAGACAGCGGCAGGCTCGTTTCATCCAGCAGCTTCTTCGCGAAATGTAAACGCTGGGTCTGCGCCACCGCCACCGGCGATGCGCCAACATACTGCCGAAACAACCGGCTTAGCTGCCGCGGACCGATCGCTAATTGCTGTGCCAACTGCTCCACCGAACTGCCATCCAGGTTTCCCCGCGCGATAAGATGCAGCGCCTTCGACACCTTATACGGCGCGCCAATCCAGGCAGGTGTTCCAGGTGAGGACTCTGGCCGGCAGCGCAGACAGGGTCGAAACCCGGCCTCAGACGCTGCCGCGGCGCTACGATAGAGCTGCACATTCTCTCGTTTGGGGATACGAACGGGGCACACGGGGCGGCAATAGATGCCAGTGGTAAGCACGCCGACGAAGAAACGTCCATCGAAACGGGGGTCTCGACTCTGGCGCGCATTCTCGTATTCGTCATTGTTGGCAAAGGCCGTCATATTGAGGTATCTCGCGGCTCCAATTGCGGCGCCTTAAGAGTGCATCGATGACAGCAAGCATACTCCATTCTCTGGCTAATACTGGCCGTTTTCGGACCTCATCATGCACAAAGAAACGGCTGGAGTTATATTAAAGTCAGAACTTAAATATCATTCCTATTCTATTGTTTAATATATATTTAATTTAGTTTATATACGATGACCGCGTTGCCGGCGAGCTGGCCAAATTGCGCGTAGCCAGAATTCAATACCATGTAATCGCCAGAGATTACCGGCCCGGTCGCGTCGATTGCGCCACCGCTCGCCGGCACGTTGTTCACGGTGTCGTAGTCGACTTTCGTGTCTAGCTCCCACACAACTTCACCGCTGTCTTTGTCGTGGGCGAACACCACCCCATTCAGTGCTCCAACGATGACCAGGTCTTCGATCGCCGTGGCGGCAGCGGAATAGGCGTTCGAACAGGTAAATCCACTCGATTCACAGCGATCAGGAGCCTGTGCATACCACAATAACGCACCCGTTTTCATATCGATCGCGTGCAGGCCAGGCTGCGCGGGGGCGCTGCCACCCGGAATGCGGTCGGAAACTGGCACGAATACCGTGTCGCCGATGAACGTCATACCCCAGTGCACACCACCGAGGGGACTGCCTCGCCCCACCCGCGTCTGCCACAGCACCGCGCCGTCATTATCTGGATCCAGCCCGAAGACAACCGCTCCTTTGCTCCCGGCGATCAGGATATCTTGGCCATTGGAGAGTGTCGTAGAGAGAATGGGCGCACCGATGTCGACATCCGGCCCGGCATCAGGGCAGTTTGGATGTTCGCTACGGCCCGTGCAGCCCATCGTAAAGGCATCGTTAGCCGTGCTCTGAAACACCCAATCCATGTTGCCTGTGCTCGCGTCAAAGGCGATCACCGAGTCACTCGTGTCACTCGTCGGCCGGCTGTAATTCTGCCCGGACCCGACATAGACCCGATTGCGCTTCGGATCGAAACTCGCGGATCCCCAGATCGGGGCTCCCGACGGTGCAAGTATCGGATTGCCGACACTGTTTCTGCCGACTTCGGTAGCCTCTTCCATGATGAACGTATGCCAAAGCTTCTCACCGCTATTAAGATCTAGCGCGGCGACGTTGCCGCGGAACGTGCAGCAGACATGTTGCGGATTGCCTGCAGCAGCTACCTCCATGGATGAAACCGGTACAAACACACGATCACCGGCTACCACAGGCGCACCGGTACTCACGGCCCAAGGGTTCGCATCGGGGTCGGCATGCCACACCTTCAAGCCAGTCTGTGCGTCAAGAGCGTACACCCTATTCGATTGATCGGCGACAATCACCAGCGTCTTATCGATTGCTGCAGCCCTCACCACCGTTGGCGCCGCCCGCACTTCAGCTATCGCCGCGTAGGTCCAATAGTGGCAACCGGTTTCCAGGCTCAGTGCGTATACCTGGCCCGAGGCCGACCCTATGTACATCACGCCGTCTATTAGTGCCGGCTGCGCGCGGGCAGCAGAGGCCCCTTCTACGCCGAAGCTCCATGCCAGCTCTAACTCGTTGATAGTGCTCTTGTTGATCGTAGTGCCGGCAGGTGATTGATAGCGTTGACCACCCGGGTCGTTACCCCAACCGTTCCAGTTGGAAGACGCCGTTAGATCCAAATCACCGATGCCTGTCGCGCAGGCGGTGAAACGCTCAATTCTGTTGCGGTTGTAGGTACCTCCAGTCAGATACTCAGCAATAATAATCTTTTGATCTGCACTGAGATTTGCCGCCTGCGACTGCATGATGCCGGCATCGAGAGCGCGGAATATCGCATTCGGGTTGTAGTCGTTAAGCGCGAGTCGGCTCGGTGCCCGGTCGGTCGGGTTATCGTGGCAAGTGGCGCAGTTCGCATCAAATAAGGCTTCGCCACTGAGAGACTGCGCGAGCGCTTGACTGGCTATCAGCCCCAAGCCACAAAATGCCAAAAACCATGTGCCGCGGCCAAACGAAATGTCCATGCAGTGCCCCCTTCTACCCATGTTTTGAACCGCCAGAACGTTGTCGCAACGCCCTTTTGAGGGGGGTCACTATACATTAGTTGCCCAGACCGCCAAAGGGGAATGCCATGAGCTGCGCGCTGGTGTATATTAGCCGCCTCTTGGCTCCAGGCGGCGCTTTGCGTCTGCACCAGAGCAAGCAGAGCCCGCATTGGGCTGCAGTCAGTTTAAACAGTTAAAGAATTTGGTATAGCGATGAATAACAAAGAGTTACGAAAGTATTCTAAGATAGTAGTTGATGGTGTCGAACAGTCGGCGAGCCGTGCCATGTTGCGCGCGGTCGGCTTCGAGGACGAAGATTTCAAGAAGCCACAGATAGGCATAGCCTCAACCTGGAGTATGGTTACACCCTGCAATATGCACATCAACAAGTTGGCCGAAGATGTGAACAAGGGGGCCGACGCGGCTGGCGGCAAGGGCATCATCTACAGCTGCATCACTATTTCCGATGGCATTTCCATGGGCACAGAGGGCATGAAGTACTCCCTCGTCTCGCGCGAGGTCATTGCCGATTCGGTGGAAACTGTCTCCGGCTGCATGGGCCACGACGGCATCATTACCATCGGCGGTTGCGACAAGAACATGCCTGGCCTGCTAATGGGCATGTCACGCCTGAACCGACCCTCCATCTTCATCTACGGCGGCACTATTCAGCCTGGCCCTAATCACACCAACGTGATTTCAGTCTTTGAGGCGATTGGTGGTCATGCCGCAGGCAAGGTCTCGGATATTGAGTTGAAGAATATCGAAGAGACAGCGATCCCGGGCCCGGGTTCTTGCGGCGGAATGTATACGGCGAACACCATGGCCTCGGCGATAGAAGCCATGGGCATGAGCCTGCCTAACAGCTCAGCCCAGGACGCGATCTCAGAGGAAAAGACCAATGACTGCCTCAACGCAGGGGAGGCGATCATGTATCTGATTGAGAACGATATTAAGCCCTCGGATATCATGACCCGCGCCGCGTTTGAGAATGCGATCAAAGTCGTTATCGCCCTCGGCGGTTCCACCAACGCGGTGTTGCACCTGCTCGCCATGGCCCACACCATGGGCGTGGAGCTCGAGTTGGATGATTTCACCCGGATCGGTAAGCAAATACCCATGTTGGCCGACTTGAAGCCGAGTGGAAAATACCTGATGTCTGAGCTCATCAAGATCGGCGGCATACAGCCTTTGATGAAGCGCATGCTGGACGCCGGTATGCTGGACGGTAGTTGCATGACCGTCACTGGCAAGACCATGGCGGAGAATCTGGCCGCTGTTGCCCCCTACCCCGAGGGTCAGGACATCATTAGATCCTTCGACAATCCTATTAAAAAAGATAGCCACCTCGTTGTATTAAAAGGAAATTTAGCTCCACTTGGAGCCGTCGCGAAGATCACCGGGAAAGAAGGCCTTAGCTTCACGGGCAGCGCTCGGGTTTACGAGTCTGAAGAACAATGCCTGAAGGGCGTCCTCGATGGCAGCGTGGTAAAAGGCGACGTGCTCGTTATTCGCTATGAGGGGCCAAGAGGCGCCCCTGGCATGCGCGAGATGTTAAGCCCCACCTCGGCCATTATGGGCAAGGGTCTAGGCAAAGATGTCGCGCTGATCACAGACGGACGCTTCTCAGGCGGCAGCCACGGCTTCGTTGTCGGCCACGTAACCCCGGAAGCCAGCGAAGGCGGCCCGATAGCGATAGTCCAGACCGGCGACAGGATCTCCATCGACGCTGAAACCAATGAAGTCAGAATAGAGCTAAGCGACGAGGAAATTGCGGCAAGACTGGCGCAGTGGCAAAAGCCCGCTACGCGTTATACTCGTGGCGTATTGGCGAAATATGCAGCTTCCGTTGCCTCAGCCTCGGAAGGTGCGGTAACGGATAAGTATCTCTAGCCGATAGAGTAGCTACACAATAAAAAGAACAATTAAGGTGCTAACTTGCCGGATTATTTCACCAGTATCGGTACCCTGCTAGACGGCAGCTTTCTGCAGTCCGGTGCGCTCTGGGCGCTAACCACGATACCCGGGTTCCCACCCATCATACAGACCGTTCACATCCTTGGGATCGCGGTGGTGATGGGCAGTGTTGTGTTGCTGGATCTGCGCATTCTCGGCGTCGCCGTTCCAAGCCAGAGAATCTCCGAGATGACCGACAGACTAATGCCCTGGCTTTGGTGGGCCCTCGCGTCTAATTTCGTCTCTGGCGCATTTTTCCTTTTTGGCAGGCCTCTGAGGTATTTCAACAATCCGATATTTGGCTGGAAGCTCAGCTTTCTGATACCTGCCGTGCTGCTCACGCTCTTCTTCCATCTTATGCATAGGCAGCAACCGGGTTACTGGGAGCTGAACGCACAGCGTCTGTGGAGCGCAAGAGCGATCGCGTTTGCCTCATTGGTCTTGTGGATCATGGTAGCAATGGCAGGTCGCTGGATCGCCTATGTCGAATACATCTACTACCCCGCCTAAGAGGCTAGAAAAATGTCAATCGAGCGATACACCAGTGCCAAGCCCTATTTGCTGATTAAACTACTGCTCATTCTGGGACTCCTGACACCATCACCAAGTGCCCTAGCAGCCGAATTTACTGACAATCTGTCCGACTGCCTCGTTGCTTCCACAACCGAGGAGGACAAACTTAGCCTCGTCAAGTGGATGTTCACGGCAATGGCTCTGCACCCAGCAGTCGAAGAGATCGCCGAAGTATCTCTGTCTGCGCGCGAGCAAGCAAATCGTGAAATGGCGGAATTAATGGTGCAGCTATTAAGCGTTCGCTGCTTCAGTGAGACCCAATCGGCACTGCGGAATGAGGGAGCATTGGCATTGCAAGCTAGCTTTGCCGCGCTGGGACAGGTTGCTGCTACAAATTTGTTCTCCGACCCAAATGTCGCCGCTGGGCTCGCTAGTCTCGAAACCTATATCAGCGCAGAAGACCTGGAGAGGCGGCTGGAGATTGGCCAATAGATGTACATAAATAGAAAGAACAACCGCAACAGACGAGACTGGTAACGCCCATGGGATTTCTTCGCTCGCCAAAATGGATCGATGTAGAAAACTGGCCAATCGCCTGGGAGATCGGCGGCACTTCATGGTTTCCGTTTCTCGAGTCGATACACGTAATTTCAGCCGCCTTTGTAGTGGGTACGATTCTCATGGTGGATTTACGCCTGCTTGGAGTGTCTGCCGCTAAATACCGCATCAGCACTCTGTCCAGGGAGTTGCTGCCATGGACCTGGGGCGCCTTCGTAGTTGCGACCATAACCGGCTTGGGCATGTTTATTACTCGCGCCGCGTCTCATGTGGTAAATCCAGCCTTTCAATGGAAGATGGTTCTACTCGTCCTGGCCGGCGTCAATATGGCTTATTTCCATTTTCGCCTATACAAAAATATCGCCCAGTGGGATGAGTCCACTGCCACTACAATGCAGCTTAAAGTTATCGGCGGACTATCGCTTTTTCTTTGGTCTGGAGTCATGTTAGCAGGCAGATGGATCGGGCATATTATTTAGGCCTGATTTATAGCTGTTGGCACTGAAAAGGTAGCATCGTGAAAATAAAAGAGAACAATCCAGAGCTGGACTTCGCCCGCATAAGCGTACTCTATTCGAACACGAATACAGGCTACTTTGGCATCGCGGCGGGCGTTATTTTCTTCGCCTACATCGTGGATCAACTGGCAACGATGGAAATAGCCTTTATTTGGTGCTCTGCAGTAGCCATCGCTTATATTCCGAGAGCGATTCTCTCACTGCAATTTTCCAGAAAAACCAAGAATCGAGAAATAACGCCAGCTAATATCAAACCCTGGGAAAATTATTTCTTCCTGGCCAGCATTGCCCCCTATATTTGTTTCTCGAGCGCCGTCTTCATTCCCTATGGCGGCAATGAGTTTATTGCACTGCTGTTCTTCGCTGTGATCGTCATGACTCTAATTTCCGGGAGCGTCGTGACTTACAGTACTTCGCTACCGGCCATTTTTCTTTTTATAAACGCGACCATGCTACCCCTGATCGCCAAGACGTTCTGGATACAGGAAGTTCTATTCAATGCCCTTGGTGCAATGCTGTTTATTTCCTACGTTATATTATTACGCTTGGTACCTCGCCAGAACAAATTGTTAATCGAGAACATCGCTCTGCGCATAGAAAACGAACATCAGTCCCTGACAGACCCACTAACAAAACTCGGTAATCGTCGTCGCCTGTATGTGATGATCGAAAATCTGGTACCTTCTTCGCTGCGTCGTAAAGACCCTTTCAGTATCGTTTTATTGGATATTGATCACTTCAAAGAGTACAACGATGAATTCGGCCACAGCGCCGGTGATGAAATACTGATTTCAGTTTCCAACATACTGAAAGACTGTTCGCGCGATCAGGATCTGGTCGTTCGCTACGGCGGCGAGGAGTTTCTTCTTGTACTACCTTCGACGAATCTTGGCGATGCACAGATCCTCGTCGATCGTATCCGTAGTGTGATCAAGGAAAAAACCGACATCACATTCAGTGCGGGAATTGCAATGCATTCCGATCAGCTGAGCTTTGACCAATTGGTGGAAGTGGCCGACGAATGCATGTATGCCGCCAAGGCCGAAGGCAGGGACCGCTACGTTCTTGCCGAGCCAGCCTAGCCTGCTTCCAGCTCGCGCCGCCGGCCGTTGCTCTCGCGGTTTTGCGCCGCGACAGTCGCGCTTTTGCGCCAACCAATATAGAATTCCCCCTTTGCCCCCAGAGATATTGAATGGGCCCTAAACTGACACGTGACACGACTCCATCGTAAAGCCGCTAAGGAGCGCAAAATGATCTCTCAACCCTCGTTAGACCCGCGCAAAATTACCCGCAGTCTCATTACACTCGCTTGTTTATCACTTATCGTCGCCTGCAGCGAGAATTCCGAGGTGGGGTCATCCGAACAACCGGCAGCGCGCAGCGAGGCTGGCGTGATGTCCACTGAATCAATGCCGATGTCAGACGAAGAAGAGTTCGTCTATGAAGCGGACCGTTTCGCAGACATACGCATATTGCGCTATCAAGCAGAGGGATTCGAAGCTCTAAGCGAGCAACAGAAGGAGTTGTTGTATTATCTCTCTCAGGCTGCACTTTCCGGTCGCGACATCATGTACGACCAGAATTACAAACATAATCTGAGGATACGACGCACTATAGAAGAAGTGCTGAAAAACTACCCCGGCGACAGGAGCACCGAGAACTTCAGCAACTTCGTCACTTATGCAAAACAGATGTGGTTCGCCAATGGCATCCACCACCATTATTCTGGCCTAAAATTTACCCCCAGATTCGATCAACAGTACTTCAGCGAGTTAGTTAACGCCTCAGCGGGACAGTCGAGCTTCCCTGTCCGCGCCGGCCAGAACCTCGATCAGCTGATTGCGGAACTGACGCCGATCTTGTTCGATCCAGAGCTGGACGCTAAAAAGGTAAACACCGCCGACGGTGTGGACAAAGTTGTAAGTTCTGCAATTAACTTCTATGAAGGCGTAACAGAGCAAGAAGTCGTCGACTTCTATACGGAACAGGCCGCTAACGATGATTCGACCCCCGTCTCCCACGGTCTGAATTCCAAGCTGGTAAAAATCGATGGCGAGATAGTAGAGCGCGTCTGGCGCGTAGGTGGAATGTATAGTGAGGCCTTGGAACAAGTCGTGTATTGGTTAGAGCGCGCGATTGGTGTCGCCGAGAATGACAAGCAACAGAAAGCCTTGGAGTTACTCGTCAAATACTACAGAAGCGGCGATCTTGAAGACTTCGATGCCTACAATATAGCCTGGGTCGAGGATATCGAATCTACCGTCGATGTTATCAATGGATTCATAGAAGTTTACAATGACCCACTGGGATATCGCGGTTCCTTTGAGTCAGTTGTTTCTTTCCGCGACGCCGAAGCCACCAAAAGAATTTCGGCTATTGGCGAGCGCGCTCAGTGGTTCGAAGACAATTCTCCAATTTTGCCCGAACACAAGAAAGCTAACGTCACTGGCATCGATGGCAAGGTTATTACTGTCGTGATGGAGTCTGGTGACGCGTCACCTGCCACCCCAATTGGTATAAATTTACCAAATTCCAGCTGGATTCGCGCCGAGCATGGCTCAAAGTCAGTTAGCCTGGGCAACATCGTGAGCGCCTACAATTCATCGCCCAGCAAGACCCTCGAAGAGTTCGCTTTTTCCGAAGAAGAAATCCTTCGCAGTCGCACTCACTCTGAGCAGGCAGGCGATCTGCACACCGATATGCATGAGGTAATCGGGCACGCTTCCGGCAAGATAAATCCAGGCGTTGGGACAACCCGCGAGACCCTGCGACAGTATGCCAGTACGCTGGAAGAGGGTCGCGCCGACTTAGTAGCGTTGTATTACATCCTGGACCCAATGCTTATCGAAATCGGCGTCATGGACAGCCTCGATGTTGGACGCTCCGAGTACGATGCCTATATTCGAGGTGGTGCCATGCTACAGCTTTATCGTCTGCAGCCTGGGGAACTTGTCGAAGAGGCACACATGCGCAACCGTCAGTTGGTTGCCCTTTGGTCTTACGAACAAGGCCGTGCGGAGAATGTCATCGAGCGCGTCGTACGCGATGGCAAGACCTACTTCGTAGTAAATGACTATGAGAAGCTGCGAGAAATTTTTGGCCGGCTATTGCAAGAAATTCAGCGCATTAAATCTGAGGGCGACTTCGAGGCGGCCAGAAATCTGGTAGAAAATTACGGCACACAGGTCGACGAAGAATTACATGCCGAAGTATTGGAAAGATACGCAGCTCTGGATGTAGCTCCCTACTCCGGTTTTATTAATCCACGTATCGGCGCAGACGACCAAGACGGTAATGTCAGCAACGTACGTATCGAATACCCCGATGACTTTATGGCGCAGATGCTCGAATACGCCGCAAGCTACTCCTATCTGCCTACTGAAAACTAGCGCACAACATGAATCTGAAAAAATTGAAGCGAGCTGAGGAAGTGTTCCTCACTCGCTACCCCGGTGGTTTTTCGCATCCGGAGATGGCAGCCATCGGCAAAAAGCACAAGATGGATAAGATGATTGATCTTTGTCATGAGGTGTTTGCGAAGAAAAACTTCAGGGATCCGCCAGAAATCATCGAGGGGATGATTAAAGTAGTCTCGCGCTCCTCCATGGTTTCGATATTTGAGAAACCGAAATTTCGTGATTTTGCTCGAGGCTTGGAGCCTAAACAGAAGAACGCATTGGCCAGCGGATTGAAAGAACAACTGCACACAGATCCAGAGAAAGGCTTCGAAAAAGTGCTGGGCATTATGCAGACGGGTAGAATGGCAAAATGGTCATTGATCAGTATCTGCCCGGTATATTTCCATCCTCAGGAAGAAGTCTTTGTCAAACCCACAACGGCGAAGAAGGCAATTATTTATTTTGAGCTGGAAGGATTACACTACAAGCCACAGCCGTCGTGGGCTTTCTATGAGAAGTTTCGCTCTACTATCAATGCAATGAAAACCAAGGTTGACCCTTCACTTTCTCCGAATAGTGCCGCCTTTACAGGTTTTCTGATGATGAGCATGGCAGCCGCGGAAGAAGCCGAGTTTTAAACAAGCTGAATGAAGAGACAACTGTGCTGGAACTAAAACCGAACTGCGAATGCTGTGATAAAGACCTGCCGCCAGAGTCTACCGAGGCGTATATTTGCTCCTACGAATGCACGTTCTGCACTTACTGCGTAGTACAAAAGCTTTTCAATGTCTGCCCCAACTGCGGCGGTGGCCTCAGCAGACGCCCAATCAGACCACGCACCCAGAGAAGGCCTGGTGTCAGCCTCAGTCACCAGCCGGCCTCAGATAAACGAGTACACTCGCAATATTCGGATGAGGAGATAGCACAGTTTGCGAGTGCAACGAAATCCATTCCTGCAGAAGATCGCTAACGAGAGCTAAAAGGCACAAAAGATGAAACTACTAGTTAGAAATTTGGCGCGCGCCAGCACTGAATCAGAAATCAAGGAACTATTTGAAGCATTCGGGGTAGTGCAGTCATGCTCACTGGTAATCGATGCAAAATCGGGAAGCTCGAAAGGCTTCTGTTTCGTCGAAATGCCGAAGCCGGGGGAAGCGAAGGCGGCCATGAAGAATCTGAACGGTAAAGACGTCGCCGGAAACAGCATTCGTGTCAAGAAGGCCGAAAAAGCAAAACAGGATTGAGGGTTCGATCCAACTGCTGCGTCTATTCCTCTGTGCCGGATAATAGTACGTTGATTAACGCTCCGTCCGCCCGACTACCTAACCAGTCAAATGAGCCCCTCTCCGTCATCTCCCTGGCAGCACCTAGAAGCGGAGTGATTGCTGCTTGATTTAATGAGCCTCCGAGGCTGACACGTCTGGCACCGGATGCACGGAAATCCTCCACACTACTGCCAGGCATGAACGAGGCTAATACATTAAAGGGCTTGCTTATCGATGACGTTACTTGTCGAAGCTGTTCGTGGGTTCTAATTCCGGGGGCATAGAGCACGCTGGCGCCCGCTGCTTCGAAAGCCTGCAGGCGCTTGATGGTGTCATCAAGATCATCCACTTCTCGTAATAGATTTTCTGCACGGGCCGTAAGCTGCAAGCCAATACCAAGCTCAGCTATCGTTTCGGCGGCTAGCTGAACCCGATCAACAGCCTCCGAGAAATCGTACAGCCTATGCCGATCGCGACTGTAATCTTCTATTGAGAAACCCGCCACCCCAGTTTCCGCTAGCCGCTGGATATTCTCTACAATACCCGCTTCATTCTCAGAGTAAGCATTCTCGAAATCCGCGCTGATCGGTATGTCTGTGGCTGCACACAATAGCTTGCAATGTTGCAGCTTCTCATCGAGGCTGACCTCACCATCTGCTTTGCCCAGGGTATAGGCAAATCCGGAACTCGTGGTCGCCAGCGCCTGAAAACCAAGCCCCTGCAACATCTTTGCCGAGCCGACATCCCAAGGATTTGGAATAATCCACGCCGCCTGTGAGCGATGCAGCTCGGCGAATATCTCACATTTCTGCAACTGAGTAGGCAATATCAGCCGCCTCCCTGCCATTGGCCACAGGTACGTTAAGAGAAAATAGCCTTGAACAGGAGGAAGAATACTATGGATATCGCCGCACCGACAGGCAGCGTAACCACCCAGGACAGGAAAATTCTGCTGACGACATTAAGATTGAGAGCACCGATACCTCGTGCCAAACCAACACCGAGCACGGCTCCCACTAGTGTGTGGGTAGTTGAGACCGGTATGCCAGTGCCAGATGCCACTACAACCGTAGTAGCTGCCGCCAATTCTGCCGCAAAGCCGCGACTTGGAGTAAGCTCGGTAATATTTCTACCAATAGTCGCTATCACCTTATAACCCCACATCGCCAGACCTGCGACTATACCGCCTCCACCCAACAATAGAATCCACAGCGGGAGACCTGATTGAGACGCAAACTCACCCCCGCTGTTCACCACACCGTTTACGGCCGCAAGCGGACCGATGGCGTTGGCAACATCATTCGAACCGTGGGCGAAAGCCATCGAACAGGCGGTGAATATCATTAACACGCCAAAGACTTTTTCGACACTGTCGAAGTGAAAGTTATTACCAGCGCCAGGATCCTCTTTAATGGCGCGCAGCAACCAGGCACCGAGAACCATCGCAATAATTCCCACTCCTGTAGCGATCAGAAAAGATTGGGTAAAGCTAAAGTCGAGACCGACATGGCGCAGACCTTTGACCAGCGTCACCATCGCTATGATAAAGCCCACCAGGAAAATATAGAATGGCACGTATTTTTTTGCGTTTCTGAAGGGATCGCTGGTGTCGAGAACAAGCTTTTGCACACTGCGAAAAATAAAGAAGGCGATGATTCCCGAGCACACGGGAGAGACAACCCAGCTCGCTACGATGGACCCGACCTGGCTCCACACGACTGCATCTGGTGAGATACCTACCACTGCGAAACCCACAATGGCGCCGATGATCGAGTGTGTTGTAGAGACAGGCCAGCCATTATGGGAAGCGATCAATAACCAGATCCCAGCCGCCAATAGTGAGGACAGCATCCCATACACCAACAATTCAGGCGAATCTGCAAAGCCAGCTTTATCGATATCGATGATGCCGCTGCGAATAGTCGAGGTCACCTCCCCACCAGCCAGGTAGGCACCCGCAAACTCGAAAATCATGGCGATAAATATCGCCTGTTTGATAGTGATGGCCTTGGCGCCAACGGACGTGCCCATGGCATTGGCAACATCATTCGCTCCTACACCCCAGGCCATGAAGAAGCCGAAGGCGCAAGCCATAATCAGGAATATCGTGCCGTATTGGGAAATTATATCAGACATGTACCACCCAGCTTGTGAAGCTTTATTATTTTTATTATCGCGCGATCAACAGCAGTAGCCGGGCACCCACACTTTCGGAAACATCGGCCAGACCGCCGATCTGATCGATAACCTTGTAGAGAAACATGACATTCACAGCAGGTAGCGTCCCTTCCAATGCAAACAGTTTTGCGCGTAATTTCACCTGGCTCACATCTGTTTGATGCTCAAGGTCGTCCAGCTCATTAATCAGGCTTTCTACCAGCTCAACCTCTTTCCCGCGAAATCCTGTTTCCAGCAACTCATCCAACTCGTTAATTACTTTCAATGCCTGAGTCGATGCCATCAAGCTCTCTTTATAGTACTCGCGAACCTCCTCTACCAGACTATCAGGCACCTCCATTCGCCTACCCAGCATGAGACCAGCAACATCCTTCGCGCGATTTGCTAGCTTATCTTGAGTATGTAAAAGTTCTAACAGGTCTGTTCTGGAGACTGGAAGAAATAAACTCTTGGGCAAATTCGTGCGCACATTACTCTTGAGATCGTCTGCCAAATTTTCCTGCCTCTGAATTTCCTGCTGCACCGCCAAGGCCTTGTCCCAATCTCGGACAAAGCTCGCCTCCAAAAATTGGCCCAATAGCTCAACACAATGGTGCGCAATAGCCATATGTTCCTGAATCGGCCTGATCGGAGAGCGCCCGAACAGGGCGCTGAGTGGAGTCGACATAATCCTCACCTATAGTATTTTAATCCGAGTATAGTTTTACTGCGCAATGAAGACTACAGTAATGTCACAGTATTGTAATATTATTGCGGTTCGCGCTGACCGGGCATTCGGGCATTCGGGCATTGGAATGCCATCGAAGCAGTACGACAATTTTTTTCCTGATTGCACAGTAATGCCTTGGTGTTACACTACAGGGCCTCACCCAACCCACAACATAATAAGGAGTGAGCATGGGCCTTAAAATTACTCGATTCCGGCGCTTCCTAGCCCTTTCCGCCGCCGCATTACTGCTGGCTTCAAACGGCAGCCATGGCGAAGATGCTGGCAATCTCTACAATACCAACTTCGATATCAACGCAGGCGAGAAATATTTCGAGCGACAGTGTTCCCGTTGTCACGGTTTCGATGCGAAGGGCAACGACGAAACAGGAGCCCCCGACCTAACAGGCAGGCTATCCAGAGCCAGTACAGATGTCGGCATTTTCAACATCATCCGTACTGGGATACCTGGGACGGCCATGCTGCCCGTAGCCTCCGATCTCCCCGACGCTCAGGTCTGGCAACTCGTTGCTTACATTGGCTCCCTGAGTACCGACCCAGCCAATATCGACCTTCCTGGCTCAGTAACAGCTGGCAACAACCTTTTCCGTGGCAAAGGCGACTGTGATAGCTGCCACATGATTGACGGACAAGGCGGCAGGCTTGGCCCCGACCTATCAAGAGTCGGCGAACGACGCAATCCTGAAGAACTGCTTAGCGATATGCTTGATCCCCACCTGGATGTCGATCCGCGCTGGTGGACTATGCGCGTAACCGATCAGAACGGCGCTATCCGAGAGGGGCTGCGCATGAACGAAGACAGCTTCTCTCTTAGAATAATGGATGCCGAGTTAAACCTTTGGTCATATCCGAAGAATAGAATCGAATCTTTTGAAAGGGTCGAGGAATCGACCATGCCGAGTTATACACAGACTTTATCCGACAGCGAAATAGATGACCTCGTGGCCTATCTATTTTCCCTGCGAAAGGAGAATTAAGCATGAATCGATTCCTAGCAACGCTAGCTACCGCTTGCCTCGCGCTGACGGCGCAGGCGCAGGAAGATCAATTTCAAACCGTTATCACCCCTGCCTTCAGCCCGGTGACCTGGGAACGTCTGGTGAATGCCGCAAACGAACCGGAGAACTGGATGATGTATTCCGGCACGCTGGATAGTCAGCGCTATAGCCGGTTAGACCAGATCGACACCAGCAATGTGACAGAGCTGGAGATGAAATGGTCCTACCAGATTCCCGTCATTGATCGCGCAGAGACAGTGCCAACGGTGGTCGACGGCATCATGTTCATTACCGAAGCACCCAGCAACCTGACAGCAGTAGACGCCCAAACCGGTCGCGTCTACTGGCGCTATGACCACGAACTTCCCGACGACCTGCGCATCTGCTGTGGCAGAAATAATCGCGGCGTCGCAATTCTGGGCGAAACACTGTTTATGAGCACTCTGGATGCACATCTGGTCGCTATAGACGCACGCACCGGCAATGTTCTGTGGGATGTAGAGGTAGCCAACTACGAGGCCGGATACAGCAAGACCGCAGCGCCTCTGATCGTTAAGGACAAGGTCGTTACCGGTATTGCCGGCGGAGAATTTGGTATTCGCGGCTTTATCGATGCCTACGACCCCGTTACCGGCGAGCTCGAATGGCGTACCTACGTAATACCAGGCCCCGGTGAGCCGGGCAACGACAGCTGGTCTGGAGATTCCTGGAAAACTGGAGGCGCGGCTACATGGTTAACCGGTTCCTACGATCCCGAACTCAATCTCATCTACTGGGGAACAGGTAATCCTGGCCCAGACTGGAATGGTGACTTGCGTCTCGGCGACAACCTCTACTCCGACTCTGCACTGGCACTAAATGGGGATACTGGCGAGATCGCATGGCATTTCCAATTCACCCCACACGATGTGCACGACTATGACTCGATTCAGGTACCTATACTTGCCGATATCGAGTATCAAGGCAGCACGCGCAAGGTGATGATGTGGGCCAACCGCAATGCCTTCTTCTACACCATCGATCGCGCCACCGGAGAATTCCTCGAGGGTAAACCCTATGCGAGCCAAACATGGGCACAGGGCCTGGATGCTAACGGACGTCCTATACGCGCACCAGGCATGGCTCCGACTTATGAGGGAGTCCTGGTCTCACCACCTATCGTCGGCGCTACCAACTGGTATTCTCCTGGTTACAGCCCACAGACTGGCTTGTTCTATGTCACCTCATTCGATGGTGAACAGGAGTTCTTCAAACGCGACGAGGACTACGAAGAAGGCGAAAGGTTTACCGGTGGTGGTGGTCGTTATACCCAGCCTATGGATGCTTTCCACAGCTCCATTCGCGCAATCAATCCGGCCACTGCAGAAATCGAATGGGAATTCCCTATCATGCCTCGCTCTTCCGCTGGCATAACAACGACGGCGGGTGGAATCGTTTTTACCGGTAGTGCCGACGGGTATTTTTTCGCGCTGGACGCTGCCAGTGGTGAAGAGCTCTGGCACATCTCCCTAGGAGCACGCGTTCATGCAGCGCCTATGACATATGCTATAGATGGGAAGCAGTTTGTTACCATCGCTTCAGGAAACGTGGTTTATACATTCGGCTTAAGAGACAACTAGCTACGGGCAAGTCTATCTCACATAAGAACGCTCTGGCTTGGAGAAATCCGCACTGGATGTATGCCGTCGCTGACGCTCTTACCTGATACCTCCCGGTCCGGCCAGGATGGCTATCATGGTGAGCCCTGAATTAGCAAATTATTCAGGGCTACTCCAGACGCCGTCGTTTCTTGGCGGGAGACCGGTTTGTATTACACTTGTACAAGACGGTCTGCTCAAGCAGCGAGTCTGGGATAGCTCGGCAGCACGATAAAGTCAATTCACGCCATTGGCCCTGTAATCAGCGTTATGGTTATAGCTTGGAGCCAACCCCAAGGAAAGGCGCGATCAATTCCTCGCTCTTCATCCACAATTTCTTTGCCGCCTCATCGGTGGCAAAGTTCGCTGTCTTGGCTGGCTTTCGTTTATAGAAGTATTGCCCCGCTGCGTTCCTGCTCTGATTATCATCAGAACTCGCGAGCCAGATAAATGTGTCTGCCCCGTCTTCGACGTTTATCATGAACGGATACATACCCAGGCCCAAAACCCGCGCCAACACTCCACCCTTTTTCCATATTGGGGTTCTCACCGCGCCGGGATGAAATGAGCTTGCAACGATGTTTCTCCCTGCCAGCCTCTTTTGCAGCTCCCGCGCGGTTAACAAATTCATTAACTTCGACCGGCCATAGGCTTTTAAAGTGCTGTAATCCGTACTCAGACCGAGGTCGTCAAAATCCAATGCACTGTTGAAGTGTCCGTAAGAGCTGGTAAAAACTATTCGCGCGAGGTTTTGTTCAGCTGCAGCGAGGATAGCCGGTAATAATTTTTGCGTCAGCAGGAACCCACTCAAGTGATTGCTGACGAAGGTGGTCTCAAAGCCTTCATCGCTTACGATTCTGCGACCATGCGCAGCTCCGACGTTATTACAAAGCACATCGATTCTGGGCATATCGAGCAGCAGACTATCGCCCATCGTGTTGACACTGGCCAGTGAGCTAAAATCGGCGAGGTGGAGCCTGACGCCTTCGTTACCCGTCGCCGCGACGATATCGGCGACGGCCTTGCGCCCCCTGCGTTCATCGCGACAGACTAACGCCACATTCGCTCCGAGTTCGGCGAAGCGCTGAGCCACGAAATAGCCGATACCACTATTCGCTCCAGTGACTACGTAATTCTTTCCAGCCAGCGCACCTTGAGCCATGCTAACCCTCTCTATTGTCAGTGATAAATCACTCCAAGTATTGCACTTGAAATCTGTTTTCCCCACCCTAAATAATTATTGTGAATGTAATTAAGCTTCATAACGGCCTGAGGTCACATGCTCATTGGGCTTCAGGCCGTCGTCGAAAAATCTAGAGGAGGACGGCTCGATGAGCACTGAAACCAAGTACAGACTGTTGTTGACCTTCAGTATTCTCTGCCTGATCGGACTTGTGGCACAAACCATTCAGGTGATGAAGGTTAATGATCGGTTGGCCCAGATAATTCCAGATTCGAAGGAACGACCTTCGGTAGCCGAGCAACGGCTTCTTGCCGAGCTCGGTTTGAAAAACCGGACCCCGCACAGACCCTCTGCGATGCCGAGCCCGTTCGGAAGCTTTAACCCTATCCAGGACTACCTGGACTCTATGTTCCCGGGTTTCCAGGCATCGGCTGCGCCCCTGTTTCCGCGCAATTTTGCGCGTTCCTTGACCTACGCAGGCGTCACACCAAAAATTGAACTCGACGAAACCGACAAGGAATATCGCATCTTTATCCCAGTGGATCCGGAGAAAGAGATCGAACTGAATGCAGATATCGAAGATAACTCAGTCTCAGTATCCGGAGTTATTACGGAGAAAGTGCAGCAAAAGCAGGATAATCTCGCGACATCTATCCTGAGTCGCAGTCAATTCGCCAAAACCGTCAAGCTACCGCAGCCAATCGATGAGTTCGGCATGACTACCGAGCAGACCGATGCCGGTATAGAGATCACCATCCCAAAGAAAACCGGTTGACAGCGGTTCCTACCACCGAGCTGCGTCCGGCAGCTCGGTGGTTTTCTATAGCCTTCATGATCTTGTACTATAGGCCACCGGTGACAACTGTCGTCAGCAATTAACCTTAAGAGCCGCACCCAGTATGAGCCATTCAGCAATCAGTCGATTTGAGATTCCAGCACTCGAGCTGCTGCCCTCAGATATTCGACAACGCATTCTCGAAGTAGAGGAAAAGGCAGGCTTTATACCAAACATCTTTCTGGCGCTGGCACACCGACCCGCCGAATTTAGAGCCTTCTTCAGCTATCACGACGCCCTCATGGAAAAAGCTGGGGGTCTGAGCAAAGCCGAGCGCGAAATGATCGTCGTTGCTACATCTGGCATCAACCAATGTATATACTGCGTGGTAGCCCATGGGGCTATTCTTAGAATCAGAGAAAAGAACCCATTGATCGCCGACCAGATTGCCACCAATTTCAGCAAGGCAGAAATCACGAATCGGCAAGCAATAATGCTAAATTTCGCGGTCAAGGTATCGCAAAATGCACAAGAGATTGAAGATGCAGATTTTACTGAATTGCGTGAAAATGGATTCACTGATGAGGAGATTTGGGATATCGGCTCGATAGCTGCGCTGTTTGCGTTATCCAACCGACTAGCCAATATGGCGGATATCAGGCCCAATTCCGAATTTTATAGCATGGGCAGGAGTGAAATCGGGGAATAATCAGTTACTAGGTGCTAAATTTGCCCAATAAACACCTTTTTGTACCCATCTTTATCTTCCACTTAAACGACGCAGATTGTAATCTTCTCCATTGCACGGCTAGCGCTTAGCTGGTTATGAATAATAAATAGAAATAATTAATGGCTATCCACAACCCCAATATTCCAAGCAGTGCCTACAATGGCAGCAATACCCTCATTCAGCCCGCCCTGGGCAGCCGTCTGTATGAGGACGATTCGGGTACCATCCTGCTGGGCCAACCCCCCGAAGTCCTGAAGGGTTTGCTGATGCATGGGATTACCAATTTCGATACTCTGGTGCTGCCGGATATCAAGGAGAAGAGCGGTTCCCTGACGAACAGCCTCGAGTTTCCTCTCTATTTCTTCCTATTTGTGAGCAAAGGCCTGGAGCAGGGCCGACGGCTAAATCTGGTGGGAGAGGAAATCGATATAAGCCATGCGCTGCGCCTGTTGCGAATCACCCTATTTGGCCCGACCAGAGACGAATTAGCAGGCTGGCAGACCGATCAAGCCCTCGCCGATGAATGGCTTGCCGCCAGCAATGAACTGGCGCTTAAAGACAAATATGGAGAGATCATTCCCGTCCAGGGCTTCTTTAACATCATACCCTTCAAAGATGGCTGGGCGAAGGTCGGTGAACAGACGATCACGCATGTCGATATCGATGTTTTCGACATCGGCCACGGTGGTGGTGCAACCCGAATTGATCTAAACGAAGACACCGTCATCAAGCCCCCTTACAAGGTCGAACCCGATTATGTACCCGGCGGATTGGTCAAGATGGGCATTGAAGTGCTTGGCGGGGCCTCTGGTTTCACTCCCACAGAACCGTGTACAGGCCTCGCATTCTGTTACAACGGTGAATATATACTCATTGATGCCATCCCGTATCTCGATCAGCATTTGTTTGCACGGGGTATATCCAAGAATCAGGTTGCTGCTGTATTCCTCACTCATTTACACGACGACCACTCATCCCTGTTCCCTCTGATGCTCATGCCACATCGCGTAGATCTCATTACCTCGCGCGAGATCTTCAATATGGCGATGGAGAAAATCGCCTGCGGCATAGGCTGGACGCTGGGCGCCGTATGCGAACACTTTAATTTGGTTGAAGTGACCCCTGGGGAGAAACTCAACTACTTCGGATTGACCATTGACCCTCATGTGACTGTGCACAGCATTCCGACGATAGGCGCCACCTTTTCAACTATAAATAAGGGCATAGAGCGAGAGATCTGTGTAGTCGGCGACAATCATTCGATGAGCGCCGTAAGGGAGATGACGGAACGCGGACTTATTCGCGAGAGCACAACGAAGAACCTGGAACGTTTGTATTC
This sequence comes from Pseudohongiellaceae bacterium, assembly GCA_040880325.1. Classification (GTDB taxonomy): domain Bacteria; phylum Pseudomonadota; class Gammaproteobacteria; order Pseudomonadales; family Pseudohongiellaceae; genus UBA9145. Next base: position 115,342 of record JBBDIR010000070.1, read on the forward strand.
CGATAGATTCTCACTGTTAGTCGCCGATGGCGGAGCCGGCGCCATCCACGGAGACCCGGCGGATGCGATCCAATCGGCCTCAGATCGAGTGGTCTTCGTGCATGTCGAAGAGTTAGCGAATGAATTCAATACAACATTTTCTTTGGCTACCTCAGGCAAACGTTACACAATTCTTGAAGGTGACTCTGCCATCTATACTTCACAGATTAATCACTATCTAACTGAGTGGTTAGGCCGCCCCTTCCCGAACAGATGGATGCGCAGCCTTCTTGCAGAAGAGGAGATTAGACGCTATAACGCCGACGATGTAATCCTGGTTCAAGACGCAACGACTCGCGGCTACGTCTATCTGATATTGACCGGCTACTGTGATGTGGTCCGACATGATGGACTTCGACTGAGCAAGGATGCCGAACTACAGGCCGGTGACATACTCGGCGAGATGGCCGTTATTACAGGAAGCGGAACACGCAATGCCAGCGTCATAGCAAAGACTCCCGTGACTTTATGCGTGTTCTCGGAAGAAACGTTCAAATCATTTATCGTCGCCGAAGGTTTTCAAGACAAGCTGATTCAGCAATGGTCACTACGTCCTGCGATATCTAGACAGCCGCAATTTAAGAACATGACTTCGACAGTCTTGGAGAAACTCTGCCATATCGCAGAATCCAAAATCCTGCACGAAGGCGACAGCTTCGAATTATCAGAATACACATGGTGTCTTCTCGCCGGCGGTGAAGCCTCTTTGAATGGCAGGAGCATGTATCGAGACGAGGATTATGGTGCCAGACCATTCGCTGACTCGAATGGCGGCCCCATCACTTCCAAGGAAGGTTGCACACTGATCCTGTTTGATGCCCGCCGTCTGGACCGCCTTCGCATGCGCACACCGCAGCTAAACTATTACCTACGCAAATTGCGCGGCGAAGAACTAAACCAGCAAGTGTCATGGAAATTGGGCATGGTAGATATTCTCAACTAGCCCAGAGTGATCATCGCTTAAGCTGAAGCAATAGCTTGTCTATTCGCTCTATCGAGAAGGGTTTTGAAAAACTGCCAACGACATTCAGGTTCATTTCCTTTCCAATCGACTTTGTTGTTCTGATTTTCTCTTCATCCATCCCGCTGATTAATACGATCATCGCTCGACTTTCAATTGCTGAAAGAAAGTTGAAAACCGCGAGGCCATCATAGCCTTTCTCTGACATATCCATGTCACCATCCAGACCCAGATCTAGATCTAAAAAAATCAGATCGGGTAAAAACTCACGATAGGCGGTTTTTACTTCTTTAAAATCATTCACTGACATCACCTCATAGCCTGCCACCCGAGCGACTTCCTCGATGATATCGGTAATGTCTTTGTTGTCATCCACAATAAGTAGTTTGCGAAATTGATGACTCACTGATTCACCTGCCATGTTGTAACCTGTATTCCTTTGTCTTCTTAATCCATTGAGTTCTACAATAAGGATTATATCGTCTGGTGGCCGCGTAGCGTCAATTTTGAATCGCCATAAGAGAAAATAATTAATGTAATCGACTCAGAAGTTCTAAATTCGTAGGAATAATCTTAAGGCCACCCACTCAGAGACGCCTTTAACCCATGAACGAAATTGAAGACGTGACCATACTGACATTAAACGACGCCTAATCATCCGAGAACAAGATCCACAGCGATGACATGGCAGCGCGATAGGGATTCGATGGCGCCTTGGTGAGCGGCGCCAACGTGCTTGGCTATCTGATCCAACCCCTGGTTCGTCATTTTTGTGGGAATTGTTTGGAGCACGTGGTGTTCGACGTGAAATTGTGCAAGCCTGCCTACCACAATGACCTACTATTGGTGAGCTCGAGGCAATTGAGCGCCGTGTAGACACAAGCAATTCCTTGCTAGTGCCTACAATCAACAGGGCAAGCTAGTCGCTGGACTTGAGTCTACACTACTCAGGCCTACCCCAGCTCTTGCTGAACTTCTCCCGATCTCAGACAACACGGTGCCTCCGAAGCGTAGCAAAATCCGCTGGGATAGCATTGTCTTATACGAGGCGGAGCCAGAATTCCATTGGACATCGGGCACAGAAGATAATCGACAGCGCGTAGACGCACAGCACGATGAAGCGGCTATCTTTCGAGGCCCTGACACCTACATCCACCCCCTATTACCTATTAGATGCATGTAACAAGGCCTTAATGCAGATGTTCGTACTACCGGTCTGGATTCACACATGCAGCCACCTGACAATCCCAAAGGCCGTGAAGGCAGGATCTGACTTGCTTGTGCGCGCTGCAGCAACCAATAAGTGGCAACGAAACGGACATCTGTTTATCAACTTGGCTGTAGCAATAATCAACGCCGATGAAGTTGTATTGAAGGTTGAGCACACGGCGATTATCCGAATCGCGAGCTAAGCAGCCTGTTTCTACCTGTCTCTTCGATCAATTCCTTCTTGTCTGCCGTACGTCAAACCCTCTGCGCCGATCCGCTGTTGCTTCGAAATTGTTATGAAAAGAGTAAATTAATGATACGCTCCAAAGCCGTCAATTGCAGAAATTGCAGAAATTGAGCCATGATGAAATCATTCAGAACTATCGCCAAATCCCGTTTGGTCTTTTTAATTGCACTGAATTTATTCGGTAGTGCACTGGCTGCCGACCCGCTCGATGGGAAAATTCTCTCACTACGGGAACGGGCTGCGATCGAAGATCAAATCTTACTGGAACGCCTCGACAATATAGTCCCCGGGCTGATGCGCCGCGAAGGAATTGACGCATGGATTGTCATCGCACGGGAATACAATGAAGACCCTGTGTTAAAGACCATGCTACCTGCCACTTGGCTGAATGCGCGCCGACGAACAGTACTGATGTTTCTCGATCACGGCGACTCACGCGGGGTGGAGCGGCTGGCTGTCGCTCGCTACCCGGTGGGTAATTTCTTTCCCGGGACATGGGATCCTGCCCGACAACCTGACCAATATAGGCGTATCGCTGAAATTCTCACCGAATTCGATCCAACTAAAATTGCACTAAATTTTTCGGATAACTACGCCCTCGCTGACGGCCTGACCTATTCAGAGCAAAGAGACTTCAGCGAGGCTCTGCCAAGTCACTTGAATTCTAGAATCGTGTCCGCCGAAAATTTGGCGGTCGGCTGGCTCGAGACACGCACAGCATCGGAGATGGCGATTTATAAAGACGTAATGAAAGTAGCACACACAATTATTGCTGATGGCTTCACAACTGAAGTTATTAAACCCGGCCTAACCACGGTCGAAGACCTCACCTGGTGGTACCGACAGCGAGTAAATGACCTCGGACTAGGCACCTGGTTTCACACCAGCATCGAATTGATGCGTTCCGACTCGGCACGGGAGTCCATAGGAGGAAATCTCAATCAAGAAGCTGTATTCCAAAAAGGGGATCTAATTCACATCGACTTTGGGATCAGTTATCTAAACTTGCAAACAGACACTCAACAAAATGCGTATATTCTACGAGACGGCGAAACGGCAGTGCCAAGCTATCTCGTTCGAGCATTGGAGAAGGGAAACCAGTTACAAGACATTCTCACTGACAATTTTGCTGTTGGACGCACTGGCAATGAGATTTTACGCCGCAGCAGGGAGCAGGCGAAAGACGCAGGAATCGAACCGATTATCTATACCCATCCGATAGGCCTGCATGGCCACGCGGCGGGCACTACGATCGGAATGTGGGACAAGCAGGAAGGCGTTGCTGGCTCGGGGGACTATGCGATGCACGCCAACACCGCTTATTCCATCGAATTGACGGCGCTCGTCGATGTGCCCCAATGGAGCAGCGCCCCGCTTTCGATAAAGTTAGAAGAAGACGGGTTTTATGACGGTACAAATTTCGCGTATATTCAGCCTAGACAGACTGAGTACCATGTTATTAAAGCAGACTGAACTACGACAATAGGAAATAGCCATGCCTCTCGATATCACATTTACTCTCAGCGATAGAGATTTAGAAAGATTCAAAGCAATAATTATAAAGGCCAGATCTATTGCATCCGAGCAACAAGGTCAGGCAGATATCGAAAAGGCTGCCTACAAGATAGTCGAAGTTGCCATGAATTCAGACCTGCCGGACTTTATAGCCGAGCGACTACTGCAACTAAAGACACTCCTCAAGATGATGAAAGACGCCGAATGGAATCTTAGCGAAACAGATCGCAAGAGAATTTTAAGCGCCATGTCGTATTTTTCAGACCCCATAGACCTAATCCCCGACCACATTCCCGGTATAGGGTTTTTAGATGATGCGATGTTCGTGGAAATCATCATTCGAGAGCTTCGCTCCGAGATTTCGGCCTATGGAGAATTCTGCCGATTTAGAGAATCAGAAGATGATCGACTTCGTAGTGAAGGCAAGGACCCTGCAGAAAACAGGGAACACTGGTTAGGTGAAAAAAGAGACGAGCTGCATTCAAAAATTGAAGAGAGCAGAAACACCGATGACGAAGAATTTCTGTTCCATATTCTCTAACAAAGGCGCTGTACAATAGTGTAATCACTGCGACCTTAATATTGAAACCGGTCGATTTAGTTATCCATTGTCAATCGATAATCGCCCAGGAGACAACAAAGCTAACGCAAGTTTAGCGCCGCCATAAACGCTCCGAGTACTAGTCCGAAAAGGCCGTGGCCAGGCGCGCTCGGTCCAAAGGCTTGCCATTCAAATAGACAGACTCTATCGAGCGCGTATTGCGAATATCCTCCAGAGGGTTGGCTTCTAGCACCACCACAGAGGCGTTGAAACCCTCCTTCAATAGACCAAGGTCATCCAACGCAAACCGCTGCGCGGGCTTACTGGTTCCAGCCATTATCGCCTGCATGGGCGTCATGCCGAGACGCACGAATATCTCCAACTCTCTGTGCCCGGTGTAGCCGAAAAAGTGATCAGGCACGGCACCGGCGTCGGTGCCCAATACTATGTCGACGTTGGCGGCGAGCAAATGTGCAAAGCTAAGCCGAAGCTCAGCCTCCCTCGCTTCTAATCTATCTGGCGAAAGCTGCCTCTGCTCGCTTTCGCCCAAGCGCGCTGAGACTGACGACGGGATCGATACTTGCAGGAAGGGATCCACCCCAATCGCTTCACGCCGCAGCTCAGCCAAGCCCATATTTGGAATCACAAAGGCATCGGCCTCTGCCAACTGCCCAGCGATGCCGGGACCGAGATCGGAACCGATCCTGCCATGCAGGAATCCCGCGATTCCCGCCTCCAAAAGACCCGGCATATCCGAGGCATTTTGTTGGTGCGCATAGACTTCAATGCCGTGGGCCGCTGCCTCTTGTGCGATAGCTCGATACAGTAAAGGGGACAGTTTCTGTTGGCTACCGCCACGATCATCTACCCAAATCTTGATTATGGGGATGTTCTTCGCCGCTATCACTCGCACCGACGCGATAGCCTGATCCACGTCCGCCACACCGTAAAGTATACGCTGCCCGGTTCGCTGCTCGACAGTCAGAGCATGGGCCAGGAATTGGTCATTCGGCCCTTCGCCCGGCGGCCCCATTCCAGCGGCGAATAGCAACCGGGCAGCATCGAACTCTCCTCGCAGCTGCGCCTGCTGCACCTCATAAGCCAGTTCATCGGGATCGCTACCGGCTGAGAATACAGCGGCAAAACCGTAGTAGGCATAACGCTGCAGGTGATCGGTCAGGTTTGCTCTCGTGTAATTAGCCGCTCCCCAACTTGTCTGCGCCTCATAGCCCAAGTGCGCGTGGCCATCTATCAATGCCGGTATGAGCGTCTTTCCTGTCAGATCCACTATCTCAACACCATCACCGAGCTGCATCTCGGATCGCATCCCGACGCTAGCAATACGGTCCGCGATGATCAGCAGCGCGGCTTGCTCCAATACCGACCCATCCCCGACGATGACCCTAACATTGTCCAACAAGAGGCCACGAGGCGCGATCTCCTGCCCCAAACCGGACTGAGACAGCGGCACAGTGAGGATAAGTAGCTGCAGCAATGCTGCCCGTATTCGCCGCGCGGGCCAGACCAAAAATAAACATGCACTTAGGCTCCGAATTGTCTGCTTCATAGGCACAACTAGCTCTCTTTTTCTCTCTGAGACTGGTAATCTAGCACCTTTGCAGATTCAGTTGCATACAGTTGCCAATTCGGAACCAAAATCGACCGTGAAACAGACTTCTCTTCACCATCATATAAGCTCGCAGGACGCTCTGGCGCTAGCTACCAGAACAGATACAGCGGCTCTCGCAGAGCAAGCTCGAGCCCTGTGCGATAGCGCTCACGGCAATATCATCAGCTATTCCAGGAAAGTCTTCATTCCGCTGACCCATCTGTGCCGTGACGTCTGCCACTATTGCACCTTTGCACGCACGCCGAAACGCATCAGCCAGCCCTATATGAGCCGCGAGCAGGTTCTGGAACTCTGCCACCGCGGGGCCAAAGCGGGTTGTCAGGAAGCTCTTTTTACCCTCGGCGAAAAGCCCGAACTTCGCTATAAAGCTGCCCGCGATGCACTCGCGGGCATGGGTTTCGAGACTACTATCGACTACGTTATCGAAATCGCTGCAGCAGTGCTTGAGGAAACCGGTCTAATACCCCATATCAACGCCGGCAACATGACCGCCGCCGAGATCGCCAAACTGCGTGAGGTTAGCGCCTCAATGGGCATCATGCTCGAATCAGCCTCCTCGAGACTCTGCGAGAAAGGCATGCCACACTATGGTTCTCCAGACAAAGATCCGGTGACTCGCTTGCAGACCATCGAGCTAGCCGGAAAAGCCGCCGTGCCGTTCACCTCGGGAATACTTATTGGTATTGGCGAGACGCGCCTGGAGAGAATTGAGTCCTTGCTGGCTCTGCGCGCGTTGCATGAAAAATACGGTCATCTGCAGGAAGTCATCGTACAAAATTTTCGCGCGAAACCCGACACCAAGATGGCACAGGCCCCCGAGCCCGATCTCGATGAATTGCTGTGGACTCTGGCGGTAGCAAGAATTATTTTCGGCGCCGAGATGAACATTCAAGCCCCTCCGAATCTCAGCCCCGGCGTCCTTTCACAATTGGTAAGTGCTGGTATAAATGATTGGGGTGGCGTTTCACCGCTGACACCTGACCATGTGAACCCAGAAGCGCCCTGGCCTCATCTCGAAAATCTTGCGCGAGCGACCGCGGCTGCTGGAAAATTTCTAGACCAGCGCCTGACTATCTATCCCAAATTCGCCATGAACCCCGAAAAGTGGCTGGACGAGAAACTTAAATTTCCAATTTTGAAACACAGCGATAGCTGTGGCTTCGCTAAGAGGGACAACTGGACACCCGGAGCCGCGGAATCCATTCCCGACATGGACCGAAAGCTCATAGAAGACGGCGTCAACATGGAACGGGTATCGAAAGACATACAGAGAATTGTGGCTGCCTGCGAAGCTGAAAAGGAACTCAACATTGAAGACGTGAGCCGCCTGTTCGAAAGTCGAGGGGCCGATTTCAGCTACATTACCCAGCAGGCGAATAAACTGAGACAGCAGCGCAACGGCGACACCGTGAGCTATGTTGTAAACAGAAACATTAATTACACCAACGTTTGCTATTTCAAATGCCAGTTCTGTGCATTCTCCAAGGGCAAGCTGAGCGAAAACCTGCGCGGTCGCCCCTATGACATAAGCGCGGAAGAAATAGCACGGCGCACGACCGAAGCCTGGGACAGAGGTGCTACTGAAGTCTGTATGCAAGGCGGGATTCATCCGGACTATACCGGGCAAACCTACCTCGACATCATAGAAACTGTCAGAAGAGCGGCACCGGGTATGCACATACACGCCTTCTCCCCATTGGAAGTATGGCAAGGTGCCAATACACTAAATATCTCCGTTGAAGAATTTCTGGAAAGGCTCAAGAGGGCCGGCCTTGACACCCTGCCCGGCACGGCAGCTGAGATACTCGATGATGAAGTACGGGAGGTGCTCTGCGCCGACAAATTAAATTCCCAGCAGTGGCTTGAGGTGATGGAGACGGCTCACAAAGTTGGCTTCAAGACAACCGCAACCATCATGTACGGCCACATCGACCGACCCAAGCATTGGGCCACTCATTTACTGCGCATTCGCGCACTGCAGAAGCGCACTCATGGCTTCACAGAGTTTGTACCCCTGCCCTACGTTCACATGGAAGCACCTATGTATCTGAAAGGCCTCTCGCGGCGCGGACCAAGCTTTCGCGAGGCTGTGCTAATGCATGCGGTGGCAAGATTAGTTTTTCACGGACTCATTGATAATATTCAGGCCTCCTGGGTAAAGATGGGTACGGATGGCGTCGCCGCCTGTCTCAATGCTGGCGCCAATGATTTAGGTGGCACCCTGATGAACGAGAGCATCACCAGAGCGGCTGGTGCGGGTTACGGACAGGAATGGACTCCGCAATCGATCGAGGACACAATTAGTAACATGCAGCGTGTGCCGCGCATGCGAAATACCTTGTATGCTAATCCACCGCAAGAACGTCATCACACGGCCATAAACGCTCAGGCGCTGAATAAAATCGAGAACAATTCTGCGGCGAAGAAACAGCGGAGCAAGAAGCTCGAGAATCTGGCGCAAGCTATCTAACAAATTCAATACGCGGACTCAAAAGACAGGAACGCACCTCAAAGCCTTATTTTTAGAATGAACAGATCTAACAGGGCTAGTATGGCGTACAAAATCGATAGATGAAAACCCATCAACAACTCGCTATAACAGCTATTCAAACCCATCACGGACTCGCTACTTACGACCGGCGAGCTTATCAGGAAAAATACTACTCAGAATGAAAATTGCTATTACTGGAGCCAACAGCAGTGTCGGCATAAACCTAATAAAACATATTGTCTCTGTAACAGAAAATCAGGTAATCGCCGGTGTTCGCTCAGAGCTCGCAATGCAATCTCTACCACATTCAGCGCAGGTAGAACCTCGCCTAATTTCATATCAGGACCCTAGGCAGTTGGCTGAAACCCTGACGGGAGCCGAGTGCATCGTGCACCTTGCAGGCATCCTCATCGAGGGCAAGAACACCAGCTACGCCAGTGCAAATGTCGATGCCACGGAGGCGGTGGTAAAGGCAGCACAGATTCTTAACACCAAACATCTGGTATTCATTAGTGTCGTTGGGGCTAGCACCGATTCGGGCAACGCCTATTTCAGATCGAAGGCCTTAGCGGAAGAATTTGTTAGGAAATCCGGGTTACCAGCCAGCATCATCCGGACACCTATTTTACTTGGGCCTAATACTGCTGGCGCCAGTTCGATTATCGGGGCCGCAAAACAGACCAAGACGAAAATCCTGGGTGGCGGGAAATATTCTATGCGCCCTTTAGATATTGATGACTTGAATCAAGCCATCCTGAACTGCTGCGATAGTGAATCGGTCGATGCGAAGTTGTATGAACTTGTAGGGCCAGAGCCTATTTCTTATCGCGACCTCATTCAACAGACGGCCTTGATGATGAACAACAGGGTCGAAATCGGCTCGGTACCCGTTGGCTTAGCGAAGTTAGTAGCCGCTATAAGCTCCCGCATTAAAGGCGGTGGCATTACACCCACGGTAATCGATGTTATAACCAAGGACGAAGTGGTGGCAGAAAACGCCGATGGCGCTCTGAAGATCACCCTAACTCCCCTGCAAGACACGTTGAAAAAAATATTGGAGCATAAGAAAAACAAATGAGCGAAGACACCGAGAACCAGTCAGCAATAATTCCAGAAATCGAAGATCAGGTAACACCGAGAACGAAGAAACCCAACCCTATCGGCCGCGTGATTTTTCTTATCCTCACGGCGGCGTGCTTTGCCTATCTTTACTACAGGCTCAATGGCGCCGCCGCTCGCGAAGACCTAGGTCTGGTCGAATACATGACGCAGGTGTTCTCTACTGTGGATTGGATCCCGTGGCTGGTGTTAATGGTCGGCTATTCGTTGTTCTATTTTGCTATCGACACTCTGGTTGTTACCAAGGCCCTGAACTGGTTTATCGCCGATATTAAATACAAAGATATTATGCCGATCCGAGCCAGCGCGTACATCATTTCCATATTCAATGAGCAAATAGGCAAGGGAGCGATGGCCTACTACCTTAATAAACGAGACAAGATTCCTGGCTGGGAAGTTGGCTCGGTGATGTTGTTCATCATGTTCTGCGAGATTTATTATCTGCTGGTATGGGCCACCATCGGCTTCGCTGTGAGCGGCGATTCACTGCCCGATGTGTTCGGCTTAGTGCCCTACATTGCCGCCGTTGCTACGGTCATTCTAGTTCTTTGGATTGCCTATTTTCAAGGTGCTATCTTGCCGAACAACAAATTTCGCGAACGACGCGTGTTGCACGCCTTTCGCCTCGCCAAGCCTTGGCACTACGGTGCTTTCTTCCTGCTACGATCACCGGCTTTATTGGCAGCTATCGTCGTCTATACCACTGCCTTGAATTTCTTCGGCGTCGAGGCTTCTCTCATGACTCTGATGCCATTTCTACCAATCATCTTCTTCGCCGCTGCAGTACCCACGCCGATGCGCGCTGCGGCCATAACCTTCTGGGTCATCCTGTTCCCTGAGAACGAAGGCCAGATGGCCGCGTTCGGTTTCGTGCAGCATAATTTCTTCATCTTGTTCAACGCGGCAATCGGACTGCTGTTCTGGCGCAGAGCCCAACGAGACCTGTTCGGCAAATAATGGCCAATCTACTCACCGCCATTCGCCTGCTACTGGTCATTCCGGTAGCACTGGCGATAGTGGACGTGAGCCTGGTTGCCAATTGGGTCTTGCTGGCACTCGTCACGCTAGCGATCGCGAGCGATTACTACGACGGCAAAGTAGCTCGAGCATTGAACACAGCTTCTGCCCGAGGAATGCTGTTTGATCACGCCACCGACTTCGTCTTTGTTACCACCTCGTTGTTGGCGCTTTCAATAATTGGATTGTCTACTGTTCTACTGCCAATATTAATTATCGTTGCCTTCTCTCAGTATGTACTCGACTCCTATTATTTATTCAAGCAGAAGCAATTGCGCATGAGTTTTCTCGGGCGCTGCAATGGCATTCTCTATTTTACGCCACTGCTAATCTACTCCATCTCAAGGTTAGACTTTCTTGTATCACTACAGGAATTTCTCAACAGCAGCGTGATCGCTCTTAGCTATGTGCTGATCGCCTCAACCCTCGCATCAATAATTGATCGCGCGATTGCTCCCCTGCGGCACAAGGAGATCGAACAATGAGCAGAATCAGGGCACTGAAGCATCCTCATTTATCTTGTGCTCTGCTTGGCCACCTGTTGTTGTTCGCCACCTTGACGCAGAGCGCCGAGTCAGCGTCTTTTCTCTCACTGTTCCGGGCTATCGACGAGCGCTTGGGCTATATGGAAGACGTTGCCCTTTTCAAGGCACAGAATCAGATCCCGATAGAAGACCGTGCGCGCGAACGCATTGTATTAGCCGATGCTAAAGCGTTTGCAGCGTCCCAGGGCCTGAATGCCCAGACGACGGAGCAATTCTTCAACGCTCAAATAATCGCGGCAAAGGCGATTCAGTACCGTTATCGCGCAGAACTTCTCACTTTGGGTGTAGCCCAGAGATCGGTGGATCTGCAAGGGTCGATCCGCCCCAAATTGGATAGACTTGGCAGTGAGATCACGAGACTCTTCGGAGAGTTATTGCGCCAGCACGGAGCCCTGGAAGAGACCCACCGAGATCTATTTAAGGATGGGATAAACAGCAGACTCCTCAACGAACCTGAAAAACATGCTCTGTTTAATGCGATGCTTCAAGTACGACTCGAGAAATGACTGCCATCCATCAATCCATTCTGTATTGAACATTTCCGAGAGGCAGGGCACACTAGCCCTCTCCGTTAATCGCGGTTCACAGAGCGCTTTCAAAAAAGCGCAGAATAATAACAATTCCAAGTCCGACAGAGGACAGTGACCATGCCATTCGATATTACTATTACACTGAGCGACGAAGACCTGCAGAAATTTCAGGACAGCATCGACAAAGGAAAGCTTGCCGATATCGATGAGCAAAGTGCGGCTGCCATCGAGGACAAAGCGGCGAAACTCATACAGCGCGCCGGCGAGTCCGATCTACCACAGTTCATCTATGATCGAATTTTACAGCTGCAAATACTGCTCAACATGATCAGAGATTCTGAGTGGAGGCTTAGCGAAGCCGAGGCTCATAGTATTCGCGGAGCTCTTTACTACTTCGTTGATCCCGAAGACTTGATCCCCGACCACATACCAAGCATCGGTTTTCTGGACGATGCCATGTACACCGAGATTATCGTGCAAGAGCTTAGAACCGAAATAAAAATGTACCAGGAATTCTGTCAATTTCGCATTTCTGAAGAGACCCGACGTAAGAATAAAGGCATAGATCCCCACGTGGGTCGGGAAGACTGGATCTCTGTCAAGCGCTCAGTACTGCACGCTCGTATGCGTGAACGTCGCGCCCTGGCAACCGGCGGACGCGGACTGCGCATGCGGATATTCTAGAACAACAGGGAGCAATTCTTGAAAAAAACTCATCTATTACTTGTTTTACACTTCGCCTGTCTACTCGGTGTACTACAACCATCCGTGTTCGCCCAGCAATCGGTCGTGCCTATCGATGCCACCGTTCGCAGCACTTTCGAGGCCATCACCTCGGACCCTCGAGTCAGTGAGGCATTAGCCCTGATCGAGGAACGAGAGCCCGAGATGATACAACTACAGTTTCGCCTGACGGAAATTCCCGCACCGCCGTTTAAGGAAGAAGTGCGCGCAGCCTACTACCTATCGCTGATGCAAGACAGAGGCCTGGAAGACGCCTACATAGATAGTGAAGGCAATGCGATCGGTATCCGTCGCGGCAATGGCGATGGACCAACTTTCCTGCTAGCCGCCCATCTAGACACTGTGTTCCCCCAGGGCGTAGACACCAGCGTCGAACTTCGTGGTGGTCGCTATTATGCACCTGGCATCGGCGACGATACGCGCGGTCTCGCGGCCATGCTGTCGATCATCGAAGCGATGAACGAATCTGCTATTCAGACCCACGGCGACATCATGTTCGCCGCTAATGTCGGCGAAGAAGGGCGAGGCGATTTGCGCGGCATTAAAGCAATCTTTCGTGATCATCCTGAAATCGATGGATTCGTTTCCATCGACGGCGTTCGGCTGCAACGCATCACAACCGGCGGCACAGGAAGCCGTCGTTTCGAGTTCCGATTTAGCGGTCCGGGTGGGCACTCGTTTGGTGCCTTCGGTCTGGCGAGCGCCATACATGCCATGGGCAGAACCATCGACAAGATCGCCGACTTTGAAACGCCAAGCTCTCCGAAAACTACATTTACGGTGGGAACGGTAGCTGGCGGCACTTCGGTAAATTCTATTGCAGCCGACGCAGTATTCGCCCTCGATATGCGCTCTAACGATCGAGAACAACTTGCCTTGCTGGAGGAGCGCGCAAAAGCAGCCGCTCTGGAAGCCGTCGCCGAAGAAAATGCCAGATGGAACAACGGCGAGATCAGTGTCGAATTCGTCCTGATAGGAGATCGGCCAGTCGGGCGCACGCCGACGCAGAGCGCACTTGTGCAGGCTGCCGCTCTAGCCTTCGACAGAGTTGGGATTGAACTGCTGGAGCTGGGAATTTCCAGTACGGACTCGAATGTACCGATGTCTCTGGGGATTCCCGCGATTACGATTGCCGGAGGCGGTATCGGTGGCGGAGCTCATTCGCCGGACGAATGGTTTATCCCCACTAATTCCCATGAGGGGCCGCAGACTTCCCTGTTGATCACATTAGCCATGGTAGGGATTCAGGAGGTGAACACGGGTCTGCTAGAACAAAGCGGGCGCTAGCACATTGCTATGTGCACAAACCGCTGCAGCACCTTCGCTCAATCGGCTTCTGCTACGGTCTCCATTGCAGGCTTAAAGCCTGGGGCAGTCTCGACCAATTCGGTGAATGTCGATTTTCCGAAGCTAAGTGGGTATTGCTGATAGAAGCGATAGAAATCCTTTAGATTAAAATCATTCAAGATTTTTTGGCTATAGCCTCGGCGCCTGTTTCTAAACTCATCATAATCTTTGTAACGAAGCACATGCAGGCAATGTTTACAGACCACCAGACCGTGATCGGACACTGACACTTCACCACTGCCACGAATCTTTAACAACCGGTAATCATCGGACAGTTTGGTAGTAGCTAGAAATTCCTGCGACGAATGTTCTGCCTGTAGCTCCTCCAGCTGCGAACACCAGGCGACGTGATACGTTGGATATTCTCGATGGCTCCTGTACCAGGACTCATCGGGTATATAGGCCAACACCCTGCTATTTTTGACAGCAAGAGTCTTGTCAGGTAGAACGCGGAGCTGTTTCGAATAGATTAACAACCCGGTGTTTTCTAATTCGGAACGCTCGCTTCCGGTCAGATGAATAGCCGGGTCGAAAAGCTCGAAGAAGCCAAGTTCCGCGGTGCCGATCTTCGCGCGCAGCCGATTGAAGGGTTCAAATTCTGTGAAGTCAGGTAGTTTCAATGGTTCTGCCCTAGCGAATCTCTTCGAGTATGGTAGACAAGCGAGTCTCAGCATCGGTTACAACGACAAACTCTACGCGACGAGAGCGATCAGCATCCTCGCCCCCGTCTTCTTGCAAGATGAGTTGCGAAGATGAAAGACCATTCGCCGTCATGCGCTGCCTGAGCCAGTTCTTCTCATGAGCCACCGCTTCGAGGTCGAATAGAAAACCCAGGGTCGTGCGAGTGCGCTCCTGTGAGAGTGCCATATTGCGCATATATGCCTCATCACTATCGGCCGCGAACGTCCAGGAACTTGATGTGTGCCCCTCAATTCGCAGCTCGAGAATGTCATCGCGGTACTTATCGGAAGCAAGAATTGTCATATAACGCGGAAAGAAGTCGCTAAGAATCGCCGAGAATTCCGGCTTCAGGGTAGACTGACCTTCCTCGAACAGCAGGCTTGTATTGGTAAAACGGAATTTCAGGTCTTCGTCGAGTTCCGCTCCCCATAGCGGCAGATCATCGTTAAACTCAGTTAACAAATCGGAATACAGCTCCTCGCGCAGGTCTTCGTAGAGGACCACCACCCGCTCTATCTCGTCATTCTTGCGCTCTACAATAACGAGATACATCACGGCTATCAGCAGAAACAGCATCATCAAGCCACTCATCAGATCGCTCACAGCGATCCAATGCTCTTCCGTTTCCTGTTCTAGCTCAGCACCCAGCATAGTAGTCTACTTGGTAGTTTGTGTTCTCTTGCCCGACTGCTGTTCTGCCAGCGTCAGCAAATCCCGCAGCCTGTCGGTAAGGGGCATATAGTCGTTCACAAATTTCTCCGACAGCGCAGTTAACTGATAGCCAAAGGTTTGCAAGGCTGCGGTAAGCTCCTTCTCCATCGACTGATCTAGTAACTGCATCTGTTTCTCGGTCTTCTCTGTCATGGCCTCGACATGTTCTGCCAATCCAGAGTGCGCCTGATTCACGGAACTGGCCAAACTCTGTGTAACTTGCTCTACAGTTGTTGAAATATCCTGCGCAGCATTAGCCAACACCTGCGTCAGGCTCTCATTGTTTTGCTCGATGCTGGCACTCAGTTTTACCGTCAGCTCAGACACGTATTCGCCAAGCGCCGGCAATCCTTCGGACGCCTGACCAACCAGACCGGACAAGCCGGACAGATATCCTTCCAAATTCGAAGTTTGGCGCTCCAGCCCCCCTAACAAATTTCCCAGCGATTCCGCCACCTCGTTGAAGTGCTGTGAATGCACGATCATCTGCTCATAGGATTGGCTTGCATGGCTGATAACTTCGATGCTCACCTTCTGCGAGCGGAGCATGTCGTCCAGCTGACTCGCATAGCTCTGCTGCCACTGTAGCAGGCTACCTAGCGACTCGTTGAACTTCTGGAAATTTTCTCCGTACTGGACTTCTATACGGCTATTAAATTCTGTCATCACCCTAGCGAGCGCACTCGTCAACGCATCTGTGTTGGCCGTGACCATCTGTTGCTGGTATTCGCGATTCGACTGCAGCAGAGCCTGACTATCCGACCTGCTCTCGAGACGCAGTAACTCCAGATTAGAGTTGAGCGCGGTAATCGAACTGTTTAGATCAGCAACAGTTGTTGGCTTGTCGTCTTTGTCTGCACTCGCTCTTATCGAGCTCAGAGTGTTTCTCAATCTGATGCTCAAAGCGCCAAGTATCCCAACAATAGATGACCATACCGCAACACCGAGGCCATCGATCATGATCGGCACACTTGCTTCTATATTGCCACTGTCGAAACGCATCAGACCGAATGCGATGCCCAGAAACGTGCCAAAGATACCGAAGCTGGTGAGAATTGAAGGAGCATTGCGCACGGTCTGCGGTGAAAAGCTTGGGCCATGAAAGTAGGCAATAAGCAGCAGCATGAAGCCAATCAGGCTCCAGGTTATGGCGGATAAATCGATCAACTCAGTCATCATGCTCTCGCGTGTCTACGCAGTGCTCTCGGTACGATGTCATATTTCAGGTCTAGATAAAAAACCCGCTGCGAAGCGGGTCTCGATGCTGGACAGTAGCACAGCAACATTACTACTGTGCTTCGGCATCCTTGCGAAGATGCCCGTAGATGAGTTCTTCGGTGAATTCCACACATTTAAATTCGAGCAGCTGCATGTTTTCATCCAATCTTCTATACAGAGGTAATTTAAGCGTCCACGGCTCGGTATACACATTGGGATCCTCAAGTGTTACCTCGTACATGAGTGTATTCGGCCCTAAATGTGTGTAACGCTCGGTCACTCGTAGCGCTTCGGTATGATGATTTCCCGCATGATCCAGCCAGGTATCGGGTACCTGATCGGTGACATCAATGACTAGACTGTCGCCTTCAAAACGGCCACGAGAGTGTCCCATCCAGCTATATATCGGCGCCTCAAAATCAGGCCTGTTCATATACACGATACGACTGGCGCTCGCGAACTCATAGGCCATCACAACATGCTCCGGGGACTGTATTATCTGAAAAGGGAATGGCAGATAGGTCGCTCTCGGCACGCCGGGCATATAGCATTTCACCACCGGATCCTGCGCTAGCCAGTCGGCCTTGTTCTGCTGCTGCTGTGCCCGTGCGGCGGGAGTATAGGGGATCTCCCCGCCTTCAACGACACCCAGACCGGCTGGAATCGCTCCAATGGCGCCTAGCTCTACCAGAGGTCCAAAATCCGCCGCGTGCGGCTCTATATCCCAGTGCGCGCTGCCAATCGCCTGCCAGATTCCATTGAAATCTGGGTTTCCGTCTGCAGTTCGGGGCAGCAGATCACCCTCCGCAGCTGTGCAGAGTGCGCCAAACATCAAAATCAGCGGCGCTGCCAATGCGGCAAATATTGAAGGAAAGTGTCCCTTTCTTGCTCGATACCTAGTCATAGCCGTCTCCCTTATTATTATTCTCGCTACCATATCACTTTCCACGCGACAGCCAAATTCAAAATGACTTGGAACCGGGCGTATTGCGAGTTGACAGCAGCCCTGCCCGCAGCCGAATATCGATTGAACCAGCAAGCATGTCGGATGCGGGTTCCTCAACGAAGCTTAACGCTCACCGACAGACCGGATGAACAGTCACAGCCTGATTCCAGGAATAAGAAATGGAAACACTAGCCAGACTAGAAGAAACCACCCTCAGCATCTGGCTGCGCGAATCAGGACCTGCATTCTTCGGGGCGCTAACCCTGCACTCACTTGCGATGGGTTTCGTGGTAGGCATCAACATAGCTGTTGCACTTAAACTTATAGGCTTTGTCCCACGACTCGAGATCACTGCTGTGGCTCGCTTTTTTACGTTTCATTGGTACGGCGTCGCATTCATTTTTATCTCAGGCATTGCCCTATTACTCGCCTATCCCGCTAAGGCGCTGACCAACCCGGTGTTCTATTTTAAGCTTTGCGCATTGTCAATCGGTTTGCTAATTAGCCGGCACTTTCAAAATAAATTTGCCATCCAACGGAAAAATACCATCGACCGTCGTTCGATCGGCCTGGCCTACTTGTGCCTCGCGCTTTGGATCGCTGTTGTGACGACCGGACGATTTCTTGCCTATACCCATACTACCCTATTGGCATCGCGATTCTATTGAGTGACTATGATAGAGGCTCTCCTCAATTTTTCTCAGTCTACCGGAATCTATTCATTGATGAATTCACCCTGGGGCTGGCCGCTCGCCGAATCCATTCATTTCTTCGGGCTGTGCCTGCTTATTGGGACGGTTGGGCTGTTTGATCTGAGAATGATGGGTTTTGTCAGGGAAATACCATTAGCCCAATTGCACGCCCTGATTCCATTCGGCGTTCTAGGTTATCTGTTAAATGTAACTACCGGCACCCTTTTTCTCAGTACCGCACCGGATCAATACCTGTATAACCCCGCCGTGCAAAGCAAATTCTTCTTCATGCTAATAGCTGGGATTAACATGTTATTGTTCTACGGGACTACCGCTGCGGCGGTCGAATCGGTGGGCGTGAAGAACCATACGCTGCTGCGCGCCAAAATTATGGCCGGGATCTCACTCGCTTGCTGGTGCGCCGTCATCATCTGTGGCCGATTAATCACCTACTACAGACCTCCCTATCATTGGTGTCTGTGGTGTTAATTCGAATGACACTAGTAACACTGTTGATTGAATTTGAAGCGGATCTGCATTAGGCTTCCTGCGCCCTTAGCTGGGCAGTTTTCAGACCTGGCGATAATTTAGAAAAGTGTCGTTTCGTTGCTTTAATAATTCAATTCACAATGACCTTAACAATGGCTCAAAATGCAACTTCGTTCTGAACATTCCATCGGTATATTCCACATTCGAATCAACTGGCTGTTCGCCGTCTGTGTTTTCGTAACGGCGGCCGCCTTTGCACGACTCGGTCTATGGCAACTGGAACGAGCCGCTGAAAAAGTACAAGCCCAGCAAGCGATGCAAATAGAGTCCAGCCTGAATGCAACCCCGGTAGAGGATCTCCCCGCCGGACATCTGCACCGTGCAAATCCGGAGATTCAGAATCAACATGTACTGTTGCGCGGCGAGTTCGTCAATGATCGAACAATCTTGCTGCTGGCCGAGTTTTTCCAGGGGATGATCGGCTACGGGGTAGTCACGCCATTTCGGCTCGAGAGCAATGGTCAATTAGTCTTGGTGAGCCGGGGCTGGACTACGGGTATCCTGCCGCCGGATACGCCGCCAGAACTGCGCCCTGTTTCGGGCCCGGTTGAAGTGACCGCACAGATCTATGTGCCCCCTGACAATGCTCGCGTTCTGTCAAGCCAGATAGACCCCTCCGTTTGGCCGCTGCGAATGCGAACGCTGGAATTCGATGTAATAACCGAAATTCTCGGCGAGCCGTTGTTTCCCTTCGAAGTACGCCTGACCGATGACCAGCCCGGGGTGCTCGTGCGCCATTGGCCCGCGGTGAATGCCGATGTGAATCAAAATTTATCCTATGCAGTTCAATGGTTTAGCTTCTCTTTGTTAGTCTTGTTCGTAAGTTTACTGGCAAGTAGCAACCTCTGGGCATTGTTAAAGGGCAGCAAGCCCTAGCGCTTAATTCGGGTTAGCGCCGTCGAAATGCTGACTGATTCCGAACCCTTTCGAAAAATCAACCAATTATCAGTCTATTACAAGAGTACAGTTACTGATTATTGGACGCTTATCCCCGCCCAAGACATTCACCTATCTAGCGATTGGTGCTATTGTTACAAGTTATTAAGGATCTGCTTAATTCAAATTCAATCCCAATGATTTACGATTAAAAGAGCTATTTAAAAGAGCTATGAGGAGTAGCAAACTATGCGAATAATTTCCGCTAAATCACTGCTAGGCGGTATGGCAGTAGCAGCAGCAATGTCCGTTCCTGGAATATCGCTGGCACAATCGAGCGAAGTTACATTCCACAAGGACATTGAGCCCATTCTGCAGCGTAGCTGCCAGAATTGTCACCGGGTTGGTGGTGCTGGCCCTATGCCTTTGGTGACCTATGATCAAGTTGCCCCCTTCGCTGGTTTGATCGAATACAAGACAGCTCTGCGCGACCGCGCTGGCGCCATGCCTCCCTGGTACATGGAGAAGGACATCGGTATTCAAGAATACAAAGATGACCCGTCTCTGAGCGACGAAGAACTTGCGCTTATCTCCGCGTGGGCACGCAGTGGAACGCCGAAGGGCGAGCTTGCAGATGCTCCTGAGCCATTGGTATTCGATGATAGCCTGAAGTGGAAGGCTGGCCAGCCAGATCTTGTGGTCGTAATGAACGACGTTACCAAACTAGCGGGTACACCGGACTGGTGGGGCGAGATCGATTACATTCCTACGGGTCTGGAAGAAGACCGCTACGTGAAGTCCGTTGAGGTCGTTGAAGTTAACGATGTCGACAACCAGGCTGGTACTGGCCGCGAGACAGTCGGTGGTGCCTATATCTTCCACCATATGATTTGGGGTACTGCCATACTCGACGAGAATGGCGAACGCGGCCCAGGCATTTCAATCCCCTGGCCTGTTCATGAAGTCGGTCGCAACGCCGACATTTTTGACGAAGATGCAGGTCGACTCCTTAAGGCCGGTTCATCGATCGTGTCCGACTCTGTGCACTTGCACTCCAACGGTCGCGATACTACCGGGCACCTTGAGGTAGGCTTCCGATTCCACCCCAGAGACTATGAGCCGAAGTACCAGAATGCATTCATCGGTCTGGGAAATGGTGTAGATATCAGTATTACTGGCAACGAGAAGGATCAAGAACTCCACGCCTATACCGTGCTGAACCAGCACACGAAAGTTGTTACTTTTGAGCCTCATCTGCACGCTCCGGGCGAACGCATGTGTCTCGAGGCCATTTGGGGCTACACGGTTGAAACGCTTTCTTGCGTAGGTTACGACCACAACTGGGTTCGCGGCTATCCTTACGCGGAAAATGCAGCACCGTTGCTGCCTAAGGGAACCATCCTGCACATCGTTGGTTATATGAACAATACGGAGACTAATCCCAACGTTCCTGATCCGCGCAACTGGCAGGGTTCCGGTAACCGCTCGGTAACGAATATGTTCATCGATTTGGGCATTCGCGTTACTTTGACAGACGATCAATTCTTCGAAGCTATGGAAGATAGACGTCAGGCACTCGATTTGGGCCCCAACGACCACGTGATCGGCTGCCCACTTTGCCTGGCACCATTGGTCGCCCCTATCGCTGAAAGTGATAGTGAAGATGCGAACGACGTGGCTCTCAACTAGACATGGCTCTCAACTAAAGAGGTAGTAGCAGTAAAATGAACAAGCAAGCTAGTGAAGCAATCAACAGAGTAAACACTCTGTTGATTGCGGTATTTTTATTAGTTATATCGAATGCGGCCTCTGCCGACACCTATCAGTTTGGTCAACACGTCGAGCCCGCTTACGAAGGCTGGCGTCCGAACGCAGATGGCACATTCAGCTTCATGTTTGGTTATATGAATGAAAACTGGACCGAGCAGCCTGATGTAATGGTGGGCGATGATAACTTTTTTTCGCCAGGGGCCGCCGATCGGGGCCAACCTACGCATTTCCTGCCGCGCAGAAATCGCTTCACGTTTGAAGTGGTTGTGCCTTCGGATTGGGGTGAGCGCGAGTTAGTCTGGACCCTGAATGTGAATGGAGTTGAGCGAAAGGCCTACGCTACGTTAAAACCGGACTACCTGGTTGATAACATGGTTATTGCCTCAGAGACTGGTTCATTGGGCGCTGGCACCAGCAGCCCTGAATCACGCGCCAATGAGCCTCCTGTCGTAACGCTTCAGGGTGATGATATTCGCAGCGCCAAGGTTGGTGAAGCTATCACCTTTGTTACACAAATCACCGACGATGGCTTACCCAAGCCACGTCGCGAGGGCACTATCAGCGAAGACTCGCTCAAGCGTCGCATGATGAGACCTCCTTCGCGAATAACCGTAGGCAAGGTTAACGGCTTGTTTCTGTCATGGAACAAATACCGCGGGCCGGGCAACGTGACGTTCGACCCTCCCATGCCTAAGCCTTGGGAAGATACACGAACTTCGGCCAATTCCCCGTGGGGAGCATTGTGGCTGCCACCCGAAGTGCCGGAAGACGGCTTGTATGAGGTCACCGCTACTTTCGACGAGCCGGGAACCTATATCCTATGGGGTCGAGCGGACGACGGGGGGCTTTATCACGATGGCTACATTACGGTTAATGTTAGCGAGTAACTAACAAGCATCAGAAAGGGGCGAATATCGCCCCTTTTTATTGC
This sequence comes from Pseudohongiellaceae bacterium, assembly GCA_040880325.1. Lineage (GTDB taxonomy): Bacteria > Pseudomonadota > Gammaproteobacteria > Pseudomonadales > Pseudohongiellaceae > UBA9145. The sequence goes on from JBBDIR010000070.1 coordinate 137,651, forward strand.
ATGAAAATCATTAAGGTTTTATAACTACTATGATATTAAAAACTGACATTGACGGAATTGATCCGCATCAATGTGAAAGTTTCTCGACGGGCTAATCTGGAGCTAGCTTATTACACAACTGAATAGATCACATTTGGGGAAAGCCATGAACGATTATTCAAATAACAAGATAAAATCGTTAGCAGCACTAGTGCTATTATCACTGTTAGTAATTCCATCTGCCTTCGCACAACTTAGTTATCGTGCGGGTGCAGAGATTGAGCCGGGTTACGAAGGTTGGTACGTAAATGATGACGGAACGTACAGTCTCATCTTTGGTTACATGAACGAGAACTGGGAAGAGACGCCCGATATCGAAGTTGGTGAACAAAACTTCTTTACTCCCGGCGCTGCCGATCGTGGCCAACCCACGCACTTCCTTCCAAGACGCAATCGATTTACCTTCGAAGTTGTCGTACCCTCCGATTGGGGCGACAGGGAATTAGTCTGGACACTAACCCACAATGGCGAGACTAATCGAGCCTACGGCACTTTAGCGACCGACTACCTGATAGATAATATGGTCATCGCCTCGGAGACCGGCTCCCTCGGAGCTGGAACCAGCAGTCCTGAGTCACGCGCAAATATTGCCCCCGTCGTCACTGTACAAGGTGACATTGTCAACGGAGCAATCGTAAGAAACGCGAAAATTGGTGAAGAAATCACAATCATCACACACGTGGCTGACGATGGATTACCGAAGCCGCGCCGCACCACATCGGAACGAACAGTAACAGACCTCAAGGAACGAATGATGCGTCCTCCACGCCGAACTACTGTCGGCAAGACAAACGGTTTATTCCTCTCCTGGAATAAGTACAGAGGGCCTGGAGAGGTTAGTTTCGAGCCGGCGCAGGTCAAGCCATGGGAAGATACTCGAACGTCTGCCAACTCGCCCTGGGGAGCGTTATGGACCCCTCCTCCTGTACCCGAGGACGGTATCTACGAAGTTCGGGCAAGGTTCTCGGAGCCAGGTCAATATGTACTGTGGGCGCGCGGCGATGACGGGGGGCTGTACCATGACCAGCGTATTACGGTGAATGTGAGCAGATAGTCCGCGCAAGCGCTCTCAGGCCAGACCCTGTTACTGCTGCACTCGTCCCTGATCATCGAGTTTGATTGTGAAGGGCGGGTCGTAGCGAGGCTGATCTTGATTGATGATGATATTGGTTCGCGGCGGTGTCACAAAACGTGTGTCGGGGCCTGGGTTCCTTGAATTTATCAACTCCATCTCAACCGCCTTTGTAACCGAAGGTGCTTGCGCACCCGGGCCGAAGGAAAAGCTAAAGCTGCCCCTCACGAGTCGATCGTTCTCTGCAAGTATGGCCCAATCTGCCGTGTAGTAGGTGGCAGCATTTAACTTGGGAATTTCCCAGAGAAACATTTCCTGTAACTTAGGATCATAGCGAAAACTAATATCGACCCAATCTCGCTGCTCGTTCCGTAAAGTCAATTTCACTAGACGCACGCCATAGGGAAACTCTAAACGAAGGTGCTCCGGCGCATCGGATAACACCGTGTCGTCTGCCGGTGACGTTTCTGTTTTCAGGCTTATTCCTGTAACATCATCATCCTGCTGGTACAGCCCCCCCTGAGGAGATTGGCCTAGGACAGGTATCCCTAGCCAGAATCCCAGAAGTGCAATAGCCATTTTTTGGAAAGAGTATGATTTCAATGCTTTTCCGGTTTACCCCGCCAACAGCGCTAAAAAATTACACCACGGCAACTACTAACTAATGACCAAGAATATCATCGACGATCAAGATTGGGAAATAAGACAATCCAAATCAGTGTCGATTTCCCGCCGCAGCTACGTTGAGAGAAATTAAAATGCAGAACATAAATCTCGATGAAATTCTCAGCGAACTTGAGGGCAGCGAATCGAATACCACGCGATTTAGCGAAGATTGGTCGCAGGGTCGATCGGCGTTCGGCGGCCTGTCCGCCGCCTTCGCCGTGACGGCAATGCGTAAAAAGCTGGCACAGGCACAGACGATTCGCTCCTTAATGGTCTCCTTCATAGCCCCGATACCAGCTGGTGAAATTACCGCAGAGGCACAATTACTCCGACAAGGAAAGAATGTTACCCAGTGCAGCGCGAGTGTTATTTCAGAAGGTCAGACAGGCCTGCAAGCCATGGCCGTATTTGGCAACTCTCGCGAGGCCTACAAGCCTCCCAGTGCGCCATTACAACAACTCCCCGAGAAAACCAATGGGCTGGCATTCAGTGATCGCGCAAAGCGTCTCCCTCATTTCTTGCAGTATTTCGATGGCTATTGGATGGACGGAGGCATGCCTTTTTCCGGGGACTACAAACCTTATTTGAAATTGTGGGCGCGACACAAGCAAGGGCTATCGCGTTTCCCTATCGAAAAAATCGTGATGATTGCCGACATACCACCGCCGGTATTACTCTCACACTTTGACCAGCCGCCAGTACCGGCAAGCTCTCTGAGCTGGTCCCTGGAATTCGTAGAAGCGCCAGAATCTGTGACCGGTGAATGGTTCTATCTGGAATTCGTTGTGGATGCGGCGGCCGATGGTTATACACAGCAGTCTGGCAGAATTTTTGATGAGACTGGCCGACTCGTGGCCCTCACGCGACAGTGCATGGTCTACTTCGGCTGACGGATTCTGAAAGATTAGCTATTTCGGGATGATCTAATAGTGAGCCATGGATGTTTTTGCTAAAATCCGGCTTCTGGATAGTTCCAGACGAGGCAATGACGTTGATTAAATTAGATATACAGCAGACAAAAGTGAACTTACTGGCAGTTATAGTCCTGCTTGGATTACTCTCGCCCGCCACCTCGATCGCCCAACACAGCCACGGCATCTTAACCCCGGGAGTTACTTTCCCACAGGATGACGCAGTCTTGGCTGAACCACCACAAATGATCACCATGAGCTTTCGAGTCGATGTACGATTGCTTAAACTTGCTTTGTATACGGCAGAAGATGAATGGATCAATATCAACTTTCAATACGATCCTTCCAGGTTAAACCATAACTTTGTCTTACCCATTCCGGGTGAACTACCGAAATCCGAATACTACACGGCGCGTTGGTCAGTCACCGATGATAAGAGAGGCCTGGTGAACGGTGAATTCAGATTCGCCTTTGGGCCCGGAGCTATCCCTCCCTCCGAGACAATCGCGTCCATAGTGAGTGACCGAGAAGAAGTCCTGCCTTCAACGGGCTCTTACCGCTACGAAAGAGTACCCAATTAAGAGTACCCAATAAATAGGTATTAGATTCTATTAACGGAACTTAAACCCCTGATCGGCAAGAAACTGCTTCATGTGGGGGCGGGCCTTCTCCGATAGAAGTGTAGACACCTGCTCCGTCCAACTGATGCCGTGACCGCCACCGGTTCGGGTGCGATAGTATTCCCGAATATTGTCATCGTATTCCGCGATAACCTCTCGGTCTCCCTCTTCGTTATAGACTTCTTCTTTTAGTATTACCGACAGCGGTAGTCTGGGCTTTATCTCTGGGTCTTGATCCGGATAGCCGAGACATAGACCGAAAACAGGGTAAACACCCTTGGGTAGTTCTAGCAGTTCAGCGACCTGTGCTGGATCATTTCTGATACCACCTATGTAGCAAATACCAAGACCGACTGATTCCGCAGCCGCGACCATGCTCTGTGCCATTAAGGCGACATCGACTGTGGCAATAATAAAATGCTCGGTATAGTCGCCTGCAAAGGGTTTTTCATACTCTTCACAATAATTACCGGGGCGCTTCAAATCGGCACAGAAAATTATAAATTCGGCAGCCGATTCAACATAACTCTGCCCGCCCGCGAGCTTCGCGATAGCACTGCGAGTTTCAGGCTTGCTGATTCTGATCACTGTTGCACCCTGCAAGAAACTCGATGTGGCTGCCCCCTGACCGGCATTAAGAAGCTCATTGAATAATTCCGGCTCTATTTTTTGATCTGTAAATTTACGAATACTGCGGTGGGACTTCAGCAAATCAATAACTGAGTTCATTAGAATTACCTATGGATTTATCGATTCTATAGCGGCTATACCGCAACAATTAGTGATTATTATCAAGCAGGTTATCGAGGAACGCTGGCACGATATCGTTGGCCAGGTTCGATTCTGCGTTAAACAGAAGCACCAAGCCCACATTCGCTTCGGGGAGAAACGCCATCTCAGAACGGTAGCCGCGAACTCCACCGCCGTGGTGAACCACGCGCTGACCTTTGTAATCGAATACTCGCCAACCGGTGGCGTAGTAGGCTTTCTCTAGCCCCGACCAACGATTAAAATAGTTGCCTCGTGGTGTAGCGATTATCGGTTCGTGCAATTGCGACAAAAACCCTGGGGACAATACTTCGGGAAATGCGCCGAGATTTGCACGCACCCACATACTCATATCGAAAATACTCGCATTAATTCCCGATGCCGGAGCGACCGAGTAGTAAGCAGGGTTTGTAGATGTCGTTCGCCATGCTCCTCTAACCCTACGATGCGGCGCGGTCGATGTACCGCTTTCCAGAAAGGACTCCATTCCGACTGAGGCTGTAATCATTCCCAGTGGTTTAAATATTTGTTCGGCAATGAATTTCTCGTAGCTCTCACCAGTACTCGCTTCTACTACATCTGCAATGAGAGAGAAGACGACATTCTGGTAGCCATAACATTGGCCAGGCTGACACACCGTTGGGATTTTTGCGAAGCTGGATTTTATGCGATCGTAGGAGACTCCATCGTCTAGCATGTTTGAATAGGAATGCGGCATCAATCCAGTCGAATGGCTCACCACGTGTTTGAGAGTGATGTCGTTCGATGAACTGCGGGTGCCCAGATGCATCGCGGGAAAGAGGTCAGTTAGCTTGGTGTCCCAGGATTGATAATGTTGATCGACGAGCAGCGCGGCAGAGGTCCCGGCGAAAGTTTTTGACATCGAGGCGATCCGAAAAATCGAATCAGTATTAACACCTTCGCGGGTATCGATGCTTTTAACCCCCCAAGTCTGCATATGCATAATGCCCTCTCGGGACACAATGGCGAGAGCGACTCCAGGAATCCTGTTCTCGCGAGTCGCTACATCTACCCAGCTTATAAATTCAGACAGGTCGTAGTTAAAATTCGAGTACAGTTCAGAGTCGTCAGCAAGTGCAAATGTACAGCCAAGCAAAAGACTCAAGCAGAGGCCTTGAATAGTCGGGTTCTTGTTTTTCTTGTATGCGTCCATGTCGGCCTGGCGACTCGTCACTGCGAGACTTTATTAATTCCCATCTTTGCGAACTGTGATCGATAGAGGTAAACAGCAGCCTATATTAACTGTGTTGCTGGCTGTATGAAACTGCGGATGTTGAACAGGATCCCGCAACAGTGCAAGACGGCGATCGTTGCAAACTAAAAAAAACCGACTTAACTCCCATTAAGTCGGCCAAGCGGGGGCACTTTTTAGTTAAAAATACCTCGGTCCGACGCCCTAGGTCGGGTGTCGTCTCCGAATCAGGGCAGGAAAAGAAGCATCCTGCGCCCTTCTCTAATCACAGTCAGTGCAGAAACTGAATTCCTCGATTCAGCAGCAGAATTCGATATCAGTGAGTTGAACGCTTGTAGATCGGGTACAGGCTGCCGATTGACCTCAACGATGACGTCCCCCAGCCTTAAACCAGCGGCCCAGGCCTCTCCGAATTCACTTAAAGATATAACTTCAACACCTTGTTTTATAGATATATTTCCATCTTTCACTGTCTCTAATCGAGCGCCACGGTACTCATCTGTGCTGGCCGCCGCCGGCTCCTGCGCCACCATCGGGCCTGCGGCCGTGCCGATCCTTGCTGTGAGCGTCTCGCGCTCCCCATTGCGGTACAGCACTAGACTCACCTCCTGATTTTGCAGCATTAAGCCCACCCTGTTGCGCAGCTCGCGACTGCTATGCACGGCCCCTCCGTCGAGCTCGACAATGACATCTGAAACCCGAATCCCTGCCTTTTCAGCGGCGCTATCGGGCACTATGCTGGTCACAACTGCTCCGTGTTCGACATCGATATTCAGGGCGGCGACGATATCAGGGGTGGCATCGGCGATGGTGACGCCGAGCAGACCGCGTCTAACCTCTCCATCACGCTTGAGATGTTCCATTACGATCGCAACCATATCCGCGGGTACGGCAAAGCCAATGCCGTTACTGCCGCCACTGCCGCTAATAATCGCGGTGTTAATCCCGATAAGATTGCCTTCCATATCGACCAGCGCACCGCCAGAGTTCCCCTGGTTAATTGCTGCATCGGTCTGAATGAAATCCTCATAGTTATCGTTGTTGATCCCCGCCCGTCCCAGAGCGCTGACAATCCCTGAGGTGACCGTCTGCCCGATACCGAAGGGATTGCCTATCGCCACGACGTAATCACCCACAGCAACCGTGCCAATGTCGGCGAAACCAATTCCGATAAGACCCCCGGCAGCGACTTTCAGGAGGGCTATATCAGTGCCGGGGTCGCTACCCAAGAGCTGCGCATCAAGCGTCCTGTCATCACTGAGCTCTACTGTTATTCGCGACGAGTCAGCGACAACGTGATGATTGGTTATGATGAGGCCCTCAACGGCATCTACAATGACGCCAGAACCCGCGCCGGTAGCAAAGGGTCGCGGGGGTGTATTTTCCCCTCCGGGCAGTTCGTCGAAAAAGCGGCGCGCGCCTTCTGGCAACTCTTCACCATTAAAGAAATAGCGACCGCTCGCCGGCATCTCCTTTTGTACCTGGATGCTGACCACAGCCGGAGTTACCTGCTCTAACATCGGGGCTAAAGAAGGTATACCCTTTTTCAAAGCCGCTGTGCTCACAGCCTGTGCCTGAGCTGCGAGAAGCAGGAATACGCCGATAGCAAGAATCCTGCCGAACTTTACCGTTACTCCATAGTTCATCTTGAAATATCCTCAATAAACCCTATAAAAGAATTGGGCCACCGCTTCTGCACCTATTTCTGCACCTATCAGGCCCCGATGTCCGAAATGTAGGGCCAGGAGCGATGAATTACCTGAAATTGCGATGAATATTATGTCCAGAAAACATGCGGAGGGAGAAAATCGGGGTTTCTACGGTCTTATTGAACTAGAATAAGCGCTAAAAGATGGTGAAGTGATGGGCTAAATAGCTTTGGTCACCGAGCCACCAGCTATCCCGGGAATCGTTTCGAACCTCAAACAATTACGGAAAACTCATGCCTAATACAGCTATAGAGAACCTCGATAGAACTATCGAAAGAACTATCGAAAGAACTATCGAAAGACCGGGGCCAGGTAGTAATCCTGCACTGCCCCACTCCTTCTTATTGGGCGACTGGCGAGTATCTCCAGAATTGAATCGACTGAACCTGCGCCGTTCAGGCGAGGAACGACAACTCGAGCCACGCCTGATTAAATTATTGTGTTACCTCGCTGCGAACGAGGATCGCGTACTTACCCGTGAAGAACTAGTCCAGGAATTGTGGCCGCGAGTCGTGGTCAATGAAAACTCTCTCACTCGAGCAATTTCCGAGCTGCGCAAGCAACTTCAAACCACAGATTCCAATATTTCAAACTACATAGAAACCATCCCCAAGCGAGGTTACCGACTCATTCCGCGGGTAGAAATCGCAACAAATAAAGCTCAAAACGGATCCAGTTCTTCAATATGGAGCGCACTACTGGCCTTTCCACGACTAGGATACAGCGCCGCTGTCTCTGCTGTCTGTCTTAGCCTGGTAATTGCGAGTTGGATGTCCCTCGACGGGATGCCACTGCTCGAACGAGAAACTGCACCGATAATGTTAAGTGATGAAGTGCTCGATAACGGCCGCGACTATCTCGGCGGCAGGCTGCAACTGAGCACGATGGATGAGAGTTCTCCCGTCGTCGAGGCTATTGCCACCCCAGTAGTATCACTAGATAAGGCGCAATACGCTTTCATTCAATACGATACTCGCGGCTCTACTATCTTCCTCGGCGGTCTGGGCACAGCAGTTGAACCTGTGCCTGTTTATTACAGCAATCAACACCTTTTCAATCTAAGCTGGTCGCCACTCGGCAATAATCTGTTATTTGCGATGCAGCCCTCGATGTCGACTGCGGCGATGTATTCGACATCCAACGAGACAGCCGAGTTGGTGATGTTAAATTTAAATACTCTAGAGACGAGCCGTCTGGTAGAAGAGCTAAACCCCGCCGACAACAAATCAACAAACGGCCTAAACCTAAGCTAGGTTTAGGCACTCCTGGGAAACACCGCGCGGCCGTTACATCTGCTGCGCAGCCGGGCCTACGACAGTGGATAGATACGCTGTAACCAGTAAGATTGCCAAGGCTACTGCTATTTCGAAACGCAGTGACAGCTGCAGCCTGGCAACGCTTGTACTAAGCAGCAGCCTCGGCACAATGAACAGCTTGTTCATCGCTGCAATTCCAATTATCCCTACAACCAATGCAAACTTCACTAGTAGCGCTAAGCCATAGTCCGTATTGAAAAGTTCCATTGGGGATCGCAGTAATTCCAGCAGCATCAAAACACCTGCTACAAAGAGCAGGAGCAGAATCACAATTGCATTGTTTCCAAAACGTTTTAGAGATATGTGAAGTGTATCGATATCCAGGCTTCGACTCAGCTGCAGGAAGGGGTAACAGCAACCAATCCACAGCGCAAAGGCTATGAAGTGCAATACCACTGATGTCTGCGCGATGGGGCCTAACACAGACACATGCCCCGTTATCCTGAGGGTAAATGCGAGACCGAGAAGAGCGATGAATTGGGCAAGAAACAAAAGCCTGATAGCGGGATTCGCAAGGCTGATATTCGCGTTCTGCAGCTTCTTTATCAAGACGAGACTGGAGGCTCCTGCAACAAGAAACGCCACAAGGCGCAGCAACGTGACATCAGCAAGACTGGTATCGAGCAGTATCGATATCATCCCCCAATCAAACATCCCGCCCAAACCACTGTCGTTTATCAAACCGACCTGAACAAGAAACCCTAATAGAGCCCCATGAAAACCAATAACGGTGCCTAAAAAAACATAAGAGAAGTTTGCAAACAACGCCGCTCGATTGCCATTTGAGTAACGCGCCGCACAGAGACTACCTCCAGCAATACTGAAGGCGCCAATGTATAAAAGGAGTTTGGCGAGCAAGCTTGCGAGCTCCCAATAGTTAGGGAGAATGAACATTGAGCCGTCTATCACGTGCTAGTGATCGCCGCGCGCTGCCCCGTCATTTGACTGCAGTTGTTCATCGGTCGCGTTCGGATCTACCGTAAAACTGTAGCTATCCGCTACAGTATGGCCATCGGCCCCGATTGCCGCCCAGTTGACAGTGAATGCGCCTGGATGCATCCCGGGAGTTTCAATCATAAAGGTCGCTTTGGCTTCGCGGCCGGCCGAGAAATTGGTTGGCATTTCGTGACCCACACCCATCAGCTCCAATTTAACCAGCTTTACCGGACCGTTGAATGTCAGATTGATGTGCCCAGGAGCATCTCTAACGATAGCACCATTGCCGGGCATCGATTGCTGCAACGCGGTGTGGGCGAAGGCAGCGGATGAGAACAGCAACGTGAATAAAGTACATGCGACGAAGCGAGACGCCGTTAAGCAGGAATGACTTGGTTGTTTCATGAAAGCCTCTGTATAAGGAAAATGAATCAGTTCGACCGATTATCGCAGGTCTCATTGGAATAGGCGATTTTTGCTAAGTGCGTCAAATTGTCACAGCAAAACAGAGCTCCGCCCCCACAATGCACCTCGCATCAGCCTAAATGTCTTTCTTCTTCCACACCTGATTTCTGGGCGATAGAGTGATCTCGTCGAACACCGTACCTGCACGTGAATCTAGCACCATCATGACGGCTATCGCAATATCCTCAGGCTCAATCGCGTTCTCGGGAGCATTCTCTGGCTCAAACTGTAGCTTATCGAAAAAGGGAGTCCGCACAGCGCCGGGATTGATAAGCGTGACCCTGACTCCAGATTTACCACACTCTTCGCGCAGCGCCTGCGAGAAACCCCGTATTGCAAACTTGCTCGCGCAATAGATGCTCCCCTGTCTGGCGCCCTTTAACGCTGCTTCCGAACCCATGAAGAATATATCGCCCTCACCTTGCTGCTTGAACAGGGGGATGAACGCCTTCGTTAAAATAATCTGACTCGTTACATTGATGTCCATCACCGAGCGAATATCACTCACACTGAGCTGCTCTAAAAAACCCATACGTCCCACACCAGCATTATTGATCAGCGCTTTTACCGGCACCTCAATACCATCTATCAATGCAGCTACTGCCGCGGGAAGCGAATCGAGGTCACTGAGGTTGATCCTGTGCGCCTTGAAATCGGGATGTTCGAGTTTTGCTTTCTCAAAGTCGGTGGCGATGCCCAGCACCTTGTATCCCTTCTCCAATAAAGCCCTAACTATTACCAGACCAATACCGGAAGAAGCGCCGGTGACCACAACCAACTTTTTGCCGTTTGCATTATTCAAGTGTCACCTCCAATTTGCCTCAATTCTTAAGCGCAGCGGTAGTACTGCTGTACCGATATATGTTTGAAAAGAAGCCTTTCCATTGCCGCAAGCTGCGAGCTCTCCTCATCGTTCTTTAGAGAAATCATACCCTTTTCGATTTGTGTTGCTTGTGCATATAATTCATCATCTGGATAAAGCTTCGCAATTCTCTTATAAAAATCTATCGGCATCCTGAACAAACCACTACTCACCGAGTGAAGCTTCTGTGCATCGAGTTTCGAAAATAGTTGCGTAAACAGCTCTTCGTAGGCCGCCACGCCAGCGTCACTCTTTAGAAGAGGCTCGAATCGAATGGCCACCTTCCAACCTGATTGCTGCAGCTTGTACAGCGCCTCTATTCTCTTCTCGATAGAAGGCACTTTATGCTCCAATCTGGCGGCAATATCAGCTGGAGTGAAACTCATGGCTATTACACAGTTCGAGACAGGTTCTTGCTCTAGCAGGCAACGAATCTGTGTACTCTTTGTGCGAATCTCCAGCTCCGCATCGGGGTATTTTAAGAAAAGCGGCACGAACTGTTTGCAGAAATGGCTGACCGGTTCCAAGGCTAAGCTGTCGCAGTCATAGCCACTGTAGTACACGCCGCCGCCGTTATTTAGCCTAATCTTTTCATCCAGCGCCGTCTCGAAATCTTCGTAGTTCACAAAGAGTACATAGTTTGCTGAGCTGTACATGCCTTGGAGAAAACAGTAGCGACAATCATATACGCAGTTCAACATATGTGAAAAATAATAACTCCTGCTCTCGTTATAACCGTAACCATCCGGGGCCGGCAATACCTTGTTCCCATACTTCTTTGCCAATATCAGTGCGGGGGATTTTTTCTGCAGCCGAAAATCTTGCGACTTCCGATTAAACACTTCTCCGTAACGATCGCAGACGACGTGAGGCAGGTGAGGAAACCTGTCGAGCAGCCGTTGAGCTCGGTCCGACTCTAAAACTTCCTCTTCTATGTAGATTGCTGAGAACATGCTTCTCGTTTACTTTAACGCTGGCGGTTGATCAATCGCTGAAGACAATATGCTTAGTAGTTTCTTCGTATGGTTCTTCGCGAGAAGATTGATATCGGCCAGCTCGTCTTCCCTGCCCAACGCGCGGTAGCGCTGGCAGAGACGCCTCAGCTGTAGTTTCTCATTAACCGTGAGATGAGTCAGCGAGCAAATATCGTAGTAGACACGAGGAACATACTGTCTGCTGTTGTACGAAGCAGCCAATTCTGCCAACTTATCGACTAGCAATAATATCTGCGAATCCTGTCGTGCTATCCATAGCGGCACGCTCTTCAGATCGATCTCTTCGACCGGGTTTATCAAATTGTCAGATACAATTTTAAACAGCTGCACCAGTTCCGCAGTAGCCTGTTTACTAGCCGCCTCATAGAAAGCCGCAGCCTCCATGTCGTAGACTGCCTCTAATGCATAGTCTTGCTCCGGTTCGTCGACAGTGATGATACTGCAGCTTGCCAATCCCTCAATCAGCTGTGGCGGATAAGCACTTCGGCCGCTGCGCTGGTCTGTAATCTTGTGTGCTAGCCAGGCACTGCCTATGGCCGCGCTGGCGTGTCCGGCGATACCTATATTCAACCAAGCGCTGATCTGACCTGCATCATTGCTCTGAGCGTGAGCTAGAGAGCTTACTGCCCTCGATACGGCCTCTTTGCCGATATCGGACACAATCAGACGCAGACCATTCGCATTAGCATATTCAGAATAGCCCGAATCAGTCTGAAGCGCCTTTAGCTGCAACATTGGAATCAAGGCCTTTGCCTCTAATGCATGCGCGACAACTATATTCACCGGCATTGGTCTGAGCTGTGAGTGATCACTGTGCATAGTCGGCGTCATTTGAGTATCCGGTTCCACCGGCTGCATTCAATAAAAAAGGGGAACCTAGGCTCCCCCTCTCTACGGATTCATTGTTAATTACATCCGCCCTCGCGCTGGAAAGCAGCAAGGTTTAGTTATACTTGGCCAATTCCTTTCTGGCAATAACACGGCGATGCACCTCATCGGGCCCATCGGCTAGACGCAACGTACGCTGGCTAGTCCACAGCGCAGCCAGCGGGAAGTCTTGCGATACCCCCGCCGCTCCATGCATCTGAATAGCACGGTCGATTACACGCAGTGCCATATTCGGTACTGCCACCTTGATCTGCGAAATCGCATCGCGCGCGGCCTTGTTGCCGATAGTATCCATCAGCCATGCCGCTTTGTAGGTCAATAGTCTGCACATCTCAATTTCGATTCGACTATCGGCAATAATATCGTAGTTACCGCCCAATTCTGCCAGCGGTTTACCAAAAGCCTCTCTGCTCACGGCTCGTTGGCACATCAAGTCCAACGCTTTTTCTGCGGCTCCTATAGAGCGCATGCAATGGTGTATACGTCCCGGGCCAAGTCGCCCTTGGGAAATCTCGAAGCCGCGACCCCTACCCAGAATGATATTGCTCTGGGGAACCCTGACATTGTGAAACTTAATATGCATATGTCCATGCGGGGCATCGTCGCGTCCAAATACATGCATTGGCCGAATAACTTCAACCCCCACGGTATCCATAGGCACGAGGATCTGGGATTGGCGCGTATGTTTTGGCGCATCAGGGTCGGTCACCACCATGACGATCATAATCTTGCAACGAGCATCCCCCGCTCCAGAGATATAGAATTTCTCTCCGCTGATAACCCACTCGTCGCCATCTAACACAGCACTCGTTGCAATATTCGTTGCATCCGAAGAGGCGACACCAGGCTCTGTCATGGCAAATGCCGAACGAATCTCTCCGGCCAACAGTGGCACAAGCCAGGCCTGCTTTTGTTCTTCGGAGCCATAACGCTCCAGCACTTCCATGTTACCAGTGTCTGGAGCACTGCAGTTGAAGGCTTCCGATGCGAGTCGGCTTCTACCCATGATCTCGGCGAGATGGGCATAGTGCAGATTAGATATTCCAGCGCCACCCTGACTCTCAGGAAGAAAGAAATTCCACAAGCCGAGCCTGCGCGCCTCTGCCTTTAAGCTTTCCAGTATCTCATCCTGACGTGGAGTGTGTGACCATCTGTCGCCCACACTTACTTCATTGTGATACTCAAGCTCTACAGGTTCTACTTTGTCTTCAACAAACGTGCGAATCTTTTCCCGCACCTCGACAAGTTCTTCCGACAATCCTAAGTCCATCATTTTTATTCTTCCCCCAAAAATCAAAATTAAATCTGTTTCTAGATTAACTTGCTATGGTACCGCCGCCGTCAATCACGATTGTTTGTCCGGTTGTGAAGCTACCTGCCGCCGATGCCAGAAATACCGCAGCACCGGCAATCTCATCTGGCTCACCGATTCGACGCAGTGGATACTTCGCTATAGTCGCTTTATATATTTCTGGATTTTCCCAGAGCGCCTTCGCAAAATCTGTTCTTACCAGCCCCGGCGCTATACAGTTGACTCGAATGTTCTTCGGCCCCCACTCGACTGCAAGATTTCGCGCAATCTGCATATCTGCTGCCTTGGATATGGCATAGGCGCCCAAGGCGTCGGTGCCTTTGAGACCGCCGATGGAAGACACGATGATCACCGCGCCTCCGCCCATCTCGGCCATCCCAGGAAGTACCTGTTGGCAAAGCCTGTGTACGCTGCCAATATTAGCATGCATTACCTTGTCGAAGGCTTCGTCAGAAATGTCTTGAGAGGGGCCGAAATAAGGGTTTAGGGCTGCATTGCAAACCAACACGTTGGCCTTGCCAAGCTGTTCCTCGGTCTTTTTAACCAACTCTTGCAGCTGCTCCTTATAATTAATGTTACAGGCAATCGCGACAGCCACAAATCCTTGCCTGCGAATATCTGCAGCGACCTCGTCACAGGCATCCTGGTTGCGGCTGGAGATAACCACTTTAGCGCCTTGCTCGGCCATGCGGGTCGCTATTGCCAGACCGATGCCTTTGGTGGAACCTGTGATGATTGCCACCTTACTCTCTAGACTAAATAAACTCATACTTTCTCCGGCTAATCGCTTTTTATAACCTTGTCTGTGCTAGTACAGTCTAACTAGTGTTCTTCTATTCCATCCAGCTCCGCTTGCCTTTGGAAACGCTGGTACCACCATCCACCGGTATTACCGTACCGTTTGTGTACGCGCCCGCCCGCGATGCTAAATAGGTCAGTATTCCTACCATCTCTTCCGGTTTGCCTACGCGATTGAGAGGGCAATCGTCTTCGATATCTTTCTTGTAATGCTCGAAGACGTAGTCGGTCATTCTCGATTCGAAGAACCCAGGCGCTATTGCGTTTACCGTGATGTTGCGAGGGGCCAGCTCCACCGCCAGAGTGCGAGTGAGGTGGTGCAGTGCAGCCTTACTGGCAGAATAGGCGAAAGTGGGAACTCGTTGCACGACGGGCACCTGAATACCATCCATCGAGCCGATATTGATAATACGGGAAGGGTCGTCTTTAGTGGCTGAACTGGAAAGCAGCGGCACCGCATCTCGCGTCAAAGAAAACACCGCAGTTAGATTGGTATTTATTACTTTGCTGAACCCTTCATCGGGATAGTCTTCGAGTTTCGCGCCCCAGTTGGCACCAGCGTTATTAACCAACACAGAAAGCCCGCCGAGCTCCGAGCCTACAAACTTTAACAGCTTGTCACGATCCGAACTGTTAGTAACATCAGTCGCTAGCGCCGCACACTCGCCGTACTCGGATAGTTCAGTAAGCGCCTTGTCACATTTTTCTTTACTGCGTGAGGCTATGATTACTCGAGCACCATTGCACAGGAGCCCCTTCGCCATAATCAATCCGAGACCAGAGCTGCCACCCGTGACCAGAGCGGTCTTACCTTCCAGCGAAAATAACGAAGCTGTAGCGTAAGTTTCTGCATCGATAGTTGACACTAGTCCTCATCCGCCACTTTGATTAGTTGCTTACCAAAGTTCTTTCCCTTCAACATGCCACGAAAATATTCGGGTGCATTCTCAAGCCCAACGCCAATACTCTCTCGGTATTTTAACCTGCCATCCTCTACCCAGCTTCCGAGCTGACGGGTGGCTTCCACCCATCGGTCATGCCACTCAGTTACAACAAAAAAGCGATGCTCAGGCACTGGATCCAATGCTTTGAGGATGTGCATGGGAGTCTCGGACTGCGTAATGTCTTCATCATTGTAATTTGAGATATAGCCACAAATTGGCACCCTGGCTCCGTCGTTTAGCAATGGCGCAACGGCTTTTGTTACCTCACCCCCGACATTCTCGAAATAAATATCAATACCGTTGGGGCAAGCTTCGGCAAGCCCGGAGACTAGATTGCCCGCCTTGTAGTCGATACAGGCATCAAACTTTAGCTCTTCCTTAACGTAGCGGCACTTTTCCGCACCGCCGGCAATACCGACGACGCGCAAGCCTTTGATCTTCGCTATCTGCCCGACTGCCGACCCAACCGCACCCGAAGCGGCGGCAACGACAAGGGTCTCCCCCGGCTGCGGCTTACCGACTTCGGTAAGCCCAAAATAAGCTGTTCTGCCCGGCATGCCCACGACACCTAAATGAGCCGAGAGAGTGCCGTTATTCAGGTCGACACGCATCAATCGCGGGTCATCCGCATTCGCTACGATATGGGATTGCCAGCCCATATGCGCGGCTACCGTATCGCCTTCCGAGAAGTCAGGGGAAGTGGACTTTATTACCACCCCACTGGACTCCCCAGTAATAATGTCGCCGATCTGCAGCGGGTCTGCATAGGATTTCACATCATTCATACGGCCGCGCATATAGGGGTCCAGAGATAACCAGCACACTCGGATCAATACTTGATTCTCGGCTAATTCAGGAATATCTACTTGGCGAAATCCAAAGCACTCGTCGCTCGCCTCACCTAGCGGCCGCTGTGCCAGGAATACTTGCGTATTCTTTGTCATATTAAAATCCCGGTTCTACCTTTTAAATCCTAAGCCGAGCAGTCTACTTTACTCAATGCCTGGGAACAACTGATGCCAGTGCTGAGCTCAGCATGTCCAAGGCACGGGTTATCTCTTGCCTGCTCACTAGCAAAGGCGGGATTAGCCTAACGATCCCATTCCTCGTTGGAGTTATCAGCAGCCCGCGATTGAGTGCTGCCTCCGTCAGCCGGGTTACCAGCTCATCCGACGGTAATTCGAAGGCACAGAGGAGACCCTTGCCGCGTATGGAACCTATCAGGTCGGGATGGTCTCGCCCAAGTTGGCACAGGCCCTCTAGCAGGAATGTTCCCAATACGGCTACCTTATCAGCGATATGTTCGCTGCGCAGATAAGAAACCACCTCAGTGGCCACCGCACAGGCCAACGGATTGCCACAGAAAGTTCCCCCGTGGTCACCCTTTTGCAACTGACGATCGATACTTCCCGACACAGCGAAAGCTGCAAGAGGAAAACCACCGGCAATACCCTTGCCCATAGTCATGATATCCGGGATGACTTCTCGCTTGCCATGCTCCATTGCGAAAAATTTCCCGGTCCTGCAGAAGCCGGTCTGAATCTCATCGATAATGAGCAATACATTCTCTCTCTTGCAGAATAAAGCAACACCAGCAAGATAATCCTCATCCGGTATGCGTACTCCCCCCTCCCCCTGAATCGGTTCCAGAATCACCGCCGCTGTATCCCGGTCTACTGCATCGCATAGCGCCGCGAAATCACCGAACGGGACGAAACTATTCCCCTTAAGCTGCGGCAAGAATTGCGTTGTATTATTCCTTCCCCCGGAAACCGACAAGGTATTGAACGTGCGACCATGAAACGATGCCAATGCCGAGACTATCTTCGACTTGCCGGTAATTTTTCTCGCCAGTTTAATTGCCGCATCATTAGCCTCGGCACCGCTATTCGCGAAATATATTTTGGCGGGATTGATGGGCAGTACGCCACTTAGCTCCTCCAGCAGTCTTGCTCTTGAAGGGGAATAGGTAAAGCCGGAATTCGGATTCTGAATAATCTTTCGCGCCTGAGTAAATATGGCGTTTGTAATAACCGGATGTGAATGCCCCAGGCAGGTCACACCCCAACCCGAGGTGAAATCCAAATACTCCTTTCCGTTTTCGTCCCATACATAACAACCTTCGCCTCGCTCAATCGCAATTGATTGACGATTACAGAATGTAATACCCAGACGATCCTCTGTTTCTATTGTGTTCATATCATTGACCTTAATTCTCTACATTATGTGTTGCCACTCGGTACCAATACGAATAACGCTTCCTGAAGCCAATCTTTCGATATAGATCTATAGCTGCTTCATTCGACTCTTCCACCTGCAAATAGGCATACCCGGCTGCTCTGTGCAGCGCCCACTGCAAAAGAGAACAAACTACAGCAGTGGCATGCCCTTGATTCCGGTGTTTAGCGGCGGTGGCAATACCGAATATACCCAGCGACCTACCAGCTAAAACCCCCATGCCAGTTGCCAGCAACGTGTTGCCGAGAACGTGATTGAGCAAGAGCAGCTGCGCGGGCTCAAGTCTTTTCAACATCGACTGGTGCGCATCGACACCCCAAAGCGGTTTATCGGTTAGCGCGTACCAGCCGCGCAGCCAAGAATCCAGCTCCCCCACTTCTATCGATTCACTCACTGCGTGCAATGTATTCTTGTCAATGCGGGTTAAATCAAGCAGCATCGAAACCGTGGGAGATTGTTTCTCGTACCCTCGAAAGGCCAGCGCGCGGTCAACAGCTTTAAGCGACGTTGGGAGCAATCTCCCTGACCGAACGATCCTTATTATTGGTACCGCATTTCTCTGCTTATAGAATCTCTCCGTCACCCCGATCAGGTCGATTGCATCAGATTTTGCATTCGGGTAGAGGCTCAACGAATTCGTGCGACGGTCTGCACCATTGGCGTACCTCAACACACCAAAAGGCAACACCACTTCTTCCAGCGCCGGCCAGGCGCATCGGGTAGCCTCCTCTATTTCCATGACATTCATCGTTTCTCTCCTGCATTTACATGCGTCCTTCTACTGAGCAGAAGGCAAAAAAAAACCCCTAAGGCCGAAGGCACTTAGGGGTTTTAGAAAATTTGTTCTAGTTAGCTAGATAAAACCACGGCTCTCCGGTAAGGGTGAATATGTCGCGCGCGCGGCACGGCGGGCTGCTGCACTCAATGCCGCTGCCGCCTGAAATCTGGAAATTTGCTGAAGCTCTGATCTGTACATAATCAAACTTTGGTACGCTGTTTAATTTGAGGGTGGGACTTTATGGGATTCGTAATACACTGTCAATAGGGTTATTCACCAACTAAACATCGCCACCATCCTCTCGTCTGGTATTGCTGTTATTATTTCTACGTTCTCTGAACTCCTCTAAATCATTTAGATTCAGGTCGAAGTACGGATTCTCAAACTCCACTCTTCTCACTTCACGATCCGTAATAACGCCTTCCGCCACGAGTACTACCATGTAGACAATCAGGGTGGTCAGCAATAGCGTGTAACGATTCCTAAGTACTGTATTTTTCATGATTGGTTCCTTCGAATGCTAGTCAATGAAGCGTCGCATGAATACCGCGCCGGCGATCAGGATCGAGCCCACCAGTACTCCAAATAGCGTATCGTAGTCGAATATTCGCTCGAAGAGGCTTGAGAACTCGAAGATGAGGTACTGATTCGGGTCGGCCGTGCGCGATGCCACCCAATTTCCCAGGTACTGCGTGCCGAAGATAAAGTCTTCCAGAAAGCCGACCAGAATAAAAACACCCACAGACCATAACAACGGAGTTTTTCTCGCAAAAGCCGAGAAAAGAAGCAACCAGCCAATGGTAGGAAGCAACCAGAGCGAGGTCACGATGGCTGAGAGATACGTAAGTATCAAACTTACAATAGCCGCCAGGAACATCCAGCCAATACCGACCAGGTCCACGTCGTGCGTAATCCCCAATATCGTTAGCCAGATCATGGCAACCAGGTACATCGCGAAAATGATCAGCACATAAAAAATTGGAGCAACCACAGAAATAGCCACGATCTTGGAGATCACGGTTTGCAGATTGGATACGGGCATGGACTGCCAAAAAAGCACGCTCATCTCTTTTCGATCCTGATAGAGCGTATTGATCAGATAGATGACACTGCATATGAACAGCGTCAGAAAGAACGGAATCGCTAAAAGCATGAAGAAAGGCGCCATGTCAAAAGGCGACAAACCATCAAATACGACAGAAACATAGCGCAGCCCTTCTGCCAACTGCTGCTGATCGATGCGAGTTATCACCCATATCGAAGCCACCAGTATGAGTAAAGCAACAACCGCCGGCGCACCGATGAACAGATTCCGATGCTCTTGAACTTCGCGTCGTAGCAGCGCATAGAATTGAAATATTGCGAACTTACCCATTTTTGGCTTCCTTCATCTTGGCTACAAAGAGATCGGCAACGCTAGGTGTATGGAGCTCGCCCAGTTCTGCCAGTTGCGCCCTCGGAACGGATTCGTAGGTATAAGACTTCTTGCCCAGAAATTCACGAACATGAATTGGCCCAAGTGCATCGGCCTGCCCCAGCTTGTCTGGAGCAACCAGAACCTCAAAATAAATTTCGGACAGTTCCGTCATCAAGCTATCGAGCACAATCTTGCCTTTGTTGATGAAGACTAGATGCGAAAGTAGCGTCTCTATCTCTTCGACCTGATGCGTACTAATAATGATCGTTCGGTTCCCGTCGTAGTAGTCGTTCAGCAGACGATCGTAGAATTCCTTCCGGTAGATGATATCCAAGCCAAGGGTTGGTTCATCGAGCACCAGTAATTGAACTTCGATAGCCATCACTAACGCGAGATGCAGCTGTGTCACCATGCCCTTGGAAAGATCTTTGATACGTTTGTTCGATGGAATATCCGTTGTGCCAAGAAATTTATCGGCCTTCACCCGATCAAACCTCGGATGCACCGCCTCGACATAGTCTATGACCTGAAACACCTTTAGCCACTTCGGTAAGATGCCAACGTCGGCAATAAAGCAGACATCTTCCATCAGTTTATGTCGCGCTCTGCGTGGATCACGGCCTGCGACACTGAGTTCTCCCTCAACATCACATAGGCCTGTCAGCGCCTTCAAGGTGGTAGTCTTTCCCGCACCATTCGGACCAATAAGCCCGCTGATGGCTCCGCTAGGTATAGACAGATCCACACCATCCAATGCGGTAAAGCTACCGTAGGTTTTACTCAGTCCCTTGGCTTCAACGATGTTGGTCATGCGCTATCCCCAAAATTCCCGGTTTCTATCTATTCTTCTTGTCGCCAAGGAGTTCATCAATTCCCAGGCCCAGTCTCTCAATTCGTTTAGAAATTTGCGGCCATTCCTGCTCCAGGAATTTCCTTTTTTCTTCGCTAGAGAGTTTTTCTTTCGCTCCTGATAAGACATACATTCCTAGCCCCCGTTTTTTCTCAATCAGCTCTTCATCGACTAAAATTTGAAACGCTTTGGATACAGTGATCGGATTTATCCGCTGCTCGCTGGAAATCTGACGCACCGATGGTAGTGCATCGCCCTCAAGCAATACGCCATCCATGATGAGCTCTACCAACTTGTCTCTAAGCTGCAGGTAGATAGGCTCTTTGTTATTCCAATTGATTTCCACTTAGCAGGCTCCTGCTCCTATAGTGTTATACATCACTATAACACCATATCAGCTGAAAGCAATAAAAAATAATCTAGTCTATCTATATGATTTTTAACGGTATTGAGGGGAATGGCAGAAAATAATTACGCGAGAAGCTAGCTCTGTCGCTTCTCGAGTACGGTTGCAGCGGACAGTAACTCTTGTATTTCCTGATCTGAGAAATTGAATTCACGCAGGATCTGCCAGCTATGCTCACCGTATTTCGGTGGCTTATGGCGAACCGAGCCAGGGGTGCGAGAAAGCTTAATTGGCGTACCGGTCATCTTGTACCAGCCATCCTCAATTATCATCTCTCTGTGCTTGGTATGAGCATGCTCGACGACCTGGGCGGTGTCATGGATGGCGCCGGCAGCCAACCCTGCTTGCGCCAGTCGATCGGCTATTTCGCTGCCGTCTATCTTCATCAGGCTGGACTCAATCTCGGCCTTCAGCTCATCGCGGTTGTTCACGCGATCGATGTTCTTAACAAACCTGGCGTCACTGATAAGCTCCTCCCTACCCAGCTCCACACACATCTTCGCGTAGGCACGGTTATTACCCGCACCGATGAAGATATCGACTGTCTTGGTGCGAAACGTGTCGTAGGGGCTGATATTCGGGTGCGCGTTGCCTGTTGCCATCGGCACCTTGCCTGAGTAGAGGTAATTGGGGATATGAGGGTGCATCAGCGATACGGCGCAGTCATAGAGCGTCATATCCAGATACTGTCCCTGCTGGGATGTTTCCCGCTCTATCATGGCCATCAGTATCGCGACGGCCGCATACAGTCCGGTTCCCATATCCACCATAGCCAGGCCAAGTCTGGTGGGGTTGCTGCCCGCCTCTCCGTTGACGCTGAACCAACCAGCCATAGCCTGGATTATCGCGTCATAGCCGGGAAACCCGCCCCATGGCCCGTCACTACCAAAGCCACTGACTCGGCAGTGAATTAGTCTGGGGAACTTATTTTTCAAGACGTCTTCATAGCCGAGACCCCATTTTTCCATGGTGCCGGGCTTGTAGTTCTCGATAAGCACATCGGCCTTTTCTAACAAGCGCAGTAAAACCTTCTGCCCATCAGGCTTTGAAAGATCCAAGCCTATCGACCGTTTGTTTCGATTGACGCCTAGATAGTAGGCTGAGTCTTCCTCATGGAAAGGCGGGCCCCAATCCCGTGTTTCGTCACCACGCGGAGGCTCAATCTTGATTATCTCTGCACCATGATCTCCCAACATCTGCGTGCAGTAGGGGCCACCGAGCACTCTGGAGAGGTCGATAACTAACTTGCCCTTAAGAGCACCGTCGTTGGATTGATTGAACACGTTAAATTCCTATTCTGCCGCCGCAAACTACTACAGCTTCGATATGTCTGGTCGGGGCAAGAGGATACGGTAGCGTCGCCATGGGTTCAAGTATTCGACCCGGGTGATACTGATCTATACCATCTCAGTTATCATTTCTAAATTCAGCCCCTCCTTGCGAATCAATAGCTTGAGCTTGTTTAAGGCTTCGATCTGAATCTGTCGAACTCTCTCCCGGGTGAGGCCAACTTCGACCCCTACGTTCTCCAGAGTATCTGTATCGTGGCCTCTTAAACCGAAGCGTCGGCAGATAATATCTCGTTGCTTTTCGGTGAGCTGCTGCAACCACTCGTCTAGTCGCGCCTGCATTTGCGATGTTTGATAACAACTTCGGGGGTTTTGCTGCGTCTGTGTGCTCAACATGTCCACGACGGCTGTGTCGGAGTCGGCAGCAACCGGCATATCCACAGAGCTGAGCCCCTCGTTCAGAATCATCAGCCGGTCGATATCTGATCGAGAGCCTCCGGTGTATTGGGCGATCTCACGGCTGCCTGCCTCCTGCCCCGTTTCTCTTACAAAATCTCGCTGGATTCTATGAAAACTGTTCAGCTGTTTAACAACGTGCACTGGCAAACGTATAGTCCGAGTCTGATTCATCAACCCGCGTTCTATATTCTGCCTGATCCACCAAGTCGCATAGGTCGAAAAACGAAAGCCTTTCTCTGGATCGAATTTTTCGACCGCGTGTATCAGACCCAGGTTGCCCTCCTCTACTAGATCCAACAACGAGAGGCCGCGATTTAGGTAGCGACGCGCTATTTTCACAACTAGGCGCAGATTGCTTTCTATCATTGTGCGCCTGCTCGCACCATCGCCACGTAATGCACGCCTGGCATAGTAAACCTCTTCCTCGGCGGAGAGCAGAGGCGCATATCCAATTTCTTTCAGATACAGGCGAGTTACATCGGGTGCAGAGTCATGCGAGTGAGTATCGGGGCACGCGGATTTATTAGGTTCGGAAAGGCTTGGCGCCGATTTATTATTTTCCATTCGAAGAATCCTTTTCTGTCTTTTAGCAAGCAGGCGGAACATCCGATGTTCGGCCGTAGCACGCCATTTTCAGGCGAATAATGCCAGCAGATTACTAAATTTAAGTATAGAGCGCTTTGGGGAAAAGTCGAATCGAATGACCGGATTAATCCAATAGTGCTGGCAGAAAAAATTCCGCCACCATGATTGGCTTCTTATACAGATAGAACAGACTACGCCTGCCCCAGGAGTCGTCCGCGAAAGGAGTAATATCAATGCCACTTCGGATCAGGTCTGGATGGCTGAAAAGATACTCACCCAAGGGCTGTTCGTTCAGTTCTAACACGCGCTTCAGTGGGCTGCGCAAACTGAATTCGGGTATCAACGTATGCGCCAGCACCCAAGGACTGTTATTGCCCAGCAGCACCACTTTGCGTGACCAAAACCTGTGTTCGACAGAAAGCGGACCAAAGCAGGAACGGTGCGCCGCCTTCGGCAGTGACTGCCACTGCTGAGAACTGACTTCAACGCGGAAGTTCCCGGCACTCTTGTGCTTTAACAATTGCGTGAGAGAGCCAGTGTCGAATAGCCATCGACGCCACGCCTCAG
>JBBDIR010000070.1:161763-172614 GCA_040880325.1 Pseudohongiellaceae bacterium
ACGCCTCAGAGGGCTGCAAGATACACTCGCCCTGGGCATGCCAATCGAGTTGTGCGCCCGAGATATCCGCAGAGTCTAGCGGCAGGCTACTGAATTCTGAACTGGAGGCTACTTTCGATTGCAAGGGTATCTAGTATCGATAAATTTGAAACTGAATACCCTGCACTGCAATCTCCGCAGTGCAGGGTCCAGTTTAGTGATGTCCGCCTAGCGTGGGCGGTAGTTCTGCAAGGTCTTGATAATTACTGTGACTACGCGTCGGTTCTCAGCGCGACCGGCATCGGTGTCGTTGCTGGCAATAGGGCGAGACTCGCCGAAACCAACCGTTGAAACTCGACTCGCCTGCACGTTGAAGCGATCGATCATTACCTGACGAACAGCCGCCGTGCGACGGTCTGAAAGACCAAGATTATATTGCTCCGTACCACGGCTATCGGTGTGTCCTTCCAGCTCTACAACCACATCCGGGTACTGCGCCATGAAATCGGCCACTTCTTCGATCTCCGAGAAGAATTCAGGCTTCACTTCCCAGCGATCAAAATCAAAGTGTACTTCTAACTCAACTCGCGCCACTTCCTCTACTGGAATCGGGCAACCATCTGCGTCAACAGCATAGTTCCGCGGTGTATCTGGGCAGTTATCGCGACTATCGGGAACACCGTCTCCATCTGAGTCGGTTGCTGCAGGTGCCGATGCTGGCACCGCAGTTGCAGGCCTGGCGGCTGCCGCTGGTGCCGCAGCAGAGCGAGCCTTGTTACCACCAAAGCGATAGACCAGGGCCGTATCCACACCATAATCGCCGTCTTCGTGATCGCGATACGCATTAAAATGGCCACGAACGGCCGTGCGCCAAGTCCAGTTATCGGAGAATTTGTATTTTATGCCGCCGCCGACGACCCACACCGGATCATTTTCGCCGGCTAAATTGTTACTGCCTACACCGCCTACAACGAATGGAGTCCATTTGCCTGTATTAGCACCGAGGTTGTAGATTATATCCACTTTATAGTGGTCCATATCTATGCTGCTATTGCCCGGACCGTCGGGGTCCAAATCGAAGGTGCTCAGTTCGGCACTGATTCTATCGGTTAGATCGTAGCCAAAACCAAGGAAATACCCTGTGTCCGGGCTAAGATGGGTGGTATCGTCGAATTCCATCCACTGTAGACCGGGCGCTATGTAAAATTGGCCTGCATCGGCCAGCGCTAGAGGAGTAAAAAGCCCCGCGGACACAAACAGTGCTGAGGAGATTTTGGTAGTTAAGTTCATATTAAATTCCACGAAATTGACAAGATGGATTGGTTGCAAAATTTGAGCGCATTATAGTGTTTCCGCTGCCCAAATAAAGCACTATTCTAACAAATCTGTACTTATTTGCCCGCATATCCGCCATCTGTTCGGAGGCCGGATAGGAATGCCAATTCGCGGGGCTGTTAAGGCCTCTCAGACCGCGCTAACGCGGCAGGTTTCACGGCGGTTATATTGAATTTTGCTGGCCAACTGCGAATACCTTCTCACTAGAGCTAGTCTCCATGCTGCCATACAAATACAATATAGCGGTAGTATAGTGTCCGTGAGGCAGATGTTTACTCCTGCTCACATAACAAGACAAATACAAACCGATGGACTCTGTCCGGGGAAAATCAACTTGCAGAATTGGCGCTCTGAATTAAATCGACTCAGCCTACTGTTAACGTTGGCCGCCATTATTGGTTATGCCGTGGGTCAGACCAGTTGGGTTATGCTGATAGTCCTCTGTTTCTACTATGTTTACAACCTTTACCAGCTTCGCAGATTCAATCAATGGTTGAATCGGGGCTCCTCAGAAAGCGACTCGGAGCCACCTGAAAGCTTTGGGTTGTGGGGTGATATATTCGACGGGATCTACCGCCTGCAGAAACAGGAGCGTCGAGCTAGCACCTATCTCGCCAACATCATCGATAAGGCGCAGGAGTCATCCGCCGCCCTGGAAATGGCAATTGTCATGATCAACAAGCAGGGAAACCTGGACTGGTGGAATCTCGCTGCGGAGGAATTGCTCGGGTTTCAGTACCCCAGGGACAGGCACCAATCGATTACAAATCTGCTACGAGACCCGCGATTCTCCGATTACTTCCATACAGAGAGCTACGATGAAACGCTAAAGATGGAGGCGCCCGGCGAAAGCAGCAAGATTCTGGAGTTTCAGATCGCCCTGTTCGGCGAGAACGAACGCTTGATGATCGTCCGGGATATCACACAGCTACACCGCCTTGAGTCGATGCGCAAAGATTTCGTGGGGAATGTGTCACACGAACTTGGTACGCCGATAACAGTTATCAAGGGCTATCTTGAGACTATCCTGGATAACCTCGACGCTATGGATCAGAAATGGCATAAACCCATGCAGCAAATGCGGCAACAGTCTCTTCGTATGGAAAACATCGTCAGAGACTTGCTAATGCTGTCCAGTTTAGAAACCAAAGGACAGCCCCGGACTCAGGATGTCATGGATTTAAAATCCTTGTTCTCGGAGATTGAGAGCGACACGCAGCAGATGTTTAAGGATAAGAACCACAGCTTTAAGACGATCTGCGATCCCAACATCACAGTGAAAGGAAAGCGTAGTGAGCTGTATAGCGCTATTTCGAACCTGGTAGTCAACGCCGCGAAATACACAGCTTCTGGCGGCCACATACAACTTTCCGCCGAGCTCAAAGACGACTCTTTCGAGGTCGCGGTGCAAGACGACGGGATAGGTATCGAGAAGCATCATATACCGAGGCTAACTGAACGCTTCTACCGCATCGATGGCAGTAGATCCTCCGACACCGGCGGAACTGGACTGGGTTTGGCTATTGTGAAACACATACTAGCCAGGCATGAAGGTGAACTGCTAGTACAGAGCAATTACGGCAAGGGTAGCCGCTTTATCTGCAAGCTTCCTCTGGAGTGCGTAGGCTCAAAAATCAGCACTACCAAGACGGCGGATGCTGTCTCAGTCTGAATTCGATAAGCCTCTTCATCAATTCTAAAATTGGTCGGCTATTTTCTCCAAGGGGGCATGTCTAACATCCATAGCCTTTACCAGGTAGATGACATGCTCTGTGATGTTCTTGGCATGATCGCCTATTCTCTCCAACGCGCGCAAAGCCCATAGCAGATTCAACATGCGACTGATACTACGCGGGTCTTCCATCATATAGGTGATAAGCGAGCGCATGGCAGAGCCATACTCATTATCGACGATAAGATCATCTTTAGCTATCTCTAGAGCCGCCTTGGCATCGTAGCGGGCGAAGGCATCGAGAGCCATATTTACCATCCTTGTGACGCGATCACCCAGATGTCTAAATTCAATTATACCTTCCGGGTAATCTCCAACTTCAGCTAATTTTATAGCCATTCGCGCAATCTTTGCCGACTCGTCGCCAATGCGCTCGAGATCGCGAACAGTTTTAATGATCGCAAGTACCAATCGCAAATCACTAGCAGCTGGCTGGCGCCGCGCGAGGATTAGGTGGCATTCTTCATCAATCTTGATCTCCATGGTGTCGATATTATCCTCGTTCTCCAGAACTACGCTCGCCAAGCCGCTGTCCGCGGAGGTAATCGCGATCAAGGAGTCGGAAATTTGTTTCTCAACGGCACCACCCATTTCCAACATATGGTTTTTAACATCTTCCAACTCAGCATTAAATTGTTGTGAGATATGGTGACTATGACTTTCTGCTCGGGGGTTCATGTTTGCTTCCTGACTATTAGTCTAGAACTAGAGTGAGTGAACCTAATCGCGTTAACCGTATCGACCGGTTATGTAATCTTCAGTTTGTTTTTCCTGCGGGTTCGTAAAGATGATATCTGTCGCATCGAATTCAACCATATTTCCCATATACATGAATGCAGTATAGTCCGACACCCGCGCCGCCTGCTGCATGTTGTGAGTAACGATCACTATAGTGTAATCGGTTTTCAACACATTAATAAGTTCTTCAATCTTAAGTGTTGATATCGGATCCAGAGCAGATGCAGGCTCGTCCAGCAGCAATACCTCAGGCTCAACGGCTATGGTTCTCGCAATCACCAGTCGTTGCTGCTGCCCGCCTGACATGCCCAGCGCGCTATCGTTCAGCCTGTCTTTTACTTCGTCCCAGAGCGCGGCGGCCTTGAGTGATTTCTCCACTGCCTCATCGAGGACTCGCTTGGAGTTTATCCCCTGAATGCGCAAGCCATAGGCGACGTTCTCATAGATCGACTTGGGAAACGGATTAGGTTTCTGGAAAACCATGCCCACACGCCGCCTCAGGTCTGCCACGTCGACGGATTTCTGATAGATGTCTTCTCCATCGAGCGATACGACACCCTTAATAATACAATCGTCCACTAAATCGTTCATGCGATTAAAACATCTCAGTAGACTGGACTTACCGCAGCCGCTCGGTCCAATAAAAGCGGTAACTCTCTGCTTGGGAATCACTAGATTAATATCGATCAACGCCTGTGTGTCTTTGGCATAGAACAGGTTTAAATTCTGGATATCGATACAGGGATCGAGCTGCCGCTTGGCCTTCTTCTTATCACCTAGTACGGACGAAACATCCACCGTCCTCTGCGCGGATTTCATGCTTTGAGCCTGTTCAATATTCGTTTCATTCATTGGTATCTGATCCGTATATTCAATTATTAGACGTCTAGTGCCTTATATTTCTCTCGCAAATGGTTCCTTAAAGCTACCGCTGCCAGGTTCAGGGCCGCAATGACTATCACCAAAAGCAGAGCGGTCGCAAATACCAGAGGGCGTGCCGCCTCTATATTAGGACTCTGAAAGCCCACATCGTAAATATGAAACCCTAGATGCATGAATTTCTGCTCAAGATGCAGATAGGGATAATTGCCATCCAGCGGCAACGACGGAGCAAGCTTCACCACACCCACTAGCATCAGCGGCGCCACCTCGCCGGCGGCTCTTGCAACCGCGAGAATCAAACCTGTCATCATCGCTGGACTAGCCATAGGCAGAACGACCCGCCAAAGCGTTTCGAATTTCGTTGCGCCTAACGCCAAACTGCCTTCGCGCACGCTTCTTGGAATTCTGGCTAAGCCCTCCTCAGTCGCGACGATAACGACGGGCACAGTCAACAATGCCAGGGTTAGCGAGGCCCACAGCAAGCCAGGTGTGCCAAAAGTTGGTGCGGGCAGTGCCTCAGGGTAAAAGATCTGATCGACTTCGGCTCCGATAATATAGATGAAGAAGCCGAGCCCGAAAACGCCATAGACAATCGAGGGCACGCCAGCGAGATTATTCACCGCAATTCGAATCGCACGCGTAATAAACCCCTGTCGTGCATATTCGCGCAAATAGACGGCTGCAACAACACCAAAGGGTGTAACGAATACGGACATCAACATGACCATCATCACTGTCCCAAAAATGGCGGGAAATATCCCGCCTTCGGTGTTCGCTTCGCGCGGGTCATCCGTTAAAAACTCGCCAACTTTGCTGAAATAGGTCCCCAGCTTGCCTAACAGACTTAGCTGATTAGGCTTGTAGGCACGCACGATATCGGCAAACTCAATCTCCGTGGATTGACCGTTTGCTGCGAGAAAAACCGCCGAGTCTCTATTCACCGTTTCATACAACGCGATGAGCTCGGTTTGCAGAAGGTCGTATTCTGCATCCAACGCTTGTCTGCTAAGCTCTATCTCGGCTAGTGCCTCCGGCGTGGCTTGTTGATCGAGTTCTAGCCGCCGCTCGTGCAGCCGCAGACGCTCCATATTGTAATTAATCTGACCAATTTCCCGATTCTCGATGTTATAGATGTCTTCGCGAATACCCAATGCGCGCTCTAGCCGCTCGCTAAAGTCCTCCCACCGAGCCGTCTCTACCACAGCCGCCGCGCCAGAAAACGCGACCGGAGCGCCCTGTTCCAATATAGCGGTCAAATGGCCGTAGAAGTTGCCCCACTCCCGCCTCTCAAGGGCGACTACATGGGGTGGATACTCGACATCGTGAACGAAATCACTGAGCACCCAGGTAAAATCGGCACCCGTCAGGTCTCTATTTCCTATCTTTAGCAGTTGGCGCTCAAATAAATCTTGAGACTCATCAACCGGGATTCCCGAAGAGGCTATCTGTGCCGCTAGTACCATCTCTGACTCGACGAACTCACCGATTACTTGCGTGCTAAGACTTTCAGCGCTGACCGTGGGCGGAGTGTAACTTGCCTGCATGACATCGCGGGGCCAAAAATGGCTCATCCCCCTGACAGTCAGGAGAAGAATTAAACCAACTACCATGACGATGCTTATGGCGACCGCACCGGCGTTCAACCAAACCCAGGGCGTGCCCGATCTCATCCATGTTGAAACTCGTGTTTTCATATGGTGCTGTACTTAGTCCTGAGGCGTTGTCGGACAATTTCCGCAACCGTGTTGAACATGAACGTAAACATGAATAACACCAGAGCGGCGAGGAATAATATTCGATAGTGCGTGCTGTCTACTTCTGATTCCGGAATTTCTACAGCAATGTTGGCGGCGAGAGTACGCATTCCTTCGAATATATTGATATCCATGATTGGCGTATTTCCCGTTGCCATCAGTACGATCATGGTCTCACCCACAGCTCTCCCCATGCCGATCATCAATGCGCTGAAAATACCAGGGCTAGCGGTTGGTAATACCACCCTCTGCAAGCTCTGCCAGGGAGTTGCCCCCAGCGCCAGCGAGCCATAGGTCAATTGTTTGGGCACGGTAAAGATTGCGTCCTCTGCGATAGAAAATATCGTAGGTATAACAGCGAAACCCATTGCGAACCCGACGACCATTGCATTCCTTTGATCGTAACCAATACCTAGATCATTGGTGATCCAGAACCGCATATCACCACCGAAGAATAAGTTCTCAAGTGGTGTTGCCAACACAAAGGACAGATAGGAAAAAATCAGAATGACGGGAATCAATAGACCCGCCTCCCACCCATCCGGCACCGAGTGGCGTATGGATCTGGGAAGCTGAGACCAGGCGAAACTGGCCGCCAGAATGCTGAGAGGCAATATAATTAATACTGAAAATATACCGAGCAGGTTCTTCTCTACGAAGGGCGCCAGCCAGAGGCCGGCAAGGAAGCCAAGCACTACCGTTGGCAATGCCTCCATCAATTCGATTAACGGCTTCACCTTGCGCCGCATAACAGGCGCCATGAAATAACCGGTAAATATGGCCCCGCAGATGGCAAGCGGTGCGGCCAACAACATGGCGTAAAACGCTGCCTTTAATGTACCGAACGAAAGCGGCACAAGGGAGTACTTCGGTTCGAACTCATTGCTTGAAGCCGAGGATTGCCAGATATAATCAGGTTCGGAATAGCCCTCGTACCAAACCTTGTCCCACAGAACCGACCAGGACACCTCAGGATGTTCGTTGTGCACCTCCCAAAACCCCACCGAGCCCCCGGTAGATTCGATCAACAGACCATCTCCACGCGGAGACAGCGCAATCTGGTTCGGTGCGCTATCAATAAGGTCTTGCGAAAAGACCGCCCGATGAGCCGTCGTATTGTAGATCGACAGATTGCCCTGCCCGTCAATACTGACAAAGTTCTTGCGACGTTGTTCGGGCGTCATATGTAAGATCGGTTGCGTACTGGGACTAAACTCTCGCACCTTCTGTAACTGCGTACGCCCCTGTTCGCGAAACAGGAACCACTGCGCCACAGTGCCAGAATCATCCGCCACTAGCAGCGATATCCCGCCCAAGAGGAATACGACCTGCGTAGGTCGAACTCCGTCATCTGTAAGGAATGTCTCGATACCGAAACTGTTGCTTTGACCAGCCATCGCGGCCACAAGATCGAGCGTACGAATCAAGCCATTGCTGGAAATAAAGTAAATCCAGCGCTGGTCGCCACCGATAAACATTTGTTCGACGTCCTGAACCAGCAGCTCCAAAGGTAAGCTTTCTATTTCGATCTCGGAATCCCCACCACCTATATCGAAAGCTGCAAATAAACTTGTCTGCTTGCTCGCAGTAATCAGCTTAACAGAGCCCTGTTCGTCGACCCCGGCAAGCATCAGAATGTCACCCTTAGAGCGGACTGCCAACTTGCTTAACGCCGATCCAGTAAAAACTGTAAAGGGTTGTTCGCCGAAGGGAAAATCAATTTGGGGCGTCAGCGTACGGGTATTGTTTGCTCCAGCGAAGGTCGTCTCGTAGCCATACCGGGCGACAATAGCCTCACCATTGTTCAACCCAAGTGCAAAAATCCCGCTCTGTTCAGTATCCAGGGCAAACTGACTTATCGCCGTTCCTGGAGGCAAGGCAATGTCTATGAACGCGATGGAGGTGCCATCATCGACATTGAAAAACAAAACGTCGGCATTATCGCCTATGCGCATGCCGATTTCCGACTGCTCCTCGATGGCCAAATGCAATGAATCGGAGTTACTGGGGTTCTCCAACTGATACTCATTGACCTTATCTAATTCTGCCGATTCGAATAAAGGAATTACCTCGTAAAACAGGTACATAAAGATGAGCAGAATAGCCAGAATGACACTCACACCGCCAATGGCAATGGCGACACTGGCAGATTTATCATAGGCATGGCGCAGCTTTCGCCGGAACACCATCCGAGTCGAAGCCAAGCCCAGCAGCGCAGAGCCAGACTCAGAACTACCCTTGCTTTGATCGTCTAATGGATGATTTTCTGCGTTTGGCATTGACTCTCAAGAACTACTTAGCAGATTGCAATTATTTACCAACTGTAAAACAAAGGTTCAGCCTGATTCAGGTTGAACCAATTTGAATTCAGGACGGGAACCGAGCCCCGCCCCTATTTTAGTGAGCCTGTTCTAGTTGCAGATTTCGCAGTGTGCCTTGCACAACGCGTGCTGGCAAAGGGATATACCCATCCTTGAGGACCACTTCCTGCCCCCCTTTTGACAGGATAAGCTTAACAAACTCACGCTCTAGTGGCGGCAATGGCTTGTTCGGTTCCTTGTTCACGTAAACGTAGAGGAATCGGGCCAGTGGATAATTTCCGGCAACTGAATTTTCTGGAGTCGCTTCGAAATACTCGTTGCTTGCCGACTTGGCGATGGGAACTGCTCTAACGCTGGAAGTTCGGTATCCAACGCCAGAATAACCGATGCCATTGATCGACGTACTAACAGACTGAACGACTGACGCGGAGCCAGGCTGCTCATTCACATTGTTCTTGAAATCACCATCGCACAGGGCGGCATCTTTGAAATAGCCGTATGTACCGGAGACAGAATTGCGGCCGAACAACTGTATGTCTCTGAGCGCCCAAGCACCCGTCATCTCCAATGCTCCCCAATTATCAATGCTTGCGCTGGTACCACAGCGCTGATTCGAAGAAAAAATCGCGTCAACTTGTGGGATCGTCAACCCTGCGATCGGATTGTCCTTATGCACATACACAGCCAGCGCATCGATTGCCACAGGAATCGCAGTTGGCTTGTAGCCATAGCGAGATTCGAAGGCTTCTATTTCGTTGTCCTTCATCTCGCGGCTCATCGGCCCAATGTTCGATGTACGCTCAGTCAGTGCCGGCGGCGCTGTGGATGAACCAGCCGCCTGAATCTGGATATTTACATTGGGATAGACCCGCTTGAAATCCTCTGCCCAGAGCGTCATCAAATTGGCCAGGGTATCGGACCCAACACTAGACAGGTTGCCAGACACACCGCTAGTACGTTGATATTCTGGAATACCTTGCTCAACCTCTGCGGCCAATCCCGAGAGTGAGAGAACAGAGAGTAGGGAAAATAATAGTGGCTTTACGAGGGAAACAATGCGCATTTGACCTCCAAATGGGTGAACAGGAGCTTTGTTTTGATTAGCTGCACTATATAGGGAATATGTTACAGAATTATGACAAGGGTGTTGCGCCGCCAAAATGCCGATTTCTCGCCATTAGAGACATCTGCCCAGAATCATTGCTGTGATACGATGTTCGGCCGGACTGGGCTTTTAGCCGGATAACTGTCGCGGCATGCGCGCTGAACCCTCTGCAGGGCCGGGCGTGGAGAATATGAATTAATTGTCACGATATGGTCATAATGACACCAGAGAAATTGGGTAAACTGGCGATCCGCCGGGGATCAGGTTTAGGAACAAGTTAGATGACAGAACAGGCAGACCGCAAATCATTAAACCTGGCCGTAGATAATACTTCCGTGTCAGCTCTGACGTCGTCAACGACTAACAAGACTAACAAGGAGTCACTGGACTTGAAGGCCGCTACCATCGACTTGGATAACTCTGCGTATTACGAGAATCGCGAACTTAGTTATTTCAAGTTTAATCTACGCGTCCTGAGCCAGGCCTCGGATCCTAAGCATCCGCTGCTCGAACGACTCATGTTTCTGTTGATTTTCAGCTCAAACCTGGACGAATTCTTCGAAATTCGGGTATCCGGCCTTAAGAAACAACTGGATTTCGGTCGCCAGCGACCGGGCCCCGATGGCCAATATCCGGAACAAGTGCTCAAAGATATACACCTGCAAGTGCGCACGGCTCTCGCCGAACAGTACCGGATACTCAATGAAGACCTGCTACCGAATCTGGCGGCCGAGAACATCCATTTCATTCCGCGACACGAATGGGGCAAGGAACTCAAGCACTGGACGCGCAGTTATTTCGATCGAGAAATTCAGCCCGTTGTGAGCCCGCTGGGATTGGACTCCGCTCATCCATTTCCGAGACTGGTGAACAAGAGCCTGAACTTTATCCTCTCTCTGGATGGTAAAGACGCCTTCGGAAGAGAGAGCGGCCTCGCCATTGTGCCAGCACCTCGGTCGCTGCCACGACTTATCAAGGTTCCACCCAGCATAGCTGGTGAGGGCG
>JBBDIR010000070.1:172624-211302 GCA_040880325.1 Pseudohongiellaceae bacterium
TGAGGGCGATCACTTTATCTTCCTATCCTCTATCATTCACGCCTATGTAGATGAGTTGTTTCCGGGCATGAGTGTGACCGAGTGCCACCAGTTTCGGGTTACGCGAAACTCGGATCTGGAGATGTCAAATGTTGAGGTCGAAGACTATGCCATGGCTTTACAAGGGCAATTGCATAGCCGCCGCTTCGGTGCCGCAACAAAACTGGAGGTCAGTCTCGGCTGTCCGAAAGAACTCACAAACTTTCTGCTCGACCGCTTTAATCTAACGACTGACGAATTGTTCGAACTGGATGGCCCGGTTAATTTGCGCCGATTGATGGCGCTGTATGGCATGATCGACCGTGCAGACCTGCGTTATCCACAATTCTCGCCAGGCAGTCCTCGCCTGTTGCAGGAAGACAGCTATATATTCGCGGCCGTGGACAAGGAAGATCAGCTACTCCTGCATCCATTCCAATCGTTCATTCCGATAATTGATTGGGTACGCCAGGCTGCCAAAGACCCCACCGTGTTATCTATCAAACAGACTCTATATCGCACCAATGAATCTTCAGAATTGGTAGAGGCCCTGGCTGAGGCTGCGAGGAACGGCAAGGAAATCACGGTAGTAATCGAGCTACGCGCCCGCTTCGATGAAGAGGAGAATATAAATTTTGCGAGCATCTTGCAGGAGGCAGGCGCCGTTGTCGTATATGGCGTCATGGGATACAAGACGCACGCGAAGATGCTGTTATTCGTGCGTCGTATCGGCAACACGCTGAAGCGCTATGCACACTTGGGTACCGGTAACTATCATCGAAAGAATTCTCTGCAGTATACCGACTATAGCCTGCTAACCTCCGACGAAGATGTCTGTGCCGACGTGCATAAGGTATTCCAGCAGATCACTGGCATGGGCAAGAAGATTCATCCGAAGCTGTTGATACACGCGCCATTTAACTTACGTAAAGCTTTACTCAAGATGATCGAGGGTGAAAAGAGTGCCGCCCTCGCTGGCAACGAAGCCCGCATAGTCGCCAAAATGAACTCGATAACCGATCCTGATATCATCAAGGCCCTGTACGATGCATCAATCGCCGGTGTAAAGATAGAACTCATCGTGCGCGGCATCTGTTGCCTGCGTCCCGGCCTGCCCAGAGTTAGCGAAAACATCCGGGTCGTCTCGGTGATCGGTCGCTTTCTGGAACACTCCAGGGTGTATTATTTCGAAAACTCTGAGCCACAGGTTTACTGTTCCAGCGCCGACTGGATGGAAAGAAATCTCGACAACCGCATAGAGGTGTGCTTCCCGATTCTAAAGAAAAAACACAGCAGCCGAATAAAAGCGGAATTGGAAATGTATCTAAACGATCGCGGCCAGAGCTGGGAATTGAGTGCCGAGGGAGAGTATCGTTTGTTAGCAAATTCTATGAACGATGAAAATCCACTGGAAGACGTGCAGATGCTCTTACTTAAGCAGCTCTCCTGATTGGTGCTACTGAGTACTGTGGAGCATCTTCCATTCGCAACCCTGTCAATCGCCAGTAAGACTTACATCTGGTAGCTTGCTCTGCTGCATGATAGCCAGGGTCTTCTTGTTTTTTACCATAAAATCCAACATCCCCTCGCGCAGCGCTGTCGCACTGAAATTAATTCTCTCGACTGAGTAGGCTGTCATAAGCCCGACCAGCACTGCCCAGCCAGGTAGCAGCAGATCGCGTCGGCGCTCCTTCAGCCCAGGAAGATCGTCGCCTTGAGCAATCGCTCCTATGATCGTCGATCTCAGCTCCAGCAATGCCTGCAATGTTATCTCGCCAGCTTCGCAACCCTGAGACTCACAGATAGCCGCCAGCATTTTAACGGTACCCGAAGACGCATAGGCTTCATGCCAGACGGCCTTTCTCACGCCGGGGCTTATCGCTTCAAAGACTTTGCTTGATGCCTGGGTCGCTCTATCTAGCTGAATCCCAAGCAGTGCCGTGTCGGAGCCAGGTTTAGGAAAGTATTTATCTCGCCATGCCACACTGCCTATAGCCATGCTTTCTGTTAGCAAACGGCTGTGACGATGACCAATAATGACTTCGGTACTGCCACCGCCAATATCGATCACTAGCCTATGACTGTCTGATTCCGGCAGCGAGGTAATAACCCCCGCATAGATAAGCACCGCCTCCTGTACACCGCTGATGGTGGATATCTCTATACCGATTTCCTGTGCCGCCTCGATAAATTCCTGAGAATTGTTTGTAACACGGAATGTATTGGTGCCTAGCGCCCAGTATTGCTCAAGCGGGTATTGCTCCATAAGAGACTTGAAGTGTCGCAGGCATTCCAGGCCGCGCTGGAAAGCTGCTGCTGAAATGTGTCCCGTCTTACGCACGTCTTCGCCGAGCTGCACCGAATCACTGCAGCGTTCAACTATTTCAATTCGGCCCTGAACCCACTCGCCAATCAAGATATGAAAACTATTAGATCCAAGATCGATACATGCATACATAGGAAAGACTGACATTTAGCTGGTGAATGGCGCCAGACAAACCGCAAACGAGACTCATCCAATTCTCACCGCATAGCATGAGTCTGGAGGGTTTTACTAGCTCTCACACTATATCGTCAGTTTCAGCGGGAGTCTGAGCTGAGCGAAATAGGTCGATGCTAAATCATCGATTGCTGGTAATTTTCCAGGCCGACTTTCTCAATCAAGGTGAGTTGCGCCTCAAGCCAATCGATATGCTCTTCTTCACTACTTAGAATCTCGCTTAAGAGATCGCGACTGACGAAATCGCTAACCGATTCACAGTAGGCGATGCCCAGTTTGAGGTCGGGGCAGGCCATAAGCTCAAGCTTAAGATCACATTCCAGCATCTCGGCGGTATTCTCACCAATCAGCAATTTACCTAAATTTTGTACGTTGGGAAGCCCTTCCAGGAACAGGATGCGCTGCATGAGCTGATCAGCATGCTTCATCTCATCGATTGACTCTTCATACTCTTTCGCAGCGAGTTTCTCTAGACCCCAGTCTTGATACATGCGCGAGTGAAGAAAGTATTGATTGATGGCTATAAGCTCGTTGGCAAGCGCCTTGTTCAGGTGCTTGATTACAGTAGCGTCCGACTTCATAAGCAGTCCCTTGTGACAGATTTGAATTTGCCCAAGCTTCGCTTTTTGAGCTTAATATGTCAAGGTGATTTGACGTAAGTCATTGATATAATAGATAAATCCTAATGATAAGCAATCCCATTACGATTTGTATAACCCATTGGACTGCGATCGATCAGACAGGATAATCGAGAAACCAGCTTTATAGGGAAGGTATTGTATTAACGAGTGCGCGCCTAAGCTGCATTCGTATAGGAAGCTGTCTTGTGAAATTCTTTGACGATTGTCTGCGCGAGTTTCCCGCATTTTCCACACTCGCTAGCGAGACCGAGTTTAGCCCTCAGTTCGGTCATATTACTCGCACCACCGCGACATAGATCGCGAATCTGGTTATCGGTAATCTGCCTGCAAATGCATACGTACATGGTGCTTCCTCTGTCTTGAAGCGTACTTTAAATGATAATGAGAATGATTGTCAACAACATTTATTTCTGTTAGTTTAGCCACATTAACCAATAGCAATTTCCTGATGTAACTCATTGTTTTTAAAGGTTTAGGAAGAAATCATGGCGAGTACCCCCCTGTCCGCAGCAAACAGCGGCGATCGCTGCATTGTTCTGGAAATTGCCTCTACTCCGGCGGAGCTAAGAAGTCGCCTCTACTCGCTGGGGGTTATTCCGGGTTCGATGCTGGAGCTATTACGCTTCGCCCCTCTCGGCGATCCCATGCAGGTGAAGGTCGGTGGCAGCTTCATCAGCATCCGAAAATCGGAAGCTGAAATCATTACAGTGGATATTCAATAGCACATGCAAAAAATTGCACTAATTGGCAACCCCAATAGCGGAAAGACGACGCTCTTCAACCTGCTCACAGGATCAAACCAGAAAGTAGGTAACTGGCCTGGCGTGACAGTTGAGAAAAAATTCGGCTACTTCACACTGGAAAACGAATCACTAGAGCTTGTCGATCTACCGGGCATCTACTCTTTGGAACAGGACTACAGCGGTATTGATGAAAAAATTGCACAGGACTTTTTAGAGCAAAGCGACATAAGCCTCATTATAAATATCGTCGATGCAACAAATCTTGAGCGAAGCCTCGTCCTAACCCAGCAATTAATGGAACGAGACATTCCAATACTGCTCGTTATAAATATGCTGGACGTTGCGCAGCAGCAAGGTATAAGCGTCAGCGCGGGTAAGCTCGCGAAGAAGCTAGAGTTACCTGTCATCGAGATGATCGCATCCCGAAGACGTGGCATCGACGAGCTTCGCAACGAGCTCAGAGCGAAGATTGCCAACACTAGCGGCATTGCAGGCTCTGAGAAAAAGCAGCCGTTTAAAAAAGAGAAGCACACGGAAGAAAAAATATTACAGCGCTATCACCAATCGCGACAACTCATCAATGGCGTTGTCGAAGTCTCAGCCACTCATCACAGCTTGTCCGAGCGCATCGACGCCGTGCTTATCAACAGATGGCTGGGCGTACCCTTCTTTCTGTTTATGATCTACATGATATTTACAATCGCAGTAAATTTCGGTGCCGTTTTCATCGATTTCTTCGACATCTTGTTTGCCGCTGTTCTAGTCGATGGAACCAGTTGGATGTTGCGAGAAATTTCCGCACCGGAGGTCATTGTGACCTTACTCGCACAAGGCGTGGGCGGCGGCATCACTCTGGTCGCAACCTTTATCCCGGTAATAGGTTTCCTCTATCTCTGCCTTTCCGTGCTCGAGGACTCCGGTTATATGTCACGGGCAGCATTTGTAATAGATCGAGCTATGAGCAGTATCGGCCTGCCTGGAAATGCCTTTGTCCCCTTAATCGTTGGTTTTGGCTGTAACGTGCCAGCCGTGATGGCCGCCCGTAGCCTCGGCAGGGACAGCGACAGGTTGATGACAATAGCCATGGCACCGTTCATGAGCTGCGGCGCACGGCTAACGGTCTATGCCCTTTTCGCTGCCGCCTTCTTTCAGCAAAATGGACAGAACATTGTATTTGGCCTGTATATACTTGGCATAGCGCTGGCTATTTTCACCGGGTGGATTTTTCGCAAACAACTTTTTACTGATGAAATAACCCCCTCGTTTCAGGAAATGCCTGCCTATCACATTCCCATCGCGCGCAATATTTTTCTGACGACTTGGTTCAGGCTTAAATCCTTCATCTTCCGCGCAGGCAAGACGATAGTCGTTGTAGTGATCGCATTGAGTTTTTTGAACTCGATAAGCACAGACTTTACATTTGGCAATGAGGACTCTGAAGAATCTGTGCTTAGCGTTATCGGAAAATCGATCACTCCGGCATTTGCTCCACTGGGAATCGAGGAAGACAATTGGCCCGCTACCGTAGGTCTATTCACGGGTATGTTCGCGAAGGAAGCGATCGTCGGTACACTGGATGCCTTGTATAGCGAGTCTAGTGCGCAAGCTCCTAACAACGTTGCACCGGATCTCATTGCCGCCACAGGTGAAGCATTCTCTTCAATCGGCTCAGAGCTGCTAGCGTTAAGCCCCGCTCTGACCGACCCTTTGGGCATATCGATAGGTGATGTTAGCGACCTGGATGCAGTGGCCAGCGATCAAGAGATTGAGACCACAACGCTCACCAATATGGCTGCACTTTTCGCAGGCCCGTTCGCAGCATTCTGCTACCTCGTGTTTGTCTTACTCTATGCTCCCTGCGTAGCCGTGCTCGGAGCCATTAACAAAGAGGCTGGTTGGCACTGGACGCTGCTGGTATTCGGCTGGTGCACGGGACTCGCCTACATTACAGCCACGGTCATCTATCAGATTGGCACTTTTTCCGTAAACCCCCTATTCTCTACCATTTGGATAGCGAGCATGATCACCATCCTGGCCGTCTTCATTCTTAATCTGAAACGACTCTCAAGCAAGATGGTACCGAAGAATCTCATTCCGGCTATGCAAATATAACAGGGGAAGGACCTTGCAGGATTCGGGACAACAAGGCACAGGCCTACCTGTCTTTAAACTCCTTATAGCTGGGGTATTCTTGCTGCTACTCAGCAAGTTAATTCTGGCCAGCTTGCTCGACCTGTACAGCGATGAAGTATTTTATTGGCAGGCATCGGCAAACCCTGCCATTGCATACAGCGACCTGCCCTTCATGACCGCATTGCTTATCGGTCTCGGTTCCTCTTTAGATTCCTACAACACCCTGGCAGCACGCAGTATTTTCATCGTATTAGGGAGTCTGCTACCCCTGCTTGTCTTTTGGATAGCCAAGCCTATTACTAGCCACAGGCAAGCTATCGAATCGGCAGCACTCAGTTTATGCTTGCCGCTCGGGGGTTTTCTAGGACTGCTCGCCGTACCGGATGTGCCGTTAGTCTTCTTTGGCCTTCTGGCGATTGGTAGCTTCGAGAGAGCCCTGCGCACCGACCGCATGGCCTACTGGGTACTAACTGGCGTCTTTGTCGCGCTAGGTCTTTGTACCCACTACCGATTTTTCCTGTACCCACTCGCAGCCATAATATTTCTGCTTCTGTTCAAGAACGAACGAAGACAGTGGAAGAATCCCCGCCTTTGGCTGAGCGTCACCATAGCAAGCCTCGGGCTAATTCCGATTCTTTGGTTCAATCTTGGCAATCAACTGAGCAGCGCCAGTTTCTATTTCGTCGATAGGCACCCCTGGCAATTCCAGGCGAGCGGACTACTACATGTGTTTGAGCAAGCCGGTCTGGTTACGCCACCACTGTATGTGCTTTTTGCCTACACGCTATTCTTGATGGCTGAGAAATCCAGGTTCTCAGATCGCGGCGCCGCATTGTTACTTAGTTTCTCTCTGGTCAACATCCTGGTCTATCTTCTGCTAGCCCCGTGGACCGACGCCACTAGCACGTCTATTCACTGGCCGCTTTCTGGCTACTTTCCCCTGCTGGTTTTTCTGCCCAGCGCCTTGCGCCGTGCATCAAATACCCTGACGCGGTATTTCAGTACGCAAACTGCCCGTCGACTGGTGTTCGCAATCCCGGTCATCGGCTTTCTCGGCACGCTAACAGTACTAGTCGGGGTCGGCTCTCAGGCCTTTCAGATGCAACTGCAGCCGATAATCGGCAGCGGCGTGCTTTCCAACAAGATGGCAGGTTGGCAACAGTTCTCCAAGCATGTCGATGGAATTCTGCAGCGGGAATTCGAAGGCTCGGCACTAGTCTTAACCGATAATTATTACACCTTGGCGCAGACCGAATTCGCCGGGCTAGCTGTAAAGGGATACACCCTTGATGAGGAGAAAGCCGTTCGCGACGGACGCATCACGCAGTACCAGCTGTGGCAGCGGGACAGAGCAGGATTGGAACGCGTTTGGGCTGAACACTATTTATTTATAACCGAAGACAGCACACTGGACACGGCTATGAAACACGACCTGCTAGAGTACCTCTGTACCCGTACGGATCGACTTGAGCATATAGGTGAGCTGTCCCTCTTTAATGGCGATAAGCGCTTTAGTTTTTACAAGGGGAAGACACTGCACAGTGATTCGGCGAACCCAGGAGTTGAGGGATCCCCCTGCCCCTATCCTGCAATCGCATGGATCGATGCCCCTGGCAGAGGAGCCCAACTTAGCGGCATAGTCAATCTCAACGGCTGGGCCTATAACGAGGATATCGGTATCGATAGCATTACACTCCTCATCGACGGACTCGAAATAGGGCTAGTCGACTACGGAAGTATCCGCGAAGACGTTGTCGAAGTTATGAACGTAAGTAACGATCCAAACCTTCCCAATATTGGGTTTAATTATAGTTTCGACAGCAGGCAGTTCGAGAACGGGACGCATCGCCTGGCGCTCGAGATACTAAATCGACAGGGAATCATCCAAATCTACAGCGAGCGTGAAATCGTAATTGATAACTAACACGGTTAATAGGGGTTTAACACTTCGACGGCTATCTTCCATTCATTACCTGCAGTGAAACGCCACAAGCGCATATAGCTTGTTCGAAAGTTCTGCTCAGAGTCATTCTCTAGCGTCTCCATGGTACCGTAGGTATACCCCACCTCTTTGGATTCGGATATATATCCGCCTACGTGCGTAAGACTTATTTGATTTGTAGTTGATAACTGATTGTCCAAAAATGCACCGTAGACCGAACTGGCTGAATCGGCGCCCACTGCCGGCGCCATGCCAGGAAGATACACCCGCGTATTTTCCAAGCCGTATCGAAGTAGCGCTCTTTGGCCGCCGCGGAAATTGATAGCCTGTCCAAATAGATTGTCACGATCGATCAACATCTGCATGTTGTTATTTTCCGCCATAGCCATCACAGGGTGCGCGGTCTCCTCGAGAACCGGCCTGGTGTCTTCGAAAGTTGGCTCAACATCAAGGCTAAGAAAACCCGGTATTCCGACCACGATATCGGCCATCAATACCCAGCGACCCTCCTGCTTGAGCCAAACCGAAACCAGATGGCTAAACTGATTGGGCCTACCGACTGCGATGTTGGTAAGCGGCCCTGCCGTTAACCCCAGATCTCCGGCCCGCGAGACATCGACATAATGCGCGTCCCAGCGAATCTCGTTGGCGCTGTTTTGAAAACTCTCTGACCGATATAATTCGAGCGCATCCACGGGCCCCTCACGGAAAACCACAGAACCCTGGCCTAAGAATTCCAGAAACGCACCGGTTCTTCCTACCTCCTCGGATCGGTCGGCGAAAATCTGATCGGCAGCCATTAGATCCAACCAATATTGATACTGCCTAAGCTCTTGTTCCGAACCTTCTTCCTGCGCCTGTAACACTGAGAACTGACAGACAGCAATCAGAACAAGCAGAAGTCTGCTATATCCATTTGCAAGGCTCATGATTGCAGATTTTTCTTCGATATTGCGCATAGATCAATAGTAGTCTTATTCTTACATCTTAACTAGTCCAAATTCCGAGGCACGCGCCCTGAAGCCGCACGGGAACTGCCCTGGCCTTCGCGGCACTAAGCTGAATCCGCGACTCGCTTTGCTTAAGCATACCCTGCATGAGCCATTTTATAACTGCACATTTGATTGTTCTA
Organism: Pseudohongiellaceae bacterium; assembly: GCA_040880325.1. Lineage (GTDB taxonomy): Bacteria > Pseudomonadota > Gammaproteobacteria > Pseudomonadales > Pseudohongiellaceae > UBA9145. The sequence continues at coordinate 181,734 of JBBDIR010000070.1, forward strand.
CAGGTCCTGAACCGATAGAATTGACCTGCTCGACCATGAAGCACCCTATTGATCACATCCAGCTCAGCTTTTCATCAAAATAACCGCCAACGATATTCAATTGTGCATAGACTAGTTCCAACATTTTTCTGGCCCAAGGCTCTATTAGTTATAGCAATGTCGCTCTGTATTGGCTTTAGTCAAGCCGACTCAGTTCTCGTTGATAACGAGTCAGAATTTCTTGCCGTGGCCAGTGCAGTCGAGTTTTATGAAGACGGCTCTGAGGCGCTAACCATCGATGATGTGTTAGCTCCAAATTTTAGTGTGAATTTTATCCCCCACGAACGCGATATTCTACATTTCGGAATCACCAGTTCAGCCTATTGGATGCGCTTCGACCTCGATTGGTCAGAGTTCGACAGCTCCGAGAATAAGATTCTCGAGTTTGGGCCACCAAAACTTGTTGCCGGGTTTGTTCGCGGCGGAATAGAACTATTCACAGTGAGTGACGATGGATCTCTCATTTCCCAATACACCTTGGGTTCGCTCGAGAGCCCAAGCGAGCTTAAAACGCTCAATCGAGGATTCGCCCTAAAAATAAATCCGGCCTATGGCGAACACTTTTATCTTAGGGTTACGAGCGCCCGCCCACTCCGCCTGCCGATTTCCCTATGGAGTGAAGAGGCGTTTCTCGCGCAGTCTATAAGCTCCGATTCCGGACTTGGGCTGCAGTATGGCATTTTGCTAGCCATGATTTTTTACAATTTGTTTCTTTTTTTCTCTATTCGCGAGAAGAGCTATTTCTATTACGTCATTACGGTGACGACACAAGCCGCATTCCTTTTTATAGACTCGAAACACCTGCGCTATCTTAACGATGAATTTTACAGGGGCAGTTGGTGGGTGGATATGTCGGAACGACTCATCTATCCTTTGATAGTCATTACCGCGATTCTCTTTCAGCGTTCGCTGCTGCGAATCTGGGAGTATAATCTAAAGCTCGATGTCGCCATTAAAATATTACTCAGCAGTTTTGGCATAGTCATATTGCTGACGCTGATACCGAATGAAAAAATTTTCCAGTACCTATTCATAGCCCTTCTCTTCGTCGCAATACCACTCGCTTTCTATAGCAATATCGATGCAATTCGCAGAGGCAACTTGACTGCGGCGGTGCACATGGCCGCTATGGGGGTCTTTCTTACTGGCACAATAATACTGATGATGCTGCAATTATGGCCCAGTTTTCCGAGCAATGCCTTCACCAACAATGCCTACAATATCAGTTTGATTATTCAGTCACTCTTACTGTCGTTGAGCCTGGCTACTCAATACAACCAGATTAAGCAAGAGAAAGAAGATGCGCAACGTCAAGCTATCGACAATCTGGTTAAGTCCGAGAAAATCAAAGATGATCTGCTCGCTAACGTCTCCCATGAGTTACGAACACCTTTATACGGAATCAATGGTCTCGCCGGAACCGCGCTCGCTGAGCTCAGGTCAAATAAAGAGAACACGGATCTCGTAACGCAGAATCTCGAGTTGATTCAGGCCAGCGGGGACCGACTTACGAAACTGGTCAATGACTTGCTAGATTTCGCCAGCGCCAAGGAAGAGGCAGCCTATATTAAGTTTCGTCCGGTGGATCTAAATAGTCTTTCGACACTAATCATTGCTATATGCAGACCCTTGGTCGGGGATAAGAAAATCGACCTTAGAGTCGACATCGATCCTGACCTGCCGCTGGTAGCTGGCGACGAAGACCGACTGCAGCAGATTCTAGTGAACCTGACCTCCAATGCGATAAAGTTTACTTATTCCGGCGAGGTGGTTATCTCAGCAGAGCAAACTTCCGAGTACAATGTAACGATAAAAGTGCGTGACACCGGTATTGGCATCCACAAGACTGACCATGAAACGATATTCAACACGTTTGAGAAACTCCCCTCACAGCACTTGAACGCCTCAGGAATCGGTTTAGGTTTGCCGCTCGCGAAGAGCATGGTCGAACTACACCGAAGTGAATTAAAAGTGGAGAGCGAGCTCGATCTAGGCTCAACGTTTAGTTTTGACCTGCGAGTGTCGCTGGATCAGACTCGGGCCATCAAACCACCCAGTATCCACAAGCAAATGATCCGACGTGCCGACTATCTGCAACAGGCGAATAAGAAATCTGATATACCCAAACTACGCAGCGAACAGGACATTACCATATTGGTAGTCGACGATGATGAGATTAATCGAGTGGTGATGGGGCAGCAGCTCGATGAATATAATGTCATTAAATGTTCCAACGGCCTCGATGCGCTGACTGTGGTTGATGGCCAGAAACCGGATCTTATCTTGCTGGATCTCATGATGCCTGGCCTCAACGGTTATGAGGTTTGTCAAAAAATACGACAGAAATACAGCCAGATCGAGTTGCCAATAATATTGGTCACGGCGAAGAATCATCTCGAAGATCTGACGCAGGGATTCAAGACTGGGGCAAATGACTACCTGGCAAAGCCCTTCCATAACGAGGAGTTGCGCTCTCGCGTAGAAAATCAACTAAGACTTAGCCTGTTACACCGCGTCAATGAAGATAATATGCGTATGCGATCACAGATTGAATCCTATGCCAGAGCAGATTCTGAACTGCGTAGCTCTCGTTTCAGGCTGCAACAGGTATTGGAATCAATAAACGCAGGATTCATTGCCTTTGAATTACCCGGCAAAATTTTCAGCCTAAATCAACGAGCAGCGGACCTACTTGGAACCGACCGTGATGCCGTATTGGACAAGGATATACGCACACTATTTTCTGACTCGGAAATAAACAAGGAAATATTACATGCTTTGGAAAACTGGGAAGGAGGTGAAGACGACGAAGGTCAATTGGAGTCGCTACCGAATCATGCGGCCAGCCTAAGCGTTAGTGTAGATGTACTCTACCCATATAGTTCTTCGAGCAAGGCAGCAGACAAGACACTCAGTTTTAATAGCAAGCTAAACTTGTTTGGAAGCGATGAAGGAACTGGCGTGCTTTTCCTGGAAGACACCGAGCCGCTAAAATCTCTCGCCACCAGCAAGGTAGTAAGCGATACAGTAGAGTTGGTTAGCTTCCTCGGTCAAGCGCAGCAGAATATACGCCGCATCGGTACTCGGTTAAGCGTGCTAACTCCCTCGGAAATTACTCAACACCCTTCCCTTCTCGATAAATTAACTGGCATCGAAGAACTTATCAATTTTATCGACGAACAGCTACCGAGTGTGAGTAGCGAGGGAGAGTACCGACAGCAACTGGTTACGCTGATGCGCTCTGCGCTGCATACCTGGGAAGTGACAACTCAAAAATCGAAGATTGAGTTAGCGGAGGAGAGTAATATCTGGGCTGTTAGCATCGATGACGGACGGCTCCGGACTCGCACCTTCGACCGCTATTTACGGATAGAACAACTGCCAAAAATCCCCCGCTGGCGAGAGGTCGTGAGAACAGCCTACTTCGTCCTGTCAAACCCGGCCATCGAACCCGAGACACGATTGTCTCTGGAAACTGAACTGGAAAAGACCAAGGCGATTCTGAAGAAAGCAGCAATTAGTTAGCGGGAGGGGAAACCAGGTGAAACACGCCTTGCTCATTCCCATGCTGGCACAGATTAGTTACCCTACCCGAATAATATATGTGAGAAAATGTTACGATGCTACGCGTGGTTACACCTTAGAATTTTTCTTACCCTCTTATCCAGCGAATTGGCAATGCTTCGCATGTCACCTCAACTATGTATATAAAACATTTCGGTCTAGCCCAATATCCGTTTTCCATGACGCCGAATACCCGTTACTTTTTAAGGCTTCCGAGTCACCAGCGTGCCTTCAACTTTATTATCGAGGCACTCCAAGGCGACACATGCTTCACTAAAATTACTGGTGAAGTAGGTACAGGAAAAACGATGCTATGCAGAAAGGTGTTGAATGCTCTCGATGCTCATGGGGACAAATACGCCACTGTGTTTATTCCCAATCCGGTACTGAATGAAGAAGGCACCATGTTTGCGATAGCGGAGGATTTGAGCCTCGGCTCAAACCCCTCGTCTAGCTACTATGTGTTACTAAAACTCGTCACGGAAGAATTAGCCCGCATTTCGGCTCAGGGCAAGTCTGTCGTCCTTCTTATTGACGAAGCTCAGGCAATGCCAGAGGAATCCCTGGAGGCTATTCGCCTATTGACTACGGTTAAAAACGGCAGGGACGGCCGCACCGCACTACACACTGTGCTCTTCGGTCAACCTGAATTTAATGATCTGTTACAGCGCCCTGCCTTACAGGAGCTGAGTCGAGATTTGAACCCGTCGCCACAATTGACCCCATTGGATAGAGATGAAGTGGAAGCGTATCTGGCTCATCGCTTGACCAAAGCAGGGTACAACGGCTCAAGCTTATTCACGCCTAAGGCTGTTGACCTGATGCACCGGAGTTCAAAAGGGGTTCCCAGGCTAATCAATATTCTCGCCCACAAGGCTCTCATGGTAGCCTTTGGGAAAGGCGATTACTCTGTAACCGACAGGCACATCCAGCTTGCCATGGAAGATACAGATTCGACACAGCAGCAAGCTCTGCGAGACAAGCGATCGATTCGTCGCTAACGTGCCTGCTTGATTGCCGGGGGTTTGCCCTCATATTGAAGTCAGGCAAAATTCCTGGCGCCATACTAACTAGTTGTATCGCTGCGACCAAGCCTTATAATCAGCCATCAATACTTGACCCGGAGAACGCTGTATGTCACAAGAACTCTGGCAACAACTCAGAGCTGAAGCCGAACAAGTGATTCAACAGGAACCGCTGCTGGCCAGCTATGTCTATGCTTGCGTTCTGAATCATAACAGCCTGCAATCTGCGCTAAGCTTTATTCTGGCAAATAAACTCTCCGACGATGTGATGCCAGTCGTCACTGTGCGCGAACTTTTTGATAACGCGTTCACTGAATCTCCCAATATCATCGAGGATGCGGCTTGCGATATCCAGGCGGTATTCGAGAGGGATGCCGCTGTCAGCACTCATTTAGCGGTTATTCTGTACCTGAAAGGGTTTCAATCGATTCAAGTGCATCGCTTGGCTCATTTCCTATGGGTTAACAATCGCAGGGAGCTTGCATTGTTCATGCAGAGTCGCAATTCCGAAGTATTCGGCGTCGACATTCATCCTGCCTGCAAGATTGGTCGCGGTATCATGTTCGACCATGCCACAGGTATAGTAATCGGCGAAACTTCTGTCATTGAAGATAACGTTTCGATTCTGCAGCAAGTCACATTAGGCGGAACTGGAAACGAAAAAGGCGATCGACACCCCAAAATTCGCTCAGGCGTACTAATTTCCGCAGGTGCAAAAGTACTGGGAAATATTGAGATCGGCGCCGGGGCAAAAATAGGCGCTGGGAGTGTGGTACTCAACGATGTTGCTCCACACACAACCGTTGTGGGGATCCCTGCAAAGGCTACCGGTAAACCTTGTACAGACACCCCATCACAGACAATGAATCAAAACTTCCTCGACTAACTGCGCCGTCGGGCGACAGGCTTGAAGCTCCTGAAAAAACCTATAGATGTTCTTCGGCAAACCTTGCCAGAGCCGAACGCGGTACGCCTCGGAGCAATATATTGCCACCCTGCTGAAAAGTCTTGAAGCGCTCAGTTAAGTACGTAAGTCCGGAACTCGTCGCTGTCAGATAAGGCGTATCAATTTGAGAAAGATTTCCAAGGCATATCACCTTGGAGCCATTGCCAGCTCGAGTAACGATTGTCTTGATCTGATGTGGTGTGAGGTTCTGCGATTCGTCAATTATGATCAGACTCCCCTGAAATGATCGGCCGCGAATGTAATTGAGCGACTTGAATCTCAGCGGAACCTTGTCCATCACATATTCAATACTGCTGCTGCAATTTTCGTCATCCCAATGCAGCGCCTCGAGGTTATCGGTGATGGCACCAAGCCAAGGCTCCATCTTCTCCTCTTCCGTGCCCGGCAGAAACCCAATGTCCTCATCGAGTCCTTGTGTGCTACGGGTAACGATGATGCGACGATAGATCTTATTCGGCACGGTCTGTTCGATACTTGCGGCGAGAGCCAAGATTGTCTTTCCAGACCCGGCAGAACCGGTAAGATTAACCAGGTGAATGTCCGGGTCCAATAACAGATTCATGGCCATAGCCTGATATATGTCCTGCGGATAGAGCCCCCAGGTCTCGGTAGCCATCAATTGCGCTGCATCGAGATGCAATAGCACCACCTGCTCATCATCGACCGTCACCACACGCGCGAGAAAGCCTGCTGCATCACATATAAACTGATTGGGGTAGATCGGCTCCTCGAAGCTAGCCCGCGCAATGCGATGGAAGGTCTGCCCTTCCCGCTGATAGGTTTGCACATCCTCGATAAGGTCCCAGAAAGAGCCTGGGAATTCGAGGTAGCCCTTATTAAACTGTTCGATATCGCTTAAAAGTTGATCGCTGTGATAATCCTGAGATTCGATCCCGCACCCTCTGGCCTTCAAGCGAACATTTATATCTTTTGTCACGAGCACTACTCGCCGAGATGGGTTGTTCTGCTTCAGAAACCCAACATCGTTGAGAATTTTATTGTCGTTTAGATGTGTTGGTAGCATGACAATGTTTTCAGGGATCTCCGTCATCAGGACAGATAGAATGCCGCTATGACTGCCTTCGACACCACGCGGGATAGACACGCCTGTCTCAACGTCGCCTGGGCTCGCTCTACCAAGCAATTTGTCAAGTTCACGAATGGCCTGGCGACAATCCGCCGCAATCGCCTGGCGGCCACTCTTCAGTGAGTCCAGCTCTTCGAGTACAGTTATTGGGATTACGACGTGGTGTTCATCGAAATTAAGAATGGCGGTGGGGTCGTGAATTAAAACGTTTGTATCGAGTACGTAGAATATCGGGTTTGAGGAGATAGAGCTGTCAGGAGAATCCATGACAAGGTTCACATCACTCATGCTATTGCACTCCTAAGAGGTTAGATATTGTATTGGCGTTTTATCAGTGCATAGATCGGCGGTCAGCCTTTTTTCCTCCTGTGTTGCGTGGATTGAATAATGTGCCCTTACCTATCTGAATCGGCAAGAAGCACGCATATCTTTAGTCTGAAGATTGACATTTAAAGCCGAGAAAGGTGGTAAGAAATAATTGAGGGTGATAAATATTTCTGAGGGCATATTATCAGCAGAAATTACCCCAAATTTATTTGCAGATTAAGCCACACTGTCTCAGTTTCGTAATGTTAGAGAAGCTCACTCGGCAAAATGGTATTTTAGTCTCCCTGTGGCTTGCTGCGGCTCACCGTCGACTAGTTTCGGACGAAACGTCAAGCTATTTAATTTTTCAAGCAGTTGCAGCTCCTCCGGCGGCGCCTCAAAATAGTGCGCGAGTATTTCTGCCTGCTCAATCATGCTAACTGTACTGACATATCGATGACTGTACCAACGTGAGACTCGATTTACTCCAGCTAAGCTAAATGAAAACAAAGCAAAATTGGAATCCAGCTTTTGGGTTTCGGTAGCGGAATCCGATATTGGGCTTCGTACATTGGGTAACGCACTGGACCATTCGCTGAAAGAGAGATAGGGGTTTAAAGCATCTTCTTCTTGCGTTCCCAGTTTGTTCTGCTGCATCGTGAGTGCCATGTCAACAGATACATAAAATTCTGTGTCTGGAATCACCATTGGTTGGCTAAAAAGCTCGTTCAGGTGTGACGCATCGGCGCCTGCCGCTAGTAATTCCCGGTAGGCCTGTCGGTATGTTTTAGTCGCCAGCTGCGGCTGGTCATACAGAATATGCCAATCGGCAAGGTACACTTGCGTCATTGCCATGGCTTCGGCATTGGGAACCTCTCCCTGCGCGTAAATTGTGTAAAGCTTGTTGATGAAGCTCAAGCCCGTGACGTAGAACGTCTCGTTGACATCTCCGCGGTCTCGCATGATCTCAGAGCCCGGCGCAACACGCCGCAGGGCGTAACTCGTTGCCCCACCTCTGTACAAGGCCACTGTCTGCAAATGTAATTGGCGCAATTGTTCATAGACTATTGGCACTAGACGCTCGTCGGCTGCACCCCAAAGTGCCTCCGCCACGCCCTGTGCTATCCAACGAATTTGAGCAGATTTCCTGAAGTGATACCCTTGCATGTAGCTGTTGTCTTCCGCCAACCCCTTGAGGTGGACCTGAGACAGGTTCATCAGATCATCGATCAACGCCTGATCGACCCGTACGCTCTTCTGAGTGTATAGCCAGTGCAGATGTTCCATGTTCTCTCTAGCACTATCCCAATCTCCCCGATTGGCAAAGTTGTCGATCTTCTTCGTTAGCAAGCCTCGTTGCAGCTCGGTATAGAGGCCATTTTGCACCCGCGCGATCTGCATAGCGCGATCGAGTAAGTCATGGGCTTCGTCGTACTGATTGAGTGACATGAGTTGATCAGCGAGTTGCTCGATCGGCTCGATCAGCCCCGCATCCATAGGCCCGAGGCGATCCCGTCGGTCGCTTAATAAGGTGCGGGCGCGCGCCAGCTCATCCACGGATTGGGATGCGGGGTCGGTTTGTCCAGAAGCCACTTCGATATAGGCGCCAAGGAAAATGGCCAGAACTGTGCTAAGTAGCTTATTCATAGGTGTTTTCAGCTTCGCGAGAGCGCGAGTAAGCAGAGTAACAGGCAGGATCAGCTATGATCAATGCCGCTGCCTTGGGTGGCAACACTACCAATTACCGACGCTTGGCGTCAGTCGCTATTTGCATGTCGCTTAACTATACTCCTCCCAGATTATTACAAATTAACCAAAAATAGGAGAAAAATATGAATAAAATCAGCAAAATTATGAGCTTTTCGCTGTTGTCACTGGCAATAGGTTTAGGCGCAGGTATTCTCGTGAGCTCGTCTGCTCAGGAAGATGGAAAAGTCTATGAGCTTAGAATCTATACGGCCACGCCTGGCAACCTGGACAATCTGCACGCTAGATTTCGTGACCACACGATCCGGATATTCAACAATCACGGCATGAAAGTGGTCGGATTTTGGTCACCAACTAGCGAAGAAGAAGCCGATGACACCCTCATCTACGTGCTCGAGCATGCGAGCCAAGATGCGGCTAATGCTTCATGGCGAGCATTCGGACAGGATCCACAATGGCAGTCAGTCTCCGACGCGTCCAATGCCAATGGCTCGATTCTAGCCAGTGTGGAGCGGCGCTACATGACGGCCACGGACTACTCACCCATCAAATAATCCGAGCCGTTGCCCATAATCATAGCTTGAGTTTCGATAGCTGAAAAAAAAGGACTGCTAATGCTGGCAGTCCCTTTTTGTACCTTTTTGATAAGCCGGCTCAGATGCTTTGAGATAGCTAACGTCTACGATGATGACTGGCCATTAAAATATCAAGGGGTTATTAAACAGCTTTAATGAACCGTAGGCCAATTCCAGCAATTCAATCGTGGACTGTCCTTCGCCAATCCAATAGTAAACGAGCCCCCCCAGCATGATAGCGGCGGAGCTCACTGCGGCTATTTTCTTGTCGTCCCACTTGTTACTTTCGTTCATACCAACTCCTAGAATAGGCTGAGTAGCGCTCAACTAAAACCGATCCATCGACCAGTCGCTGCAACCGTAAACCAAATCAAAATAGACGTGACGGCGAGCAATCTGAGTGTCCAGGGGCTAATTTCCGAATGCGCCCGGCTAGTCAGAAACGGTTGCTTAATGAATATCATGAAACAGGAGCCGGTAAGAAGCACCAACATTTTAATCCAGAAAACCTGCATGTAATATATCTTGTCTCCCACCCCTGCCGCGCAGAAAATGCCAGTAAGCACTGCCATGAACAGTGCCCATTTGAAGCATTTGTAGGTTCCTGTAACCAGCGTCTCCGAAGGCACATCCCTAAAAATAACACCCAGTAGCCGAAGATCGGTAGCCAGAACAGTGCCCCCCAGCACAGCCATCGACAGTAAATGCACCGCTTCTACCGTGGCATAAATCGAGCCGTAGGTAGTGCCTATGACTCCAAACCAGGATGATTCACGCATCCATGTAAAAAAAGGCAAAAGATCGCCGTACACAGCATCGCGCAGGCCGAAAGCCTCGATAATGCCGATCAGAAGCAACACGGCTGCTACTGATAAAGTTCTAGCATATTGACTCAACATCGAACCTAACATGCGCTCTCCTAGGGTATAGTGCTGGATGAATCCAACGAATTATTAAATATTTTATTTTTATAAAGCGTTCAATTGCTCTACACAACCTGCCGCCCAAAGAATCGTTGTGTTATTCGTATTCGTGCAGTCCACCCAGTCATAGGGAATATAACGCCCAAGTGTGACGACACCACACCAAAGAACGAGTGAAATAACAGCGCTAACTCTCAGCGCCTTTGGTGCAACTGGATTCATATCCCAATTACCATCGGCAGCCTTCATTCGTGTATTGAAAATCCAGGCATTGATGAACGCAAGTAGAAGCAAAAACATCTTGATTCGAAACCACAGGCTCTGGATCGTCTCGACCGGCTTCGCATAAACCAACAGAGCCCCGGTAATAAACATAATAACGAAGCCTATTATCATCGGCTTATGCAGCCTTGCGGCAATTAGTGAGGCCGAAACATTAGGCATTATTAATCCCAGCATGCGCAGATCAATAATGAATAGAGAGCCGATACTAACCATTAGGGTAAGCACATGGGTAGCTTCCAGCCAGCTATAGCTATAGTAACCAGCCACCAGCATCTGGCTATACTCCTGGGCTTCCATCCAGTGCCCAAATTGCAGTAGTAACTCGTTAATCACGCGCCCTAGCCTCCGTGGATCCTACCGGGAATGTATCAGTTTAAAGACGGAAAGCATAAACATCCTTGCGCTAAGAGTCCACCGCAATGATATCGAATGCATCAAGGTACGCTGAATTATTTAGCAGACGAATGAGCCTGTATTTCACGCTTCCTGTATTCAGAAGGCGTCGCACCCATGATCTGGCGAAAGGCATTGTTAAATGGTGTGATTGACTGATAACCGACGGAGAGGGCGATGGTCAGTACAGGCACATTCGGGTTGTCCCTATCTGCCAATGCTTCGCTGGCATCTTCGATGCGGTATTTATGTAGCATTGCATTGAAGTTTCTATAGCCTAGCTGCTTGTGAATGAAGGCGCGCAACCTGTACTCGGGTAAATTCAATTTCTTCGCCAACATAGAGATAGTTAGGCCGGCCTCTCTATACAGTTTTCCATCCTTGAATACCCGGTTGAAGCTGTCCTTATCGAATGGCGCGGTATTCTCATTCTCCGGCTCTTCGGTGAGTTCGGCAACCTTTCGAATCACATTGCTCAGCGACACATAATCGAAGCGCATCGCGACCAGCAGCATACCCATCGCTAGAAATGCTATCGAACTCACGATGATTGCCTGAGCGGTTCCATAAGTGCTGGAACCGCCGTCGAGCAGGAAGTTTTCAACGAAAACCACAGTAAAAATCAGGGCGCCCTGAACACCAATAATGAACCAGCGTAGAATTCTACGATCGTCCACCAGGTCTGCCCTCCAACCCTTCAGGGTCCAGTAGATTGCAGAAGCGACAAAGGCCAACATTGTGACATCCATGCAAGTGGCTAAAAACGCCACTGTGCCCGTATCGGTTTCTGCATCGGCGTAGAGTGAAATAGCAGAGAGGATAGCATCGAGGACTACCTGCGCGGCAAAGGCCAGAATCACCAGCAATGGAAATTTTTGCTGTTCCTGAAAGATCAGGAAGCAGTAAATCATGAATAAGCCTGGTATGGCATTCACCCCTATCTGGATTAACAACTGCCAGCGATTTAGATCGATCTGAAACTGTGGATCTATGTGTTGGCCAGCCATGCCATTTAGCAAATAGAAGCTGATAAACACGGCCATCAGGGCAAATACGCGAGCACTTCCGGCCCGTGGCTCGGCCTTCAGATATCCTGCAGCCAAGAGCAGGACGGAGAGCATCGCAATTATTTGTGCAGTAAAGAGCAGAAGTGGGTTAGGCAAAGCTTGTTCCTGAATATTGGGGGCTAGCGGTTAAGACAATACCCGATCAACTGATAAAACTCAAAGCCCGTCCCAGTCCTACTGTGCATGAACCAGTACAGCAGCGAGAACGGTGAATGGCAGGATTTATCGCCGAAATCGCTTTTCCACATCTTCGATAACGCTATCAACAGAACGAACGCCTCTTTCCTCAGCATCAAACTGATTGAACAGGTTGATCGAGCGCTCTGTTCCGCGGCCGAAACGGAGCACTTTTTCAAAATAGCAGTCGGGCCCGTCATTCTGTTGGATCAAATCAATTATAAACGCCCCCAATGAAAGCGCGCTCAACAGAATATCTCTGAACGCATCGACATACAGTTTGATTTGAAACACGACAAATTTACGTAATTGCGGCCATAGCCTTCCCATCGTCTCTTTCTCCCGCGGGCTCATCCCTCGATGCGTCTAATTGCCCATTCGAATTCTTCAGTAACACTAAACCCCGAATGGCTGGCAAGCACTAATTCAATCTGATGTTAAAAAAGGTTCAGTCACGAATCCACCAACGTTGAACTCGCAAACTGAACCAAGCGCAAAAAACCTTATCGCTTGCCCTGGCGCTCGAAGCCAGCCCCTGCCGCTGTAAAATAGACGCTACGCCTCGCTGCTTGGTTACAGTCTAATCGCGATCCAGCATGACCCGCGCCTCCCGATTTGGCTGTAGAAATGCCATTCACTTTCTGTGCCAATCTGCTAAGGTCTTGTTTTTTATTGTTAATTAATCAGAAGCTAATCGCAGGATAGGGGGAAGACGCCAACGAATGATGAATTGCACCATTTATTAAATGATGAGAATTGATAAAACAGCGAAGTCGATGTGCTGGCTATAGACGCTGCAAGCTTTGCTGGCTCCTTAGGATCGTCTATTAGCTATGTCGCGTATTACTTCGGAGAAGGCTAGGCAGCTGAATCGGTTTCCTCTACAGCTACTATGGATGATTCCTCTATCGCTGTACGGGCCTGAGAGATCGATTCTATCTCGAAGCTCATGCCCGCATGCGCAATGAGTCGGGCGACTAACTTGTCATTGAAAGCAGTTGCTGGTGTCCAGAATCCTCCACCCACATCACCTGAGTCTACGTCACGACGCAAACTAATACCGGCCTGTGCCAACATCTTTGCCGTGGAACCGTATCCCGGATCGCGGTCGCCGGTCACTTTGACGCAAATTTGTTCGCCGCGTTCTGTGCTACCGAGAAGCCGCAAATCATAGAAACCCTTTAACTGTTGTTGTGGGCTCGGCCCCTGCCCAGGTTTAGGCAGCAAGTAACGCGTCGCGAGCCAGCGTATTGGAGCGAATGTCAGAGCAAACATGGAAGCTCTGGTCCCAAGCGCAATGCGTTTGGCTGATTTCTTACCCTGTTTGTCGGGACCCGTGAGCATCGCCTCATCGTATCTGAAAGTGTCACTGTAGAAGCCATCGACCAAAGCATTGCTTCGAAGCACCACGCGGGTATTTATAGACGCCATGATGAACGGGGCTGCCCAAGACTGGAAATCTTCATCGAATTCCACCGACACATTGTGTTGTCTCGCAGTAAAGCCATGTCCAGCTGGACACAAGGAGTAAGGATCGAGCATTTCTCGGCGTATTCCCGCATCCGCTGATGCCTCCTTATAGAGGTTTAGGCCGCTTGCCACCGTGCCGCCGGAAGCACCACCTTTTAGCGCCTTGACTCGCAGCTTCACCTCATTACAGTAGCTTCCGAAGTATCTCTGCGCCTGCCCCTGCAGGAATTTTACGCCGATATCGGACGGCATAGAGTCGAAGCCGCAACAGTTGACGATACGTGCACCACTGATTTGCGCCTGGGCTTCATAGCGATTGATCATACGGCGAATCCATTGCGGCTCGCCGGCAAGATCACAGTAATCGGTACCTAGCTGGCAACACTTTTTTACCAGCAATTCTCCATACAGGGCATAAGGCCCCACTGTTGAGATGATTAACTCGGCCTTCTCACACAGAGTGTGCAATGCCTCATCATCTGTGGAATCGGCGAGTAGATAAGGAATAGCGTCGGCATTCGGCCCCAATGACTCCTTCAGCTCCTTCAATCTAATCTCGGAGCGAGCCGCCATGGCCCAAGTCAAGTTTGGTTCTGTGTACTCGTTCAGCAAATAATTACAGAGGATCTTTCCGACGAAGCTAGTTGCACCGAAGACGACTATGTCAAACTCTCTGTTTCCCATAATCAGTTTTCCCGGGCTGCAGCCTGGTCAGCGACTATCGAGGAGCCAGTGCCACCGGAGCTGGATGTCCTATCTGTGCGGCTATCTGTAAAACCATCTCGCGAATGACGGAAACTCATCCAAATCAGGAACTGCAAACCGAAGAGCAGAGAAGCTGCGAGTAGGTGCGTAGGCTGAATGAGAGCGGGCATACCCAGATGGCCCAGGGTTGCACCCGATACTATCGCCATTCCAATAATGCCGATCATGGTCAGTGTGAGCCTGCTTAGCGTGTGCTGCCACCCTAGCGATTTAATCAGGAGCCGGGCAAGCCAAAGGTTCGCAAATAGCACCACCGCCGAAAAACTTCGATGCACATAGAAAAACCACGGCATCGCCTCGATCCAACTCGAACGCAACTCCTCACCCTGTGATTCCCTAATGAAGTCCGTCATTTCTCGAACCTGAGTGCCCATCGCTACTTGTGCGATGGTCAAGACGAGCACAATATAGAGCCACTTTTGGAACCTTGGGTCCAGAGCAGCGATAGACTGAGACGCCATGATTCCACGCCTTGCTTGCGCTACTGCGTACAGAAGCATACCGACGATGGCCAATGCCATTAGCATGTGTAGCGTTATCATGCCGGGCTGCAGATTCGAACCCACCACCTTGGCCCCAAGCCAGCCCTGAAACCCGACCATCAGGAAAGCCGTCACCGAAGCCCTGAATATGCTCGGGTCATGATGCCGACAGGACCATGAATAGATGGCCGTCAAGAATATTAGAAAACCAATACTGACACCCACCAGCCTGTTAGTGTACTCAGTCCAGGTCTTAACCACATTGAACCGGGTATCCGCGTAACCTAAATCAGCGTAGATCTGTTGATAATTTGCCGGCAGTTGCGCCTCGCTAGTGGGTGGTATCCACCGACCAAAACAAGTCGGCCAATCCGGACAGCCCATGCCAGAGCCAGAGGCGCGCACCGTAGCTCCTACCAATATTAGGAAATACACGGCGGCGATTGTTATCCATGCCATGCGGCGATAACGCTTGAGTGGGAGATTGTCTGTTTCTGAGGTCATAAAATTAATTTGTAGCTTGCGGATAAACCAGGCTAATAAAAGTGGATACGCCTGCCTTCGACAAACATTATGTGTAACTTCCGTAATTGAGAGCTCTAGCTGCGAAGGTTTTCCAGCAGAGAAATCGATGCGTAGCTGTCCATCGGCAATCCCTGTTGTTCCTGGTACGCTCGTATGGCGCTTCTGGTTCTGCTCCCTACTCGACCATCTGGCACCCCCGAATCGAAGCCCATGGCGTTTAGCAGTTCTTGTAATTCCCGCACCTGCTCAACGCTCATTGCCTGTTCATTTTCAGGCATGCGCTGAATAGCCGGACCGCCGCTAAATCGATCCGCTAGATGCCCTACCGTGAGCGCATAGAATATAGGCGTATTATAGACTCGAGTTACTCTGAAATTATCATAGGTAAGAAACGCCGGCCCTTGTGCGCCCGCGGGAATCACCACTGAGCCCTGCATGTCAGCCACGGGGATTGGAGCGCCCGATGTCTGTAGTAATCCGAGTTCCTGCCATTCCTTTAGTGGCTTGCGCGTATCAGTGCCAGCCAGGGAAAAGTCAAAACCCTCTGGTAGCAACACTTCTCTGCCCCAACGCTCGTCTCCCTTCCAGCCGGACTTCGAGAGGAAATTAGCCGCTGAGTGGAAGATGTCCGGTAGGCTGTTCCAGATATCTATCCGGCCATCACCGTCGCCATCTACGCCATGCTGATAGAACACTGAGGGCATGAACTGCAATTGACCCATCGCCCCGGCCCAGGAACCGCTCATGCTTGCAGCGGTAATATGACCATCATCGATGATCTGCAAGGCAGTCAGCATCTGCGATCGGAAAAAATCAGCTCGACGCGGATCATAGGCAAGTGTGGCAAGGGCCTGAAGCACGGAGAATCCACCCGTATTATTTCCGAAATTACTCTCAATCGCCCAAAATGCCGCCAAGTACTGCGGCTGGACACCATAGCGCTGCCGCACCTCCTCCAGCAGGCCCGCATGCTCACTTAACAATTGCTGACCGCGTTCGACCTGCCGAGGAGTGACTCGCAAGCCAAGATATCGGGTAAAAGTCTGTACAAATTCTGGTTGACTGCTGTCCAGCTCGAGCACTCGAGGAAGCGGCTCTTGAAGATCGTCCAATGCCGCTAGCGTCGCCTCACTTATGCCGAGCGCAGATGCTTCTGCACGCAGATCCGCCAGCCAATCACTGAAAGACTGATCTTGTGCCAATGCGGGGAGACTAACGAGGACTAACAGAACGAGTGCGGTTGCTGTTTTCATACCGCCTATGATAATAGATATTGCCCCGAATGGAAATCTGCATTAGCAGGCTATCAGGGCCAGAAGGCGCCAGTATCCAACGCCTCTGTGATAGCAAGTCGAGTCCTAGCTAACTAGGCTGCGACAGGGTGGGTGAGGTACTCACTAAGTTGCTTCTCATCCTGCTCTGCCAAAGCCTGAAAATTCAAGCCCAGATGATAGCTATCCTGCCGTTGACGGCGACAGTAAGAAACAGTACAAGTAGATTTAATTTTACGAGCGGATCGCCCCAGTGCCGGAAGGTTAAATTCCAGCTCGAAGTCCGGAAAAAGACCTGCCGCCGACTTGAACTTGGTCAATTGCTCTATTAACTGATGGCGACACTCTATTTGAATACCTGCCGGCGTCAGGTTCATCAGCTTGCCATTTCTCACGATACCGGCCAGACGGATATTTGCCTCACCGCGGATATCTACTCGAGGAAAATTTCGTTTTTCATTATTCATAGCATTAATCTTCAAATGATTTAAACGGGTTTACAACACTACTCCAAATGCCGGTTTATCCTAGTTATTATTCGCGAAATTATGACCTGCTGCACATTTTTTATAGTCAAGGGCAATGATTGCGACGCGTGCGGCTTGTTATCGAGGTGTGGAAGCCGCCAGGAGCAACATCATGCAGGGTGATATGACAGTTAATCATTCCAAAATTCAAGTAAGGAAATTTCTTACATGTATTCTCTTGTTTGCCATTTTGGGGCTTCCAGAAACGACGGCTGCCCAGGGGGATATTTTCCCTGTGGGATATGCGAGGACATACACAGAGCAAGAGTCGCGCCCACGATTCGACGAACTATTAGCTCAGTATGGGATAAACAAGCAGCTCCCTGAAGGCTTTGAGCTTCAAGCATTGCTCGCCCTGAGCCACTATCCACAATTACGTGAAACGAAGATAAACTTCATCGTCGAGGATGTATCTATACCGCTATCTTCACGGCCACATTGGAGCGGCATGCTACGCTCCGCGAAAAAAAGAATTTATCAGGTCATTATTGATAGCCAACCAGAAGGCTCCTCAAACGCGCTACTGCTTAAAAACCAGCCATTCAATGCGCAAATTGGAATTATCGGTCATGAGCTAGCTCACACCGCCTACTATCTGCAACGCTCTTTCTTCGGAATAGCGGCCGATGCCCTGTGTCAGTTAAGCAACTGTCGAATAGGTTTTGAACGCAACACTGACAAGCGACTTATCGATCATGGCTTGGGCTGGCAACGCCTTGACCATGCCACGTTTGTTAGAGGTCGAATTTTTCAAGATCGCGCCTCAGCGTTTACTGCCGAAGGAGGTGGAGGAGCCTATATGAGCCCTGCAAGATTGTTACAAATATTGCAAGAGCATGATTCTTACAAGGAGTAGTCCTGTACGGGATTAAAAAGAAATTTATCTTGCTTCACTTCCAGCTACAACAATCAGCCACAACAATCAGCCACAACGATGTCGCGGCAAAGAAATACCACCCACTCAATCGACACTAACTATTCGGCTATTTTTTCTGGTTTGGCTTCTCTTAGTCGCGCTATAACCGACTCCATCGCTCGATCGATAAGAGGTGCCTCGCAAATGACTTTGACTGTGCCTGCCTTTAACTCTCGCGCCAGCCCCATCTTGGATTTCTCCACCACCTTTACGCCCTGCCCATTCACAAAAACGTATTTATCTATCGTGTCTATCTTTCCTGCTAGAGTACAGCGAATAGACTTGTCTCCCTGAGCCTGAAACTCTAACCAGATACCAATCGGATACTTTGAAACTTCCAACAGATGCTCATCGTCTGGCGCGAGGTTCTTCAGCTGGGTCACTGTCTTCGGTGCGGCTTCTACTTCGTCAGTGTTAGAGTCTGCGGCTTGAGCGTCATCCTCGATGATGTTGGCAGGTTTTTTGAAGCAGGCTTCCTGTACTCGTTGCAATTTACTTAGCGCCTCATCTGCCTCTAATTTTTCTATCCCAGCTACTTCCAAGGCTTTTCCAAGGTTCAGCAGAAGTCGTGGATTTACTTTTACAAATTTCTTTAGATCCCCTTCTTGCTTATCTTTACTGGCCGTCCAGAGCAGAACATCGATAGTATTCATTACTGGCCGCCAGCTAATACCTCCGGGACCCTCGCGCAATACCACTTGAATCACAAACTTATGGAAATACGTCTGAAGGAATTCTTTAATAAAAGGGTCTATGCCCTTATCCAGGATTCGTTCTTCTATCTTATGTTTGGCGTAACGCTCGACTTCCTCAAGACGATTCTTTCGCTCGTCCTCATTTAGCAAATGTTGTTCATTTTCTTTGCTGACCTGCGCATACGATTCTTTAAAGGCGATGAATTCCTGCAAAAGTTTCTCGATGACAGCTACATCTCCTTTGAATTCCCGCACAACACTCGCTACCAGATTCTGCATCTTTTCGTATACCGGATCCTGGTCTAATTTCTCCGAGCCGGTCCAGCTTATACCCGCGGTCGCTATTTCATTTAAGAAGACGCGTGCGGGGTGATCTGGAGAATCAAAGAAGCTTGCATCCTTCAACGCTATTTTCAGAATCGTGATCTGCGTTCTGCCAACCAGCTCTTTTATGGGGATAGGCACAGCCTTGTCATTCCATATCTCCTCGTAGAGAAACGTGACGAGATTGATGATGTCGGACGATTGGCTATCTATAGCCCGCAAAGTATCTGCACTACTTTCTTGCTGCAAGAGACTACCAACCGATTCACTGAGACTCTGTGGCTCCGTTTCGACACTGCCTGTTTCGCCAAGCAATTCTGACTGTGAAGCAGATTGAAGTTTGTTCAGCAGGCCAATCAATTTCTCGTTTGGAACAAGCTCTAACTTTTGCTTACCCACCATCATTCCCGGCTGGGCGACAGCACCGCTTGTCCCTTTTGCGTTTGCGGCAACCTGAACACCCCCATTATTTCCCTGACTAGGGATGTTATGCAGAAGTTTCTGCATCACACAAAGCAATTGCTGGTTGTTGCTAGTCGAAACCATTGAAGCTGCTGAGCCAGTTGCAAAAGCACGATCCGTGGGATCTATTTTCTGCGGTCTTGCACTGCGTTTTTTCTGCTGCTCGCTTCGGCTCCTTGCCGCCATGTCTAGATCGGCCAATACCTTGTTATCAATCAAAATATGATTGGCTTCAGCTAGAACCTTTTCTAAATTATGAAATACGCTGCGATTGAACTTGCGATAAGTAATTAGTAATTCAACCGCCGTCATATCCAGCACCCTAAGCGACTCCTTGAAAGCTTCGCCTATTTGTTCGGGGTCCATGGGATTGTTTGATTCATCGATGCGAGTCCCATAAAACATTGTATCGAGACGCGTGGTAAAACTGAGATACTCACTAATGTCACAGTTTCTAGCGTGAGAGATCATGCCCTCCATGGCGATGATGGCTTCCAGATCGTCCTCCTCTACAAGGCTTAGCTTGCCGTAGTCCAGGATGTTGACTTCCTTTACTACGACACCGGTTAGCTCGTCGAAATTTGCGCGTATATTCGCCGCAAACCGCTCCAAAATAGCGTCGCGTTCATTCATCAAATTAAGATCGCGAGACCTCTTGCTCGCTGGCTCGTTAGCTATCGCCATATTGGCATCCGCTAACGCTTCAGTCACGAGATTGGAAAGACTAGCAACCATAGCGTCTCTGACTGCTGTTAAAATTTCTTTCACATTATCCATATCATTACCAAATCAGGACCCCCATCCCACAATCGCAGCATTGCAAAGGGCAGAAAGGGTGCAAGTAGCGTCTCAAAGTACACAGAATGCTAACCCCTACTGCCTGACATGTCGACTTCTCACAACTGTGTATAGCGTGTTAATCCTCGTGCTCAGCTCCCAGCGACGCAGCTCGGTGTATCGATCTGCTTGCAAATTAAGCCTTCAATTGCTCGATTGCAGATGATAGATTTCGCTACACCTTAAAAATCAATTCTTCAGCCCGAATGGGGACCCCACAGACCATGCCATTAAAAAAAGTATTACTTAGCGTCGTTCTAAGCAGTTTGCTTGCTCCGTCATTGCTGGCGCAAGACTCAGGCCCCATAGGCCCTAGCCCCTATGATTTTAATACTGAAACCTGGATGCAGCCATTTGCGGAAGATGGCCTGTCCTGGGGTGGTACTTCGGGTGTCTATGTACAATCCAAGGACAGAATTTTCGTCTTGCAACGCGGTGAGACTCAACTACCTGACCCGATACCACCCGAATACACTAGCTTTGCCGGTTCTCTGGGCTGGAACGTGCTTCGTGGCCGCGGCCGAGTGTGGCAAAACTGCATATATGTTATTGATAGTGAAGGTAATTTACTGGAAGTATGGGACCAATGGGATCATCTCTTTACCGGCACAGACGGCCCAGGCCCGCACAGAATACGCATGAGTCCCTATGACCCGGAACAACGCTTGTGGCTCGTAGACGAAACAGGGCACATCATCTACGTCTTCTCAAATGACGGTTCGCAGCTTCTGATGACGCTGGGCGAGAAGAACATTGCCGCCAAGGACGATTATCACTTCAATCAGCCTCAGGACGTTGCCTTCCTTCCCGATGGGAAATTTCTGATAGCGGACGGTCTGGGCGGGAACAACCGAATAGTCGTGCGCAATGCCGATGGTAGCTATCGTTCCGAGTTCGGTGAAACCGGTGAGGGGCCAGGTCAGTTTGCCAGCGTCCACGCCCTGGCCATGGGGCCGGAAGGCAACCTTTATGTTCTGGATCGCGATCTGCTTAGAATCCAAAACTTCAAACAGACCGCAGCGCCCGGCTCTAGCAACTATCCTACCTACGAGCACGTTGCCACTTGGTCGGACCTGGGCATGCCATTGGATATCCTGGTTAGCGAAGACAGCGCATGGGTCACTGACCTCAATCCGCCGAAAATAGTGCAATTCAACCTGGATGGCAGCCGCAAATATACCTGGAACTTACCCGTGGAAGGACCCCATCGCTGGATAGAGATGCATTCTCTGTCTGTCGATGACGAGGGCAATCTATACGGAACGGACAATCAGGCCGGCCGACCACAAAAATTAACGCCGCGTGCTGACGCCGATCCGGAGCATATTTTGGGCCTGCCCTATGTGCCACGCTAGTTTCAGCCGCTTCGTGGCCGCTCTCTTACCGACGAGTTGAGAAAATTACACGACTCTGTGAGAGAGAGGCTAATAGCAAATAGACACACAAACAGTATAATGTCTCTCCTGCATGCAATTGACTGAGACGTGATCGGATAAGCCGACCGCAAGCAATGTCCAAACACCAGAAAAACGCCAACGAAGTAGCACAGCAAATCATTCAGACTCTCAGAGATGGTGGTTTGTTAGGTGCATCCAATGAGCATGACACCGATGTGCTCGAGCGCCTCTCGGAAGTCCTCGTCTACGCCGGGTTTCCGGAGCGTGACGTATTAACTAAAAAAATCACCATCCTGCTTTCAGATATACGTGGATTCTCAGATATCGCAGAATCGTATCCTGCAACCGACGTAGTGCGAATGCTCAATCGATATTTCGATGCAATGGGCAATATCATTACGAGCTATGGCGGCACCATAGACAAGTTGATGGGCGATTCGATACTAGTGGTGTTTGGCTTCCCTGAGGAACAGGAAAGCGATGTGGAAAAGGCCCTGGCCTGCGCCGTAGAAATGCAGATGGCCATGAGCGCCCTGAATGAATTCAATCAATCTCTAGGAATGCCCGACCTGTTTGTGGGCATTGCGATCAACACAGGGGCTGTTGTTGCTGGCGATCTAGGCTCCAAGCATTACCACGAGTACACCATTATAGGCGATGAAGTAAACCTTACTTCGCGTATCGAGGCACATTGCCTGCGAGGACAGATTTTAATAAGTGAAAATACGTACAATTTAAGCAAGGAATTCATCGAGGTAGGCTCGCCGAATCGAGTCGAAGTTAAAGGCGCTCGTCACGCCGTCGATTTGTATGAACTGTTTGCGACCGAACGACCCAGCTACATGGAAGTACCGCGCCGAGAAGGCAGAAAGAGCCCGCGTATCAAGGTTAGCATGCCGGTTGTTTTCCAGAATCTATCTGGAAAAATTGTATTGGATGAAAAATTTCATGGCAATGTGGTCGATATAAGCTATCACGGTTTGTTAGTCGAAACGCCAGTCAAGCTGGGCAAGTCCTCCGAGATAAAAATGGCCTTATCGTTAGAGCTTTTTAGCGACAGAACCACGGATGTGTATGCACGCATAATCAACACGGAACAGGTTGGCGACAAATTCCGTAGCAGCATGGAATTTACCACCATCGGCACCGAGGGGCTCGCGGCCATTAAACATTACGTGGACAACATGGTTGGCATTGGCTAATTAGCAAACGACCAGCTACTGAAGCTCCAGCCGGTTATCCGGATCCGGCCTGAATATCAAATACTCAATCTCCCCTTCCAACTCACTCCAGAAGTGTGCCGTGTGGCCAGGAATAATCACAACGTCGCCAGCAACCACACGCCGACTTACACCACCTTCAATCGATTTGGCCCGCAGCCAGCTTGGGTTTGCCTCATAGGGTTCAACCAAAGTACCACCAGTCACCAGCGTCGCTGCGCCTTTTAGCATGTAATAGATTTCCGTGGTATCCACCAGGTGCACGTTAACATCCCCTGTAACTCCGTCTGGCCTGTATACGCCATACACCCCTATCCTCATATCTCCTGTCGTTTCCACGACTCGTATAGGCCGGTCGCTGACTCGATCCCGCGGCAGGGCATCAATGAATGCCTGAATCTCGGCGCCACTAATATCTGTTGCTACCTGCTCGGTAGCTGGTGGCGGAGTTTGCGCAACTACGAAAGATCCAAATAGCACAGCTAGCAGTGTTAAAAATATTACCTTCATTCCGGGCTCTCCAATTTTTCCAATTGTTGGTTTACTCACGCGTCATTCCCCCAAAATGCACTCAAAATACCTACAATTTGTAACATCTGGAGGAAATCGCTTGCTCTATAATTTGCCTCAGATAACGGAACTTTGAGCTTAATTCAGATAGAAATCTTCAATCAAATTAGGTAGAAAGTCGGGTAAAAAGCTGTAGACTATTTCCAGCGTATTACGCGCTACGGCGCATCACTTGAGGCGGAAAGGATAATACTTGGACACTCCCATAGTCAGCCCTGCAACCAACATCATAGCAAGTAACCGCGTTAGTATAGCCGCTGCCGCTGCCTTGGCAACCGCGCTGTATTTCTACC
The DNA here is from genome assembly GCA_040880325.1 of Pseudohongiellaceae bacterium. GTDB lineage: Bacteria > Pseudomonadota > Gammaproteobacteria > Pseudomonadales > Pseudohongiellaceae > UBA9145. The sequence goes on from JBBDIR010000070.1 coordinate 205,603, forward strand.
TGAGCATAGTCTACGGCTGGCGTCAGGGGGCGCTCTTCATTGTCGGGCTAGCGGCGGGCATTATCCTCTATCACGCCGCATTTGGTTTCACCGCTGCATGGCGCGAAGTCGTCTCCACGGGACGAGGTGCTGGACTGCGTGCCCAGATGATCATGCTAGGCGTCACCGTCCTCATTTTCACCCCTCTCATCGCGCAAGGCGAGCTTTGGGGCACCAGTCTCAGAGGTAGCGTTGCACCCCTAAACATCGCAGTAGTCTGTGGCGCCTTCATGTTCGGCCTGGGCATGCAGTTAGGTGGCGGCTGCGCATCAGGCACTCTGTTTACTGCAGGTGGCGGCAATATGCGCATGCTAATTACACTCGCCGCCTTTATAGCAGGGTCTGTCCTGGGCACCTGGCAATGGTCTTCGTGGCAAGGAGTGCCAGGGTTTGAACCCTTCTCCCTCGCCGAAAATTATGGGACGGTCTGGGCTATTATTATCAGTTTAGGCCTGTTTACCGCAGTCTGGCTCGCCTCCAGCACCTATGAACGGCACCGGCACGGGAGTTTAAAGAGCGACAGAGATGTCGACCGCGCCTATTCCTGGCTTGCAGGGCCGTGGCCACTGATTGCGGGAGCGCTTGCCCTGGCAGCTGTAAATGTCTCTACGTTGCTGCTAGCTGGCCGTCCTTGGGGAGTCACATCGGCATTTGCACTGTGGGGTGGGAAAGCCGCTGTATTTTTAGGTATTGACGTTACCCAATGGGCCTATTGGCAGCGACCGGGCTTGGGTAGTGCCCTGGAAGAAAGCCTATTTGTCGATATTACGTCTGTTATGAATATCGGCATTATACTGGGCGCACTGCTTGCAGCTGGCCTCGCTGGGAAATTTGCTCCAAATTTCCGTATTCCATTTAAGTCAGTTGTCGCCGCTGTAGTCGGCGGGATATTGCTAGGCTACGGAGCACGCATCGCTTACGGTTGCAACATTGGGGCCTATTTTGGCGGAATTGGGTCCACCAGCCTACATGGCTGGCTCTGGTTCGCTGCCGCATTTTTTGGCAGCTCATTGGGTACCAGGCTACGCCCCTACTTCGATCTGAAGTAGACTATCCCGACAAGTTTATAGATTGGCACTACAAAATTTTAATACACGGAGAAAAGTTTAATATGAATTTCATAGCAAGAAGTCTAATTTCCACGGTTGTTTTAGTCGGCCTGGGCACACAGCTCTCGGCACAGGAATTCTCAGCAGGAGAAGCAATCGGCTCAGTCAACGAGGCTGGTGTTCGGGTGCCGATGTCTAGCAATGTCAAAGTGTATGGTAGTTTTCATTTTTCTGAGAGCTGTACCTTCGACGCCAACAAAAACCTTGTACTCGCCATGAACAACGGAATCCGCGGGGATGGAACCGAGAACGACGGATTTGTATCGTTGATTAATCCGGATGGCAGCGTACATACGCCAAAGTGGATCGGCGCTACGCGCGACGGACTCGAACTACACCACCCATTGGGTAGCGCTATCAGTAATGGAGTCCTGTATACCGTAGATGTTGGCTACGTGCGATCTTTCGACCTTGCTACTGGCCAACCACTGGATGCGGTGGAAATCCCGGGGTCCACCGTTTTGAACGGTATCGCGGTTGCGGATGATGGGACCGTCTATGCATCAAACACCCGATCTCCAGAGCGCATCTACAAAGTTACGGCAAGTGGTGAAGTATCAACGTTCGCAGACGGCGCGCCTCTAGCCGCACCTAATGGTGTAGCAATGGACAGAGACGGAAACATCGTAGTCGTCAATATCGGCGACAACGCTGTTCTTACCTACAACACAGCTGGAGAAGTGATACGCACGGAATATGCTGTCGAAGGCGGCAATGACGGCGTAGTTGTTACCGAAGACGGCACCAAGTACGTGAGCAGTGTGCGTTTTGGTAGCGTTTCTCGTATTCGACCAGGACAGGAAGCAGAGATCATCGCCTCTGGAATTCCCAGTGCTGCCTCTATGTGTTACGACTCGGTCCAGAATCAGTTGGTCATTCCACTTAATGGCAATTTCGCGCTGGCCTTTATTAAATTATAGCGATTATAGCCCGCCATCATTTCTCGGCCAGCGAACGTGTTGGCGGGCATTCAATCTAACTAGCCGGCAAGGATTCGCTTGACCTGGGCTTCGACGTCATTGAGCAGAAAGGGCTTCTGAAGTATACCGCTTGCCCCCAGTGCTGCTGCCTCGGATTTATCGGTAACATAGCCGCTCATAACGATAACGGGCACATCAGGCAAATCCATTCTTATTCTTGCTAGCGTATCTATTCCGCTCAAACCTGGCATCGCTAAATCCAGCAGTATAAGCTGAACTTCACTTCCTCGCTGCTTAATAAGCTCCAAGCCTTCCTCCCCACTGTAACGCACCAATACCTCGAAGCCCAAGCCTTCTAGTGAAAGCTGGACCAACTCACAAATATCCCGTTCATCATCGATGACCAATATTGGTCCTGTGGAGTTATTCATACTAATATCACCTCAAGAGAGATTTAAAAACGCGCCTCAAACCACTGCTGTGGATTCAGCCGAGCCGCTCTTCGTCTCCTATAACAAATATGGCGGGATTATGGTCTGTCGCAGGACACAACACAAGAGCAACTAGCGGAATGTGAGAAGCATATCGTAAGCGACAGCATTCGTATACGGAGAAGTCCTACACACTTATCTAAATCGCATTTTGAACGGCCTCGGTGAAGCGTTCCAGACACAGGATTCGATTTCGAGCCCCTACCGCGCTCAAGGCCTCTGCCAAATACCATTGTGATGGTGTATTGTCCTGCTACTAATTCTCCTATGTTGCCGACTTTGTTAGAATCTTTGCACTGGATGAGATGCTATGTCTCACATACGAAATTATCAACAACAAGCACAGGGGTAGCACGAAAGAAAACACCTCATGCGATTTCTAAAACTTCTCCTAGCAGCCCACCTTGCAGCCGGCCTAAGCTTCATCGTCGTATTTCTGCACTATTTTCAGTACCCGGCTACCATCGCTATTCTGCACATCCTGCTACTTTTTTGCGGACTAGCCTTATTGCTGCTCCCCTGTCTCTATCTGCAATCAAAAGGCAATGGTGCTGCAATACACATCTATATTTTGTTAGCACTACCAGCCTTTGACTTCGTATTGATCCTGATCTATTCCGCCAACATCATTTCCAACATCATATGGGGCGGAAACATCACTCTACAGTTAGTGATGGCCTATGTTGCTGATCTGGGAGAGCTGCGAAAGACCCTGCCAGCCTTGAACTTATACCTAATAGCTTTGCCTATAATCTACCTACTGCTGGTGGCTGGCTATCGCTATTTGTTTCGGCGGTACTACGAGTCCGGTAGCGATTACCGATTGCCAACGATCCGCATTGCCAGCTATTCCACACTCGCACTGCTCGCGTCGGTAGTCATGCTGCAAATAAACTTCGACAGAGAAGATCCCGGCATCTGGGGCGGAGAACCTATTTCAAACTTGTTCCTGGATTACATCCCCATGTTTGAATACGACCCTACTCTTCCAGCATTACAGAGCGCTGCCAACCCAGACCAGGAGGGCCAACAACCACGCACGGCACGCCAGAATCGAAACATAATCATTATCATGGTAGATGCGCTCAGGGCAGACCACCTGAAAGCTTATGGCTACTCTAGAGATACGAGTCCATTTCTAAGTGCTTTGCACAACGAAGGCAGGCTAATTTCTGTAGATATGGTGCACTCCACTTGCTCAGAGAGTGCCTGCGGAATCCTGAGCACGTTAACCGGTAATGAATTCGAGCAGATACGCTCCAACACCACACACCTCGGCAATATATTGCAGGCAAATGGTTACACCAGCAGCTTCATCGTTACCGGCAATCACGCGTGGGGCGGCTTACGAACCATGTACGATGCCGACTACTTCAGCGATGGCGAGACGCGAGAGAATTACTCAGTGAATGATGATGCGGGGATCATTGATGACCTTCAGATGCTTGATTTGGCAACCCAACAACCCAATTTTCTCTACTTCCACCTCTACTCTGCGCACGATCTCGGTCTACGCCATAGACAATTCAATCAGTTCGAACCGTTCAAACCTTCTTTCAATCCACTCGCCACTCTATTTGGCAGCGAGACTGACCGTCATCAGCAAGAATTGAATAATTACGACAATGGTATCTTGCAAGCCGACTTTTTCATTGCGCAGATTTTCGCGCAACTGGAAGACAAGGGAATACTGCACAATAGTATTGTCTATATCACTTCGGATCATGGACAGGCATTTGGAGAGCACGGACACAGAGGACATACTCGGTTTCTCTACGAGGAGCACATTAGAATACCACTGTTCATTTATGATGCGCAGATCGACAGATACCAAAACACCCAATACGCGACTCACATAGATATCGTACCCACCGTGCTGGAAACGTTGGCAATAGAGCCGCTAGACAACTTAGCGGGCCTTAGCCTACTGCAGCCTGTGATCGATAATAGAATTACCCAGCATCGCTCAACTATATTGAACGGCTGGAAATTAAGCTTGGTTAAACGCGGGAATCTAATCTACAAGCACCTCTGGGAGGGTGCAGCATATAGGGAACGCACAGCAGAAATGCTATTTGAAATTACTGCTGATCCAGACGAGTCTATGAATATATTAGAAACAGCTGAGGGTAGAGAGATTGTCGAGTTAACGACAGGCATGTCCAATCGTTAGGATTCTATTCAGGGCTTAAGCCCCTTCAGAATAGACCAATAACCCAACAAATTCGTCTTCGAACAATCAGCAAATGAGAATGGCCTGCACTGTTCGGTAAATTTGCTCAATGGAAAATAGGGTTTAAAGCCTAGCGAAGAAGAAAATGGCGCGAGGGCCTTTTCAAACTTCCCGAACAGCGAATTGTCATCGCTAAAATGATTCAGGATTACAACTTCGCCCCCTGGCTTGCAGACCCTGACCATTTCTTCAACGATAGCCGCTGGGTCCGGGGACACCGAGACAACATACATGGCGACTACGTGGGAGAAAGAGTTATCGGAAAAATCCAACTTCTCAGCGTTCATCATATAAAGATCAACGGCACGTGCGGACTTCTGCGCCCGCCTCTCACTCAGTCGCAGCATCTCTTCGGACAGATCAACACCTGTTATCTTCGCCTTCTGAGGATATAAACCTAGCGAGGCGCCAGTACCAATACCAATTTCCAGGATATGCGCGTCATCCTCAAATTTCAGCTGATTAATAACTTCAACGCGACCGGGTGCGAAAAACGCTCCAAAAATAATGTCATAGAACGAGGAATAGCGATCGTAGGTTTTCTCAACAGAGGCAATATCCATCTGAATGTTGTTAGGGTCCATCCTAATTGCTCCGTATAATCTTTTAGAGAACCTCTGACCAGCTCAAATCCAGGCCATTGACGGGATTATCAGCGCCGAGCTACTGCAACGGATACTTCGTGAAGTAGACCGATTGTTAGCAAGCTCTCAGCAGAATCCTAACTGAATACAGCTGCCGCCCTCGACCCACTGAATAGGCGGGGTAATATTTTGTGCGGTCAACGTGTAATTGGCTGATGCAAGAGGACTACCGTCATTCTTCCAGGTCACTCTTATCTCACCCGAGTGGACATGGATGCCGTGCGCGGTCTCGCTTCTTCGCTGGCTATCGGGAATTCCATTCTC